>NZ_JABBWZ010000003.1:438337-715428 GCF_014161435.1 Microbispora sp. H10949 | reverse complement strand
TGTTAAGCACGCCGCCAGCGTTCGTCCTGAGCCAGGATCAAACTCTCCAAACAATGTCTGAAAAGTGTCACCCCTGGCCGGCACCCCCCGGCTAAGGAAAGGCACCGTCAAAGGAATCCGCCACCAACACGGTGACGGGGTCATGCATGATTCATGCACTGGCTTTTAGCACACTGTTGAGTTCTCAAGAAACGGACGCGACCACCATCACCCAGAACCCGTGAAGGGTCCCGAGATCCAGGGCGATTACTTCCGTCCGGCCGACTCTTCGGCGATCACCGTGTCACAGACCCGAAGCGGATCATGTGATCTCGGCCGATGCTCTTGTCAGAGTGACCTTCCCCTTTCGGGGCAACCACTCCATCTTAAACCCTCGCCCGCCTCACGTCAAACCTCTCGGTTCCGCCGTGCCGCAGACGACCCCGATCCGGCGCGAGCGCCTCATCTGGGTGGTTGTCGGAGTGGCTTGCCCGTCGGGGCCCGGCCGCCTCTCGGCGTCCCGCTCTCCCCGGGGGCGAGGAAAACATTAGGCAACGTCCGCCCGGCCGTCAAATCACGCCGAGATGGCCAAAACCCCAGGCCAGACAGCGACTTCTGGTCATCGCTGCCGCCAAGGCCACAAGATTGTTACCTGCGCCACAAGGAACCTTGACCGCGAAAGAGCCGCCCCGGACCGGTCGGCCGGGACGGCTCCAAGCGATCGACGTACCGACGATCAGGCGACCTCGATGCCGCCGACCGTCTTCTTGCCGCGGCGGAGCACGAGGAACCGGCCGTGCAGCAGATCCTCCGCGGAGGGCACGTACTCCTCATCGGTGATCTTCGTGTTGTTCAGGTACGCGCCGCCCTCCTTCACGGCCCGGCGCGCCGCGGACTTGGACTCGACGAGCCCGCTCTGCGCGAGCAGGTCGACGTACGACGCCCCCAGGGCGGGGACGACCGCCTTCGGCACCTCCGCGAGAGCCGACTCCAGGGTGCGGGCGTCCAGTTCCGCGAGCGAACCCTGCCCGAACAACGCACGCGATGCCGCGATCACCCGGGCGAGCTCGTCGGCGCCGTGCACCAGGGTGGTCAGGTCCTCGGCCAGCGCGCGCTGCGCCGCCCGGGCCGCCGGCCGTTCCGCCACCGCCTTCTCCAGCTCCTCGATCTCCTCCCTCGTACGGAAGGTGAAGACCTTGAGGAACCGCACGACGTCCCGGTCGTCGGCGTTGAGCCAGTACTGGTAGAAGGAGTAGGGCGAGGTCAGCGCGGGGTCGAGCCACACGGCGCCGCCGGCCGTCTTGCCGAACTTGGTGCCGTCGGCCTTGGTGATCAGCTTGCCGGTGAGCGCGTGGACATGGGCGCTCTCCACCCGCCGGATGAGATCGACACCGGCGGTGATGTTGCCCCACTGGTCGCTGCCGCCCAGCTGGAGCGTGCACCCATGCCGGCGGTACAGCTCCAGGTAGTCGTTGGCCTGCAGGATCTGGTAGCTGAACTCGGTGTAGCTGAGTCCTTCACCGGCCAGCCGCGCGGAGACCGACTCCCTGGCGAGCATCCGGTTGACCGGGAAGTGCTTGCCGATGTCGCGCAGGAAGTCGATCGCGCTCAGCTCGGCCGTCCAGTCGAGGTTGCTGACCAGCGTGGCCGCGGTCGGCCCTTCCTCGAAGGTGAGAAACTTCTCCACCTGCACCCTGATGCGGGACACCCATTCGGCGACGATGTCGCTGGAGTTGAGCGCCCGCTCCGTGCTGCGCCCGCTCGGATCGCCGATCAGGCCTGTCGCGCCGCCGACCAGCCCGATCGGGCGATGTCCCGCCCGCTGGAAGCGGGTCAGGATGAGCAGGGTCGCGAGGTTGCCCACGTGCAGCGAGGGCGCGGTCGGGTCGAAGCCCGCATACACGGTGATCGGACCGTCGGCCAGCGCCTTGCGCAGCGCGTCGATGTCGGTGGTCTGCGCGATCACATCGCGCCACTCGAGTTCGTCGAGGATGTCACCCATCTCCGACGTCGGCACGATATTGCCTGAAGTTACGGTCACGGTCGTGGCTTTCGCTTATCGATGGTGGGTGTACGGGCTTCCGTACAAGCCTGCCTGATCACGGAACCCTATCGCCACTTCTTGGCGACTCGTCAGCGCGCGGCTCGGCCACGGCGCCTGGGGACGTGCGCGCGGTACGGAGAGACGGTGGGGTCACCGTCGATCCAGAACCTCCAGGGGGTGTCGGCGCCGGCGGACACTCCGGTGCGCGGGCCCGTCCTCACCTGGCCGGACGGCACCGACCGGCCCTCGTGCACCTGGATGGGGCCACCCGAGCAGCAGTCCGTGCCGTTGTGCTCCTTCACCAGGCCGAGGGCCACCGCGAGCCGGGCCGGTCCCCTGGCGAGATCCCGGTCGGGAACCCGCCGGGCCACGCCCTCCATCCCGGGACCGTCGGCGTGCGGCATGCGGCGGATGCGGGCGGTGTGCACGCCCGCGACCACCTCCCCCGCCCGTAACAGGACGGCCGAGCCGGTGCCCGCGGGCATGCACACGAGGTTCGCGCAGTAGTGCATGCCGTACGTGAAGTAGACGTAGAGGTGTCCCGGCTCGCCGAACATGACGGCATTGCGTGGCGTGCGCCCCCGGTAGGTGTGGGAGGCCGGGTCCTGCCCCGGGCCGCCGTACGCCTCGACCTCGCTCAGCCGGACCGCCACCGACCCGTGCACGACCACCCGGCCGAGGAGATCGGGGGCGACCACCTCCGAAGGGCGGTCGAAGAAGTCGCGGCCGAGCGGCTCGCCCGCGACGTCGTCGATCAGTTCTCGTTCGCCCATGCCGCCTGGCCGTCGACGATCTCCCGGAGGTTCGCGACCTGGCCACGGACCCGGTCGGGCGCCGTGCCGCCGAAGGCGCTGCGGGCGGCCAGCGCCCCGTGCACGTTCAGCACGTCGCGGACGCTCGCGCCCGTCTCGTCCACCGCGAAGTGCGGCGAGACCTTCGCCAGTTCCTCGTCGGTCAGTTCGCCGAGGTCCTTGTCGTTCACCTGGCACCACACCACCAGATGGCCGACGGCCTCGTGCGCGTCCCGGAACGGGACGCCGCGGCGGACCAGCAACTCGGCGAGGTCGGTCGCCAGCGCGAACCCGTCGGGCGCGCTGGTCTCCAGCTTGGCCTTGTTGACCCGCATCGTGGCGATCATGCCGGACACGGCCGGGAGCACCAGGAGCAGGGTGTCGACCGCGTCGAAGACGGGCTCCTTGTCCTCCTGGAGGTCGCGGTTGTAGGTGAGCGGCAGGCCCTTCAGCGTCGTCAGCAGTGACATCAGCGCGCCGATCAGCCGGCCGCTCTTGCCCCTGGCCAGCTCGGCGACGTCGGGATTCTTCTTCTGCGGCATGATCGAGGATCCGGTCGAGTAGGCGTCGTCCACCTCGATCCACCGGAACTCCTGCGAAGCCCACAGCACGACCTCCTCGCCGAGCCGGGAGACGTGCACGCCGATCATCGCCGCGCAGAACAGGAACTCGGCGGCGAAGTCACGGTCGGCGACCGCGTCCATCGAGTTCGGCGCCGGGGCGTCGAACCCGAGTTCGGCGGCGACGGCGGCGGGGTCGAGCGGCAGGGAGGATCCGGCCAGCGCGCCGGAACCCAGCGGCGAGACCGCCGCGCGCCTGTCCCAGTCCCGCAGCCGGTCCACGTCCCGGGTCAGCGGGTGGACGTGGGCGAGAAGCTGGTGGCCGAACGACACCGGCTGGGCGTGCTGCAGGTGCGTCATGCCGGGCGCCGCGACGTCGGCGTTCTCCTCGGCCTGGCTGATCAGCGCGGTCTCCAGTTCGACCAGCCTGGAGACGATCGTGCGGACGTGGTCACGCAGGTAGAGGCGCAGGTCGGTGGCCACCTGGTCGTTGCGGCTGCGGCCGGCCCGCAGCTTGCCGCCCAGCGAGCCGAGCCGCTCCAGCAGGCCGCGCTCCAGCGCCGTGTGCACGTCCTCGTCGGCGACGGTGGGACGGAACTCCCCCTTCCGGCAGGCCCGGTCGAGATCGTCGAGCGCGCCCAGCATGCGGTCGAGTTCCTCCTGCGTCAGGAGGCCGGCGCGGTGCAGCACGCGTGCGTGCGCGCGCGAAGCCAGCAGATCGTACGGCGCGAGGCGCCAGTCGAACTGCACACTCACCGACAGGCGCGTGAGGGCGTCCGCGGGTCCCCCCTCGAACCTGCCACCCCAGAGCCGCATCGGCTTGTTGTCCGCCACCGTCTTCTCCCTCCGATTTCCATATCTCCGCCGGCAAAAGGCGACCGCGTGCGTTTCCGCGAGGAGCCCTCGTACGGAGATCTCACGCCTTTCCGGTCGTCCCCTGGACGAGCGCTCGGCGCGTTTCTCCGTATGAATCCTCGTGGTGGATCCTCCTACCGGATCCTCGTGCGGGACTAATCCGCGACCTTAGCCGACGGGTGGACCGGTCCCCGCACACGGACCGGCCCCGCACAGTCACGCTTCCTCGTCTCCATGAGAGTGATCGTGGACGTCGGCGGTGAGCTTGTGCCTGGTCACGTCCGGCGTCCTGCGGGTGGCCAGGCTGAGCAGGGATTCCGCCAGCGCCTGCCCTCCCGTGGGGCTCCTGCTGATCACGAGGATCGTGTCGTCACCGGCCACCGTGCCGAGGATCGAGTCCCAGCCCGCGTGGTCGACGGCCGAGGCGAGGAACTGGGCCGCCCCCGGAGGCGTGCGGAGGATCACCAGGTTGGCGGACGCCTCCGCCGACACCAGGAGTTCCTCGGCGATCCTGCGCAGGCGCGCGTCGGGGTTCTCGGTGAATCCGTTGGCGGCGCCGGCCCGGTAGATCGGGATCCGGCCGCCGCCCTCACCGGGCAGCGCGTAGACCAGAGTACCGTCGTCGGCCCGCAGCTTGAGCGCGCCGAGCTCGTCGAGATCCCGGGAGAGGGTGGCCTGGGTCACCTCCACTCCCTGCTCCGCCAGCAGCCTGGCCAGCTCGGGCTGCGAGCGGACCTTGTGCCGGGTCAGCAACTCGACGATCCGGGCGTGCCGCGCCGCCTTGGTGAGCGGGATGCTCACAACCCCTCCGCGCTCCGCGTCACGAGCCAGTGCAGCAACGCCTTCTGCGCGTGCAGCCGGTTCTCCGCCTGGTCCCACACGACGCTGCGCGGTCCGTCGATGACGTCGGCGGCCATCTCCAGCCCCCGGTACGCCGGCAGGCAGTGCAGCACGATCGCGTCAGGGTCGGCCAGGGAGAGCAGAGCCGTGTTCACCTGGTAGGGCGTGAAGGCCGCCACCCGCTCGTCCTTGCCGTCCTGACCCATCGAGACCCAGGTGTCGGTGGCGATCACGTGCGCCCCGGCCGCGGCCGCCTCGGGATCGCTGAGCGCCACGACCGATCCCCCGGTGGACGCCGCGATCTCGGCGGCCCGGTCCAGCACCGAGGCATCGGGCAGGTAACCCGCGGGCGCCCCGATCCGGACGTGCATCCCGGCCATGGCGCAGCCCAGGAGGTAGGAGTGCGCCATGTTGTTGGCGCCGTCGCCGAGGTAGGCGAGTGTCAGCCCGCCGGCCGTGCCCTTGTGCTCCCGGATCGTCTGCAGGTCGGCGAGGATCTGGCAGGGGTGGAACTCGTCGGTCAGCGAGTTCACCACCGGCACCGACGAGTAGGCCGCCATCGTCTCGATGCGCTCCTGGCCTCCCGTCCGCCAGACGATCGCCGCGACCTGCCGGGACAGCACCCGCGCGGTGTCCTCGACGGGCTCGCCTCGTCCCATCTGCGAGGTGCCGCCATCCATGATCAGCGGCAGCCCGCCCAGCTCCGCCACGCCCACGGAGAACGAGACGCGAGTCCGGGTCGACGGCTTGTCGAAGAGGAGGGCGACCGCCTGAGGGCCTTCGAACGGCCGGTAACCGAACCGGTCCTTCTTCATCGCCTCGGCGAGGTCGAGCACCTGCGCCTGCTCCTGGGGAGACAGGTCGTCGTCGCGCAGGAAGTGCCGGACCCGCGCGGCGGTGTTCACGAGGTTGTCGTCAGGCATCGGCGGCCTCCAGGATGCCGGGCAGCGCGTCGAGGAAGACCCGCGCGTCGGGTTCGGTGATCACAAGCGGCGGCGCGAGCCGGACCGCCTCGGGCTGCAGCGCGTTGACGAGGAAACCGGCCTCCTGGGCCGCGGCCTGCACCTGTGCCGACTTGGGGGCGGTCAGCACGGCGGCGAGCCACAGTCCGCGTCCCCTGACGCCCTTGAGCAGCGGGTGCCGCACGGCGGCGATGCCCTCGGAGAGGAGCGCTCCCACACGCGCGGCGTTGCCGAGCAGGCCGTCGCGCTCGATGGTGCCGAGCACCGCCAGCGCCGCGGCGCACGAGACCGGGTTGCCGCCGAAGGTCGAGCCGTGGTCTCCCTTGGTGAAGACCTCGCCGGCCTCTCCCAGGCCGACGCAGGCTCCGATCGGCATGCCCCCGCCGAGCCCTTTGGCCAGGGTCACGATGTCCGGGACGACTCCCTCCGCCTGGTGGGCGAACCAGTGCCCGGTGCGGCCGATGGCCGACTGGATCTCGTCGGCGACCAGGAGGGCGCCCGTGGCGGAGCAGATCTCCCGGGCCGCGCGGAAATAGCCCTCGGGCGGCGGGACGACCCCGGCCTCGCCCTGCGTGGGCTCCAGGAAGACCGCGGCGCAGTCCTCGGTCACGGCGTTCTTGAGCGCGTCCGCGTCGCCGTACGGAACGAACCGCACGTCGAGCGGGAACGGGCCGAACTGGTCGCGGATCGACTGCTTGCCGGTGAGTGACAGCGCGCCGAGCGTGCGGCCGTGGAAGCCGTTCTCCGCCGCCACCATGTAGCCGCGGCCGTGGGTCCGGCCGTACTTGATGGCGATCTTCAGCGCGGCCTCGTTGGCCTCGGTGCCGGAGTTGGCGAGGAAGACCCGGGCCGGCTCCCCGAGCAGGGTGCGCAGCCTCTCGGCGAGCAGCACCTCCTGCTCGTGCAGGAACAGGTTGGAGGTGTGGGCGAGCGTGGCGACCTGTCGCGACACCGCTTCGACCAGGGCCGGGTGGCCGTGCCCGAGCGAACTCACCGCGATGCCGCCGATGAGGTCGAGGTAGCGGCGCCCGTCCACGTCCCAGACGGCGCAGCCCTCGCCGCGTGCCAGGGCGACGGGTGGCACCCCGTAGTTGTGCATGAACGCCGACGCGAATCGTTCGCGCAGTTCGTCGTTGCCGGTCACCTGGCATCCCCTCCGCTCACGACGCCGTTTGCGACTTTCACCGGGCTCCGGCCGTCCGTCCCCGGGCCCGCGTCCGGCTCGACCATCGTGCCGATTCCCTCGTCGGTGAAGACCTCCAGCAGCAGGGCGTGCGGCACCCGCCCGTCGAGCACGTGCGCCTGCGGGACGCCGCCGCGCACGGCCGTCAGGCATGCTTCCATCTTCGGCACCATCCCGCTGGACAGCGAGGGCAGCAGCGCGGCGAGTTCCGAGGCGGTGATCCGGCTGACCACTTCCAAGCCCGAGCCCGGTTCCTCGCCTTCGCCCGGAGGCTGCCAATCCGCGTACAGCCCCTCGACGTCGGTCAGGACGATCAGCTTCGACGCCTTGAGCGCGACGGCGAGCGCCGCGGCCGCGGTGTCGGCGTTGACGTTGTAGATCCCGCCGTCGTCGCCGCGGGCCACCGACGACACCACCGGGATGCGCCCGTCGTCCAGCAGGGCCTGCACGGCTCCCGCCTCGACGCGGACGATCTCCCCCACCTGCCCGATGTCGACTTTGACGCCGTCGACCGTCACGTGCTTGCGCTCTGCCGTGAACAGGTGGGCGTCCTCGCCGGACATGCCGACCGCGAACGGCCCGTGCCCGTTGATCAGCCCGACGACGTCGCGGTTGACCTGCCCCACGAGCACCATCCGGACGACCTGCATGGCCTCCGGGGTGGTCACCCGCAGGCCGGACACGAAGTGGCTGTCGATCCCGAGCAGGTCGAGGTGCGACTGGATCTGCGGCCCGCCGCCGTGCACGATGACCGGGCGCAGTCCCGCGTAGCGCAGGAAGACCACGTCGGCGGCGAACTTGGCCCGCAGGTGCTCCTCGGTCATCGCGTTCCCGCCGTACTTGATGACGACGGTCGCGCCGTGGAAGCGGGCGAGCCAGGGCAGGGCCTCGATCAGTGTGTGCGCCTTGTCCAGGGCGCCGTTGCGTCGGACGCTCATGACGAGTACGCCGAGTTCTCGTGCACGTAGGCCGCCGTGAGGTCGGTGGTGTGCACGGTCGCGCTGTGCGGGCCGGCGGACAGGTCGATCGTGATGGTCACGTCGCGCGGGCGCAGGTCGACCTTCGAGCGGTCGTCGCCGGCGGCGCCTCCCCGGCAGATCCAGATGCCGTTGACGGCCACGTTCACCCGCTCGGCCTCGAAGACCGCGTCGGTGGTGCCGACCGCGCTGACCACCCGGCCCCAGTTGGGGTCCTCGCCGTGGATCGCGCATTTCAGCAGGTTCGAGCGGGCCACTGCCCGGCCCACCGCCACCGCGTCGTCCTCCGACGCCGCGCCCACGACCTCGATCGCGATCGCCTTGGTGGCGCCCTCGGCGTCGACCAGAAGCTGCCGGGACAGGTCGGCGCAGACGGCGGTGACGACCTTCTCGAACTCGGCGAGGTCGGGGCGGACGCCGGACGCGCCGCTGGCGAGCAGCAGCACCGTGTCGTTCGTCGACATGCAGCCGTCGGTGTCGAGCCGGTCGAACGTCACCGCCGTCGCCTTGCGCAGCACCGTGTCGAGCTCCTCGGAACCGAGCTCGGCGTCGGTGGTCAGCACGCACAGCATGGTGGCCAGGCCGGGCGCGAGCATCCCCGCGCCCTTGGCCATGCCGCCCACCATGTAACCCCCCTCGCCACGGCGGAAGGAGATCTTGCTGACGGTGTCGGTGGTCCGGATCGCGTCCGCGGCGGCCAGCCCGCCGTCCCGGCTGAGCTGGGCCGCGGCCGTTCCCACGCCGCCGAGCAGCGCGTCGAGCGGGAGCCTCTCGCCGATCAGCCCGGTCGAGCACACCGCGATCTCGGCGGCGGAGTCGCCGAGGACCTCGGCCGCCTTCTCGGCGGTGGCGTGGGTGTCCTGGAAGCCCAGGGGGCCGGTGCAGGCGTTGGCACCGCCGGAGTTGAGCACGACCGCCCTGACCCGGCCGCCGTCGAGAACCTGGGCGGACCACAGGACCGGCGCGGCCTTGAACCGGTTGCGGGTGAAGACCCCCGCCGCGGCCCGCGAGGGGCCGTCGTTCACGACCAGGGCGAGATCGCGGGCGCCGCCGCTCTTGATCCCGGCGACGACTCCGGCGGCGCGGAAGCCCAGGGGTGCGGTGACGCTCATGCACGCTCCTCGGAAGGGAAGGTCTTGCTCACGGGGCGACTCCATTGGTGGGAAGGCCGAGTTCTTCCGGAAGACCGAGCGCGAGGTTGGCGCTCTGGATCGCGCCGCCCGCGGTGCCCTTGGTGAGGTTGTCGACGGCGACGACGGCCACGATCCGCCCGGCCCGCTGGTCCAGGGCGACCTGCAGGACCGCGGTGTTCGCCCCGACCGTCATCGCCGTGGCCGGCCACACGCCCTCGGGCAGCAGGTGGAGGAACGGCTCGTCCTTGACCGCCGCCTCGTACGCCTCCCGCACGGCGGCGGGGGTCGTCCCGGAGGCGGCGGGAGCCGTACAGGTGGCGAGGATGCCGCGGCTCATGGGCGCGAGGGTCGGCGTGAACGACACGCGGACGGGCCGCCCGGCGACCGCCGACAGGTTCTGCTCCATCTCCGGCGTGTGCCGGTGGACCCCGCCGACTCCGTACGCACCGACCGAGCCCATGACCTCGCTGCCGAGCAGGTGGGCCTTGGGGGCGCGGCCGGCCCCGGAGGTGCCGCTGGCCGCGACCACCACCACGTCGGGCTCGGCGAGCCCGGCCGCGAAGGCGGGGAACAGCGCCAGGGTCGCGGCGGTCGGGTAGCAGCCGGGCACGGCGATCCGCCGGGCGCCCCGCAGGACCTCCCGCTGGCCGGGCAGTTCGGGAAGGCCGTAGGGCCAGGTGCCCGCGTGGACGCCTCCGTAGAAGGCCGTCCACTCCTCCGCGCTGGCCAGCCGGAAGTCGGCGCCGCAGTCGACGACCAGCGTGCCGTCGCCGAGTTCGGCCGCGACGGCGGCCGACTGACCGTGCGGCAGCGCGAGGAAGACCACATCGTGCCCGGCCAGCGCCTGCGGGGTAGTCTGCTCGATGACCCGGTCGGCCAGGGACGGCAGGTGGGGCTGGTGCGCGCCCAGTCTCGTGCCGGCGCTGGACGCCGCGGTGAGCGCGCCGATCTCGATGTCGGGGTGGCCCAGCAGCAGGCGGAGGAGCTCTCCCCCCGCGTATCCGCTCGCTCCGGCGATCGCCGCCCTCATCGGCCCCCCAGACTCCCCTGCATGGCTATGCAGGCAACCTCATGTTCTTGCTTGTGTAGAGAGTATGCACCGCCGGGCATGGGCATGCAAGCGGCGTTTCGCGAGGTGGACACCTGGCGGCCATACCTACCGGTCGGTATCGTGAAACCTCCGGTTAACGTATTCATCCGGGAGCACGTTCATCATGACGATCACGCACGAACAGGTCCAAGCCCAGCTCACCGCGCCCGGTCAGCTCTTCGAGATGGAAGAGGTCGAGGTCGGCGGCAGCAGGATCCGGGCGTGGAAACACGCCCCCGCGACCTTCCGCGCGCTCCTGGAGATCACCCGCTTCCACGGGGACAAGGTGTTCGTCGTCTACGAGGACGAGCGGATCACCTACGAGGAGCACTTCCGGCTGGTCGCGACCCTCGCCAACCGGCTCGTGGACGACTACGGCGTACGCGCGGGCGACCGCGTCGCCCTCGCCATGCGCAACTATCCGGAATGGATCGTCTCCTTCTCCGCCGTGCTCGCCGCCGGCGCGGTCGCCGTCCCGCTGAACGCCTGGTGGACCGAGCAGGAACTGGAGTACGGCCTCGGCGACTCGGGTGCGAAGCTGGTGATCGCAGACGGCGAGCGCGCCGCGCGGATGTCCGGCAGCGGCCTGCCCATGATCGTCGCCCGCGGGGAGGGCGCCAACTGGGCCGGCGTCCTCGGCGAGGTGCGCGCCGACGTGACGCTGCCCCCGGTCGACCTCCACCCCGACGACCCGGCGACCATCTTCTACACCTCCGGCACGACCGGCAGGTCCAAGGGCGCGCTCGGCAGCCACCGCAACCTCGGCCAGGCGCCGATGACCGTGGCGTACGCCATGATGCGCACCGTGGCCCTGGCGGGCAGAGACGTGTCCTCGGCGGCCGGGAAGCGCAGGATCACCCTGCTGACCGTGCCGCTCTTCCACGTCACCGGGTGCTTCGCCGTACTGATGACCACGATGTTCAGCGGCGGCGGGCTCGTGCTGATGTACAGGTGGGACCCCAAGCGGGCCCTGGAGCTCATCGAACGTGAGCGCGTCACCATACTGAGCGGCGTCCCGACCAACGCCTGGCAGCTGCTGTCCCATCCCGACCTGGGCGGCCACGACATCTCGTCGCTCGGCTCGATCTCGTACGGCGGCGCGCCCGCGCCGCCCAGGCTGCTGGAACGGATCACCGAGACGCTTCCCGAGCGGACGCCCGCGAACGGGTACGGCATGACCGAGACGACCGCGCTGGCCATCTACAACAGCGGCCGGGACTACCTGGCCAAGCCCGGCAGCATCGGCCGCCCGCTCGCGGTGGTGGATGTGAAGATCTGCGACCCGTACGGCGCCGAACTGCCGCCCGGCGAGGTCGGCGAGCTGTGCGTGCGCGGGCCGATCGTGATCAGCGGCTACTGGAACCGTCCGGACGCGACCGCCGAGACGTTCGTGGACGGCTGGCTGCACACCGGCGACCTGGCCCGCGTCGACGAGGAGGGCTTCGTCTACATCGTCGACCGGGCCAAGGACATGGTCATCCGGGGTGGCGAGAACGTCTACTGCGCGGAGGTCGAGGCCGCCCTGTTCGAACACCCGGCGGTGGACGACGTGGCCGTGATCGGCGTACCCGACGACGAGATGGGCGAGCAGGTCGGCGCGGTGGTCCGGTTGAAGCCGGGCGCCGAGGCCACCGGTGAGGAACTGAGCGGCTTCCTGCGCGGCCGGATCGCGGCGTTCAAGGTGCCGTCGCGGTTCTGGTTCAGGGAGGCCGAACTGCCGCGCAACCCGGGCGGCAAGGTGCTCAAGACCCGTCTGCGCAAGGAGACGCTCGGTCTCTGACCGGGCCCCAGGACGGTTCGAACCGGGAGAGGCGGTCCTTGCTGTAGGCCTGGATGCAGGGCGCGCGGACGTCCGGTGACGTGCCCGGGACCCCGCTCGTGTAGTTGAGCAGCATCCGTACGGCGGCGGGAGAGTCCTCGCGGCCGCCCGGTCGAGGGGTCAGTACGACTACCGCCACTTCGCAACGGCGTGGGCATACTCGCTCGGATCCCAGCGCCGCCAGATACCGGCATGCTTTCCTGAGAAGTCGCCGTTGCCGGCGACGTACAGAACCCTGTACTTCTCGACGTCGACGTCCGCATCGCCGTCCTTATCCTTCTTCGTGTACAGAGCGGTCACCCGGAACGGTTGACCGTGGTTGGACACGGTGACCGTTTGCTGACGACCGTCGGCGAGGACGTCCAGGGCCAAAGAGAACGAGCAAGAGTGCCTCAGGGTGGAGGCGTAGATCAGAAATGCCATGTCCTCGTCTCGCTTCAGGGAGATGGTTCTGAGCGAGAAATAGTCTCCCCTGGGATCGAAGCCATGTGATGAGCCCGGCCACCACGGGCGCCGCGATCGTGGTGCCGGCCCATTTGATGACAGCCGGGCGTTTCAACCAGTTGACGATTCTCGTCCGACGACCGGCCGATGAGGGGCGTGACTCCATCCGCATGCTCCCGATCCGACACCATGACCGCCGCACGGTATGAAGATGTCGCCCTATATGCGGCGCTCCTCACCAACGCTCTCCGGCGCTATCCGGCGAATTGCCTGCCTTCAGCGCCCTGATCACGTCTTTTCACGCCTCGGCGCCGGGAAGGTTGTTGTACGTCACCCTGCGTGCGACCGGCCTAACGGCGGGGGCGCCGTCGCCGACGATCCGGCAGTGCGACGGAAGGGCCGCCGAGCACGCGCTCACCCCTGCGCGGAGCGGAGGGCCTCCACGGCGACGTGAAAAGTTCATCGGACTTCCCGCAGCTCAGGCCTGGACTGATCAGCATCCGACTGAAACATTTCTATCCAATCTTTGACATGTTTCGGTGGTGGTTTCCAGAATGAGGCCTCGGCGAACCCCCGGGGCCGGGCGGCGCTCCCCACCAGGGCACCGCGCCGCCCGGCCAGCCACCGTGCCCGATCACAGGGTTCCGACTTGAGGAGCGAAGATGGCCGACAGCGCCGTGCCCGTCGTCAGACGTCCCGGTTTACGCAAGACCCTCGCCACGGCGCTCGCGAGCGTCGCCGCCGCGGCACTGGCGACCGTGGCACTGTCCCCGACGGCGGCCAACGCCGCCGACTGCAGCGCCGGATACGTCGGCCTCACCTACGACGACGGACCCAACCCCAGCAACACCACCAACCTGCTCAACACCCTCAAGGCCAACGGCCTGCGCGCCACCATGTTCAACATCGGCCAGAACGCCCAGAACAACCCCTCACTCGTGCGGGCGCAGGTCGACGCCGGAATGTGGGTCGGCAACCACAGCTACACCCACCCCCACCTCACCCAGCAGAGCAGCTCCCAGATCCAGTCCGAACTCCAGCGAACCCAGCAGGCCATCCAGCAGGCCACCGGAACCGCACCCAAGCTGTTCCGCCCCCCGTACGGCGAGACCAACTCCACCCTCAAGTCCGTCGAACAGCAGCTCGGCCTCCGAGAGATCATCTGGGACGTCGACTCCCAGGACTGGAACGGCGCCAGCACCTCCCAGATCGTCCAGGCCGCCGGCCGTCTCCAGAACGGCCAGATCATCCTCATGCACGACCAGTACTCCACCACCGTCGCCGCCATCTCCCAGATCGCCGCCAACCTCCGCAGCCGCAACCTCTGCGCCGGCATGATCTCCCCCACCACCGGACGCGCCGTCGCCCCCGACGGAAGCAACCCCGTCACCCCGTCCCCGTCCATCCCACAGTCCCCCAGCGCCACCCCCACCTCCGGTGGTGGCAGTGGGCCGATCAAGGGCGTGGCCTCGGGCCGCTGCATCGACGTGCCCAACGCCAGCCAGAACGACGGCACCCAGGTGCAGCTGTACGACTGCAACGGCCAGAGCAACCAGACCTGGTCGTCCACGTCCTCCGGTGAGATCCGGGTCTACGGCAGCAAGTGCCTCGACGCCGGCGGCACCGGCAACGGCGCCGTCGTGCAGATCTACTCCTGCCACGGCGGCGACAACCAGAAGTGGCGGGTCAACGGCGACGGCAGCATCCAGGGCGTCCAGTCCAACCTGTGTCTCGACGCCGCCGGAGCCGGCACCGCCAACGGCACCAAGCTCCAGCTGTACTCCTGCCACGGCGGCAACAACCAGAAGTGGACCTGGACCAGATAGCCCCCGCCCGTGGCCCGCGATGTCGGACACCCCGCCGCACCGCGGGCCACGGCCCTCGGGCCGGCAGTCAGTCTCCTGTCGCGTGGGCTGGCCGCCGGAACGGTGCGGCGCTCTCCGGGAGCGCCGCACCTTCTCACCGTCCGGGCATGCTCCGCGACGTGGCGCCGGCACGGAAAACCCGCGTTCCGGCAGGGGACAGCCGGGGAATCACTTCGCGTGACGCTCACGCGTTGCTACCGTGAGCGCATGACGGCTGAGGTGCGGAGCGAAGTGCCCATGAGCGATATATGCGGCGTTCCCCGTTGGGTTTTCCCTCCACCGGAAGGATTTCGGGCCACCGACCTCGATCACATACCGCAACTTCCTGCGCACACAGAGTTGATTGATGGAAGCTTGGTCTTCGTGAGCCCCCGAGCTTCCTTCCACACACTGATGCTGTTTCTCCTCGAGCGGGAACTACGCCGTTATGTCCCCTCTCAACTGCGCGTACGTCGCGAAATGAGCATCATTCTCGGCACTCGCCAGAGGCCCGAGCCCGACATGGTGATCATTCGCGCGGAGGCGGTGCAGGGGACGGGCGAGACCGCCTATCAGGCCGGCGATGTGATCCTGGTTGTGGAGGTCGTCTCGCCCGAGTCCGAGGAGCGGGACCGCAAGCGCAAGCCGCAGCTCTACGCCGAGGCGGGGATCGCGCACTTCTGGCGGATCGAGAACCAGTCCGGGCGGCCCACGGTCTACGTGTACGAACTCGACCCCGCCACCGCCGCGTACGCGCTGACCGGCATCTACCACGACCGCCTCAAGGTGTCGGTGCCCTTCGACGCCGACATCGACCTCGCCGAAATCGACGAGCTGTAGGCTCCGGAACCTCTGATCCCCACCAGCGACGGCCCGTAGCCGAGCGCTCCGGCTCCGCGAGCGGCGGCGGGCCTTACGTTGACTGCGATCGGCAGGTTCTGCCACGATCGCGGCAAAGTTGGCATTGCTCCTCTGGTTACCCCCGCGTATCGTCCAGAGTTGAGCCCCACTCACATTCACGCGCGTGACAGCACCATCCTGCCGTCCCTTCACCCCCTGACACCGCGAAGGGAAGTTCCCCCATGCACGCGCGCCTCCGACGGGCGATCACCGCTGCCGCCGCGCTGGTCCTCGTCTCCGTCGGCCTGCCGGCGGAGACGGCCACCGCCGCCCCCTATTACCCGCCCGACGACTACTGTCTGGGCCAGTGCGCGGACGTCCTGCCTCCCGGGCAGAACGGCAACGCCACGCTCGTGGACATCCTGGGCAACCAGACCCTGGGCACCTACCCGGCCCACAGCAGGGACCAGCTCGGCAGGTACGCCGACCTGATCTCCGGCTACACCGGGCTGACCGACGAGCAGATCTCCGCGTTCTTCGGCGACAGCGGCTTCGGCGTGCCGGCGAACCAGGTCGAGAGCACGGTCAGCCCGCGGTCCGACGTCACGATCGTCCGGGACAAGGCGACCGGCGTGCCGCACGTCACCGGCACCACCCGCGAGGGCACGATGTTCGGCGCCGGGTACGCCGGAGCCCAGGACCGCCTGTGGCTCATGGACCTCATGCGGCACGTCGGCCGGGGCGAGCTGACGCCGTTCGCCGGCGGCGCGGCGGGAAACCGGGAGCTGGAGCAGAGCGTCTGGCGCAACTCCCCCTACACGGAGGCCGATCTCCAGGCCCAGATCGACCGGCTGCGGGCCTCCGGCGGCCGCGGCGCCCAGCTCTACACCGACGTGCAGAACTACATCGCCGGGATCAACGCCTACATCGACCGGTGCATGTCCGCCCGCAACTGCCCCGGCGAGTACGTCCTCACCGGCCACCTCGACGCCATCACGAACGCGGGAGGCCCGCAGTACTTCAAGATGACCGACCTGGTCGCCGTCTCCGGGGTCATCGGCGGCCTGTTCGGCGGTGGCGGCGGCGCGGAGATGCGGTCCGCCCTCGTACGGGTGGCCGCGCGGGCGAAGTACGGCGCCACCGAGGGCGACCGGGCCTGGGCGGCCTTCCGCTCGCAGAACGACCCGGAGACCGTGCTCACGCTGCACGACGGGCAGAGCTTCCCCTCCGGCACGGCGCCGTCCGGCGCGACCGGCGTGGTGCTGCCCGACGCGGGCACGGCGGCCCCGGTCGACGTCACGGCCAACGAGACCGGCAGCGCGACCTCCCCCACGACGGCGGTTACGAGCGCGCTGACGGGGCTGACGGTGGACAATTCCCGGCCCGGCATGTCGAACGCGCTCGTGGTCTCGGCCGCCAAGGCGACCGGCGGCCACCCGATCGCCGTGTTCGGCCCGCAGACCGGCTACTTCGCGCCGCAACTGCTCATGCTGGAGGAGCTGTCCGGGCCCGGCATCCGGGCGCGGGGGGCCGCCTTCGCCGGGCTCAACCTCTACGTGCTGCTCGGCCGCGGGACCGACTACGCCTGGAGCGCCACGTCGGCCGCCGAGGACATCACCGACACGTACGCGGTGACGCTGTGCGACCCGAACGGCGGCACGCCCGCCCTGTCGTCGGACCACTACCTCTACCACGGCACCTGCACCGCCATGGAGACGCTGAAGAAGACCAACTCCTGGAAGCCGAACACGGCCGATTCCACCGCCGCCGGCTCCTACGACCTAATCATCAAGCGGACCAAGTACGGCCTGGTCACCTGGCGGGGGATGGCCGGCGGCGTGCCGACGGCGTTCACGGCGCTGCGCTCGACCTACCAGCACGAGACGGACTCGGCGGTCGGCTTCCAGATGTTCAACGACCCGGCCGAGATGGGTTCGCCGGCGGCCTTCACGAACTCCGCTTCCAAGATCGGCTTCGCCTTCAACTGGTTCTACGTCAACTCCGCCGACACGGCGTACTTCATGTCCGGCAACGTCCCGGTGCGGTCGGCGGTGTCCGACCCGAACCTGCCGATGGCGGGCGACGCGGCGCACGAGTGGAGCGGCTTCGACCCGGCGGTCAACACGGCGGCCTACACGCCGCCCTCGGCCCACCCGCAGGCCGTCAACCAGGACTACTTCGTCAGCTGGAACAACAAGCAGGCGAAGGACTACGGCGCGGCCGACGGCAACTTCAGCTTCGGTCCGGTCCACCGCGCCGACCTGCTGGACGCGCCGCTCCGGGCCGCCCTGTCCACGGGCACGGTCGACCGGGCCGGGGTGGTGAAGATCATGGCCGCGGCCGCCGTGACCGACCTGCGCGGATGGAAGGTGCTGCCGAACCTGCTCCGGGTGATCGGCAGCGCGTCGTCCGTGCCCGATCCCGCCCTGGCCTCCGCCGTCGCCAAGCTGTCCGCCTGGGCCGAGGCGGGCGCCCGGCGGCAGGAGACCGCCAAGGGCAGCAAGACGTACGCGCACGCCGACGCCATCCGGATATTCGACGCGTGGTGGCCGCAGCTGGTGCGGGCGGAGTTCCGGCCCGGCCTCGGCGACGGGCTCTACCTGTCGCTGACCGGCGCGCTGCAGATCAACGAGTCGCCGTCCGGGCACCAGCAGGGCGACGTCTCCGCGCTGCCCGGGTCGGCCAACGAGTCACAGCCGCACAAGGGCTCGGCGTTCCAGTACGGCTGGTGGGGTTACGTCGACAAGGACATCCGGGCCGTGCTGGGCGACCCGGTGACCGCTCCCCTGCCCGCCAGGTACTGCGGCGCGACCGTGGCGGCCTGCCGAACGGTCCTGCTGGACAGCCTGTCGGCCGCGCTGGCCGAACCGGCGGCGACGACCTATCCCGGTGACGACTCCTGCTCCGCCGGGGACCAGTGGTGCGCCGACGCCGTGCGGCAGTCGCCGCTCGGCGGGATCAAGCACTCGCTGATCTCCTGGCAGAACCGGCCGACCTATCAGCAGGTGGTCTCGTTCCCGGCGCACCGGGGCGACGACGTGAGCGACCTCGCGCTGGGCCGTACGGCGAGCGCCTCCAGCACCGAGGGCTCCAACGCGCCGGGGCGGGCGGTGGACGGAGACCCGGCGACCCGGTGGGCCAGCGGATGGAGCAACAACCAGTACATCCAGGTCGATCTCGGCTCCGCGAGCACCGTGGGGCGGGTCATCCTGCGCTGGGAGCCGGCCTACGGCTCGTCGTACCGGATCCAGACGTCCCCCGACGGCGCCGCGTGGACCACCGCCGCGCAGACGACGACCGGCGACGGCGGCGTGGACACCGTGACCTTCGCCCCGGTCAGCGCGCGGTACGTGCGCATGCAGGGGGTCAAGCGCGCCACCCTCTTCGGCTACTCGCTGTACTCCTTCGAGGTGTACGGCAGGTGACGCGGCTCGCGGGCGGGCGCCGGCGACAGACCGGCGCCCGCCCGCGATCGTGCTCGTCAGGCGCCGCGGAGGTGGGCTCCGGTGCGCTCCGCGGCGAGGGCGACGGCGGCGTCCCGCGCCGCCGTGGTCTCCTCGGCCGTGAGCGTGCGGTCCGGCGCCCGGAACCGCAGCGTGTACGCCAGCGACTTGTTGCCCTCGCCGACCTGCGGCCCGGTGTAGACGTCGAACAGCCTGACCGACTCCAGCAGGCCGCCCGCGCCCTCCGCCAGGGCGGCCGCCACCTCCGCGACCGGGGTCGCGGCGGGGACGGTCAGCGCGACGTCCTGGGTCGCCACCGGGTACGCGGACACGGGGGGCGTCTGCACCGGCCCGGCGGGCCGCAGCAGCGACAGCTCCAGCTCCATCGCGCACGTGCGCGGGGGCAGGCCGTACGCCTCGATCACCCGGGGATGCAGCTCACCGGCGTGGCCGGCGAGGACCTGCTCCCCGGTCTCCGGGTCCGGCACGATCAGCGCGGCGCAGCGCCCGGGGTGCCAGGGCTCGTGCTGGTCGGCCCGGATGACGAGCTCGCCACCGGCCGCCCGGGCGGCCGTACGGGCCGCCTCGACGGCGTCCGCCCAGGTCGCCTGCCTGCCCTCGCCCCACCAGCCGGAGCGGTGGAACTCGCCGGCGAGCACCACGGCCACCCGGAACGGCTGCCGCGGCAGCGCGATCTCGATCGCCGCCAGCTCCTCCTCCGAGGGCCGGCGGTCGACCGCGAGAATCGGGGCCGACGCGGGCGCGTCCGGCTCGGGCCGGTAGACCAGCCCCGACTCGAACAGGGCCACGTCGGCGAACCCGCGGCCCACGTTGCGCACCAGCGTCTTCAGCAGCCCCGGCAGCAGTGTGGTCCGCATGTACGGCTCGTCCTCGCTGAGCGGGTTGACCAGCCGGGTCGTCCGCCTGCGCGGGTCCCCCTCGGGCAGCAGGAGGTTGTCGAGGTCGCGCGGGCCCATGAACGGGTAGGCGAGCACCTCGACGTATCCCGCGTGGGCCAGCGCCCGGCCGACGCGGCGGCGCAGCCGCTGCCCCTCGGTCAGCCCGCCGCCGGCGGGGGCGGGCGGCAGCACCGACGGGATGCGGTCGTAGCCTTCGAGCCGGATGACCTCCTCCGCGAGGTCGTTCGGGTCGGTGAGGTCGGGCCGCCAGCTCGGCGGGACGACCGTGATCGGGTCCTCGCCGTCGACGGACAGCTTCCCGGCGAGGTCGCCCGACGCGAGCACCCCGGTCGCGGCGACGCCCTGGCCGCCGTCCGGCCGGGAGGCGGCGGCGCCCTCGGTCACCACGCAGCCGACCTGCTCCAGCCGGCGGATCACCGTCTCCCGCCCGTAGGCCACGCCCGCGACGCGGTCCGGGTGGCCGGCCGGGATCGTGATGCGCACCGGGGCGACGTCCACCTGCGCGTGCGTCACGCCGGGGTCGGCGACGGCCCCGCCCAGCTCGGCGAGGAGCCGGACGGCACGCCACGACGCGGCCAGCGGCAGCTCCCGGTCGACGCCGCGCTCGAACCGCTTGGACGCCTCGCTCACCAGGTTGTGCCGCCGCGACTCCCGGGCGATGCCGGTGGCGGAGAAGTGGGCGGCCTCGATCACGATGTCGGTCGAGGTCCCGGAGATCTCCGTGTGCAGGCCGCCCATCGTGCCGGCCATCGAGATCGGGCCGGAGTCGTCGGTGATGAGGATGTCCTCCTCGTGGAGCGTCCGCACCACGTGGTCGAGCGTCTCCAGCGTCTCCCCCGGACGGGCCCGCCGTACGACGATCGGGCCGGACAGGCGCGACCGGTCGAAGGCGTGCAGGGGCTGGCCGAGCTCCAGCATCACGTAGTTGGTGACGTCGACGGCCAGCGAGACCGAGCGCACACCGGCGCGGGCCAGCCGCACCCGCATCCACAGCGGCGACTCCGCGGCGGGGTCGAACCCGGTCACCGAGCGCAGCACGAACCGGTCGCAGGCGGTCGGGTCGCCGATCGACGCCGGCCAGGACTCGCCGTCGCCGTCCGGCGTCTCGATAGCGGCGGGATCGCGGAACGGCACGCCGAAGGCGGTCGCCGCCTCGCGGGCGACGCCCCGGATGGACAGGGCGTATCCGCGGTCGGTGGCGACCTCCAGTTCGAGCACGTCGTCACGCAGGCCGAGCAGCTCGACGACGTCCGCGCCGATCGGGGTGTCCGGCGGCAGCAGCAGGATGCCCGGGGACGAATCGGCGACGCCGAGCTCGGCCTCCGAGCAGATCATGCCGTCCGACAGCCGCCCGTACGTCTTGCGGGACCCGATCTCGAAACCACCGGGCAGCACCGCGCCCGGCAGCGCGACCGGGACCACCGCGCCCTCGGAGAAGTTCGTCGCGCCGCAGACGATCTCGCGCGGCGTGGCCTCGCCGACCTCGACCCGGCAGTGCCGGATGGGCTTCTTGAACCCGGTCAGCTCCTCGATCTCGAGGACCCGGCCGACCACGATGTTCTTGATCTCGTGGCCGTGCGAGTGGAGGGCCTCCAGCTTGAGGCCGGCGGCGGTGAGCCGGTCGGCCACCTCCTGTGCGGTGACCGCGGGGAGATCGACGTACTCCCGCAGCCATGAAAGCGGGACCTTCATCAGACCTCCATCCCGAACGGCAGGGTGAACCGGATGTCGCCCTCGACCATGTCACGCATGTCCGCGGCGTTGTGGCGGAACATCAGCGTCCGCTCCACGCCCATGCCGAAGGCGAACCCGGAGTAGACGGCGGGGTCGGCGCCGCAGGCGATCAGCACGCGCGGGTTGACCATCCCGCAGCCGCCCCACTCGATCCAGCCCTCCGACTTGCAGGTGCGGCAGGGCGGGTTGCCGGGCACCGCGGAGGAGCCGCGGCAGACGAAGCAGCGCAGGTCGAGCTCGGCCGACGGCTCGGTGAACGGGAAGTAGTGCGGCCGGAACCGGGTCGTGATGCCGTCACCGAACATCACCTCGGCGAACCGGTCGAGCGTGCCCTTCAGGTGGGCCATCGTCAGCCCCTTGTCGACCGCCAGGCCCTCGACCTGGTGGAAGACCGGCGTGTGCGTGGCGTCGAGCTCGTCGGTGCGAAAGGTCTTGCCCGGCGACACCACGTAGACGGGCAGCGGGCGCGACAGCAGGGCCCTGATCTGGACCGGCGAGGTCTGGGTGCGCAGGACCTTCCCCGACTCGACGCTCTCCACGAAGAACGTGTCGTGGTCGGACCTCGCGGGGTGGTCGGGCGCGATGTTCAGCGCGTCGAAGTTGAACCACTCGCCTTCGAGCTCCGGCCCCTCGGCCACTTCGTAGCCCATCGCGACGAAGGCGTCGGCGATGCGCTCCTGCAGGGTGGTGAGCGGGTGGCGGGCGCCGCGCGGCGCGTGGTCCCACGGCAGCGTGACGTCGACGGTCTCCTCGACGAGGACCCGCGCGTCGCGCTCGGCCTCCAGCTCGGCCTGACGGGCGGCCAGCGCCTCGCCGATCGCCTTGCGCGCGGTGCCGATCCGCTTGCCCGCCTCTGCGCGGGCGGCGGGCGGGAGCGCGCCGATCTCACGGTTGGCCAGCGCGATCGGCGAGCGGTCGCCCGCGTGCGCCAGCCTGGCCTGCTTCAGATCGTCGAGGTCGCGCGCCGCCGCGATGGCGGCGAGGGCGTCGGCCTGTGCCCGCGCGACCTCGTCGGCGTGCAGCGGCGTCACCTCGACCGGGTCATAGGTGTTCGACAAGAGAGAGCTCCGTATCCAGGGGCCTGCGAGCGCCCTGCGCTCAGCGGCAACGAGTCTAGTCCGATCAGCCCACCGGGCCGTCCTCCGCGCGAGGGCCTGTGGAAAAGCTCAGGCGAAGTCGGGGGTGCCGGTGGGCAAGGTAAATCGGAATTCGGCGCCGCCGCCGGGCGCGCGCTGCACGATGATCGTGCCGCCGTGGGCCTCGACGAGGCCCTTGACGATGAACAGGCCGAGGCCGGTGCCCCCGCGGCGGCGGCCGTTGCCCCGCCAGAACTGACGGAAGACGCGGTCGACCAGCTCGGGCGCCACGCCCTCACCCTGGTCCCGCACCGACACCGCCACACCCCACTCGACCGGCTCCACCACTATGGTCACCGTACCGCGTCCGTGGCGCACCGCGTTTTCCACCAGGTTCCCGAGAACCTGGTCGATCTTGTCCTGGTCGAGCCACGTCTCGGGCAGCTCGCCGAGGATCTCCAGCCGGAAGCGGTCCTCCGGCTCCCCCGCGGCCACCCGGCCGGCGATGATCCGGCGCGCCCGCGCCGGCACGTCCACGACCTGCCGGCGGATCTCCACCCGGCCCGACTCGATCCGCGAGACGTCGAGGAGCTCGGTGATCAGCCGCGTCACCCGGTCGGCGTCCGCGTTGACCGTCTCCAGCATGACGAGCTTCTGGGCGTCGGTGAGCCGCTCCCACTTCGCCAGCAGCGTCGCGGTGAACCCCTTGACGCTGGTCAGCGGTGAGCGCAGCTCGTGCGCGACCGTGGACACCAGGTCGGCGCGGCTGCGTTCGACCCGCGCGCGCGCCGACGCGTCGCGCAGCGTGATGACGACCCGCTCCACCTCGCCGCCGCGCGCGGGCTCCCGGACGAAGCGCGCGGCGACCAGCAGTTCCTGCCGTCCGGGCAGGTGGAGCGGCCGTTCGGGCTGGCGGCTGCGGGTACGCAGCCCGCCGTGCGGGTCGAGCCACTTCCACCAGTCGCGGCCGTCCTGGTCGCGCAGCGGCAGCACGTCGCCGATGAGCCGGCCCACGGCCGCCCGCCGGGTCACCCCGGTCAGCCGCTCCGCCGCCCGGTTGACCATCAGGATCACACCGTCGGGGTCGGTCGCGACGAGGCCGTCGGGAAGGTCGTCGGCGTCGATGAGCGCCCGCCCTCCGGCGTCCCCTTCAGGGGTGCCGCCGGGGGTGTCGTCACCTCGCACGAGACCGCCTCCTGACGCTCCGGAACTGCGCGCGCCGCCCCTTCCTGCACGGCTCCTTCGCCGACAATAGCGGGTTTCCGCGGCCCGGCAGCAGCCTCAGCCGCCGGGGGTGGTGGGATCTTCCACGGTTTGTAAGGTCTGCCGCTGAACCCGCGCGGAAGAGTAGAGACACACCGCCGCGGCGGTGGCGAGGTTGAGGCTCTCGGCCCGTCCGTAGATCGGGACGCGGACGACCTCGTCGGCCAGGGCGAGGAGCTCGGGCGGCAGCCCCCACGCCTCGTTGCCGAACAGCCAGGCGGTGGGCTCGTCCAGCGCGACCTCGTCGAGCGTCCGGGTGCCCGCTCCGTCGGCCGCCAGCACGCGCAGCCCGGCCTCCCGTACGTGCCGTACGGCGTCGGCCACGGAGGTGCCCGTCACCACGGGCAGGTGGAAGAGGCTCCCCGCGCTCGCCCGTACGCACTTGCCGTTGTACGGGTCGACCGAGGCGTCGGTGAAGACCACGGAGTCGGCGCCGGCGGCGTCGGCCGTGCGCAGGACGGTGCCCGCGTTGCCGGGGTCGCGGACGTGGGCGAGGATCGCCACCAGCCGGGACGTGGGCGCGACGGCCTCCGCCAGCGGGACGTGCACGAACCGGCACACGGCCAGCAGCCCCTGCGGGGTGACGGTCTGGGTCAGCTCGGCCATGACCTCGCCGCTCGCGCGGTGCACGGGCACGCCGGCCGCGTGGGCGGCGGCCACGATGTCGGCGTGCCGGGCCTCGGCCTCGACCGTCGTGAACAGCTCCGCCGTGACGTCCTTGACCGCGAGCGCCTCGCGTACCGCCTGCGGCCCCTCGGCCAGGAACGCCCGGTCGCGGTCGCGGAAGGCGCGTTTGGTCAGCCTGCGGGCCGCCTTGACCCGCGGCGACCTGATGTTGGTGAGCTCCGCCATCCCTGCTCATTCCCCCTCAACGTCGATGAGGGCCCACCGCAGGCGGCGGGCCCTCGTCGGAGCAGGTCTCAGGCGACCGGCGCGTTCACGTCGGACGGGAGCGCCTTCTTGGCGGACTCGACCAGCGTGGCGAAGGTCGTGGCGTCGTTGACCGCGAGGTCCGCGAGGATCTTGCGGTCCACCTCGATGCCCGCCAGACGCAGGCCCTGGACGAACCGGTTGTAGGTCATGCCGTTGGCGCGGGCCGCCGCGTTGATCCGCTGGATCCACAGACGGCGGAACGTGCCCTTCTTGTCCTTGCGGTCCCGGTACGCATAGGTCATCGAGTGGAGCATCTGCTCCTTGGCCTTGCGGTAGAGGCGCGACCGCTGCCCCCGGTAACCGCTTGCCCGCTCGAGTACGACCCGGCGCTTCTTCTTGGCGTTGAGCGCCCGCTTCACGCGTGCCATGTTGTTCTATCTCCCCGGGTCGTTACTACTTGGCGAGCAGCTTCTTGATCTTCTTGGTGTCGGCGTCGGACATGACGACGACACCCTCGAGACGGCGCGTACGGGTGGACGGCTTGTGCTCGAACAGGTGCTGCCGGTTGGCGCGGCGGCGGACAACCTTGCCGGATCCGGTGAGCCGGAACCGCTTCTTCGCACCGCTGTGCGTCTTCATCTTCGGCATCTCAGCCGTCTCTCCCTCTTTGGTCCGTGCCGACGGCCCGGGCCGGTAACCCGAGCCGGCGGCTGCCTGACTCCGCGAGACCGTCCCGGTCTCGGATTCTCCGTGTCGTTTCGGGCGCCCTGCCCGGTGGTTCAGGCGGGCGTCACTGCGCCTGCGCGGGCTGCTGCTCCTGCGCGGACTCCTCCGCCGGGCGGTCCTCGCCACGCTGCGCCTTGGCGGCGGCCTTCTCGGCCTTCGCCTCGGCCTTCTTCTTGTGCGGCCCGATCACCATGATCATGTTTCGGCCGTCCTGCTTCGGCTGCGACTCGACGAACCCCAGATCGGTGACGTCTTCCGCGAGGCGCTGCAGGAGCCGGAAGCCCAGCTCTGGCCGGGACTGCTCACGGCCCCGGAACATGATCGTGACCTTGACCTTGTCTCCCGCCTTGAGGAAGCGCACGACGTGACCCTTCTTGGTCTCGTAGTCGTGCGGGTCGATCTTCGGCCGGAGCTTGATCTCTTTGATGATCGTGTGTGCCTGGTTGCGACGGGCCTCGCGCGCCTTCATGGCCGACTCGTACTTGAACTTGCCGTAGTCCATGAGCTTGCAGACGGGCGGGCGGGCGGTGGCCGCGACCTCCACCAGGTCGAGATCGCTCTCCTGCGCCAGCTTCAACGCGTCGCCGATGGAGACGATGCCGACCTGTTCGCCGTTCGGGCCGACGAGGCGGACCTCGGGCACACGAATACGGTCGTTGATGCGGGGCTCGGTGCTGATGGGACCTCCAAAAGACTTCCGCTTGTCTCGACCGTGCGGGAAAAACGAAAACCCCGCACGTCACGCATGCGGGGTCACTGAGCTCTCCTGCCGAAAACTCCGTTGTGATCCTGAACCCGTCCGCCTTTCGGCGAAGCAGGTGGGAGGAGGACCTCCGCTTGCGCGTCCAG
This sequence comes from Microbispora sp. H10949, assembly GCF_014161435.1. NCBI lineage: Bacteria > Bacillati > Actinomycetota > Actinomycetes > Streptosporangiales > Streptosporangiaceae > Microbispora > Microbispora sp. H10949. The sequence continues at coordinate 689,183 of NZ_JABBWZ010000003.1, read as the reverse complement.
CTCATGCCGGACCGATCGAGTTCCTACGTTACCACAAACCCGCACGGCCCCCGGCGTATTCCGGCCGGGCCGCCCCGCCCTGGAGACCGCTCAGGAGGCCGCGCGCCGGGCGATCTCGGCCTCGCCGGCCGCGCGCATCGCCGCGACCGGCACGTCCGCCCGTCCCGTCATGAGCTCGACCTGCCGCGCCGCCTGGTGCAGCAGCATGGGGAAGCCGCCCACGACGGTGCGCCCGCGCGCCCGGACGGCCCGGGCCAGCGCCGTCGGCCAGGGCGCGTAGACGACGTCGAACAGGGCCCCCTTGTCGGGCAGGCGGGCCGCGACCCGCTCGGCGAGCGCGTCGGCCGCGCCGGACGGCAGCGTGGAGACGACCAGGCCGGCCGCGGGGTCGAAGTCGTCGAAGGAGCGCACGGTCACCGTGACGCCGAGCCGTTCTGCGACGCGCAGGGTCTCCCCCGCGCGGGCCGGGTCGCGCACGACCAGGGTGGCCTCCGCCAGGCCCGTCTCCCGCAGGGCCGCGAGGGCCGAGGCCGCGGTGGCGCCGCCGCCGAGGACGACCGCCGAGGACGGCGCGGGCACGCCCGCCTCGGCGAGCGCCTCGACGATGCCGTACACGTCGGTGTTGTGCCCGTGCCGCCCGCCGTCGCGGAACACGACCGTGTTCGCACCGCCGACCGCCAGCGCGAGGTCCGAGACGGTGTCGAGCAGCGGGAGCACGGCACGCTTGAGCGGCATCGTGAGCGACAGGCCCGCCCACTCCGGGCCCAGCCCGGCGACGAGGCCGGCGAGCCCGTCCTCGGCGCACTCGATCGCGTCGTAGCGCCAGCCGTCCAGGCCCATCTCCGCGTACGCCGCCCGGTGCAGCACCGGGGAGAGCGAGTGGGCGACGGGCGAGCCCAGGACGGCGGCCCGGCGGACGGTCCCGCTCACTTGTAGTTCCTGTTGAACTCGTCGCGCAGCTTCCAGAACTCCGACTCCTTGTCGGTGAACTTGGTGATGCCCCGCTTCGGGTCGACCGTCACGAAGTACAGCCAGTTGCCGTCCGCCGGATGCAGCGCGGCCTCGATCGCATGGTCGCCCGGGTTGCTGATCGGGCCGGGTGGCAGGCCGGCGTACTTGTAGGTGTTGTACCGCGAGGTGCTGGTCAGGTCCGCGTGCGAAGCGGCGATGCCGTACTTGTTCAGGCCGTACATGACCGTGCTGTCCATGCCCAGCTTCATCGGGGGGTTCGACAGCAGCCGGTTGTAGATGACGCGGGCCACCTTGGGCATGTCCTCGGCGCTGCCCGACTCGGCCTGGACGATGCTCGCGATGATCATGACCTGGCGGGGCGAGAAGCCGACCTGCCTGGCCTGGCCCTCCAGGTCGATCTTGTCGGCGGTCTGGTTGAACCGGTCGACCATGTTGGTGAGGATCTGCTGCGGCGTGAGCTTGCTGTTGATCTCGTACGTCGCGGGGAACGCGTAGCCCTCCAGCCGGCCCTTCGCGTAGGCGGGGAGACCGATGTCGGCGCGGGCCGCCTTCTTGAAGTCCTCGACCGGCTTGCCCGAGGCGGTGGACAGCTCCTCGAAGATCTTGCTGAGCCGCAGCCCCTCACGGATGGTGAGACGGTTGAGCACACGGTTCTTCGGGTCGAGCAGGGTCAGCGCCGAGGCGGCGGACATGCCCTTGCGCATCGCGTACTGGCCCGGCTGGAGCGAGGAGCTCTTCCCGGCCGCGCCGATGGCGTTGACGAACGCCCGCGCGCTGGCCACGACGCCCTGCTCCTCCAGCATCTGGGCGACGGCGGTGGCGCTCTCGCCCTCCTGGATCTCGACGACGACCTCACCCGTCCCCTCGCCGGTGAAGTCCTTGGGAATCATGACGCCGCGCGCCCAGGTGAAGCCCAGGTAGCCGAGACCGGCGAGGACCCCGACGATGATCACAATGGCGAAGAGCGTGGCGACCCTGCCCTTGCGCCGCTGCCGCTTGCGGCGTCTGCGGCTGCGTCGCTGCTGGGCCCGGCCGCCGGAAGGGCGACGCCGGGGAGAGCCGTCGTCGTCCTCGGCGCCGAGCAGGAAGTCCATGTCCAGTTCGTTCATAGTGCGCTGGCCAATCTCTCGGTACGAGAGGCCTCCCGTCAAGCGAGTGTGCCAGACCGAGGGGGTCCGGTGGGGGTCCGGTACGGGTCCGGTATGAGTCCGGACAGGGGGACGTTCGCCTACCGCGGGCCGTCCGGGCGGCGCCCTGGACGCACCTGGGCCACCACTAGTTCGTCCCGAGATACCTGTTCAGCTCATCCCGATATTTCCTGAACTCCATCTCTTTGTCAGTGAATTTGGTGATTTTACGACGAGGATCGGTGGTCACGAACCAGTACCAGTCACCCTCGGCGGGGTGGAGCGTCGCCAGCAGCGCGCTCTCCCCCGGGTTGCCGATGGGTCCGGGCGGCAGCCCGGGGCGCGCGTAGGTGTTGTACGGGGAGCCGTTGCGCGTGTCCTCGGCGGTGACCTTCAGGGTGTGCCGGTTCAACGCGTAGTTGACCGTGCTGTCCATCTCCAGCTTCGCGCCCCGCGCCAAGCGGTTGTACACCACTCTGGCGATCTTGGGGTAATCGGCCGGGACACCGCCCTCGGCCTGCACGATGCTCGCGACCGTCACCGCCTGCCGGGGCGTGAGGTTCAGGCGCGGCGCCAGATCCTCCAGGCCCACCTTCTTCGCCGCGAGGCGGAACCGGGCCACCATCTTCCTGAGCATGTCGCCGGCGGTCGCCCCCGGCTCTATCTCGTACGTGGCCGGGAACAGGAACCCCTCGGCCTCGCCCTCGGCGTACGCGGGCAGGCGCAGGCGCCGGGTCTCGCCGGCCGCCTCGGTGAAGTCCTGCAGCGGGATGCCCGTCCCGTCCGCGAGGACCCGCAGCACCTCGCGCAGGCGCAGCCCCTCGGGCACGGTGACCTTGCGCACCACCCGGCTCGCGGGCGCCAGGAGCAGGTCGAGCGCCGCGGAGGCCGACATCCGGCGCCGCAGGACGTAGCGGCCCGGGTGCAGGCCGCTCTCCTTGGAACGGCTGATCACCTGCTCCACGAACGACTGGGCGCTGGCGACCACGCCGGCCTTGGCCAGCGTCTGGCCGACCTCGCCGGCGCTCGTCCCCGGTGTGATCTCGATCGTCACCGTCCCCGAACCGCCGCCGGAGTAGTCGGGCGGGCTGCCGGGCTGGCCGACGACCGCGTGCACGCCGTACGCCACCGCCGCCGCGACCAGGGCGAACCCTCCGCCGGCGACGAGCGCCGCCCGCCTCACCGTGCGGTCCCGCCGCTCGCTTCCTCACCCGGCCCCGCGGGGGGGCCCGGTGGTCCGAGAGGCCTGCCGGGGGGATTGCCGGTGGCCCGCTCTCCGTCGAGCGCGGCCTGCAGCAGCAGGACGGCGGCCGCCTGGTCGATCACGTCACGCTGGTCGCGGGCCTTCACGCCGCTGGAGCGCAGCCGCTGCTGGGCGCCCACGGTGGTGAGCCGCTCGTCCACGAGCCGGATCGGGACCGGCGCGACCGTCCTGGCCAGCCGCGCGGCGAACGCCCGCGCGGCCTCCGCGGCGTGGCTCTCCCGGCCCGACAGCGACGTGGGCAGGCCGACGACGATCTCGATCGCCTCGTGCTCGGCCGCGATCTCGGCGATCCTCGCCAGGTCGCCCCGGCCGCGCCGTACGGTCTCCACCGGCGTGGCCAGCAGGCCCGAGGGGTCGCTGCGGGCCACGCCGACGCGGACGGAGCCGACGTCGACCCCGATCCTGACGCCATGTCTCATCGGCGGATCAGGCCACCGCGGAGGAGATGGCCTCCTCGACCGCGCGAAGCGCGTCACCGATCGCCTCGGGCCGCGTGCCACCGCCCTGCGCCACGTCGTCCTTGCCGCCACCGCCACCCCCGAGAGCCTTGGCGGCGACGCCGACGAGACGGCCCGCCTTCAGGCCACGCTCGCGTCCCGCCTCGCTGACCGCGGCGACGACGACCGGCCGGTCGGAGGGGACGCCGGAGACGACGACGACCGCGGCGCGGTCGCCAGGGAACCTGCCGCGCACATCGAGGGCGAGTTTACGCAGGTCGTCGGCGGAGGTGCCATCAGGCGCGCGGTGCGTGACCACCGAGACGCCCTGGACGTCGCGGGCCTGCGCGGCGAGCTCTCCGGCCACCGCGAGCACCTGGGCCGAGCGGACCTTCTCCAGCTCCTTCTCGGCGGCGCGCAGCCGGGTGACGATGCCCTCGATGCGCTCGGGCAGCTCCTCGCGGCGGGTCTTGAGCTGCTCGCTCAGCTGCGCGACGAGCACGCTCTCCCGGGCGAGGAACCGGAACGCGTCGAGACCGACGAGCGCCTCGACCCGGCGCACGCCCGCGCCGATGGACGACTCGCCCAGCACCTTCACCAGGCCGAGCTGGCCGGAGCTGGCCACGTGGGTGCCGCCGCACAGCTCGCGGGAGTAGTCGCCGACCTCGACGACCCGGACCTCGTCGCCGTACTTCTCGCCGAACAGCGCGAGCGCGCCCATCGCGCGGGCCTGGGCCTGGCTGGTGTAGAACGCGTTGACCTTGAGGTCGCCGATCAGGACGGCGTTGACCTCGTCCTCGACGTCGCGCAGCATCGACGCCGGCACGGCGCCCGCGGCGGTGAAGTCGAAGCGGAAGCGTCCCGGGGAGTTCTCCGAGCCCGCCTGGGCCGCCGACTCGCCGAGCGCGTTGCGGAACCCGCGGTGGACCAGGTGGGTCGCGGTGTGGCTGCGGGAGATCGCCCGGCGCCGCTCCAGGTCGATGTCGGCCTGCGCCTGGTCGCCGACCCGCACCTCGCCCGTGCGCACCTTGCCGCGGTGCACGATCAGGCCCGGCACCGGCGACTGGACGTCCACGATCTCGATCTCGGCGCCGCCGGTGCGGATCAGGCCCTGGTCGGCGAGCTGGCCGCCGCCCTCCGCGTAGAACGGAGTGCGGTCGAGCACGATCTCCAGGGTGGTCCCCGCACCCGCCGCCGGGACCGACGCGCCGTCGACCAGCAGGCCGATGACATCGGCCTCGGAGGTGGTGTGGTCGTAGCCGAGGAAGTCGACCTTCCCGGCCTTCTCCAGGATGGTGGTGAAGACCGAGATGTCGGCGTTGCCGGTCTTCTTCGCCGCGGCGTCGGCCTTGGCGCGGTCCCGCTGCTCCTTCATGAGCCGGCGGAAGCCCTCCTCGTCCACCTGGAGGCCCTGCTCGGCCGCCATCTCCAGGGTGAGGTCGATCGGGAAGCCGTAGGTGTCGTGGAGCTGGAACGCCTGCTCGCCGCCGAGCGTGCCGCCGCCCTTGCGCCTGGTCTCCTCCACCGCGACGTCGAAGATCGCCGTACCGGTGCGGAGCGTGCCGATGAACGACGCCTCCTCGGCGTCGATGACCGTGTGGATGTTGGCGGCGTCCGCCTTGAGCTCGGGGTACTGCTGGCCCATGGCCTCGATGGTGACGGCGGTGAGCGCGTGCATGTGCCGCTCCTCGCCCGCGCCGAGCAGGCGGAGGTTGCGGATCGCGCGGCGCAGCATGCGGCGCAGCACGTAGCCGCGGCCCTCGTTGGACGGCAGCACGCCGTCGCCGACGAGCATGACCCCCGCCCGCATGTGGTCGGCGATCACCCGCAGCGAGACGTCCGCCCGCTTGTCGCGCCCGTAGCGCGACCGGGTGAGCTCGGCCGCCGTGTCGAGGATCTTGTACGTGGTGTCGATCTCGTAGATGTTGTCGACGCCCTGGAGGATCGCGGCCATGCGCTCCAGGCCCATGCCGGTGTCGATGTTCTTGGCCGGCAGCTCGCCCGCCACGTCGAAGTCGACCTTGGTGCGGACCTTGCTGAGCTGGAACTGCATGAAGACGAGGTTCCAGACCTCGAGGTAGCGGTTCTCGTCCGCGATCGGCCCGCCCTCGCGGCCGTACTCGGGGCCGCGGTCGTAGTAGATCTCCGAGCACGGGCCGCCGGGGCCGGGCACGCCCATGTGCCAGTAGTTGTCGGCGAGGTCGCGGCGCTGGATGCGGTCGAGCGGCAGTCCCACCTCGCGGTGCCAGATGTCCTGGGCCTCGTCGTCGTCCAGGTAGACGGTCGCCCACAGGCGGTCCTCGGGGAAACCGAAGCCGCCCTCGGACTCGGGGCGGGTCAGCAGCTCCCAGGCGAACGGGATCGCCTGCGCCTTGAAGTAGTCGCCGAAGGAGAAGTTGCCGAGCATCTGGAAGAAGCTGGCGTGCCGGGTGGTCTTGCCGACCTCGTCGATGTCGAGGGTGCGCATGACCTTCTGGGCGCTGGTCGCCCGCCGGAACGGCGGCGTCTGCTGCGCCAGGAAGTAGGGCTTGAACGGGACCATCCCCGCGTTCACCAGAAGCAGCGTCGGGTCCTCGGCGACCAGGCTGGCCGAGGGCACGACTGTGTGCCCGCGCTCCTCGAAGAAGCGCAGGAAGCGGCGCGCGATCTCTGCCGACTCCATCTCAGCGGCCATCCTTTACGTCGTAGATTCTGCTGTTGCCGGTAGTGGTGTCATCAACGGTGTCCAGCCCGAGCCCGGCGCGCAACTCGGTTTCCCTGCTCGCCGACAGGTGACGCACCTCGCCGGCGAAGTCCCTGAGCTGGTCCGCGAGGGCCGCCGCGCGGCCGGCGGTGCGCCTGGCCACGTGGTCGGGCCGCAACGACTGAAGCTTACGCATGGCCCAGACCGCGAGATACGCGCCGAGGGACATGTAGAAGAGACGGCGGATCATCCGCGCCCCCTTCCGATGGCGCGCGGCTCGGCCACGCGCTCGGCGGTGTGCCGCTCCCTGATCCTGTCCCTGGTGTGGGGACCGGTGCGGGGACCGCCGCGGGCCACCCTCCGGGCCGGGGCCCTGCGGGCGGCGCGGCGGGCCAGCGCGAGGCGGAAGCCGTCGCGGAAGGCGGCGATCTTGAGCACCGGGCCGGCGAACACCGCGGACGCCACCCCGGTGATCCTGACCATGTTGCCGCTGACGTCCCGCATGTTGTCCGAGATCGCCTCGGCCGCGACCAGCCGCCGGTTCGCCTCGGTGACGGTCTGGCTCATGTCGTCCAGGAGCGGCCCGAGGCGGTCGCTCAGCTCGGCCACCGACTTGCGGGTCTCGGTCAGCAGTCTGGCCAGCCTGACCAGCACGACGACCATGAAGCAGACCAGGATCGCCCAGAAAATGGCGACCACGAGGCCCGCCAGCTCTCCCGCGGTAAGCATGTGCCGATCTCCCTGGATCACCGGAGCTGGAATGGCAAGACCCTATCGCGAACGCCCTGCCCGCCGTTCCGCAGCACACACCCGGCACCCGAGCCGCATCGAAGAGAGCACGGAAGACGGCACCGAAGACGGGCGCACAGGCCGGCGGCGTGCCGGGGGCGCTCAGCCGCCGCGCAGGAAGGCCCGGATCTTCGCCCAGCGCTCGGCGAACCGCGCCTCCGCGCCGTGGGAGGTCGGTTCGTAGTAGCGGCGCTCGCGCAGTTCCTCCGGCGCGTAGTCCTGGCGGACGAGGCCGTGCTCGAAGTCGTGGGGGTACTGGTAGCCCCTGCCGTGGCCGAGCTTCTTCGCGCCGGGGTAGTGCGCGTCGCGCAGGTGGCCGGGGACGCGCCCGACCAGGCCGCGCCGCACGTCGTCGGAGGCGGCGCCGATGGCCTTGACGACCGCGTTGGACTTGGGCGCCAGCGCGCAGTGGATGACGGCCTGCGCGAGGTTGATCCTGCCCTCGGGCAGGCCGATGAAGTCCACCGCCTGGGCGGCGGCCACCGCGACCTGCAGGCACGTCGGGTCGGCCATCCCCACGTCCTCGCTCGCGAAGATCACGATCCGGCGGGCGATGAAGCGCGGGTCCTCTCCCGCCTCGACCATCCGGGCCAGGTAGTGCAGGGCGGCGTCGGCGTCCGAGCCGCGCATGCTTTTGATGAACGCGCTGGTCACGTCGTAGTGCTGGTCGCCCTGCCGGTCGTAGCGCACGGCGGCCTTGTCCACGGCCCGCTCGACGACCTCGACCGTGACCTCCGGCGTGACGTCCGGCCCGGCGCCCGGCGGGGCGTCGTCGACCAGCATCGCCGCCGCCTCCAGATAGGTCAGCGAGCGCCGCGCGTCGCCGCCGGCCAGCCGTACGAGCTGGTCGAGGGCCTCGGGCCGCAGGGTGGCGCGCCCGGCGAGGCCGCGCGGGTCGGTCACCGCGCGCTCCAGTACGGCGCGCACGTCGTCGTCGGTCAGCGGTTCGAGGGTGAGCAGCAGCGAGCGGGACAGCAGCGGCGAGATGACCGAGAAGAAGGGGTTCTCGGTGGTCGCGCCGATGAACGTCACCCAGCGGTTCTCCACCGCCGGCAGCAGCGCGTCCTGCTGCGCCTTGTTGAAGCGGTGGACCTCGTCCACGAACAGCACGGTCTGCCTGCCGGTCATGCCGAGGTCGCGCCGGGCCTGGTCGATGGCGGCGCGCACGTCCTTGACCCCGGCCGAGACGGCCGAGACCTCGACGAACCTCCGCTTGGTCGCGCCCGCGACGACGTAGGCCAGCGTGGTCTTGCCGGTGCCGGGCGGCCCCCACAGGAAGAGCGACATCGGGGCGTCGCTCTCCACCAGGCGGCGCAGCGGGGTGCCGGGACCGAGCAGGTGCCGCTGGCCGATCACCTCCTCCAGCGAGCGCGGCCGCATCCGCACGGCGAGCGGCTCCTGGCCGCGGTGGGCCTCCTCGGCCGCCGAATCGAACAGGCTCTCCACGCCGCCGACACTACCCTCAGGCGCCCCACACGGCGGTCGCGCCGGTGTGCCCGGTGCGTACGGCGTAGTAGCCGACGGCCACGGCGAGGATCACGGCGACGGCCGACGCGACCAGGACGGCCGCCCGGGGGCCCGTTCCCACCGGGGCCCGGCGCCCCCGGGTGAGCCACACCAGCGCCAGGGAGACGACGGTCAGCAGCGCGGTCAGCGGCAGGAGGGTCTCGGCGAACCCCGAGTGGACCTCGATCGCCTCGGAGACCCGGCCCCCGAACATCCGGTGCTCCAGCCGCTCCCCGCTCTCCTTGGCCGCGAACACGGAGGCGAGCGCCGCCAGAGCCGTCGCGACCAGTGCCCAGTCGAGCCGATGCCGCACGCGGGGCAGGACGGCGTACGCGATCGACAGCGCCGCGAGCAGCGGCGCGAAGATCACCGCGGCGTGGACGACGAGGGCGTGGACGGGAAGTCCGAAGATCTGGTCGAACATCGTGGTCGTCACTCCTGAGACGAGAGGGCCGGGCGCGTGGTCCGGGTTTGGTTCGTCAGGAGGTTCTCAGGCGGTTCTGAGAGCTAGATGAGCGCAAACACCGGTGATACCCATGCGACGCCTGTTTTACACGAACCCGACGGGATCGCGGATAGAGTGACCCAGCGTCATACAAAAGGGGAAATGGAAGGCATAGCGGTGACCGACACTGATCGGCAGAAGCAGCCGGCTTCGCGCGTGAGCACGACCGGGCGCACCACCAACCCCCGTCGGCGTCTGGGGGGCACCCTCGGCGCCGGACTGGGGGTTCTCGCGCTCGTGGGCGGCCTGGCGGCCTGCAGTGACGGCTCGGCCAAGGATGCGGCCGGGGCGACCCCCTCGGCCTCCGCCTCGGCGGGCCCTTCGACGGGCCCCTCCGCGGTCCCGTCCGAGTTGCCCACGGCGACGCCGTCCGCCAAGCCCACCGACTTGCGCAAGGTCAGCTGCGAGTATCGCAAGGACGACACGGGCAGCCCGGCGAAGTTCGTGGGCTTCCCGCCCAAGAAGCTGAACAGGGCGGTCATCAAGGCGTCCAAGATGACGGTCAGGACCAACCTGGGGAACATCGTCATCGACCTGGCCACCGGCGACGCGCCGTGCACGGTGAACTCGTTCGCGTTCCTGGCGAAGAAGAACTACTTCGACAACACGGTCTGCCACCGGCTCACGACGGTCGAGACGAACGGCCTCGGCCTCCTGCAGTGCGGGGACCCGCAGGCCAAGGGGGACGGCGAGAACCCGACGGACGGCACCGGCGGGCCGGGCTACCTGTTCAACGACGAGAACCTCGGGCCGCAGTACAGCCGGGGCGTCGTCTTCATGGCCCAGCCGGGCGACGCGTCGAACTCCAACGGCAGCCAGTTCGTCATCTCCTACACCGACGAGAACGCGCAGCTGCCCCAGTCGTACACACCGTTCGGCATCGTCAGCAAGGGGATGGAGATCGTCGACAAGATCGCCAAGGGTGGTGTCAACACGGCCAAGGACGGCGTCGACATCACCAGCGACGACGGCGGCTCCAACGCCCCCAAGATCAAGGTCCGGATCAAGGACGTCATCGTGTCCTGATCCGTCCTGATCGGAAACGGCCCGCGATCTCGTGATCGCGGGCCGTTCTCGTCCCGGCGGGGCGGAGCCGCCTGGCTCCGGTGCTACCCGATCACGCGCGGGGGGCGGCGTCGGCGCCGGACCTGTCGCCCTTCGGCGCGGCGTCCACGCCGGCCTCCTTGCGCTGCTCCACCGTGATCGGGCTGGGCGCGCCGGTCAGCGGGTCGTACCCGGAGGCCGTCTTCGGGAAGGCGATCACGTCGCGGATCGACTCGCCGCCCGCCAGCAGCATGCAGACCCGGTCCCAGCCGTAGGCGATGCCGCCGTGCGGCGGCGGGCCGTACTTGAACGCCTCCAGCAGCCAGCCGAACTTGCTCTCGGCCTCCTCCTTGGAGATGCCGAGCACGTCGAAGACGCGCTGCTGCATCTCGGCCCGGTGGATACGGATCGAGCCCCCGCCGATCTCCATGCCGTTGCAGACCATGTCGTAGGCGTAGGCGAGCGCCTCCCCGGGGTGGTCCTGGAAGTTGTCGGCCCACTCCGGCCTGGGCGCGGTGAACGGGTGGTGGACCGGGGTCCAGCCGCCTTCCCCGTCCTCCTCGAACATCGGCGCGTCCACGATCCACAGGAACGACCACTGCGACTCGTCGATCAGGCCGCAGCGGCGGCCGATCTCCAGGCGGGCCGCGCCGAGCAGGTCGCGGGAGGCCGCGGGCGCGCCCGCGGCGAAGAAGACCGCGTCGCCGGGCCGGGCCCCGGTCCGTTCGGCGAGACCGGCCAGCTCGGTCTCCGAGAGGTTCTTCGCCACCGGGCCGCCGAGGGTGCCGTCCTCCTGCACCAGCACGTACGCCAGGCCGCGCGCCCCGCGCGACTTGGCCCACTCCTGCCAGGCGTCCAGCTCCCTGCGGGTCTGCGAGGCGCCGCCGGGCATCACGACGGCTCCCACGTACGGCGCCTGGAAGACCCGGAACGCGGTGTCCGCGAAGTAGCCGGTGAGGTCGGTCAGCTCGACCCCGAAGCGCAGGTCGGGCTTGTCCGAGCCGTACCGCGCCATCGCCTCGGCGTACGTCATCCGGGGCAGCGGGACGGGCAGCTCGTAGCCGAGCGTCTCCTTCCAGATGCGCCCGATCAGGGCCTCGCCCAGGGCGATCACGTCGTCCTGGTCGACGAACGACATCTCGATGTCGATCTGGGTGAACTCCGGCTGCCGGTCGGCCCGCAGGTCCTCGTCCCGGAAGCACCGGGCGAGCTGGTAGTAGCGCTCCAGACCGGAGACCATGAGGAGCTGCTTGAACAGCTGCGGCGACTGCGGCAGGGCGTACCAGCTGCCCGGCTGGAGCCGCACGGGCACCAGGAAGTCGCGGGCGCCCTCGGGCGTGGAGCGGGTCAGGGCGGGGGTCTCGACGTAGACGAACCCGTGCTCGCGCATGACCTCGTTGGCGAGGTAGGTCGCCTGCGACCGGGTGCGCAGCGCGTGGGCGACCTGCTGGCGGCGGATGTCGAGGTAGCGGTACCTCAGCCGCGCCTCCTCCGACACGCCGGAGCCGCCCTCGATCGGGAACGGCAGCGGCGCGGACTCGCTCAGCACCTCCACCTCGGAGGCGACGACCTCGATCTCACCCGTGGGCAGGTCGGGGTTCTCGTTGCCCTCCGGCCGCGTGCGGACCTCCCCCGTGACCCTCACGCAGTACTCCGCGCGCAGGTCGTGGGCGTGGTCCTCCTCGCGGAAGACCACCTGGGCGGAGCCGGAGGCGTCGCGCAGGTCGATGAAGACCACGCCGCCGTGGTCGCGCCGGCGCGCCACCCATCCGGCCAGCGTCACCTTCTGGCCCGCCTGCCCCTTGCGGAGTGTGCCTGCCTCGTGGGTGCGGATCACGAGTCTTTCCCCTTCAAGAACTCGACGACCTCCGCGAGCGGGACCGCGGTCTGGTCGCCTGTTGCCAAATCCTTCACCTGTACGGCTCCCGCCTCGATGTCCCGGTCGCCGAGGATGAGCGCGTAGCGCGCGCCGCTGCGGTCGGCGGCCTTCATCGCGCCCTTCACGCCCCGGCCGCCGAAGGCCATGTCGACCGCGAGACCGGCCCGGCGCAGCTCGCTGACCAGCGGGAAGATCCGCCGCCTCGCCTCCTCGCCGAGCGGGACGGCGAACGCGGCGAGAGCGCGCGGCCGCTCGGTCAGCAGCCCCTCCGCCTCCATCGCGAGCACCGTGCGGTCCACCCCGAGGGCCCAGCCGACGCTGGGCAGGGCGGGGCCGCCGATCTGCTCGCTCAGGCCGTCGTAGCGCCCTCCCCCGCCGACCGCCGACTGCGCGCCCAGCCCGTCGTGCAGGAACTCGAACGTCGTACGGGTGTAGTAGTCGAGGCCGCGGACCAGCCGGGGGTCGTCTTCGTAGGCTACCCCGGCGGCCGTCAGCAGTCCCCTGACCTCCTCGTGGTAGGCCTTGCAGGCCCCGCACAGGTGGTCGGTGACCAGCGGCGCGCCCGTGAGCTGTGCCCGCACCTCCGGGCGCTTGTCGTCGAGCACGCGCAGCGGGTTGATCTCCACCCGCGCGCGGGTGGCCTCGTCGAGGTCGAGCCCGCGCAGGAAGTCCTGGAGCGCGGCGCGATAGGCCGGGCGGCACTCGCGGCAGCCCAGCGAGTTGAGCAGCAGCCGGACCCCGCGCAGGCCGAGGGAGGTGTAGCCGTCCATCGCCAGGACGATCAGCTCGGCGTCGAGCGCCGGGTCCTCGGATCCGAGTGCCTCGGCCCCCACCTGGGAGAAGTGGCGGTAGCGGCCGGCCTGGGCCCGCTCGTAGCGGAAGTAGCTGCCGGAGTACCAGAGCTTGATCGGCAGCGGGCCGCCGTACAGGCCGTGTTCGAGCACGGCCCGCACCACGCTCGCCGTGCCCTCCGGGCGCAGCGTCAGCGACTGGCCGCCCCGGCTGGTGAACGTGTACATCTCCTTCGTGACGATGTCGGTCGACTCGCCGACGCCGCGGGAGAACAGCGCGGTGTCCTCGAAGGCAGGCGTCTCGATGTAGCCGTAGCCGGCGCGGCGGGCGGGCGCGGACAGCGCGTCCCGCACGGTGAGCGCCCACTCCGAGCGCGGGGGCATCCAGTCGAAGGTGCCCTTCGGCGCCTGAAACGTCATCACAATCCCCTGGTCGGGCCGACGGGCGGCGCGGCGTCCCTGAGGAAGGGGTTGGTCGCGCGCTCGCGGCCGATTGTCGTCTGAGGTCCGTGGCCGGGCAGGACCAAGGTCTCGTCCGGCAGCGTCAGCGTCTTGGCGAGGCTGCGCAGTATGGCGGCGTGGTCGCCGCCGGGCAGGTCGGTGCGGCCGATGGAGCCGGCGAAGAGCAGGTCGCCCGCGAACAGGACCTGGATATCCTCGGCGGGCGCCCGGAACGTCACCGACCCCCTGGTATGGCCGGGCCGGTGCTCGACCGTGAACTCGAGCCCCGCCAGGCTCAGCACGGCGCCGTCGGCCAGCTCGCGCACGTCGTCGGGCTCGGAAAGTTTCAGACCGCCGAACACCCCACCGGCCTGCGGCGGAAATCCCTTCGCCGGGTCCGACAGCAGGTCGCGGTCCTCCGGATGGATCCACGCGGGCACGTCGCGGGCGCCGCACACCGGGGCCACCGACCACACGTGGTCGATGTGACCGTGGGTGAGCAGCACCGCGACCGGCTTCAGGCGGTGCTCGCCGAGCAGCGCGTCGAGGTCACCGACAGCGTCCTGACCTGGGTCGATGACCACGCACTCCGCGCCTGCTGCGGGAGCGACGACGTAACAGTTGGTCTGGAACGAACCTGCGGGAAACCCGGCGACGAGCACGGAAGCGGCCTCTGCGTCTGTACGGATCAATCAAGGATTGCGCGAGCGAATGTAACCGAAGGGTACCGGTGCGGGTCGGCAGGCTGCGAACCGATACCCGTCAGCCGATACGATTCGCCCACCTCAATAGTCATTCTTGGAGCAGTCGAGCCGGATGCTATAGAACGGGCCACCGCCCCGGAGGACCCCTCCGGCGCGGGTGGCCGTTCGGGCGCGACCGCGCCCGGGCGTACGACCATGGGAAACACGACGAGTCGGGAGGTCGAAGTGGTCACCGGCAAGGACCGGCAGAAGCAGCTGGCCCGGGAGCACTACCAGCGGCAGATGCAGGCGCGCGTGGAGCGCGAGCAGAAGGCGCGGCGCAACGCGATCATCGGCACCACCACGGCGGTGGTGGTCGTGATCGGCGGCGTCGTGGCGGCGACGACCCTCCTCGGCGGTGACGACAAAGCCGATCCCGCCGCCTCGGCCGCGCCGACCGCCAGCGCCCTCGCGAACGACCCCAAGCCGTACGATCCGGCCTCCGGCACCTGCGGGTACGTGGCCGACAAGAGCAGCGGCCAGGTCAAGGACGTCGGCGTGCCGCCGGAGAAGGTGAGCACGGCCCCGGCGACGATGACCATCAGGACCAACCTCGGTCCCATCGTCGCCACGCTGGACAGCGCCAAGGCGCCGTGCACGGTCAACTCGTTCAAGTACCTGGCGTCGAAGGACTACTTCGACGACACCAGGTGCCACCGGATGGGCACGGACTTCCCGATCCTGCAGTGCGGCGACCCGCTGGCCAAGGCCGACGGGAAGAACCCGACCGACGGCCAGGGCGGCCCCGGCTACCGCTTCGCCAACGAGAACCTGACGGGCGCCAAGTACACGCGCGGCGTGCTCGCGATGGCGAACAGCGGGCCGAACACCAACGGCAGCCAGTTCTTCATCGTGTTCGGGGACACCGGGCTGTCGCCCGACTACACGCCTTTCGGTACCGTGACCACAGGACTCGAAATCCTGGACAAGGTGGCCAAGAAGGGCGTGATCGCCGGTGCCACCGGCGATGGCACCGGAGCCCCGAAGCAGCCCGTAGTCATCAAAGACGTGACAATCACCAGCAAGAGCTGACGTAATACAACCAAGGGCACATCGGGCCCTGGAGGCTGATTCAAGTGCGGGAGGACACGGTGAGCACCGACCCGTGGGGCCGGGTAGACGAGGACGGCACCGTCTACGTGCGTACGGCTGAGGGAGAACGGGCCGTCGGGTCCTGGCAGGCCGGTGAGCCGGAGGAGGCGCTGGCCTATTACCGCCGCAAGTTCGACGAGCTGGCCGGCCAGGTCCAGTTGCTGGAGCAGCGGGTGCGCGGCACCGACCTCGCCCCCGCCCAGGCCGAGGCGAGCATCGCCAAGCTGCGGGAGTCGGTCGCCGAGGCGCACGCCGTCGGCGACCTGGGCTCGCTGCACGACCGGCTCGGGGCGCTGAGCGAGCTCGTCGGCAAGCGGCGCGAGGAGTTGCGGGCGGCCCGCGACCAGGCCCGCGTGCACGCCCGGGAGGTCAAGGAGCGCATCGTCGCCGAGGCCGAGCGCATCGCCGACGAGACGACCCACTGGAAGTCCGGCGGCGAGCGGCTGCGGCAGCTCGTCGAGGAGTGGAAGGCGGCCGAGCGGGTCGACCGGGCCACCGAGGCGACGCTGTGGAAGCGGCTGTCCACGGCCCGTACGGCCTTCGCCAAGCGGCGCAAGGCGTACTTCTCCTCCCTGGACGAGCAGCGGGACGCGGTGCGGGGCGCCAAGGAGCGCATCGTGAACGAGGCGGAGGCCCTCTCCGGCTCGACGGAGTGGAACGCCACCGCGGCGGCCTACCGGGAGCTGATGCGCCAGTGGAAGGCCGCGGGCCGGGCCTCCCGGGAGGCCGAGGACGAGCTGTGGACGCGCTTCAAGGCCGCCCAGGACGAGTTCTTCCACGCCCGGTCGGCGGTGTTCGCCGAGCGTGACGCCTCGTTCGCCGCCAACGCCGAGGTCAAGGAGGGGCTGCTGACCGAGGCCGAGCGGCTGCTCCCGGTCGGCGACGCGCGCGCGGCGCGATCGGCGCTGCGGGGCATCCTGGAGCGGTGGGAGGCGGCCGGCCCGGTGCCGCGCGACCAGCGCGACCGCCTGGAGGGCGGGCTGCGCAAGGTCGACGAGGCCGTCCGCAGGGCCGAGGAGAACGAGTGGAAGCGCTCGAACCCCGAGGCCAGGGCGCGTGCCCAGGACACCGTCAACCAGCTCCGCAGGTCCATCGAGCAGCTGGAGACCCGGCTGTCCAAGGCCCAGACGGCGGGCCGGGACAAGGACGTCAAGGAGACGGAGGAGGCCCTGGCCGCCCGCCGCTCCTGGCTGGAGGAGGCCGAGCGCACCCTCGCCGAGTTCTCCTGACCCTTTCGCTCCCCTCCCCGGCGCGGCCGCGGCGCCCGCCGGGGACGGCGGCGGGCGTCAGTTGGTCACGCGGTAGACGTCGTAGACGCCGGGGACGCCCCGCACCGCCTTGAGCACGTGCCCCAGGTGCTTCGGGTCGCCCATCTCGAAGGTGAACTTGCTGATGGCGACCCTGTCCCTGCTGGTCGCGACCGAGGCGGACAGGATGTTCACGTGCTGGTCCGACAGGGTCCGCGTGACGTCCGACAGCAGTCGGGGCCGGTCGAGCGCCTCCACCTGGATCGCGACGAGGAAGACCGAGTCGTCCCCGGGCGACCAGGCCACCTCCACCAGCCGGTCGGGGTGGGAGCTGAGCTGCTCGACGTTCGGGCAGTTCGCCCGGTGCACCGAAACGCCGTGCCCGCGGGTGACGAACCCGACGATGTCGTCCCCCGGCACCGGGGTGCAGCAGCGCGACAGGCGCACCCACACGTCGGGGTCGCCCGCCACCATCACCCCGGCGTTCGAGCCGGCCCTCGGCCTGCCCTTGAGCCGCGTCGGGACCTGGGCCTCGGCGATGTCCTCCTCGGCCCCCTCGACGCCTCCCAGGGCCTGCACGAGCTTGTCCACGACCGACTGGGCGGCGACGTGCCCCTCGCCCACCGCGGCGTACAGGGCGGACACGTCGGCGTAGCGCAGGTCGCGGGCGAGCGCCAGCAGCGCCTCGCCGGACATCAGCCGCTGCAGCGGCAGGCCCTGCTTGCGCATGGCCCGCCCGATCGCCTCCTTGCCCGCCTCGATGGCGGTCTCGCGGCGCTCCTTGGTGAACCACTGGCGGATCTTGTTGCGGGCCCGGCCGCTCTTGACGAACTTGAGCCAGTCGCGCGACGGGCCGGCGTCCGGCGACTTCGAGGTGAAGATCTCGACGGTGTCGCCGTTGCCGAGACGGGACTCCAGCGGGACCAGCCGGCCGTTCACCCGCGCGCCGATGCACCGGTGGCCGACCTCCGTGTGCACCGCGTACGCGAAGTCGACCGGGGTGGCGCCCTCGGGCAGGGCGATCACCTGGCCGCGCGGGGTGAAGACGAAGACCTCCGAGACCGACAGGTCGAAGCGCAGCGACTCCAGGAACTCGCCGGGGTCGGAGGTCTCCTTCTGCCAGTCGAGGAGCTGGCGCAGCCAGGCCATGTCGCCGACCTGCTTCACCTTCCCGGGGCCCGCCCCGATCATCTCCTCCTTGTACTTCCAGTGCGCCGCCACGCCGTACTCGGCGCGGTTGTGCATCGCCCGCGTGCGGATCTGCAGCTCGATGGCCTTGCCCTCGGGTCCCATGACCGTCGTGTGCAGCGACTGGTACATGTTGAACTTCGGCATGGCGATGTAGTCCTTGAACCGCCCCGGCACCGGCTTCCACTGGGCGTGGATCGTTCCGAGCGCGGCGTAGCAGTCGCGGACCGTGTCGACCAGCACGCGGATGCCCACCAGGTCGTAGATGTCGTCGAAGGCCACGGCCTTGGCGATCATCTTCTGGTAGATCGAGTAGTAGTGCTTGGGCCGGCCCCGGACGGTCGCCTTGATCTTCGCCTCGCGCAGGTCGGCGGAGACCTTCTCGATCACCTCGTGCAGGTACAGGTCGCGGCGCGGCGCCCGCTCCGACACCATCCGGGCGATCTCGTCGTACCGCTTGGGGTAGAGCATGGCGAACGCGAGGTCCTCCAGCTCCCACTTGATGGTGTTCATGCCGAGCCGGTGGGCCAGCGGGGCGAAGATCTCCAGCGTCTCGCGCGACTTCTGCTGGCGCTTGTGCTCGGGCATGTAGCGCATGGTCCGCATGTTGTGCAGCCGGTCGGCCAGCTTGATCACCAGCACGCGGATGTCGCGCGACATCGCGACGACCATCTTGCGCACGGTCTCCGCCTGCGCCGCGTCGCCGAACTTCACCTTGTCGAGCTTGGTCACCCCGTCGACGAGCAGCGCGATGTTGTCGCCGAAGTCGGCTCGTAACTCGTCGAGGCTGTAGGCGGTGTCCTCGACGGTGTCGTGCAGCAGGGCGGCGCACAGCGTCTCGTCGTCGGTGCCCAGCTCCGCGAGGATCGTCGCCACCGCGAGCGGGTGCGTGATGTACGGATCGCCGCTCTTCCGCTTCTGGTCGCGGTGGTGGTAGGCGGCGACGTCGTACGCGCGCTCTATCAGGCGCAGGTCGGCCTTGGGATGGGTGGCACGGACCGTCTTGAAGAGCGGTTCCAACACCGGATTCATAGCACCCCACTGCCCCCCGAAACGGGAGAGCCTACGTCGCGTGGCCGGCGACGCCGGCTTGTCCTCAGGGCCCGCCGCGGGGTCGCGCGCCTCCTCGGGGGGCACGTCGGTGACGGGCTCGGGGACGTCGCGGGGGGTCTCACCGCGATCGACCCGCGCGTCGTCGGGCACGACCACATCACGGGGCACACAGACTCCTCACGTCGAGTCCAGATTCCACAGTGTATCCGTGCTGCCACAGCGCTCTCGGCCGCGTACCCCCGATTCGCCCAGTCTGGTGCACCCAGTCCGGTTTGCCCAGCCCTGTTCCCTCGGTCTGGTTCGTTCAGACGGTGAGCAGGGTGCGCACCTCCAGCCCGGGCAGCCGGTCGCGGCCGGAGAGGAAGGACAGCTCCATCAGGAAGGAGACCGCCACCACCTGCGCGCCGGTCCGCCTGACCAGCTCCACGGCAGCCCGGGCGGTGCCGCCCGTGGCGAGGACGTCGTCCACGATCAGCACGCGGTCGCCGGGCTCGAAGGCGTCGGCGTGCACCTCGATCGTCGCGGAGCCGTACTCCAGATCATAGGACTCCTCGTACGTCTCTGAAGGCAGTTTGCCCTCTTTGCGCACCGGTACGAATCCCGCGCCGCTGCGGTAGGCCACCGGCGCGGCGAGGATGAACCCGCGCGCCTCGATGCCGACCACCTTGTCGAACGCCAGGCCGTCGCCGAGTTCGTCCACGACCTGCGTGAAGGCCGCGTGGTCCGCCAGCAGCGGGGTGATGTCCTTGAAGAGGATGCCCGGCTTGGGGTAGTCGGGGACATCCCTGATGAGTGCCGTCCAGTCAGTCACGACGTTCACCCTAGTGCCGCGACCGCCAGGATTCGCCCCGGCGGAGCGGTGTCCAGAGTGGTGCATAGGGGCCCGGGCGCACGTGAAGGCGCCCCCGGAACCCGAGCGGGTTCCGGGGGCGCCTCCGTGGTGTGCGCGACGCGCTCAGCGCTTCTTGCGCTTGTCGTCGGGCGGGGTCGTGCCCTGCGAGCCCGCCGAGACCGGCTCCTTGACCGTACGGGTGGCCTTGGCGGTGGAGACCTCCTTGGCGTGCACCCGCCGGGCGAGCGCCTGCCACTTGGGCTCCCGCTCCTTGAGCGTGACCAGGATCGGCGTCGCCACGCACAGGGAGGAGTAGGTGCCGACGATCATGCCGACGAACAGGGCCAGCGACAGGTCCTTCAGCGTGCCCGCGCCGAGCAGCGTGGTGCCGATGAACAGGATCGCCGCCACCGGCAGGATCGCGACCAGCGAGGTGTTCAGCGACCGGATCAGCGTGTGGCTGAGCGCGTTGTTGGCGGCCTGCGTGTAGGTCATCTTCGCGCTCGTGCCGAGCTTGCCCGTCACCTCCTTGATCATGTCGAAGACGACAACCGCGTCGTACAGCGAGTAACCGAGGATGGTGAGGAAGCCGAGCATGGTCGCCGGCGTGACCTCGAAGCCCGACCAGGCGTAGACGCCCGCCGTGATGACGAGGTCGTGGACGAGGGCGACGATCGCCGCCAGGGCCATCCGCCACTCGAACGCCACGGACAGGTACAGCATGATCGCGATCATGAAGACCGCGAGGCCGATCCAGGCCTTCTGGGAGACCTCGCCGCCCCAGGTCGCGCCGATTACCTGCGAGCTGACCTGGTTCTCCGGGACGCCGTACTTCTGGGAGACCGTCTGCTGGACCTTGGTCACCTCCTCGGCCTTGAGGCTCTCGGTGGTGACCCGCCAGTTCGGACCGGCCTGCTGGACGATGACCTGGTGGGGCCCGGCCTCCGCGACCGTCTCCCGGACCTGCTCGATGCTGGAGCCGGGCGTGCGGGCGAAGTCGAAGACCGAGCCGCCGCGGAACTCCACGCCCAGGTTCAGCCCCTGGTTGACGATGAGGCCCAGGATCGACAGGGCCAGCAGGAGTGCCGAAAGGCCGTACCAGGTCTTGCGCTTGCCGACGAAGTCGATGTCGATGTCGCCGCGGTAGAGGCGGCTGATCACTCCCGGCATCACGCCTCCTGCAGGGTCTGCTCGGCGCGGCCGGTGCGGCCCATGCGCTCCGCGTCGAGTCCGGACAGCTTGTGGCCCTTGGCGAAGAACCGCATCCGCGCCGCGAGGGACATCAGCGGCTTGGTGAAGAGGAACACGACCACGATGTCGATGAGCGTCGTCAGGCCCATCGCGAACGCGAAGCCGGCCACGTCGCCCACCGCGAGGAAGTAGAGCACCACCGCGGCGATGAACATGACGGCGTCGGCCACCAGGATGGTGCGCCGGGCACGCCGCCAGGCCACCTCCACCGCCGAGCGCAGCGTACGGCGGCCTTCCTTGATCTCGTCGCGGATCCGCTCGAAGTAGACGATGAACGAGTCGGCCGTGATGCCGATGGAGACCACGAGGCCGATGATGTGCGGCAGCGAGAGCCGGAAGCCCGCGTTGTGGCTCAGGACGTCGACGGTCAGGAACGTGACGACCGCCGCCACGCACAGGCTGGCCATGCCGATGAGCCCGAGGCCCCGGTAGTAGAGCAGCAGGTAGAGCATGACGATGATCAGCCCGATGGCGCCGGAGATCAGGCCGCCGTGGAGCTGGTCCTGGCCGAGGGTCGAGGAGACCGACACGACCGAGCTCTGCTTGAACTTCAGCGGCAGCGCGCCGTACTTGAGCTGGTCGGCCAGGTCGGTGGCGGTCACCTGGGTGAAGCTGCCGGAGATGCGGGCGCTGCCGCCGGGGATGGCCTCCTCGATCGTCGGGGCGACGATGACGACGCCGTCCAGCACGTTGGCGAGTTGGTTGCGCGGGGCCGGCAGGCTGGTGATGCGCCGGGTGATGTCGGCGAACTGCGTGGCGCCCTTCGACTTGAAGTTCACCTGGACGATCCACTCACCGGTGGTGGGGTCGGTGCCCGCCTGGGCGCCGCTGATCTCGGTGCCCTGAACGGCGGCCTTGTCCAGGATGTAGCGGGCCGAGCCGTCGTCGCTACAGGCGACGATCTGCTTGTTCGGGTCGTCGATGGCGCCCTGGCCGCGGTCCTTCGCGCTGCAGTCGATCTTGCGGAACTCGGCGAGCAGCCCCTGGTCGATGCCGCTCGTGTCCTGGCCCGCCAGCGGGTCGCTCGTGTCCTCGGGGGCGGCACTCGACGACGGCGCGGCGGAGGCCGAGGGAGAGGCCTTCGCGGCCCGGCCGCCTGACGTCGTGGCCCGCTTGCTCGTGCTCGGCTCCGGCGTCGGCGCGGTCAGCGCCTTCGACAGCGCCCGGCCCGCCGGCGTGGCGTTCCCGCTCGGGGCCGCGCTGGCCTTGGCCGTCGAGGCCACGCCGGGAGAGGCCGCCGGCGTCGCCGCGGCCGAGCCGCCCGGAGTCGGCGCGGCGGTGGACACCTGGACCGGAGGCGCCTTGGCGGCGGCCACCGCGAGTACCTGCCGCATGCGCAGTTCGGCCGTGGTGGACACCAGCTTGAGCGCCTCGTCCCGGCCCGCGCCCGGGATCTGGATCACGATGTTGTCGTTCGACTTCGCGACCTGGGCGTCGGAGATGCCGGTGCCGTTGACGCGCTGCCGGATGATCGTCACGGCGCGGTCGAGGCTTTCCTGGGAGGGAGCCTTCCCGTTCGCCGTCACCGGCGAGAGCGTCACGGTGGTGCCGCCCGCGAGGTCGAGGCCGAACTTGGGGACGAACGCCTTCTGGAGGGCGACCGTCGCGCCCATGACAAGGATGAGCGCAAGGAGCAGCAGGAGTGTGCGTCCCGGCTTGCTCTGGCTACTGGTCGGTGGGGCCACTGGAGGTCAGTTCTTTCGTCGAAAGGTTGCGATCAGCCTACTCAGGACTGCTTGGTGCTCGTATCGTCGCCGTTCCCCGTGTCGGGACCGCCGGTCACGGTCTCCTCGGTCTCCACGTCGGTCACGTCGTCCACCGGAGTGAGCACCCGGCCGATCGCCGCCTTGACCCAGCGGGTCTCGACGCCCGGCGCGAGCTCCAGCACGACGTCGTCGTCCTCAAGGGCGACGACCGTCGCGAACAGGCCTGTCGTGGTCATGACCCGGACGCCCGGGGTGAGGGAGTTCTGCATCTGGACCTGCTCCTGCTGCCGCTTGCGCTGCGGGCGGATCAACAGGAAGTAGAAAACCACTACCAGCAAGATCAGTGGCAGGAACGTCCCAAGCGGGTTGTTACCCACGGGGGCCACCCTTCCGTAACGTGATGAACCGGCCTGACGCCGGAGGTCTGGTGCGCTGCGACACGCGGGCCACCGCGGCGCTGCTCGCGCCGGCGTGAGCGGCCAGTCAAGCCACGCAGTGTATGCGAGCCCGCCGAAGCCCGGCAACGAACCCACGGCTCGGCGAGCAGGAAAGTTCCCGTTTCATGGGCTTCGCAATCGGTCTGTTACCTCTTTGCCCCGGTTTCCGCTTCCAGCTGGGGGTCTGGAGGGCGCTCCACGGCGAGGGAGATCAGCCCTCGAAGAGCGTGGGCGCCGCGGGCGACCCGAAGCTGTCAGGAGGCGGTGTCAGACCGAGGTGCGCCCACGCGGAGGCGGTGGCGACCCGGCCGCGCGGGGTGCGGGCCAGCAGGCCCTGCCGCACGAGGAAGGGCTCGGCCACGACCTCGACGGTCTCCGGCTCCTCCCCCACCGCGACCGCGAGCGTCGACAGGCCCACCGGGCCGCCGCCGAACTTGCGCAGCAGCGCGTCGAGCACCGCCCGGTCGAGCCGGTCGAGCCCCTCCGCGTCCACCTCGTAGAGGTTCAGCGCCGCCGCCGCGATCTCCCTGGTCACCACGCCCTCCGCGCGGACCTCGGCGAAGTCGCGCACCCGCCTGAGCAGGCGGTTGGCGATCCGGGGCGTGCCGCGCGAGCGGCGGGCGATCTCCAGGGCGCTGTCGTCGGGCAGCTCCACCGACAGCAGGCGGGCGGAGCGCCGCAGCACCCGCTCCAGCTCCCCCACCTCGTAGAAGTCCATGTGGGCGGTGAAGCCGAACCTGTCGCGCAGCGGCGCGGGCAGCAGGCCCGCCCGGGTGGTGGCCCCCACCAGCGTGAACGGGGCGATGTCGAGGGGGATCGAGGTGGCGCCGGGGCCCTTGCCGACGACGATGTCGACCCGGAAGTCCTCCATCGCGAGGTAGAGCATCTCCTCGGCGGGCCGGGCCATCCGGTGGATCTCGTCGATGAACAGGACCTCGCCCTCCGTCAGGGTGGACAGGATCGCGGCGAGGTCGCCCGCGCGCTCCAGCGCGGGGCCGGAGGTCATCCGCAGCGGAGCGCCCAGCTCCGCTGCGATGATCATGGCGAGCGTGGTCTTGCCCAGCCCCGGGCCGCCGCTCATCAGCACGTGGTCGGGTGGCCGGTTGCGGCGCAGCGCGCTCTCCAGGACCAGCGAGAGCTGCTCGCGCACGCGGCCCTGCCCGATGAACTCGTCGAGGCGCCTCGGACGCAGCGCGGCCTCGATCGCCCGCTCGTCGCCCTCGGGCTCGGGCGACACGAGATCCCGCTCCACACTCACTCGGCACCATCCGCTCGGCCTGCCGGGAACCATCCGCTTCCCGGTGAATCTTTCATCGAACCGCCCGGCCCTCGCGAACCACCCGGCCCGGCCGGCGCCCTCCGAGCCCGCCTCCCGAGTCCGGCGGGCAGACCCGTTGCCGGACCCGTTGCCGCATCGGGCCCGCCTCCCCCGTGACCGCCGACGCTCACCGGACGCTCAGGGCGCGCAGGGCCGACTTGAGCAACGCGGCCACCTGCGGGGCGCGACCGGCCGCGACCTCCGCGTCGGCCTCCGGGGCCACGGCCGCGACCGCCTCGTCGGCGTCCCTGGCCGAGTAGCCGAGCCCGACCAGGCCGGAATGCACCTGGTCGCGCCACGCGGGGCGGGCGCCGCCGTTCAGCGCCGCGTCGACGGCCTGCGCGGGCGCGCCGAGCCTGTCCTTCAGTTCGAGCACGATGCGCTGCGCGCCCTTCTGCCCGATCCCGGGCACCATCGTCAGGGCCTTGAGATCGGCGCTCGCCACGGCCATCCGCAGCGCGTTGGGCGCGTGCACGGCGAGCATGGCGAGGGCGAGGCGCGGGCCGACCCCGCTGGCCGTCTGCAGCAGCTCGAAGACGGCGCGCTCGTCGTCGGAGGCGAAGCCGTACAACGTGAGCGAGTCCTCACGCACCACGAGCGAGGTGGACAGCCGGGCGGGCTCGCCGGCGCGCAGCCCGGCCAGGGTCCCCGGCGCGCAGTGGACGAGCACTCCGACCCCGCCCACCTCGACCACGGCGCTGTCGGCACCGACCGCCGTCACCTGCCCCGCAACGGATGCGATCACCGCGTGCTCCCTCCCCGGACCGGACGCCCGGCCGCGACCGCACCGGGCCTCCCAGTCCTACCAGAGCCCCTGGGGGCCGCGTACGGGGTCACGCGTCCTCCCGGCGTACGGGGGCAGGTCGCGGGGCGGAGCGGGCGCGGGCCAGGGCGTCGGCCAGGCGGTGCTGCACACCGCCGCGCCAGACGTGGCAGATGGCCAGGGCGAGCGCGTCGGCCGCGTCCGCGGGCTTCGGCATGGCGTCGAGCCGCAGCAGCCGGGTGACCATGGTGCCGACCTGCTTCTTGTCGGCGTTGCCGTGGCCCGTGATCGCGGCCTTGACCTCGCTCGGCGTGTGCAGGGCGACCGGCAGCCCGCGCCGGGCCGCGCAGACGATCGCGACGGCCGACGCCTGCGCCGTCCCCATGACCGTGCGCACGTTGTGCTGGGCGAACACCCGCTCGACCGCGACCGCGTCCGGCTTCAGCTCGTCGAGCCACCGCTCGATCTCGGCCTCGATGGCGACCAGCCGGGCGCCGATGTCGTCGTCGGCCGGAGTCCGCACGACCCCGACCGACACCAGGCTCAGCGGCGCGCCGGGCCTGCCCTCCACGGCGCCGAGGCCGCATCGCGTCAGCCCCGGGTCCACCCCCATCACCCGCACGTGGGGCAATCGCACCGGCTCGCCTCTCCGCCGAACATCAGTTCGGTCGGTCACTCTACCGCGATCACCGGCGGCGCGGGGGCCGCGACGCGGCGTCAGAACGCGTCGATCATGTAGGCGGCGCAGGCGAAGGCGGCGTCCAGCGCGTCGTCGATCTCCGGGGAACCGCCGGTCAGCCTGCCCGAGCGCCGCAGCGTGGCCGTGGGCACCCCGGCGAAGAGCGCGGACGCGCCGCCGATCGTCAGCCGCGTCGCCTCGCCCGGCCCCGTGCCCGGCCCGGCGCCCGGCGGCGTACGCGACGGCGTAACGGAGCCGGAGCCGCCCGCCACGCTGAGCGTCCACGCTCCCGAGTTGCCGGGACGACGCAGGTCGGTCACCTCGACGACGGTCTCCATCGAGACCCCGGCGGGGAAGCCGCGTCCCGCGACCGCGGCGGGCAGGTCGATCAGCCGGAGCATCCACCGGCGCACCGTGACGTCGTCGTCCGACCGCTCGCGCAGCAACCAGAGCACGGGGTCGGCCGGGTCGACGCAGGCGTGCACCGACTTCGCGACGGACGAGGCGCTGCCGACCAGCGACCACAGCGCCCTGGCCGTCGCCTCCGATCCCGCCACCAGGTTGTCGACCTCGATGTCGCCGTCGCTCCAGCGGTAGACGACGAACCCGTCGCCGGCGAGGTAGCAGTAGTCGTCCTCGTCGGCGAGCCACAGCCGCCAGGTGCGCTCGTCGTAGCACAGCGGGCCGCTCGCGCGGGTGGCGGCGTGGACCCCGCCGATCAGGGCCACCAGTTCGGCCGCGTCGTCCGGGCCCGCGCGGCGCAGCCCCGCCGCGCCGCCCTGACCTCCGGTGCCGCCCTGACCGCCGGTGCGGCCGAGCGTGCGCAGCGCCTCCGCGTGCAACGTGATCCTCGTCATGCCGCCCGCGTGCTCGTAGCCCACGCTCCGGTACAGCGGGGTGGTCGCCGGGTAGAGCGCCGACACCACGTGGCCGAGCGCGGCACAGCGGTCGACGGCCGCCTCCACGAGCGCGCGGCCCACTCCCCTGCCACGGTCCTCGGGCGAGACGGTCACGCTGGACACGCCGCCCATCGACAAGGGCCGGCCGTGCCACCACTGGAGGTACGGGTTGATCCTGGCCGCGCCGACGAGCCTCGGCCCGTCGAACGCGCCAAGGTAACGGCCCTCCGGCAGCATCGGGCCGACCAGCTCGCGCCAGGTCCGCTCGCCTTCGGCGGACAGCGGGCCGAAGGCGCGCCTCCGGTCGTCGAGCACGGCGTCCAGGTCGGCGGCGGTCAGATCGCGGATTTCCACGACGCGCCAAACTATGCCGATCCCGGTGGGGCGGGCCAGCGGTTTTCCGCCGGCCCCGGCCCGGCGGCCCCGATCACGCGTACCCGGTGAGGCGGGCCGGGTCAGACGTCCAGCTTCTCCATGACGTCGTCGCTGACGTCGAAGTTCGCCCAGACGTTCTGCACGTCGTCGCTGTCCTCCAGCGCGTCGATGAGCTTGAAGACCTTGCGGGCGCCGTCCTCGTCCAGCGGGACGTTGAGGGTCGGCATGAAGCTCATCTCGGCCGACTCGTAGTCGATGCCGGCGTCCTGCAGCGCCTTGCGCACGGGGATCAGGTCGGAGGCCTCGGAGACCACCTCGAAGTTGTCACCGAGGTCGTTGACCTCCTCGGCGCCCGCGTCGAGGACGGCCATGAGCACGTCGTCCTCGCTCAGCGACCCCTTGGGGACGAGCACGACGCCCTTGCGGTTGAACATGTACGACACCGAGCCCGGGTCGGCGAGCGAACCGCCGTTGCGGGTCAGCGCCACCCGCACCTCGGACGCCGCGCGGTTGCGGTTGTCGGTGAGGCACTCGATGAGGACCGCGACACCGCCCGGGGCGTAGCCCTCGTACATGATGGTCTGCCAGTCGGCTCCACCGGCCTCCAGGCCGCCGCCGCGCTTGCGGGCCCGCTCGATGTTGTCGATCGGGACCGAGTTCTTCCTGGCCTTGGTGATGGCGTCGTACAGCGTGGGGTTGCCGTCCGGATCGGGCCCGCCGGTCCTGGCCGCGACCTCGACGTTCTTGATGAGCTTGGCGAACAGCTTGCCGCGCTTGGAGTCCAGCGCCGCCTTCTTGTGCTTCGTCGTCGCCCATTTGGAGTGGCCGGACATCGCCTAGAACTCCCTCACCATTTCGACAAAATACGAGTGCACGCGCGCGTCGCCGGTCAGCTCCGGGTGGAAGGACGTCGCGAGCAGCGGTCCCTGTCGGACCGCGACGATCCTATCCCCAGCCGCGGTCCGGCCCAGCACCTCGACGTCCGGCCCCACCGACTCGACCCAGGGCGCGCGGATGAACACGGCTCTGATCTCCCCGCGCCCGGCGAAGTCGAGATCGGCCTCGAAGGAGTCGACCTGGCGGCCGAAGGCGTTGCGGCGGACCACCATGTCGATGCCGCCGAGCGTCTCCTGGCCCTCGACGCCGCCCTCGATCCGGTCGGCCAGCATGATCATCCCGGCGCAGGACCCGTAGGCGGGCATGCCCTCCTTGATCCGCAGCCGGATCGGTTCGAGCATCTCGAAGGTGACGGCGAGCTTCCACATCGTGGTCGACTCCCCGCCCGGGACGACCAGCGCGTCCACCGCGGCGAGCTCCCCCGGGCGGCGCACCGGGACCGCGGCGGCCCCCGACTCCTCCAGTGCGCGGACGTGCTCGCGCACGTCGCCCTGCAGGGCGAGCACGCCGATCTTCGGTGCGGACGTCACGGTTTCCCCTCCTGTGGTGACCCGTTCAGGGTATGGCCCCGGCCTCCCCCGCCCAAAACGCGGTCATGTCCGTCCCAGGGAGTGTCCGACAGATGCCGCCCGACGCGCAGCAGGGCCGTGATCTGTCAGACACGACCCAGCTTGGCCAGGGCGGGCAGGGCGCTCTCGATGGCCGAGCGCTCCTCGGGGGTGAGCGCGCCGAGCCTGCGGGAAAGATACGCGATACGCGCCCGCCGTACGGCCCGCAGGCGGTCGCGGCCCTCGTCGGTGAGCTCGACGGTGCGCACCCGGGCGTCGGAGGCGTCGGTGCCCCGCGCCACCAGGCCGGCCTCCTCCAGGCGGTTGACCTGCACGCTCATCGTCGGGAGCTGCACTCCGTGCTCCTCGGCCAGCTCGGTCATCCGGCGGGGCGCCTCCTCCAGCGAGCCGAGCACGGAGTACTGCTGGGCCGTGACCGGCTGCCCGGCCGTCGTACGGCGCAGCAGCATCACGAGGTGACGCAGCTCACGCGACAGATGCTCGGCGAGCCGCCCGGTGTCGTCGGTCGTCATAGCAGGTGACGATAACGCCGCCGCCGGGGAACGACGCGGGCGGCGGCTCCGCGAGGACGCCCGCCGGAGGGCCCTTCGCGCGAGGACGTCTCCCCGAGGAGCCGAGGAGGACCCCCGGGAGCACGCCCGGAAGGACACCGCCGTGCGGCCTCGCCGCTCAGGGGCGCTCGGTCTCCTGCCGGATCGTGTCCTCGGCCGTGACGTCCGCCGTCCGGGCCGCGATCGGCGGCGAGTAGGGGCGCAGGTAGGCCTGCCGGACCCCGGGCACCCCGTCCTCGACGACGAAGGTGGCCCTGGTGCAGGCCTCCGCGCCGGGGACGCTGACCCGGGGCACCACCTTGAAGTCCGCGGTCATCGCCTCCCGCCCGACGCGGGTCAGGACGTAGCCCCGCTGGTTGTTGTAGAACCTCAGGTGCGGGTTGATCCGCAGGAAGGGGTGGTCGGCCGGGTCGGAGTCGGCCCCGTCGCCGGTGGTGCTGACGGAGGTCGTGACGAGCTCGGAGCCGACCGTGGGCCCGGCCGGGTCGTCGTAGTCCAGCTTCAGGTCGCTCGCCCAGTGCGCGTGCACGTCGCCGGTGAGCACGACGGGGTTGCGCACGCCGGCGTCCACCCAGCCCTGCGTGACGCGCCGGCGCGAGGCCGCGTACCCGTCCCAGGCGTCCTGGCTGGTGCGCGTGCCCGGCCCGGCGTCGCTGTCGCGCCGGGCGAAGAACACCTGCTGGCCGATGACGTCCCACCGCGCCCGCGAGCGCCGGAAGCCGTCGAGCAGCCAGGCCTCCTGCTCGGCGCCGAGGATCGACCGCGCCGGGTCGGCCGCCTCGGGGCAGTCCTTGTAGCCGTCGCCGCAGGCCTGGTCATCGCGGTACTGCCTGGTGTCGAGCAGGTGGAAGCTCGCCATCCTGCCCCATTCGACCCTCCGGTAGAGCCGCAGGCCGGCACCGCACGGGATCGAGGTGCGGCGCAGCGGCATGTTCTCGTAGTAGGCGCGGAACGCGGCCTCCCGGCGCCGCCGGAAGGCGGGCCCCTCGTCCGGGTGCGCCGGCGTCTCCCCGGCCCAGTTGTTGTCCACCTCGTGGTCGTCGAAGACGACCAGCCACGGCGCGGCGGCATGGGCCGCTCGCAGGTCGGCGTCGGTCTTGTACTGCGCGTGCCGCCGGCGGTAGTCCGCCAGCGTCACCGTCTCCGGCCCCTCGTGGTCGCGCACGTTGCCGCTGGGGGCGACGTAGGTGTCCCGGGCGTACTCGTACTGGTAGTCGCCCAGGTGGAGGACCAGGTCGGGGTGGTCCTCGGCGAGGCGGCGGTAGGCGGTGAAGTAGCCGTGCTCGTACTGGGCGCATGAGACGAACGCCATCGTCAGCGGCCCGCCGAACGACGCCGGGTGCGGGGCGGTCAGCGCCCGGCCGGCCGGCGAGAGGTACGGCCCCGCGCGGAAGCGGTACCAGTACTCCCTGCCGGGCGCCAGGTGGCCGACCTCGACGTGGACGCTGTGCCCCCACTCGGGGCTCGCATCGGCCACGCCCGCCCGTACGATCCGGCGGCAGCACTCGTCGTCGTAGACCTGCCACTCCACGGGGACGACGACCGGCGGCATGCCGCCGAGTCCGTCCTCGGCGAGCGGTCGCGGGGCGAGCCGGGTCCAGATCACGAAACCCGCGTGGTCGGGGTCGCCCGAGGCCACGCCGAGCGTGAACGGGTCGGAGCACAGGCCGCGCGCGGCACCCGCCCCGGGCATCGGGGACGGAGAGGGCTCAGGGGATGAAGCTGCCGAGGCGGGCCCGGGGATCGCGGCGGCGGCGCACGCGGCGAGTCCGGTGACGAGGAAGGCACGACGATCGAGGCCGGGCAACTGGGCTCCCTGGGACGATCGGCGGGGAGACGATCAGCGGGTGGGACGCCCGTGGCCTCGGCGATCGCCGGCACACAGCGAAAACGCCCGGCCGGGACGTCCCAGCCGAGCGAATCGCCTCACCGCCGGTCACCCGCGGCCGACACGCCGCCGCCGGGACCCTCTTTTGCCTTTTCGGGAAACGCCGTGCCTGCCGGCGACGCCTACCAGCCGCGCTCGGCGAGGCGGTGCGGCACCGGGATGTCGTCGACGTTGATGCCGACCATCGCCTCGCCGAGGCCACGGGAGACCTTGGCGATCACGTCGGGGTCGTCGTAGAAGGTGGTGGCCTTGACGATGGCGGCGGCCCGCTTGGCGGGGTCGCCGGACTTGAAGATGCCCGACCCGACGAACACGCCCTCGGCGCCGAGCTGCATCATCATCGCGGCGTCGGCGGGGGTGGCGATGCCGCCCGCGGTGAACAGCACCACCGGCAGCTTGCCGGTCTTCGCGACCTCGGCCACCAGCTCGTACGGCGCCTGGAGCTCCTTGGCGGCGACGAACAGCTCGTCTTCGGGCAGCGAGGTGAGGCGCTTGATCTCGCCCCGGATCTTGCGCATGTGGGTGGTGGCGTTGGACACGTCGCCGGTCCCGGCCTCGCCCTTGGAGCGGATCATCGCGGCGCCCTCGGTGATTCGGCGCAGCGCCTCGCCCAGGTTGGTGGCCCCGCAGACGAAGGGCACGGTGAACTGCCACTTGTCGATGTGGTTGGCGAAGTCCGCGGGGGTCAGCACCTCGGACTCGTCGACGTAGTCGACGCCCAGCGCCTGGAGCACCTGGGCCTCGACGAAGTGGCCGATCCTGGCCTTGGCCATCACGGGGATGGACACGGTGTTGACGATGCCCTCGATCATGTCGGGATCGCTCATCCTGGACACCCCGCCCTGGGCGCGGATGTCGGCGGGGACGCG
Organism: Microbispora sp. H10949; assembly: GCF_014161435.1. Taxonomy (NCBI): domain Bacteria; kingdom Bacillati; phylum Actinomycetota; class Actinomycetes; order Streptosporangiales; family Streptosporangiaceae; genus Microbispora; species Microbispora sp. H10949. The sequence goes on along the minus strand of NZ_JABBWZ010000003.1, from coordinate 657,388 downwards.
CTCCAGCGCCATGACGGCGACGGCGCCGGCGTCCTCGGCGATCTTGGCCTGCTCGGGGGTGACGACGTCCATGATGACCCCGCCCTTGAGCATCTCGGCCATGCCCCGCTTCACGCGGGCGGTGCCGACGGCGGCGGTCTCGTTGACTTCGGGGGCGCTGCTGGACACGGTGCTACCTCACGACGGCGGGCCTACGGATTCCTCTCCATGGTAGGTGCTGGCCGCTCCCGCGACCGCAGTGCCCACGTGTCGAAACCGATCACGCCGTTTGTCCGTCAGGTCGAACCCCGGGCGCGGCCATGCGGGCACGGCCGCGAGCTCACGGGGCGACGGGCTTGCGCGACGCGAGCACCACCCAGACCTGGCCCCGGGCGAACGGCATCGGCTTCCCGTCGGCCATGGTGTAGACGGTGCCCTCCTTCTCCGAGGCGCGCGACCACTTGACCCGGTACGCCTGGCCGTCCCGCAGCACCACGCCGGTGCCCTTGCCAACGGTGTGCACGAGCGGGGTGTAGCTCCCGGTGAAGTCGTGGAACTCCGAGCGGTCGGTCTTCACCCACTGCACGACGATCGTGGGCGCGCCCTGCTGGCCGCCCTCGGCGGCCATGTCCTTCTCGCCGTCCTGCGTGACCAGCCAGCGCTTCTGGGCCTCCGACCAGGTGAAGGCGAAGCGGGCGGCCGGGTAGCGCACGTTGACCGTCTTCTGCGGCGTGCCCCCGGCGGGCGGCTCGTCGGAGAAGACGAACCCGATGTCCTTCGCCTTGCTCGCCTGCGGCGCCTTGGCCAGCAGCTTCCTGGGGCTGCCGACCAGGTTGTACGGCGCGACGCGGCCCGGCGCGCGGACGTACGCGCCGGGGGCGCGGCTGTCGGACACGTCGAACAGCGAGGCCTTCTGGACGAAAGGGATCATCTTCGTCTGCACGCCGGAGTAGGCGAGGGCGGGCTTGCCGAACATCGGCAGGATGTGCAGGTCGGAGATCCGGGCGCTGCGGACCGGCCCCACCTGCGAGGGAAGCTTGGAGGAGAAGATCGCCATGAGCCGGGTGAGCCCGCCCTCGACCTGCTCGACGTAGACGACGTCGGCGCTGCGCAGGCCGATCTGCGGCTTGCCCGCGTGGGTGTTCTCGATCTTCACGGCGAGGACCGGCCTGCGGGAGCCGACCGGGCGCCCGGTGAACGGGTGTTCCGGAGGAGCCGTCGGCGACGGCGAGGCCACCGGGCTCGCGGCCCCTTCCGACTGGGCGGCGGGCCTGTCGTCACCCGAGCACGCGGCTCCGGTGAGGACGACCGCCATGGCCAGTGTGAAGCCGATCCCTGCCCGCACCGTCCCGCTCCTCCCGGTGGAGAGCCCCCGTCACCGGGCATGACGCGACCGGCACGCGGACCGTCGCCCAGCATGGCAATGAAACGGCATGAGCTTACCGGGAATACCCCTAATGCCCGTCAAATAGCGACTATGCGGCCATCAGGGCTTCCGGAGGCTCATCGTCGATGTCGAAGAACCGGGGCGGGTCGGTGTGCCCGGCGAGGTGCAGCGCGCGGGCCAGCCAGCGCCGCTGCGCCGTACGGGTGACCGCGGCGGCGTTGTTGTAGAACCGGCGCGAGTAGACGACCTTGGCAACCGCCGAGTCCAGTTCCTCCAGCAGCGCCTCCCCGGTGGGGTGCTCCGCCAGCCTCTCGCGGAACCGCTCCTGGTCGGCGACCACGCGCAGGGCCCGCGACAGGTCGCTCTCGGCGTGCTCGCGCTCGTCCGGCCCGGCCGTACGGGCCTCGTGGGCGGCCGCGGCGAGCACCAGCGAGGTGGCGGGGTCGAGGATGCGCGAGCCGGCCAGTTCCAGGCAGACCGCCGCACGGCGCAGCAGCGCGGCGTCGAGGGCGGCCTGCGCGGTCTCCAGCCGGATGTGCAGCCGGTCGAGCCGTCCGGCCCGCCAGGAGACGTAGACGGCGAACAGCACGACGGCCACGAGGGCCACGGCCACCACGATGATCAGGGTCGACGTCACGGCAGCGCGTCCTCCACGACTCCCGCCTCCGCGTGGGCGACGGTCTCGTACACGCGGACGACCTCCCGCGCGACCGTCGACCAGTCGTACTTCCACACCGCCTGGCGGGCCTCGTCGGAGAGCTTGGCCCGCCGCCCGGGGTCGTCCAGCAGCCGGGCGGCCTCCCGGGCGAGGGCGGCGGGGTCGCCGGTGGCGAACAACGCCCCGGCCTGCCCCTCGCCCAGCACGCGCCGGAAGGCGGGGATGTCGCTGGCGAGGATCGGCGCGCCGGCCGACATGGCCTCGGTGAGCACGATGCCGAAGCTCTCCCCGCCCAGGTTGGGCGCGCAGAAGACGTCGACGGAGTGGTAGGCGCGCACCTTGTCGGCCTCGCTGACCATGCCGAGCAGCCCGACCCGGTCGCGGTACGGCTTGGGCACCCGGCCGAGCACGTCGTCGGCGTCCCCCGGACCGGCGACCAGCAGCCGCAGCGCGGGCCGCTCGGCGGCGAGCGTGGCGAACGCCTCCAGCAGCACGGGCAGGCCCTTGCGCGGCTCGTCCATCCGCCCGAGGAACCCGATCACGTTGCCGTCGGGGCCCCAGCCCGGCAGCGGCTCGCCCTCGGCGTACCGGCGCACGGTCACGCCGTTCGGGATCAGCACCGCGTCGCCGCCGAGGTGCTCGACCAGCGTCTTGCGGGCCGCGTCGGAGACCGCGATCCTGCCCGTGATCTTCTCCAGCGCGCTCTGCAGCATCGGCGCGGCCACGGACATCGCCCGCGAGCGCTCGTAGGAGGCGTGGAACGTCGCCACGATCGGCCCCTTGGCGACCCAGCAGGCGAGCACCCCGAGCGACGGCACGGCGGGCTCGTGAACGTGCAGCACGTCGAACCCGCCCTCCCTGATCCACTTGCGCACCCGGTTCGCCGACAGGAAGCCGAACGCGAGGCGGGCCACCGAGCCGTTGTACGGCACGGGCACGGCGCGGCCGGCCGAGGTCACGTACGCCGGCAGTTCGGCGTCGTCGGCGGCGGGCGCGATGACGGACACCTCGTGCCCGTCCTCGATCAGCGCCTCGGCGAGGTCCCTGATGTGCGCCTGCACGCCCCCGGGAACCTCCCAGGTGTACGGGCAGACGATCCCGACCTTCACGACCCGGCCCCGGCGGGGGGTTCGACGTCGTCGAGCCAGACGCGCTGGAGCATGTGCCAGTCCTCCGGGTGCTCGGCGATCCCCTTCTCGAAGACCGCCGCCAGTGCCTGGGTCATGACCACGACCTTCTCCTGCCGGGTCCCCTCGGCCGGCACCGGGACCTCGTCGTGCACCCGGATGGCCCAGCCGTCCTCCTCGAACCACAGCACGGCCGGCAGCAGCGCGGCGCCGGTCTGGACGGCCAGCAGCGCGGGCCCGGCGACCATCCGTGTGCGCGCGCCGAAGAACTCGACCTCGATCCCGCGTTCGGTCAGGTCGCGCTCGGCGGGCAGGCAGACGGGGCGGCCCTCGCGCAGGCGCTTGGCGAGCGTGCCGAACGCCATGGCGCTGCCGCCGCCCTTCGCGGTGAGCGGCAGCACCTCCATGCCGAGGCTCTCGCGGTAGGCCACGAACCGCTCGAACAGCGACTCGGGCTTCAGCCGCTCGGCCACCGTGGTGAAGGGGTGGCCCATGTGCACCAGCCAGGCCCCGGCGAGGTCGTAGTTGCCCATGTGGGGCAGCGCGACCACCACTCCCCTGCCCCGGGCGAGGTTGTCGAAGATGCCCTCGGCACCGGTGAACCGGGTGCCGCCGAGGATCCGCTCCCGGGTGTAGGCGGTGAAGCGGAACGACTCCATCCAGTACCTGAAGTAGGAGCGCATGCCCGCCCGGCTCAGGTCCCGTACGGCGGGGTCCGCTAAGTCCGCGCCGACGACCCGGGCCAGGTTGGCCTCCAGGCGGCGTACGGACCGGCCGCGCCTGCGCCACAGCCGGTCGGCGAGCGTCCGGAAGAACCAGGCGGCCGCCCGCTCCGGCACGTGGCGCACCACCGCCCAGCCGGCGGCGTACGCGGCCGCGACCGCCCGGTCGGCGAGCGGCGTCCCGTGGGGCCGCGGGGGCCGCCGGGACGGGCCGGGCGGGCCGCCCGTGTCGCTCATCTGTCCACCGCCTGTCTGTAGACGTGCACCATCCGCTGGACGACCGTGACGGCGCTGGCCGCGGCGAGCAGCCAGAGCCCGGCCGCCAGGATGTACGGCACGCCGAGGCCGGAGAGCCCGGCCGCGACGAGCACGACCACCAGGCGCTCCCCCCGCTCGGCGATGCCCACGTTCGCGGTCATGCCGAGCCCCTCGGCCCTGGCCTTCGCGTAGGAGACCAATGCTCCCGCGACCAGGCAGAAGAGCGCGACGGCCGCGAGGACGATCTCGGGCTCGTCCTCGAGGACGAAGTAGAGGATCAGCCCGGAGAAGATCGAGGCGTCACCGAGGCGGTCGAGCGTGGAGTCGAGGAAGGCGCCCCACGTGCTCCCCTTGCCCGTCATCCGGGCGAGCACCCCGTCAAGGGCGTCGGCGAGCACGAAGAACGTGATGACGGCTGATCCCGCGAACAGATGTCCGGACGGGTAGAAGACGAGGGCCGAGGCCACCACTCCGAGCGTGCCGACCGTGGTGATCACATCGGGCGAGATCCCGCGGCGGGCGAGGGCCCGTCCCAGGGGGGTCATGACTCGGGTGACGGCGGGGCGCAGGATGTTCAACATCGCCGTCCGATCGTAGGCCATCCAGGGCCGCCGCACCTCGCAAGCACATTCGCCGAAAAGTCTTGTGATATGCGCCACATGGGTAAAGGGTGAAGAGCACGCGCCCGCAGGACCGCACGGAGATGACGCGGAGGTGAACCCCGTCGTGTGGTCGTGAGAGGGCGGGCCCCGGGCGCGGGAAGCGACGGCACGAGCGGCCGGCGCGGGGCGCGTCCGTGCGCCCCCTCTCCGCCGCTCCGAGATTCGGGAGGCGATGTGGCCGAAAGATCAACCGGCGCGACAACAGGGGCCGCGGGCAGGGCACCCGTGGCCGATCGGCCGGACATGGTGCGCAATGTCGTGCTGGTCGGCCATTCCGGAGCCGGGAAGACGACCCTGATCGAGGCGCTGCTCGCGGAGACGGGCACCGTGCAGCGTCCCGGCCGGGTCGAGGACGGCACCACGGTCAGCGACTTCGACGAGGTGGAGGTGCGCCAGCAGCGCTCGGTGAACCTGTCGGTCGCCCCGGTCGTCTACAACGGCATCAAGATCAACTTTCTAGACACCCCGGGGTACGCGGACTTCGTCGGCGACCTGCGGGCCGGGCTGCGTGCCGCGGACGCCGCGCTGTTCGTGGTCTCGGCCGTCGAGGGCGTCGACGGGCTCACCCGGATGATCTGGGACGAGTGCGCGCTCGTCGGCATGCCGCGCGCGGTGGTGATCAGCAAGATCGACCACCAGCGGGCCGCCTTCGACGACGTCCTCGCCACCTGCCAGGACGCGTTCGGCGACGGCGTGGCGCCGCTCTACCTGCCGGTGGACGGCACCGGCCTGCTCGGCCTGCTGTCGCAGCGGCTGTTCGACTACGGCGGCGGCCGCAGGTCGGAGCGGGAGCCGGACCCGGACCAGCTCGCGCTCATCGAGCAGTACCGCGGCGACCTCATCGAGGGGATCATCCAGGAGAGCGAGGACGAGTCCCTCATGGACCGCTACCTCTCCGGGGAGACGATCGACACCAAGGTGCTCATCGACGACCTGGAGAAGGCGGTGGCCCGGGGCAGCTTCTACCCGGTGCTCGCCACCGCGCCCGGCGTCGGCACGCTGGAGCTCCTGGAGATCGTCACACAGGGCTTCCCCTCGCCCCTGGAACACCCGCTGCCGCACATCACGGCGATCGACGGCAAGCCGTGCAAGGAGATCACCGCCGACCCGGACGGCCCGCTGGTGGCGGAGGTCGTCAAGACGACCAGCGACCCGTACGTCGGGCGGATCAGCCTGGTCCGGGTCTTCTCCGGCACACTGCGGCCCGACATGACGGTCCACGTCTCCGGCCACGGCCTGGCCGACCGGGGTCACGAGGACCACGACGTCGACGAGCGGGTGGGCGCGCTGTCCTCGCCCCTCGGCAAGCTGCAGCGGACCGTGGGCAAGTGCGTCGCCGGGGACGTCTGCGCGGTCGCCAAGCTGTCGCGCACCGAGACCGGCGACACGCTCTCCGCCAAGGACGAGCCGCTGCTGGTCGAGGCGTGGACCATGCCCGACCCGCTGCTGCCGGTCGCGATCAGGGCGCGGTCGAAGGCCGACGAGGACAAGCTGAGCCAGGCCCTCGGCCGCCTCGTCGCCGAGGACCCGACACTGCGGCTGGAGAACAACGCCGAGACCCGCCAGCTCGTGCTGTGGTGCATGGGCGAGGCGCACTCCGACGTCCTGCTCGACCGCCTGGCCAAACGGCACGGCGTGGAGGTCGAGAAGGTCGGCCTGCGCGTGCCGCTGCGGGAGACGTTCGGCGGCCGGGCGCAGGCCATGGGGCGCAACGTCAAGCAGACCGGCGGCCACGGGCAGTACGCCATCTGCCACATCGAGGTCGAGCCGCTGCCGTCGGGCGGCGGGTTCGAGTTCGTCGACAAGATCGTGGGCGGGGTGGTCCCGCGGCAGTTCATCCCGTCGGTCGAGAAGGGCGTGCGCGCGCAGATGGAACGGGGGGTCGTCGCCGGCTACCCGATGGTCGACATCCGCGTCACGCTCTACGACGGCAAGGCCCACTCGGTGGACTCCTCCGACATGGCCTTCCAGATCGCCGGTCAGCTCGCGCTCAAGGAGGCCGCGGCGAAGGTGGCCACGCACCTGCTCGAACCCGTGGACGAGGTCGCGGTGCTGGTGCCCGACGACTACGTCGGCGCCGTGATGTCCGACCTGTCCTCACGCCGGGGCAGGGTGCTCGGCACCGAGCCGGTCGGCACGGGCCGCACGCTGGTGCGCGCCGAGGTCCCGCAGCTGGAGATCACCCGGTACGCCGTCGACCTGCGCTCACTGTCCCACGGGACGGGCACGTTCACCCGCTCCTTCCTGCGGTACGAGCCGCTGCCCGCGCACCTGGTGGACAAGGTGGCCGCGGCGGGCGAGCAGTAGGCCCGCATCGCGCGACGGCTCGGACGACGATCGGACACGGACGCCCGGCGGCACGCCTCCCGCCGCCGGGCGTACGGATGTCACCAATCCGCCTCACAACCATTCCCCCGCGCCCCGGCGGCCCCTCGTCCGGCCGGATCGGGCCGCGCCGCCGCCGGACGGGCCGTTCGCGCAGGTCATCCGTACCGCCGGGTTTGACCGGACAGCCGCCAGGGGAGCCTCACGACATGCCCCGCGTCACATCCGCATCACAAGTGCGTTTCGTTTTTTCTGGCTAAACCGCTCTTATGCCGATGTAAGACTGGTCGCCGGACTTACCGGCAAATCGGAGGGGCAGCCACGTGACCGAGCGGAGACAGGTCGTCCGCCCGTTGATCGCCACCACCGTCATCGCCGCCGCCGCCATCGGCGCCGCCTACACGTTCGGCCCCGGGGCCCAGGCCGAGAAGGTCGGCAGCACGGCGAAAGCGAAGGACGGGCGGACCCAGGTGGTGAAGGCGGAGACGCTGACGGCGACGGGCGCCTGCGCGACCAGCGCGAAATATCCCAAGCGCCAGCTCCGCGGTGTCTGGATCGCGACCGTGCACAACGTCGACTGGCCGTCGAAGCCCGGGCTGTCGCCCGACCGGCAGAAGGCCGAGTACCTGAGGATCCTCGACAACGCGGTCAAGCGCCGGCTGAACGCCGTGTTCTTCCAGGTGCGTCCCGCCTCGGACGCGATCTACCGCTCGTCGCTGGAGCCGTGGTCGCAGTGGCTCACCGGCACGGCCGGCCGGGACCCGGGCTGGGATCCGCTGCCGTTCCTCGTGGAGGAGACCCACAGGCGGGGGCTGCAGTTCCACGCGTGGTTCAACCCCTACCGGGCGGCCGACTCGGCCACCGCGAAGCTGCCCGCAGGGCACCCGGCGCGGCTGCACCCCGACTGGGTCGTCAAGCACGAGGGCAAGCTTTACTACAACCCCGGGCTGCCCCAGGTGCGCGACTGGGTGACCAAGGTCGTGACGGACGTCGTGCAGCGCTACGACGTCGACGGCGTCCACTTCGACGACTACTTCTACCCCTACCCGGGCCGGGGCACGAGGTTCGCCGACCAGGCGGCGTACAAGAAGTACGGCAAGGGCCTGAGCCTTGCCGACTGGCGGCGGCGCAACGTCAACGACCTCGTCGCCCAGGTCTCGGGCGCGGTCCACGCGGCGAGGCCGTACGCCGTCTTCGGGATCAGCCCCTTCGGCATCTGGCGCAACAAGGCCGAGGACCCGGCGGGGTCGGCCACCAAGGGCATGTCGGCCTACGACTCCATCTACGCGGACGCGAAGGCGTGGATCAAGAAGGGCTCGGTCGACTACGTGATGCCCCAGCTCTACTGGCCCCGGGGCTTCGCCGCCGCCGACTACACCGTCCTCGCCAAGTGGTGGGCCGACGCGGTGAAGGGCACCGACGTGGATCTCTACATCGGGCAGGCGCTCTACCGGGTCGGCGCGACCGACACCCCGGCCTGGACCAAGGCCGGCGAGCTGCCCGCGCACCTCACGCTGAACCGCAAGCACCCGGAGATCTCCGGCGACGTCTACTTCAGCGCCGCCCAGCTCGTGCGGAACCCCCTAGGCGTGCTCGACCGGATCGTGAAGGAGCACTACACGCGGCCCGCGCTGCCGCCGGTGCTCAGGACGGGGTCCACCGCCGCGCCGGCCGCCCCGCGCGGGGTGAAGGCCGCCTCGGGGGCGCTGACCTGGCAGGCCCAGCCCGGCGCGCAGGCGTACGCCGTGTACCGGGTGACCGGCAAGGACGCCTCCTGCGCCACGGCCGACGCGCGCAACCTGCTCGCCGTCGTGCCGGCCTCCGCCGCACCGCAGTACGCCGCAGCGGGCTCGGGCGCCTACTACGTCACGACGCTCGACCACCTCGGCAACGAGAGCGCCGCCACCCTGGCGACATGACCCGTACGCCCGGCTCCGGCGGCCCGATCCCGTCCGCCTGATCCGGGCCGCCCCGGACGGACCGAGTCGCTGCGCGGACGTCCACGGGTCCGGTAGCGTGGTCGCGGGTTTTTCCAAGATCATGTACGGGCCTGGGGGTCGCCGGTGAGTGGCACGTGGGTGAGGCGCGCGCTCGTCGCCGTCGTGTTCGGTGTGTCGGTCGTGACTCTCGCGCCCACCACGGCCGCGTACGCCGGACTCGCGGCCGGACCGGAGCAGAGGCCCGGCCAGGGCGAGAAGGCGGCCGGCGAGCGGATGGTCCTGGTCGGGATCCCGGGGCTGATGTGGAGCGACGTCACCCCGGCGGACACCCCCGCCCTGTGGCGGCTCGCCGGTGAGTCCGCCATCGGCTCCCTGTCCGCCCGGACCGTCCGCAAGGACGGCACCTGCCCCTACGACGGATGGCTCACGGTCTCGGCCGGGGTGCGGTCGGCGGTGGGCGGACGCTGCGGCATGGCGCCCACGCCCGAGGCGAGCGGCGCGGGCGCGGTGGTCCCCGAGTTCTCCTGGCTGTGGGAGGTGCGCGAGCAGCGCGACGCCGGAAGCCTCGGACAGGCCCTGCACACCGCCGGGCGGACCACGATGGCCGTGGGACCGGGCGCGGCGCTCGCGCTGGCCGACCGCGCCGGGCGCGTGGACGTCTACGCCGCCGACGCCGGGCAGGTCTCCGACTGGACCCGGGCGGACGTCGTCGCGGTGGAGATCCCCGATCTCATCGCGCCCTACATCTCGGCCGACCGGCTGAGCGAGGTTCCGGAGGCGGTGTCCTCGCAGGCGCGCCGGGCGGCGGCGCGGGCGGCCGACGCGAAGCTCGGCTCGCTCCTGCCCCGCCTGGGACAGGCGACGGTTCTGGTGGCGGGCGTCGGCGACCACGGGCCGGTGCCGCACCTGCGGGTGGCGATGCTGCGCGGCCCGGGCGCCGGCCCGGACGGCGCGGGCGCGGGCGGGCCGGGACGCACGCTCGGCGCCAGGTCCACCCACCGCGACGACATGATCATCCTGCCGGACCTCACCGCCACGATCCTCGCCCGGGCCGGAGTGGCCGCTCCCCCGAACGTCGTCGGCGTCCCGGTCGAGACGCACGGGACCGGCGGCGGCAGTCTCGCGGAGGACGTCGCGGCCCTGCGGACCGCCGACGTGGCCGGGCAGACGATCAGGAACACCACCGGCGTCTTCTTCACCACCCTCGCCGTGCTCCAGGTGCTGTTCTACCTGACCGCGTTCCTGTTGCTGCGCCGCCGCGACCGGCTGCCGGCCGTACGGTCCGCGGCCGTGGCGCTGGCGGCGATCCCCGCCTCGACCTATCTGGTCAACCTCCTCCCGTGGGCCCGTACGGCGCAGCCGGTGCTCACGCTCTTCGCCTCGATCGCGGCCATCGCGGCGGCGCTGACCCTGGTGGCCCTCACCGGGCCGTGGCGGCGCGCCGTGCTCGGGCCGCTGACCGTGATCGCGGCGGTGACCGCGGCCGTACTGCTCGGCGACCTGCTGACCGGCACGCCCCTGCAGCTCAACAGCCTGATGGGCTACACGGGCGTGGTCGGCGCCCGCTACTACGGCCTGGGGAACATCCCCTTCGCGTTGCTGGCCACGGCCGTGCTGCTCGTGACCACGGCCGTCGCGGACCGGCTCGTGCGGTCGGGCCGCAAGTCCGTCGCGGTGGCCCTGATCGCCGTGCTCGGGGCCTTCGCGATGCTGCTCGACGGCTGGCCCGGCGTGGGCAGCGACTTCGGCGGCGTGATCGCCTTCGTCCCCGGCATCGCGGTCACCGCGATGATCGTCGCGGGCAGGCGGGTGTCGGTGGTCAAGCTGGGCGCGTTCTGCGCGGCGGGCGGCGTGCTGGTGATGACGATCGCCTACCTCGACTACCTGCGTCCCCCGGCCAGCCAGACGCATCTCGGGCGGTTCGCCGGGCAGGTCGCCGACGGCACGTTCCTGCCGGTGATCTCCCGCAAGCTCGGGGCGATGCTCGCCACGCTGCTCAGCCCCAACCTGATGCCGGTGGTGATCGCCGCCTTCGCGTTCCTCGTCTTCGCGCTGCTGCGCCCCGGCACGGCCAGCGCCGGGGTGCTGCCGGTCGCGTTCGAGCGGGCGCCCACGCTCAAGGCGGGCCTGCTCGGCGCGCTCGTGAGCGGGGTGGTCGGCATGCTCGTCAACGACTCCGGTGCCGCCGTGCTGTCCATGGCCCTGGCCCTCGCCGTGCCGCTGGTGCTCAGCGCGGGGATCCGCGCCCTGCAGTACGGCGAGCCTGCCCCGGCGGCCACCACGCCGATCCCCCCGGCGGGCCTGGCGGGCTGAGCCCCGGTGGCCGGGGCGCGGTCAGGAGTCGGCGGGCCAGGCGCCGGCGAGCAGGTCGCGGGTGTCGCGCAGCAGCTGCGGCAGGACCCTGGTGTGCCCGACCACCGGCATGAAGTTGGTGTCGCCGCCCCACCGGGGCACGACGTGCTGGTGGAGGTGGGCGGCGATGCCCGCGCCCGCCACGCCGCCGAGGTTCATGCCGACGTTGAAGCCCTGCGCCCCGCTCGCCTTGCGCAGCGCCTGCGTGGCGCGCTTGGTGAACTCGGCGAGCTCGGCGGTCTCGGGCCCGTCGAGGTCGGCGTAGTCGGACACGTGCCGGTACGGGCAGACCATCAGGTGCCCGGAGTTGTACGGGTAGAGGTTGAGCACGGCGAACACGGCCGATCCCCGGGCCACGATCAGCCCGTCCTCGTCGGAGAGCTTGGGGATCTCGCAGAACGGGCACCCGTCGTCCGCGCCGGAGCCCGTGGGCTTGTTCTCGCCCTTGATGTAGGCCATCCGGTGCGGAGTCCACAGGCGCTGGAAGTTGTCCGGAACCCCGGCGCCGGCCTGCTCGATCGGCTCTGAATCCACGGTCGTCGCTTCCCTCCGGTCCGTCCCCTGCGCCCCAGGCCACCGCCGCTGCCGCCCGTACGACGACCGGCGGCGCCGTGCACCGTCAGCAGTGTGCACCGGCAGCTCTGTGCATCCTCAGCGCTGTGCAGCAGCATATGACCCAGCGGATCTCCCCCGGCCCGCCGGGTTCACCGTACCGGAGCGCCGTCGGGCGCAGCGGGCGTCCCCACGGAGGGGACGCCCGGGTTCGCCGTACGACGTTCCGTCCAGGCCTCGACGGAGCCGGGGCGGGACGGGCCGGACCCGCAGGCGTCAGACCTGGACGCGGCGGCGGACCGCCTCGACGATCTCCTCGATCGCCTGGTCGACCGGCACGCCGTTCTTCTGCTCGCCGCTCCGGTAGCGGAAGGAGACCGCGCCGGCCGCGATGTCGTCGTCGCCCGCGAGGAGCATGTACGGCACCTTGGCCTTCTGCGCGTTGCGGATCTTCTTCTGCATGCGGTCGTCGCTCTCGTCGACCTCGATCCGGATGCCCTGCTCGCGCAGCCTCTTGGCGACGTCCTGGAGGTACGGCGCGTGGGCGTCGGCGATCGGGATGCCGACGACCTGCACCGGCGCGAGCCACGCGGGGAAGGCGCCCGCGTAGTGCTCGACCAGCACGCCGAAGAACCGCTCGATCGACCCGAACAGCGCCCGGTGGATCATGACCGGCCGCTTCCGGGTGCCGTCGGCGGCCTGGTACTCCAGGCCGAAGAGCTCGGGCAGGTTGAAGTCGAGCTGGATGGTCGACATCTGCCACGACCGGCCGATGGCGTCCCGGGCCTGCACGGAGATCTTCGGGCCGTAGAAGGCGGCGCCGGCCGGGTCGAGGACCAGCTCCAGCTTCTCGGACTCGGCCACCTCCCGCAGTGTCTCGGTGGCCTGCTCCCACGTCTCGTCGTCGCCGACGGACTTCTCCGGGTTCTTGGTGGACAGCTCCAGGTAGAAGTCCTCCAGGCCGTAGTCGCGCAGCAGGTCGAGCACGAACCGCAGCAGCGACTTCAGCTCGTCGCGCATCTGCTCCTGGGTGCAGTAGATGTGCGCGTCGTCCTGGGTCAGGCCGCGTACGCGGGTCAGGCCGTGCACCACGCCCGACTTCTCGTACCGGTAGACCGTGCCGAACTCGAACAGCCGCAGCGGCAGCTCACGGTAGGACCGCCCGCGCGCCCGGAAGATCAGGTTGTGCATCGGGCAGTTCATCGGCTTGAGGTAGTAACGCGCCCCCTCCAGCTCCATGGGAGGGAACATGCCGTCGGCGTACCAGTCGAGGTGCCCGGAGATCTTGTACAGGTTGTCCTTGGTGATGTGCGGGGTGTTGACGAAGGAGTATCCCGCCTCCTCGTGCCGGCGGCGCGAGTAATCCTCCATCACCCGGCGGATCACCCCGCCCTTGGGGTGGAAGACCGGCAGCCCCGAGCCCAGCTCGTCGGGGAACGAGAACAGGTCGAGCTCGGCGCCGAGCTTGCGGTGGTCGCGCTTCTCGGCCTCCTCCAGCAGGCGCAGGTACTCGTCCTGCTTCTCGCGGGTCTCCCAGGCGGTGCCGTAGATGCGCTGGAGCTGCGGGTTCTTCTCGCTGCCCCGCCAGTAGGCGCCGCCGGACCGCATGAGCTTGAACGCCGGGATGACCCGGGTGCTGGGCAGGTGCGGCCCGCGGCACAGGTCCTTCCAGCACAGCTCGCCCGACTTGGGGTCGAGGTTGTCGTAGATGGTCAGCTGCCCGCCGCCCACCTCGACGTCCGCGCCGTCGGCCGACTCGGCGGCGCCGCCCTTGAGCCCGATCAGCTCCAGCTTGTACGGCTCGCCGGCCAGCTCCTCGCGGGCCTCGTCGTCGCCGACCGGACGCCGGCGGAAGGTCTGCCCCTGCTTGACGATCTCGCGCATGCGCTTCTCGACGCGCTTGAGGTCGTCGGGGGTGAACGGCTCGCGGACGTCGAAGTCGTAGTAGAAACCGTTCTCCACCGGCGGGCCGATGCCCAGCTTCGCCTCGGGGAAGATCTCCTGCACGGCCTGGGCCATGACGTGCGCGGCCGAGTGACGCAGGATCGCCCGCCCGTCGGGGCTGTCGATCGCGACCGGCTCGACGAGGTCGCCCTCGGCCACCTCGGCGGCGAGGTCGCGGAGCTCTCCGTTGATCCGGGCGGCGATCACCGACCGCCCGTCGGCACCGAGCGCCTCGCCGGCCGTCGTGCCCGCCGCCACCACGCGCTCGGCTCCGGCGAGGGTGATGCGTATCTCAAGGGCGGCGGACACGGTAGCTCCTTAGGACAGTGTCGATGTAGCGCGCACGCGGAGAGGCGGCGGCTCCGATGCCTCCGATGCTACCGGTGCCGTCATCCCGATTTCTCGTGTCGGCTCCGGGCGCCGGGGCGGGCGGGCCGCTCCCGGTACCGAGGGTGCGGCGGGTCGCTCCCGGCGCAGGGGCGGCCGGTGGGCGGCGGCGGGTTCCGTACGCGGCAACGGGCCGGGACCTGCTCGCCATGCGCCTGTCACCGTGCCGCCAGTTCCCGGCCGGACCCGGCGGTGATTACGTGGAGTCGCCGGACTACAGCGATAAGCGACTTCGGTGCGGCTGGAGGATCATGCGCTCCCCACTTCGACGCGCCCCGGGAGTCGGCCTCGACCACGACGGCCGCGGCACCCCATGACACTCCCCGAGGGCAGGAAGGCGCCGGAACGTGTCGGCCGGCCGCCCAGGGCACCGGGTGGCCGGCCACTGCTCGGACACATGAAACCCCTGCTCACCGACCCGCTGGGCCTGCTGGCAGCGCTGCCACGCCACGGCGAGGTCGTGGAGCTGCGATTCGGCCGGACGCCGACCTATGTGGCGTGCTCGCCGGAGGCGGCCCAGCGCGTGCTGAGGAACTCCGACCACGCCTTCGACAAAGGCGGGGTGTTCTACGAGAACATGCGGTCGATCGTCGGTGACGGCATGGCCACCTGCCCCCTGGCCCGGCACAAACGACTCCGCCGGCTCGCACAGCCCGCCTTCCACACCGGCCGGATGACCGGCTACGCCCATACCATCCACGCCCAGGTTCACGCCGTCACCGCGACCTGGCGCCACGGACAGATCCTGGACGTACTGCCGGAGATGCGGTCGCTGGCCACCCGCTCCAACCTCGCGACCATGTTCTGCCGCCGCGATCTCGGCCCCGAAGTCGCCGGGCTGCGGCAGGCCGTCACCGACTTCGTCGACCACCAGACCATCCTGCGGATGATCGCCCCCGGCCTCAACCGCCTGCCCACCGGCCGCAATCGCCGCTATCGCGAGAGCGAGGCCAGGCTGCTGCGCTTCCTGGACGAGGAGATCGCCGCCTACCGCCGGGACGGCGCGGACCACGGCGACCTGATGTCCATGTTCACCACCGCCCTCGACAGCGACCGGCTCAGCGACAAGGAGGTGCGCGACACGGCCATGACCGTGCTCCTCGGCGGGATCACCGCGACCGCCGTCGGCCACGCCTGGGCCCTGCACCAGCTCTCCCAGGACTCCGCGCTGGACGCCGAAGTGGCCCACGAAGCGCAGGCCGTCGCCCGGCTCGACCAGGGGCACACCGCCGCCGACGTGATGGCCCGGCTACCCCTCACCCGAGGCGTCGTCGCCGAGGTCCTGCGAATGCGCTCTCCCAGCTGGATCTTCCCGCGGGTTGCCGTCACCGACACCACCATCGGCTCCCGGCGCATCCCGGCCGGCGCGCAGGTGCTGCTGAGCCCGTACGTGCTGCACCACCGGCCCGACCTGTTCCCCTCCCCGGAGGCCTTCGATCCGTACAGGTGGGACGGACGTGACCCGCATCAGGTCAAGGGCTGGCTGCCCTTCGGGGCAGGAGAGTCGAAATGCATCGGCTACGAACTCGCCTTCATGGACCTGACGTTGTCCCTCGCCGGCATCATCCGGTCCTGGCACCTGCGACCCTGCCCCGGCTCCGTACGCCCACGGCCACGACTGCACCTGGAGCCGCACGGCCTCACCCTGCGACTGACCGAACGGACACCGCGCTGACCTGCCGGCCGGCCAGTATGTCCAGCAGGGAGGGCGTGCGCTCGTCGACGCCGTACGCCACGAGCGTGTGCAGCCGGGGCGCCCCGTCCCCGAGCAGCCGCGCCACCTGCCACGCGGGGCACCCGCAACTCCACCCGCGTGCCGCGCGGGGCGGCCAGCCACATGGTCACATCGGGAGGCGTCACGATGGGGATTGTCGCCGATCGCAGAGACGGCCTTTTAACGAGTTGCCGTGCTTTGGTGCTGACGGGCAGGGTGTCGACGACCGCCTCGTCCCCGACGCCGCACGAGCGCCCTGACCCTGGAGCAGAAGTTGCGACACTCCGATCGTTCGTCGGTTCGGGAACTCTCGGTCGCGGATGCGAAGGCCGGTCCCTACGGCATCACGACCGGGCCCGACGCCGCGTTGTGGCTCACCCTGGTCCACAGCGGTGAGATCGCCCGCCTGGCCGTCGACGGTGAGCTCAGCCGGTATCCCGCGGGTTCCGCCGAGTGCAGGCCGAGCGTCATCACCGCGGGCCCGGACGGGGCACTGTGGTTCACCCGGTCCGCGGACGACCACATCGGCCGGGTCACCGTCGACGGAACCCTCACGGCGTTCGCATTGCCCGATCCCGGCGCCGGCCCCTTCGGCATCTGCGCGGGCCCGGACGGCGCCCTGTGGTTCACCGAGATGAACACCGACCGGATCGGCCGCATCACCACGGACGGACAGATCACCCACTTCTCCCTCCCCGCACAGGGAGCGTTCCCCTCCATGATCACCTCCGGCCCCGGCGACGCGCTGTGGTTCACCCTCAACCAGGCCAACGCCATCGGCCGGCTCGACCTGGACGGCACCGTGACGCTCCACAGGCTGCCCACCGACGGCGCCGCACCGGTGGGCATCACGCGCGGGGCCGACGACGCGGTGTGGTTCGTGGAGATCGCCGCGGGACAGATCGGCAGGCTCGGTGCGGACGGCGCGATCCAGGAGTTCCCGCTGCCCGATCGGAGCGCCAGGCCCCACGCCATCACCACGGCGCCCTCCGGAGAGTGCTGGTTCACCGAATGGGGCGCCAACCGCGTCGGATGCGTCACCCCCGCCGGGGTGATCACCGAGTACGACCTGCCCACCCCCTCGTCGGAACCCCACGGCATCACCCTGGGCCCGGACGGTGCTGTGTGGACCGCCCTGGAAACAGGAGCGGTCGCCCGGCTGGCGCCGTGATCCCGCACCCCCTCCGTACTGCCTGGACGTGCCCGTCCTGAAGCCCGACGGGCTCGGCCTCGTGCGGCCGGTTGAGGCCTGACGCCTGCTCCCTTCGGTGTAGTGCGTACGGCGAACGGTGCAGGGTCAAGTGACGATCGACGGACGACGCGTTCCCGCTGCGGCCCGGCCTAGCGTTTTTCGTCGAGACGGCCGGCGGATCCTCGTCTATCACCGCACCGGCCATTGGTCTCCCGCCGGTTGGATCTGGCCGGCTGCGGTCGCCTACTTCACCGCCGCCACCACGCCACACGTGCGCTGGGTGCCCGCCATCGGCCTGGCCCAGCTGGTCTACTCCGCCGTCGACTTCCGCCTGGTCCTGGCCCGCGACCCGGCCCGCTACCTGATCCACGTCGCGGGGGAAGGACTGCTCCTGGCGGTTCTCGTCGCCGCGGGTCTTACGTACGCCGCCGCGACCCGCCGAACTCCGCGGGGCGGTCGACCCACATCACCCGGGCCATCGCCAAGCTGAACGTGCGCGACAGGGTCCAGCTGGTCATCCTGGCCTACGAGAGCGGCCTGATCCGGCCCGGCACGTGACATCGGGATCAGTCCGATCCGGGATCACGGAGGCTGTGGAGGTCGCTCTCGTCAGCCTTCGGTGGCGGAGGGTGGTTCCTTCATCCAGGTCGGGACGTCCTGGCCGGTGACCACGCGGAACTCGTCGGCCACAGCGGCGGCGTCTCCCGCATAGGCGCGACGCAGCAGGTCGGCGACCGCGTCGACGATGTCTCGGGCGATGTACTCGGGCAGTTCCCGCGACGCCAGCCACGCCCTGGTCAGCGGGGCGACGGCGGCACCGAACCGGGAGTTTTCAATCAGCACACTCCCGTGGGCCGCAAGGCCTTTCGCGTAGCTGGGCATATAGGCGTCCCGGTTGGCCTCGGCCAGCTCCCCGAAGAGGCCGACGGCCTCCTCACTGACCGACACCGCCTCGGCCCGCCGCCCGACCCCCGTCAGCAGGATGGCGTGGTTGATCAACGAGCCGGCCAGGTCGGGCAGGTAGGCGTCCCGGTTCAGCTCGGCCAGCTCCCCGAAGAGGCGGACGGCCTCCTCGCTGAGGGGCACCGCCTCGGCCCGCCGCCCGACCTGGGCCAGTCGGATCGCATAGTTGGTCGACGAGCCGGCCAGGTCGGGCAGGTAGGCGTCCCGGTTCAGCTCGGCCAGCTCCCGCCGTAGGCGGACGGCCTCCTCACTGAACGCCACCGCCTCGGCCCGCCGCCCGGCCTCCGCCAACCGGTTCGCATGGTTGTGCACTGAGCCGGCCAGGTCGGGCAGGTAGGCGTCCCGGTTCAGCTCGGCCAGCTCCCGCCGTAGGCGGACGGCCTCCTCACTGACCACCGCCGCCTCAGCCCGCCGCCCGACCTCAGCCAACCGGTTCGCGTGGTTGGCCAACGACATCGCCAGGTCGGGCAGGTGAGCGTCCCGGTTCAGCTCGGCCAGCTCCCGCCGTAGGCGGATGGCCTCCTCACTGACCGGCACGGCCTCGGCCCGCCGCCCGACCTGGGCCAGCCGGATCGCATGGTTGTGCAATGAGCCGGCCAGGTCGGGCAGGTAGGCGTCCCGGTTCAGCTCGGCCAGCTTGCCGTGGAGGCGGACGGCCTCCTCACTGAGGGGCACCGCCTCGGCCCGCCGCCCGACGTCCGCCAACCGGTTCGCGTGGTTGGTCAACGACATCGCCAGGTCGGGCAGGTGAGCGTCCCGGTTGACCTCGGCCAGCGCCCGCCGTAGGCGAACGGCGTCCTCACTCACCGCCACCGCCTCGGCCCGCCGCCCGACCTCCGCCAACCGGTTCGCGTGGTTGGTCAACGACATCGCCAGGTGGGGCAGGTGAGCGTCCCGGTTGACCTCCGCCAGCTCGCAGTTGAGGCGGACGGCCTCCTCACTGACCGGCACCGCCTCGGCCCGCCGCCCGACCTCCGCCAGCAAGACGGCGTAGTTGTTCAACGAGTCGGCCAGGTCGCGCAGGTAGGCGGCCGGGTTCAGCTCGGCGAGCCTGCGCCAGAGCCCGACGGCCTGGTGGCCTTCGGCCAGCGCGCGTGTGTGCAGCCCCGCATAGGACAGGCGGACAGCCAGGGCTTCGTGGAGGCGGGCACGGGCGGCCGGGTCGGTGACGTCGGCCAGACCATCTTCGGCCAGACGGGAAACCACCGCGGCAGCCCCGATGTCGAGATCGATATGCCGCTGGACGGGCAGCCTCGCCGCGATGGCCGCCAGCAGCCGGGCATCGATGTCGTCCAGGTCGGCCAGCCTGGTCAAAGCGGCGCCACCGGCGTGCACAGCCAGGTCAGGGGCGGCGGCCAGCAGCGGATACAACTGCTGCCGCGCCAGGTGGGGCCATCGGTGAGCGGCCTCGATCAGCGTGGTCACCGCATGCCGCGCCCACGTCGGCATGCTCCCGCCCTCAGCCGGCCCGTCACCGGCGCCGTCGGGCGGGGCCAGCAGCCGGGCGGGCGCCGCCTCCGCCCACGGATCGGCGGGAAAGTCGCAGGAATGGCCGGGGGTGGACAAGGCGATGAAGTCCTCGCCCAGCCGGTCGGGGTACAACGGCTCCAGCACCGTGATGCTCGGGTGAGGAGCCGATACCGCTTCCGGTGAGGCCGGCCCCGGGCCGGGAGCTGTTGCGGGTGGGTAGCACACCGCGTGGTCCTTGAGGAGTTGTCCGGTCGCCTGTGTGGACTCGATGCCGGCGCGTGCCAGGGCGGCTTTGCCGTCGTCGTAGCCGAGCGGGCCGGTCAGCGTCGCGGTGTAGACGATCTGCCCCATCGCCTCTGGCAAGGTGGCCAGGGGTCTCTCCCGGCGGGGGGAGGCCATCGCCTCCCAGTGATCCCGCTCACGCGCCAGCAGGAACTGCGACACCAGCACCGGATCGGCAGGCGGTTGCTGGCCACGCTCGGCCGCCAGCACCGCGGCCAACGCGGCCATGTGCACGGTCAGCACCAGCCGATAGGCCTCATGCCGCTCCAGCGCGGACGGCACCGCCACCGAGGCGGCTCCGGGCACCTGCAGCAGTTCGGCGAACCGGTCACGGGCCGCGGCGAACAACCCCGCACGGGTGACCCCGGTCTCCTGCTCCAGCGGCTCCAGCTCCCGCCGAGTCGGCGTCAGGCCGAGATCGCGGTGCATCCGCCCCCTCAGGCTGTCCCACCAGGTGCCGGCCGGGCGGGCCAGCAGCAGCACCCGCACCGGCAGCCGCCCGGGCAGATGCGCGTCACGCAACAGGGTGAGCAGGTCGGCGGTGTCCCATCGCTCGGCGTAATCCACCACCACCAGCACCCCGGCCGCCTCCTCGAAGGTGGGAACCTCGAACTCCGCCGCGGTGGAGCGGTCACGCCGGTGATGAGCCGCCAGCACCACCCACCCCCGCTGCCGCCACAGGCCCGCCACGTGTCCGGCCAGCCGGGTCTTGCCCTGCCCGCCCGGCCCATGGATCAGATGCACCGCCACGTTCCGCCCGGTGGCCGTATCCCGCCAGCTCGTCAGCTCTTCCAGCAGATCGTGGCGGCCGGTGAAGGCGACGAGCGCGTGCGAGGCCCGCAGCAGCTCACTGGGCTGCGCCCGCGCCTCTCCCGTCGTCGGAGGCGACGCCGGTGCGGGCCACAGCGCCCATCGGTACGGCTCCTCGCCCCCGTACACGATCAGGTCCCCGGCCGCCTGGTGGATCCGGGCCAGTCCCGCGGCCTGCGCCTGCTGGATCACCTTGCGTGATCCGCGCGACGGCCTCACCGCTCGTCGATGTCGCGGCCGGCCTGATCCACCCGGCCGTCCTCGACGGCCTCGGCCCGCTGCCACACCGATCGTGCTTCACCATCGGCAACGCCACCCGCAGCGGCGTCATCGTCGCCTTCCCCGAGCCGCCGCGCCGGACCGGCGGTGATGTCACGGCCGGCCTGCGAGACGCGACCACGGCCGGTGGCCCTGGCCCGCTGCCGCACACCACCGCCACCGCCGCTTCCCCGCTCGGCGACCAGCCCGTACACCGCCACCCCCAGCCCGGCCAGGCCGACGAACAACCCGGCCACGCTGGCCAGCTTGTCCGCCTTGTCCAGCCCCACCTGGGACAGGTAGACGCCCAGCCCGACCAGGGCCGCCACCGCGACCCCAGCCCCGCCCCATACCGGCACCGCTCCGCGCATACCGGCATCATCGACCACCCATGAGAATCACGTCAGGTGATTGCCCGACATACAGACCGGCGTCCCGGTTCAGGAGGCGGGCCAGGTCCAGTCGCGGATCTCGGCGGGGTCCTCGCCGTACTCGCGGGTGTGGGCGCGGGCGCGCAGCCGGGCGTCGGCCATGCGCTGGCGCAGGTGGGCGGCCGTGCTGCCCAGGCCGGGCACCCGGTCGATCACGTCCATCACCAGGTGGTAGCGGTCGATGTCGTTGAGCATCGCCATGTCGAACGGCGTGGTGGTGGTGCCCTCCTCCTTGTATCCGCGCACGTGCAGGTTCTCGTGTCCCGTACGCCGGTAGGTCAGCCGGTGGATCAGCCACGGGTAGCCGTGGAAGTTGAAGATGATCGGCCGGTCGGTGGTGAACAGCGCGTCGAACTCCACGTCGCGCAGCCCGTGCGGGTGCTCGGAGGCCGGCTGCAGCCGCATGAGGTCGACCACGTTGACCACCCGCACCTTCAGTTCGGGCAGGTGCTCGCGCAGCATCGCCGCGGCGGCGAGGGTCTCCAGGGTCGGCACGTCACCGGCGCAGGCCAGCACCACGTCGGGATGGGCGCCCTCGTCGGTGGAGGCCCACTCCAGGATGCCCAGCCCGCGGGCACAGTGGACGGCCGCCTCGTCCATGCTCATCAGGTCGAGCACGGGCTGCTTGCCGGCGACGACGACGTTGACGTAGTCGCGGGAGCGCAGGCAGTGGTCGGCGGTCGACAGCAGCGTGTTGGCGTCCGGCGGCAGGTACACCCGCACCACCTCGGCCTTCTTGTTGACCACCACGTCGAGGAACCCGGGGTCCTGGTGACTGAAGCCGTTGTGGTCCTGCCGCCACACGTGCGAGGACAGCAGGTAGTTCAGCGAGGCCACCGGCCTGCGCCAGGGGATCTTGCGGGACGACTCCAGCCACTTGGCGTGCTGGTTGAACATCGCGTCGACGATGTGGATGAACGCCTCGTAGCAGTTGAACAGACCGTGGCGGCCGGTCAGCAGGTAACCCTCCAGCCAGCCCTGGCACTGATGCTCGCTGAGCACCTCCATCACGCGGCCGGCCGGGCCGAGGTTCTCGTCCGTCGGCAGCAGGGCCGCCTCCCACTCCTTGCCGGTCGTCTCGAACACCGCCGACAGCCGGTTGGACGCGGTCTCGTCCGGGCCGAGGAGCCGGAAGTTCTCCGGGTTGGCGGCGATCACGTCCCGCAGGAACCCGCCCAGCACGCGGGTCGGCTCGCTGGAGGCGGTGGCCGGGCTCTTGACCTCCACGGCGTAGTCGCGGAAGTCGGGCAGCACGAGGGGGCGCAGCAGCTCACCGCCGTTGGCGTGCGGGTTCGCGCTCATCCGCAGCGGCCCGTCCGGCACCGTGGCCGTGACGGCCTCGACCGGCCGGCCGTCGGCGTCGAACAGCTCCCCGGGCCGGTAGGAGAGCATCCACTCCCGCAGCGCCTCCAGGCGGTCGGGGCGGTCGCGCACATCGGTCAGCGGCACCTGGTGGGCGCGCCAGGTGCCCTCCACCGGCAGCCCGTCCACCTCCCGGGGGCCGGTCCAGCCCTTGGGCGTACGCAGCACGATCATCGGCAGCGGGCCGCCGTCGGCCATCTCGTCGAACACCGTGTCCAGGGTCCGCGCCATCAGCTCGTGCATCTCGGCCGGCTCGTCACCGGAGACGACGTGGGGGCGGTAACCGTACCCCTCGAACAGCTTGAGCAGCTCGGGCTCGGGGATGCGGGCCAGCACGGTGGGGTTGGCGATCTTGTAGCCGTTGAGGTGCAGGATCGGCAGCACCACCCCGTCACCGGCCCGGTTGAGGAACTTGTTGGAGTGCCAGGCGGTGGCCAGCGGGCCGGTCTCAGCCTCGCCGTCCCCGACGACGCACGCCACCACCAGGCGGGGGTTGTCGAAGGCCGCGCCGTACGCGTGGGACAGGGCGTAGCCGAGTTCGCCGCCCTCGTGGATGGAGCCGGGAGTCTCGGGAGCCACGTGGCTGGGGATGCCGCCGGGGAAGGAGAACTGGCGGAACAGCCGGCGCATGCCGGTCGCGTCGCGGGTGACGTGGGGATAGCGCTCGGTGTAGGTGCCCTCCAGCCAGGCGTGGGCCACCGCGGCCGGGCCGCCGTGCCCGGGACCGGCGATGTAGATCATCTCCTGGTCGCGTTCCCGGATGACCCGGTTCAGGTGGGCGAAGCAGAAGTTGAGCCCGGGGGTGGTGCCCCAGTGACCCAGCAGCCGCGGCTTGACGTGCTCGGCGATCAGCGGCTCGGTCAGCAGCGGGTTGTCCATCAGGTAGATCTGCCCGACGGACAGGTAGTTCGCGGCCCGCCAATAGGCGTCGATGCGCTCCATTTCGTCCATGCCCTGAGACTTTCCTGACGGGAACGATCGAACCAGGGTCTTTGGCCCACAAAGATTGTGCCGACCGACCGGTAGTCTTGGCGCATGTCCGGCACGCGATGGCTCGACGATGAGGAGCAGCGCACCTGGCGCGCCTACATCAGGACGAGCCAGCTCCTCCAGGACGCCCTAGAACGGCAGTTGCAGCGTGACTCGGGCATCCCGCACACCTATTACATGATCCTCGTGGTGCTCTCCGAGTCGCCGGGCCGGACCATGACGATGAGCGAGTTGTCCTCCATTCTCCGATACTCCGTCAGCCGCCTCTCCCACGCCGTCTCGCGGCTGGAGGAGAAGGGCTGGGTGCGGCGGGTCAAGCGGCCCGAGGACCGGCGCACGACCGTCGCCGAGCTCACCGACGAGGGCTTCGCGGCGCTCGTGCAGGCCGCGCCGGGCCACGTGGAGGAGGTCCGCCGCGTGCTGTTCGACCCCCTCACCCCGGCCCAGGTGCGGAGGTTCCGGGAGGTCCTCACCACGATCCTCACGGCTTTTGAATCCCAGGAACCGCCGGGCGAGGACGAGCGGCCCCGCCAGCTCGACCCCGCGGCTCCCTGACGGCCTCCTGAAATCCAGTCCGCCGGCGTCTTGCGGCCGCGCGGGTCTGACCGCTTTCGCGGTGGGTCACGGCGGAAGGCGGATCGGGACCGGTCAGGCCCGGGGGTTGCGGCGGGCGATGGAGGCGTTGAGCGCCGTGGCGAAGAGCGTCCACCCCGTGTACGGCAGCAGCAGGAGCCCCGCCGCCCGGTCCTGGCGGAGGAAGCGGCGGGTGAGCAGGACGTTCGACGCGTTGAGCGCGACCAGTTCGGCGAGCGCGAGACGCGGGTTGCGGGCCTTGAAGAACAGCGGCGGCCAGGCCGCGTTCAGCGCCAGGTTCGCAGCGAGCGCCCGGCGCAGGGCCGGCCGGGAGCGCTCGTCCCCCACGGAGAGCGCGCGGGCGGACGCGTAGGCGATCGTCGCGTACAGCGGCGTCCACACCAGTCCGTACGCCTGCCGCGGCGGCTGCCAGGAGGGCTTGCGCAGCCGGTGGTACCAGGAGGAACGGGGGTCGGTGCCGAGTCCGCCGGCCACGGCGGCGGCGGTCACGGCGAGGGCGGTGCCGGTCAGCGTCTTCTTCGAGGTGCGTCCCATAAGGAGCCTTTCTTCCCTTTCAGCCGGCCGTATGCACCGGTCCCCGCATGCCCTCGTCAGGCGGGGACGTGGTTGCGCAGGCGCAACGCGTCCGGGTACGGCGACAGGTAGGTCTGCTCCTGGACCTGGCCGGCTCCGGCGCCCTTCGCGTGGTGGCGCAGCAGGGCCAGCGGCACGGCGAGGGCGACCCGGTGCGCCCGGTACGCCTCGATGACCTCGGTGAGGTCGGCCCGGCGGACCGGGTCGAGGTCCCCGCTGATCCTGCCGAGGAAGTGGTGCAGCACGTTGACGTGGCGCCCGATCGTGGCCCTGACCAGGAGGGCGGTGCGGAAGGCCCAGCCGTACTCGCGGGCCAGCGTCTCCCGGGGCAGGTCGCCCGCGGCGGCCACGAGCCGCCCGATCACGCGGTACGCCGCGGGCGAGTGGGCGAGGATCTGCATCTTGTGCCGGGCGTGGAAGCCGACCAGGTCACGGGGCCGCCAGTCGCTGGACAGCAGCGCCCGCAGCCGGGCCGCGGCGAAGATCCGTTCGACGAACGCCTCCCGCAGCACGGCGTCGTGCAGCCGGCCCTCGTCCTCGACGACCAGAGACGGGTGGGCGCCGGTGATCGCGGAGGCGAAGAGGCCGGGACCGCGGCGCCCGGGGGCGCCCGGGGCGGACCCGCCGTACACGGGGACGCCGTGGAGCCCGCAGCTCGGGCTCTTCGACTTGAAAATGTAGCCGTCGACGGCGCCGATCTCCGCCGCCCGTTCGGCGGCGAGGCCGGCCATCTCGGCGGTCAGGTCCCGGCGCGTCCGCCGGGTCATCAGCCGGGGCCCGTCCGTGCCGCGCTCCAGCCGGAGCGTCTCGCGGGGCGTGCCGAGGCCGATCTCCATCTCGGGGCAGATCGGCACCCAGTCCACGTACTCGTCCAGCTCGCCGGCGAGGAACCGGTCGCGGCTGTGGCCGCCGTTGAACCGCACGGGAGCGCCCAGCAAGCAGCTCGACACCGCCACCCTCGGCCTGACCTGCGCCGCCGTGCTCGCCAGTGTGTTCTCCACCGCGGCCTCCGTCGTGCTCTCCGTCGTGTTCACGCCGCCTCCAGCAGTGCGGACAGCCGGTGCAGACCCCGGGCCGTGCGAGCCTTGACGGTGCCGAGCGGGACCCGCAGGTGCTCGGCGATCTCGCGCTGGGTCAGATCGCCGTAGTACGCCAGCTCGATCGCCTGGCGCTGCACCTGCGGCAGCGCGGCCAGCGCCCGGAGCACCCGGTCGCGGTCGGCGAGTTCGTCGCCGTCCTGCCGCCCGTCGTGTCCCGCCGGGTCGGGGACCGCCTCCAGCGGCACCGTCGTCGGCGTGCGCGCCCGCAGGTGGTCGACGGCGCGGTTGTGGGCGATCCCGAACAGCCAGGCCGGCAGGCTCCGGCCCGGGTCGAAGCGGTGCCGGAACCGCCAGACCTCCGTGAAGACGACCTGGAGGACGTCTTCCACATCCTGCGGCGGCACAAGTTTGCGCAGGTAGGAGCGCACGGCCGGGGAGTGCTCTCGGTAGCACTCCCCCAGGGCGCCCGTGTCACCCGCGGCGAGGCGGAACTCCAGCGTCGTCTCCATGGTCCCCCCATGCCCCAAGAACTTAT
This sequence comes from Microbispora sp. H10949, assembly GCF_014161435.1. NCBI lineage: Bacteria > Bacillati > Actinomycetota > Actinomycetes > Streptosporangiales > Streptosporangiaceae > Microbispora > Microbispora sp. H10949. Next base: position 630,881 of record NZ_JABBWZ010000003.1, on the reverse strand, counting down.
TCAAAACCTATTCATAGCCCTCCGCGCGTCATCATGGCAACAAAATCAGCCGAACCCCAGGTCAAGAGTGCGCCAAAGAGGGCGAATCACCGCAGAGTGGTCATTACCGCCGAGATGGCGTCACGAAACGTAGTCACCCGAACGACTTCCGTAGGCATGTCCTCGCCCCACCCCGGGCCACCGGCGATGACCCGGCACGCGGGGCGGAGCCCCGGCAGGCCGCCGAGCGGGGCCGGCTCGCCGGTCGCGGGGGTCTGCGACCAGACGAACACCGCCGCCGGGCCGACCCGGCGCATGGCGTCCGCCAGCGCGGAGTACGGCGTGCGGGCCCCCAGCACCCGGGTTTCCACCGCGAGCCCGGCGAGCGCGGCGGCGAGCGCCTGGATCGCCAGGGTGTGCTGCTCCTCCTCGGCGGCGGCCAGCAGGACCGGCCGGGGGTGGACGGGCGCGGGCGCGTGCGCGGAGAACCGCACCAGGGCGGCCTGGAGCCGGTTGGAGAACAGGTGCTCGATGTCGATCCCGGCTCCGGTCTCCCACTGCCTGCGGCTGATCGCCGCGAACACCGGCAGCACGAGCCGCTCCCACGTCCACAGCACGCCGTGCGCGGCCAGCGCCGCGTCCAGTGCCACGCTCACGGCCGGGGCGTCCATCGCCGCCACGGCGCGGGCCAGCATGGCCGCGGACAGCAGGCCGGGTTCCGCGGCCGGCGATTCGGGCGCGGCCTCACGCGCGGCCTCGGGAGGCGCGGCGGGGCCCGCGAGGCGGCCCGCGTCGCGGCGCGCCGGGCGCCCCGATGCCATGCCCGCTGGGGGCGCCGCCTGCTCACCGGCTCCCGCGTCCCCGGTGCTCCGCTCCCCGCCTGCGGGCGGGCGCTGCCGCAGCGCCAGCCTGGCGGCGTCGGCCGGCGGCATCCCCGACCGGACCAGCCGGTTCATCTCCTGGAGGCGGCGCAGGTCCGCCTCGTCGTAGCGACGGTGGCCACCGGGGCTGCGCCTGCTCGGGCCGATGCCGTATCTGAGGTTCCAGGTGCGCAGCGTGGACGCGGGCACGCCGAGCCGCCGGGCCACGGCTCCGATGCCGTACCCCGGCTCCTCCTCGGAGACTGCGTCGCCGCCCGTCTCCGGCTGCCCCTCACGCCGCACCCGCTCACCCCGTGTCCGTCCGCTGCTTCCGAGTGCTTCCAGCCGCTGCTTCCGGCCCGCGCTTCCGCTCACGGCCGCCGTTTCCCGCGGCCCGTCGTGGCTCGGGCCCCTGCCGTCCCGCCGCTCCCGTCCTCCGGCCACCACGTCGTTCCGGCCGCCCCTCGCCTTGTTTCGGCCGGGAGGCCCCGTACGGATGCAACCGCGCGGATGCAACCGCCGGAGCGGGAGGGCGCGAAAACTCTACTGACGGCACCGCCGATCACGGAACCGGCCGCCGATCACCGAAGCGTCCGCCGACCACCGACCGAAGGAGCACCGCGCATGACGACGACCCGCAGGACCGTCTGGTGACCGCGGGCGGGCCGGTCGTGGTCGTCGGCGCGGGCCTCGGCGGCCTGGCCGCCGCCATGCGCCTCGCCGGAGCCGGCCGTGAGGTGACGGTGGTCGAGGCCTCCGACGCACCGGGCGGCTGCTGCGGCACGGCCGCCCTGGGCGAGCACCGCGTCGACACCGGCCCCTCCGTGCTGACCATGCCGGGGGTGCTGGCCGACGCCTTCGCCGCGGCCGGGCAGGACATGGAGCGCTGGCTGCCGCTGCGCCGGCTCGACCCGTACTACCGGCTGACCTTCCACGACGGGTCGAGACTTGACGTGGTCGCGGGCGCGGACGCCATGGAGGACCAGGTGCGGGAGCTGTGCGGGCCCGCGGAGGCCGCCCGTTACCGCCGGTTCCGCCGGCTGCTCGGAGAGATGTTCGAGGCCGAGTGGGGCGCGTTCATCGACCGGGACATGACCCGGCTGCGCGCGCTGGCCCGGCCGTACGCGCTGGCCCGGCTGACCGCGCTCGGCGGCTTCCGCCGGCTGGACCGCCTCGTGCGGAGCCACCTCACCGACGAGCGGCTGATCAGGGCGCACACGTTCCAGTCGCTGTACGTCGGCAGGTCGCCGCAGCGCGCGCTCGGCGTGTACGCGGTGATCGCCCACATGGACACCGTCGGCGGGGTTTACTTTCCCCGCGAGGGCGGCATGCACGCCGTCCCCCGGGCCATGGCCGCCGCCGCGGAGAAGGCCGGGGCGGTCCTCCGGTACGGCGTGCGGGCCACCCGGATCGAGACCGACGGCGCCGGGGTGACGGCCGTACGGCTCGACACGGGCGAGCGGCTCGCGGCCCGGCACGCGGTGGTGGCCTGCGACCTCGTCCGGGCCCACGGCGCCCGCGGCGACGGCCTGCTGCCGGAGGAGGCGGCCGACTGGCGGCTGCGCCGTCCCCGGTTCTCCCCTTCGTGCCTGGTGGCGCACTTCGCCCTCGACCGGCGGCCGGACGGCCAGGCCCACCACACCCTGCACTTCGGGCGGGAATGGCGGGCGACCTTCGGGGCGCTGGAGGCCGGCCGCCCGCAGCCCGACCCGAGCCTGCTGGTGACCTGTGCACAGAACCACGGGCCACACGACCACCACGGGCCACACGACCACGGGCCTGACGACCACGGGCCCGGCGGCGCGGGCCGCGCCGTGCTGAGCGTGCTGGAGCCCACCGCGAACCTGGAGGGCGGCGCGGACTGGGCCGCCCTCACCCCCCGTCTGGTGGACCGCATGCTCGACCGGCTCTCCGGCCTCGGGTACGGCGACCTGTCCGGGGCGCCCCGGCTCGTGTTCGATCCCCCCGCCTGGCGGCGGCGCGGCCACTCCGCTGGCACGCCGTTCGCCCTCGACGCCCGTTTCACCCAGACGGCCTGGTTCCGGCCGTCCGGCGCGGCCCGGCGGGTCCCCGGCCTCCACTTCGCGGGCATGTACACGGCCCCCGGCGTCGGGGTGCCGCCCGTGCTGATCTCCGGCCGCCTGGCCGCCGAACGCATCCTGGAGAGCACTCCATGAGAACGTCGTCCCCTCCGTCGTCCGCCACGCTGACGGCGGCCTATGAGCGGTGCCGCAGGCTGCACGCCCGCTACGGCCGCTCCTACTACCTGGCCACCCGGCTGCTGCCCTCCTGGAAACGGCCGCACGTCCACGCGTTGTACGGCTTCGCCCGTTACGCCGACGAGATCGTCGACTCCTTCGGGATGAGCGGCGACCGGTCCCAGGCGCTGGAGCGGCTGGCCTCCCGGCTGACCGCCGCGCTGGGCGGGGAGCCGGTCCGCGACCCGGTGCTGCCCGCCTTCGCGCACACGGTCAGGGCTTTCGGGATCGACCACGCCGACGTGGGGGCGTTCCTGGCGTCCATGCGGGCCGACCTGTCCGTGGGCAGGTACGCGACGTACGACGACCTGCTGGGTTACATGGAGGGCTCGGCGGCGGCCATCGGGACGATGATGCTGCCCGTGCTGGAGCCCCTGCCCGGGGAGGACGAGCGGGCCCGCGAGCCCGCGCGGCAGCTCGGACTGGGGTTCCAGCTCACCAACTTCATCCGCGACGTGCGCGAGGACCTCGCGCGTGGCCGGATCTACCTGCCGCTGGCCGACCTCGACAAGTTCGGCGTGACCCCGGCCGACCTCGCCGCGCCGCACGCCACCCCGGCCGTACGCGACCTCGTGGCCCTGAACTGCGAACGCGCCCGCGACCACTACCGCCGGGCGTGGGAGGGGATCGCGCTGCTCGCGCCGTCGTCGCGGCCCTGCATCCGCGCGGCGTACGAGCTGTACGGCGGGATCCTGGACGAGATCGCGGCGGCCGGTCACGACGTGCTGGCGAGGCGGGCCACGGTGCCGCGCGGGCGGAGGCTCGCGATCTTCACCCGGAACCTGCTCGCGGCCCGCGCCGCCGCGCAGGCCGAGCGCCGGGTGGGGGTGGCCTGACATGCGGGACGTGCCGAACGCCTCGCCGGTCGTGGTGGACGCCATGGGCGGAGACCACGGACCCGCCGAGATCGTCCGGGGGGCGGTCCAGGCCCGGCGGGAGCACGGCGTGCCGGTCGTCCTCGCCGGCCGGGCGGGCGTCGTGCGCGCGGAACTGGCCCGGCTCGGGGCGGTCGGCGAGATCGACGTGGCGCACGCCGACAACGTCGTCCCGATGACCGAGCGCGGCGCGGGGGCGGTCCGCATGGCCCACTCCAGCCTGGCCGTCGGGCTCGGCCTCGTCCGGGACGGAGCCGGCGCGGCCTTCGTGTCGGCCGGGTCCACGGGAGCCGTCGCCGCCTGCGCGACCGACCGGCTGGGCCCCGCGCCCGCCGTACTGCGCCCCGCGCTGGCCGTGGCGCTGCCGACGACGGCGGGCGGGGCCACCGTGCTGATCGACGCCGGCGCCACCGTGGACCCCACTCCCGAGATGCTCGCCCAGTTCGCCCTGCTCGGAGCGTCGTACGCGCAGCTCGTGCTGGGCGTGGCGGAGCCCCGCGTGGGGCTGCTGTCGATCGGCGCCGAGCCCGGCAAGGGGAACCGGCTGACCCGCCGGGCCGAGACCCTGCTGCGCGACCTGCCGCTGCGCTTCCACGGCCCGGTCGAGGGCGGCGACGTGCTCACCGGGCTGGCCGACGTGATCGTGACCGACGGCTTCACCGGCAACGTCGTGCTGAAGAACGTCGAGGGCACCGTCCGGGCCACACTCGCCCTGCTGGCCACAGAGGTCGGCGCGGGGACCGGCGCTGTGGCCAGCGCGGGAGTCGGCGCGGGAGTCGGCGCTGTGGACGGCGCGGGAGCCGGCGCAGGGCTCGGCGCCCAGGACGTGGCCGGTCCCGAGGCGCTGCGGCGGGTGGCCGGTCGCTACGACCCGGAGACACACGGCGGCGCGGCGCTGCTGGGCCTGACCGGCACCGTCGTGGTGGCCCACGGCTCCTCACGGGCCTCGACCATCGCGCGAGCCTGCGTCGTGGCCCACGATCTGGCCCGGGGCGAGGTCGTAGCCCGCCTCGGCGATCGTCTCGCCGTCCGCCCCGCCCGTTGAGACAGCGGTGAGACGGCGTGAGGCGGCCGTGACCCATGGTGACACGGGGGTGAGACCGTCACGACCCTGGCGCCGCGCCCGGCGGGCGACCGGCGCCCGGGTCGGCCTGGGGGCCGGCGAGAAGGGTGGCGAGGGGGTCGGCCCCGTCCCAGGTGCCCGTGCTCGCGTACGGCATGAACCGGGCGAACAGCTCCTCGGAGTACCAGTCGTGCGCGCGGACACGCTCGATCACCTCGCGGTGCGCGCGGCCCGCGTAGGCGAACACGCGTACGGCGGCGGCGTCACGCCACAGGGAGAAGGTCGCCTGCCGCGCCAGCGGCCACTCCCCCAGCCCGACCGAGGCGAGGCAGCCCTCCTGCGCCCGCAGGAGCCGGTCGACGGAGGGGACGGACCGATAGAACGCCAGGAGCCGCGACGGCCTGATCGACGCCCGGGTCAGCACCGCCACCGGTCCGCCACCCGCCCGCTCGCCCGGAGACCCCGCAGGCGAGGACGCCCTTTCCCGAGCGGCAAGGCGCTCCAGGCCCGAGGGCTCCCGCCCCTGTGCGAGACGTTCCGCGCCCGAAAGCCCTGTCCCCTGAGCGAGATGCTCCAGGCCCGGCGGCGTCATGCCCTGGATCGGGTGCTGCCCGGTCCGAGGAGTGAAGGGCGCAGGAGTAAGGGGCGCTGGAGCGAAGGATGCGGGGATGAACGGCTCGACGCCGTTCCAGCGGCCGCGCGAGGAGATCGGCGCGAGCCGTACGTGCCAGGTCTCGACAGCCTCGCGCCGCCAGCGCGCCGGGATGGGCGAGCACTCCAGGAACTCCTCCAGCGCCCGCTCGTCCCGCCACACGGCCAGCAGCGCCCAGCGGCGCAGGTCGGCGCCGAGCGTCGTGGACGGTCCCCGGCCCGTGCCGAGCAGCCGCCAGAACAGCAGTCCGGGGGTCCGGCGCAGCACCGGACGGTCGAAGGCCATGTGGCGCATCGCCCCCCGATCCGCGTACCTGTGGAGGTGAAATGTGACGACGCTCCCGCTGCTCGTCCCCTCGTTCGTTTCCGCGCCGGCTCCCTCGCCGGCTCCCTCGCTCGTTCCGCTGCTCGTCGCGGTCATCGGCGGCTACCTTCTCGGCTCGATCCCGGTTGCGGTGCTGGTCGCCGGGCGGCGCGGCGTCGATCCCCGTGAGGAGGGCGACCGCAACCCCGGCTTCTGGAACGTGCGCGAACGGCTCGGCGCGCGGGCGGCGGCGCCCGTCTTCGCCGGCGACATGGCGAAGGGCGTGGCCGCCGGGCTGCTCGGCCTGGTGGCGGGGGGCGCCCACACGACGGCGCTGGGAGTGGTCACCGGCCCGAGCGTCTCCGCCGCGTATCTCGCGGTGGGAGCGGCGATGCTCGGCCACGCGTGGCCGGTGTTCGCCGGGTTCCGCGGCGGGCGGTCGGTGCTGACCTTCGCCGGGGGGATGGCCGTGATCTGCCCGCCCGCGTTCGTGCTCGCGCTCGCCGTCCTGGCGGTGACGCGGCTGGCCACCGGGTCGTTCGCGCTGGGCGCCAGGGCCGGGGTGTTCGCGATCCCGGTGCTGCAACTGGCCTTCTCGCCGATCGGGCACGTCGCCGCCACGGGCGCGCTGATGTGCCTCATCGGTCTCCGCTTCGGGCAGGCGGCGCTGGCCGCCCGCCGCCCTTGACCGGCATGACCTGAGTGACCTCTCCAGCCGGCGAAGCGTGCGCGCCCTTCGCGACGCGCGCGTCCTGGGGAGCTTGCCCGGGCACCGGAGGCTTCGTGACCTCGGCAGACGCCGGGGCGGTCCGCGTGGCGTGACCTGTTGTCCGCGTCGCCGGGGCGATCTGCGTCGCGGGGGCGATCTGCGTCGCGGGGGCGATCTGCGTCGCGGGGGCGATCCGCGTGGCGGGGACGGTCCGCGTGGGGAAGGCTGACGTCGGCGCTGTGGGGTAGGCGCGGTCACGCCAGGTGCGCACGGGCCGCAGGGTCGCCTGCGTCAGCCGTACGGCGGCCGCCGGGTCGAGCAGCAACGACAGCGCCACCCCCATCCCCGGCCGGGCATAGGCCGGGCGCAGGGCGGTGGTGAGCAGCAGCCGCACGGCGAGCAGCCCGAGATCCAGCCGGGTCGGCCGTCCGGCGGCCAGGCGGAGCACCGGCAGCGCGGCGGCGAGCCAGACGACGGCGAGGTCGGCGGCCTGCCAGGCGGGATGGGTGACGTCGCCCAGCGGCAGCGACCGTCCCCATTCCCGCCACACCTCGGCGGCCGACTCGTGCATGTCGACCTCCAGCAGATCCCGGGCGTCGAGGAAGCCGACCTTCCAGCCGTCCGCGGCGAGGGCCCTGGCCAGGGCGACGTCGTCGGTCATGTGCCGCCGGACCCGGGCGAAGCCGTCGGCCCGGAGCATCGCCTCACGGCGGAAGGCCAGGCACTGGCCGTTGGCCATCACCCGGTGCGGAGGCGGCGGGACCGGAGGACCGATCGGGCCGAACCGGTACACCAGCGTCGCCAGGAACGAGGCGTGCAGAGCCTGCTCGGCGAGTCCGTCGCAGACGAAGCGCGGACCGGCGCTGACCAGATCGTGGTCGTCCAGTGCGGCGGCCAGGGCCGCGAACAGGCCGGGCCGGGGCCGCGTGTCGGCGTCGAGCGTCACCACGATCTCGCCGCGCGCCTCCCGCAGCCCCTGGTGCAGCGCCCACTGCTTTCCCACCCAGCCGTCCGGCAGCGGCCGGCCCGGCACCACGCGGGCGCCGAGCGCGGCGGCGAGGCGGGCCGTGCCGTCCGAGGACTCGTCGTCCACAACGATCACCTCGGTGACGGCCGGATCGGCCGGCAGCGCGCGCAGGCAGGGCCCGAGGCGGTGCTCCTCGTTCCTCGCCGGGATCACCACGGATATCGCCGGACCCCCGCCGCCCGGCGTCCCGCCACTCCGGGTCCCGCCGCCAGCCGGTTCCGTGGGCAGGGCGGGCGGGTGGAGCGGGGGCAGGCGCCGGCGTCCGCGGGCGAGCCGCGCGAGCACCACCAGGGCGGCGGCCGCCTGGGCGGCCCCAACTATCCTCCGGCCTGTCGTCACGGTTACGCCCTTCCCCGTCGCCGGTCGGAGCGGGTGAAGTCGCGGGCCACGAGTTCGGCCACGATGCGCCCGCCCATCGCCACCAGCGGCAGGCCACCCCCAGGGTGCGCGGACCCGCCCACGAGGTAGAGGCCGCGCCGGGGCCCCCGGTTGCCGGGACGGCGGAAGGGGGCGAGCGGGCCTCCGTACGCGCCGCCGTAGATGGCACCGCCCCAGGCGCCGTACCGGTCCCGGAGGTCGGCCGGGGTCAGCAGGTCGAGGAAGCGCAGCCGCCCGGACAGGTCGTGCCCCCGGCTCGCCAGGCGCTCCAGGACGAGTTCCGCGTACGCCTCGGGCGGCATCGGCCACCGGGCCGGGTCGCCGGCTGGGACGTTCACCAGCATGCTCCAGCTTTCCGCACCGGCGGGGGCCATCGTGGCGTCGTGCACGGACGGGCAGCCGATGTAGACCGTGGGGTCCTCCGGTGGCCGCCGCCGGTCGAAGATGTCGCCGAACTCCCGCCGGTAGTCGCCGGAGAACACGATCGAGTGGTGGGGCATGTCCTCCGTGCGGCCCTCGACGGCGGCGAGCATCAGGAAGGCGGATGAGGACAGGCCCAGCCCGGCGATCCGGCGCAGCCGGGCGCGGTCCGGCAGGAGCCGCCCGTAGAGGGAGGCCGCGTCGGCGTTCACGACCACGACGTCGGCGCGTACCACCTCGCCTCCTGCCGTGCGCACGCCGCGGACCCGGTCCGCGTCCGCGATCACCTCGGTGATCTCGGTCTCCGTCCGGACCTCCACGCCCGCCTTGTCGAGCGCCGCCGCCAGCGCGTCGGCGAGGCGGGGCAGCCCGCCCCGGACGTACCACCCGCCGTCGCCGTGCTCGATCGCGGGGACGCAGCCGAGGGCGGCGGGCGCGCGGTAGGGATTCGATCCCGCGTAGGTCGCGTAGCGGTCCACGTACTGGCGCAGGCGGGCGTCCCGGAAGAATCCGCCCGCCAGCGCGTCCAGGGTGCGGCCGGGCGCGACCGCGAACAGGTCCCCCAGGCGGGCCCGCGGGAGCGGCCCGCCCCTCCCGCCGCCTCCCACGCCACCGGCCCGCGAGCCGTCTCCGCCCACGCCACCGGCCGCCGCGCCGATCCCGGACGAGACGCCACCCGGCCGTCCGGGCGCGGAGCCGTCCCGCCAGGGGGCCGGCGGCTCGACGACGGGCCCGGTCAGCGGTCCCGCGAAGAAGGTGCGCATCGCGGCGTCCAGGCACCGCTCGGCCCAGCGGTGGTACGCCCGCCAGTTGCGGCCCTCGCCCGGCGCGAGCCGGTCCACCTCGCCGGCCGTGCGGCCCGGGTCGCGGTACGTGGACAGCACCGAGCCGTCCGCGAAGCGGTACCGGCACAACTCGTCGAGTTCGAGCAGGTCGAGCGGGACGCCGAGGTCCAGGAAGAGGCCGGGCAGCGTGAGCAGCGAGGGCCCGATCGAGAACGTGAAGCCGTCGCGCCTGTGCTCGGCCAGCTTGCCGCCGAGCCGGGGCAGCCGCTCGTGGATCCGCACGTCGTGCCCGTCCCGCGCGAGCAGCAGGGCGGCCACCATGCCGCCGACGCCGCCCCCGACCACGATCACCTCCGCCATGTGCCCCTCCAGGCGAGCAGCGCGCACGTGCCCATCGCGACCCCTCCGGCGGCGGCCACCAGCGGGTCGGGCGGCCGGAAGACCACGGCGAAGCCGATGGTCTCCATCACCGCCATCACCGTGTAGAGGGCGACCAGCCCGGTCGCCCCCGCCTGCCCGCCCACGGCACCCCGTCGCGGGGCCGCCGCCGGGGCGGGGTGGTGCGCGATGCGTTCGATCAACGTCATGACCAGGAGCGAGACCAGCAGCCATCCGGCGAAGTTGCCGAGCGGCACACCGCGGTACGGCCCGGGCTCGGCCCAGACCCACAGCCCGAGCCGGAGCATCTGGGGATCGAGGAAGAGGTCCCACGCGGTGAGCGCGACGGCCCCGGCGCAGACCCGGGCCACCGCGCCGTACGGCACGGTACCGCCAAAGACGGTGCCGCCAAGGGCGGTACCGCCAGGGACGGCACGGGCGGCGACGGCGTGGGCGGCCAGGCCCATGCCGCCCCATGCGAGGGCGACGATCAGCGGGACTCCGCCGGGCCGCGGCCACAGCACATCGGTGTAGTGGTAGTCGCCGAAGGGCAGACCCGTCCGCGTGCCGATCCACTCGGCGGCGTAGCCCGCCGCCACCGCCGCCCCGAACGCGCCCGCCGCCCTGCGCGGCGTGGTGGCCGCGGAGGCGAAGGCGAGCGCGCTCGCCGCGACCAGCACCACGACCACGGTGGTCAGGCGCAGGTCATCGGGCCGCAGGCCGGTCGCGATCTGCGCGGCCACCATGACGCCGAGCAGCACGGCGCCGCCGGCGTTCAGCCACCACCGCGGCGGACGGGGCCCGCCCCGCCGTCGCAGGGTCGGGCGGGAGGCATCCGGCGGCTCCGGCGCTCCCGGCACCGGCGACGGCCCGCCGGCCGCTCCGTGGTCCGGCCCGCCCGGCCGTCGCGAGGGCGGCCGGCCGCCACGCCGTGCGGGGGGCCTGCCGTCCGCCTCGGCCTCCCGCTTCTCAGCGGTCTCCCATCTCTCCACGTACGGTCATTCGAACGGACCCCGGCGACCGGATGCCCCGGGCGGCCACAACCTCACCTCACCGCCTCGATCGCCGATGACCCGAGGACTCCGCCGCCTCGGCGGCCGCCTCCGGCCCGCCGCCGGTCAGGCCGGTGGGGCGGTGCTCCCGCGTACGACGAGGTGGGTGGCGAGCTCGATGCGGTGGTGTTCGGACGTGTCGCCCGCGCTGACGGCCATGACGAGTTCCGCGGCGGCGGCGCCCATCTTGGCCAGCGGCTGATGGACGGTGGTCATCGGCGGGTCCGTCCAGTGGGCGAGCGGCAGGTCGTCGAAGCCGACGACGCTGAGGTCGTCGGGCACGCGCAGCCCGGCCCGCAGGGCCGCCTGGTAGACCCCGAGTGCCTGCAGATCGTTGCCGGCGAAGACGGCGGTGGGCCGGTCGGGGAGGGCGAACAGCGCTCGCGCCTCGGTACGGCCGGTCTCCACGTAGAGCGGACCGGTCCGCAGGTAGCGGGGGTCGACGGGCACGCCCGCGGTCTCCATCGCCGCGCGGTAGCCGTCGAGCCGGGCGCGGCAGCACATCAGCGCCGCCGGGCCGTTGATCATCGCGATCCTGCGGTGCCCGAGCTCCAGCAGGTGGCGGGTGGCCGACAGGCCGCCGTTCCAGTTCGTCGCGCCGACCGAGGGGACGCGATGGCTCGGCTCGCCGTGCGGGTCGAGCGCGACGAGCGGGATGGACCTGCTGGCGAGCTGGGCGTACTCGTGGTCGCTCAGCTCGGCGGAGACGGCAATCACACCGGTGGGGCGCCGGGCCAGGACCTCCTCGATCCACTCGCGGTGCGGGGAGTTGTGCCCGTGCATGTCGGTGACGGCCACGGTCAGGCCGTAGGACTGGGCGACCTCGTTGACGCCGCGGATGAGCTCCAGCGCCCACAGGCTGTCGAGGGCCTGGAAGAGGACCTCGATGATGGCCGCGGGCTCGGTCCTCTCCGGCCGGCGCTGCCAGCCGTGCTCGCGGATCAGTTCCTCGATCCGGCGCCGGGTGGCGACCGACACGCCGGGGCGTCCGTTGATCACCTTGGACACGGTCGGCGGGGACACCCCGGCCAGCCTGGCGATCTGCGCGACCGTGATCTCCTGGCGGCGCCGCGGTCCTAGCTCGGTGGGAAGGCTTGTGCCGGTCACACGCGAGAGTTTAGAGAGTCCGCGAAAGCGTTCGTGAAATATTCAGAATCGTTCGCCGGCCCGATCCGATGACCTGCGGGTGTGAAACGCGTGCGGTTGAGGAATGTCCCCCGGCCACGCCTCCCCCTCATGATGCGGTCACGAAACATAAAGGCCGGAGGTGTTAATCATGAAGAAGCCAGGATGGACGCGTCGCCCCCGAGCGGCGCTGTCCCTGGCACTTGCCGTCGGCGCGGCGTCGGTCGCCGTCGTGACCGCGACGAGCCCGGTGCACGCCGTCACGCGGCCGCCGCTCGGGCAGAACATCAAGGTCAACCAGGTCGCCTACGCGCCGGGCGCGGCCAAGCAGGCGACCGTCGTCAACTCCTCCACATCGCCGCTGACGTGGAGCCTGCTCAACGGCTCCGACCAGGTGGTGGCGACCGGGACCACGACCGTCTTCGGGCAGGACTCGCCGTCGGGCGACAGCGTTCACAAGATCGACTTCTCTTCGTACACCGGGACGGGCACGAACTTCGTGCTCACCGTGGGCAACGAGTCCAGCCGGCCCTTCGACATCGGCGCGGACGCCTGGAAGAAGCTGCCGTACGACGCGCTCGCGTTCTTCTACCACCAGCGCAGCGGCATCGCGATCAACGGTCAGTACGTGGGCGCCCAGTACGCCCGGCCCGCCGGGCACCTGAACGTCTCCCCCAACCAGGGCGACAACAACGTGCCCTGCCGCACGAGCTGCGGGTACAGCCTGGACGTCCGCGGCGGCTGGTACGACGCCGGCGACCACGGCAAGTACGTGGTGAACGGCGGCATGTCGGCATGGCAGCTCGTCAACGTCTACGAGCGGGCCAAGTATGTCTCCGGCGCCGACCCCGCGGCCTTCGGCGACGGCACCATGGCCATTCCCGAGCGGGGCAACGGCGTGCCCGACATCCTCGACGAGGCCCGCTGGGAGATCGACTTCATGCTGAAGATGCAGGTCCCGGACGGGAGGTCGCTGGCGGGCATGGCACACGCCAAGATCCACGACCAGGCGTGGACCGGCCTGCCGCTGCGGCCCGACCAGGACCCCCAGCCCCGGCTGTTGTCGGCGCCCACCACCGCCGCCACGCTGAACCTCGCCGCGTCGGCCGCGCAGTGCGCCCGCGTGTGGGCCTCCATCGACTCGGCCTTCTCCAGCCGCTGCCTCACCGCCGCGGAGAAGGCGTACGCGGCGGCCAAGGCCAACCCGTCCATCATCGCCCCGAGCAACGACGACCAGGGCGGCGGCTCGTACGTCGACACCAAGGTGACCGACGAGTTCTACTGGGCGGCCGCCGAGCTGTACGTCACCACGGGCAAGCAGACCTACCGCGACGCCCTCACCGGCTCGTCCCTCTACTACGGCAGGAGCTTCACCAACGAGGGCGCCCAGTGGTCGGAGGTCGGCTCGCTCGGCGACATCACGCTCGCGCTCGTCCCGAACGGCCTGACCTCCACGATCGGGACGCAACTGCGCAACCGTTTCGTGAGCAACGGTGACACCCTGCTCACCGCGATGCGCAACCAGGGCTATCCCGTGCCGTTCGCCCCGTCCGGCGGCGGCTACATCTGGGGCTCGAACAACCTCATCCTCAACAACGCCGCGCTGCTCGCGCTCGCCTACGACTTCAGCGGGCAGGAACGCTTCCGCAACGGGGTGTTCGAGACGATGGCCTACGAGTTCGGCCGCAACCCGCTGGGCCAGTCGTACGTGACCGGGTACGGCGACCAGCCCTCGCGCAACGTCCACCACCGGTTCTGGGCCCACCAGCTCGACTCGTCGCTGCCGATCGCGCCGCCCGGCGCGCTGGCCGGCGGCCCCAACAGCGGGCTGCAGGACCCGGTCGCCCAGGAGAGGCTCGGCGGGTGCAAGCCGCAGAAGTGCTACCTGGACGACATCAACGCCTGGTCGGTCAACGAGGTCGCGATCAACTGGAACGCGGTGCTGGCCTGGGTGAGCGCCTGGACCGCGGAGAAGGCCGGCGCCTCCGCGAGCCCGTCGCCGTCGGCTTCCCCCTCGGAATCGCCCAGCCCCAGCCCGTCTCCCTCTCCCTCGCCGAGCCCCTCGCCGAGCCCCTCGCCGTCGCCCTCACCTTCGGCGAGCCCTTCCCCGTCGCCCTCACCCTCGGCGAGCACGGGTAAGGCGTGCACCGCGACGTACGCCGTCACCAGCCAGTGGCCCGGCGGCTTCGGGGCGACCGTCACCGTGAAGAACACCGGCACCATCGCCACCAGCGGATGGACGGTCGCCTGGACCTTCCCCAACGGCCAGACGATCACCCAGCTCTGGAACGCCTCGCACACGGTGAACGGTTCGGACGTGAAGGCCGTGAACCTGTCCTGGAACGGCGCGCTCGGCGCCGGCGCCTCCGCCTCGTTCGGCTTCAACGGCTCCTGGAACGGCACCAACTCGAATCCGTCCCAGGTGACCTGCACGGCCGTCTGACAAGCACGGGCGTCTGACGAGCACCGGCGTCTGACGAGCACGGGCCCCGCGCGGCAACCCCGCGCGGGGCCATCCGGGTGGTCGCCAGGGCCATGGTCACCAGCGGCGGCCCGGAGGACACGGCCGGCGTCCTCGGCCGGCCGGTCCGTGACAGCGCTGGTTCTTCAGGCGGCGTGCTGGTAGGCGGAGTAGGTGAGGTAACCGGTGTCGCCGCCCTGGTACCAGGTGGACTCGTCGTGCGGTGCGATCGGCAGCCCCTGGCGCAGCCGCTCCACGAGGTCGGGGTTGGCGATGAAGGCGCGGCCGAAGCTGATCAGGTCGGCGCCGCGCTCCAGCCAGTGGTCGGCCGCCGCCCTGTCCGTCTGCCGGGGGCCCATCGGGAAGACGGGGTTGACGATGAGCGTGCCGGGCCAGGCCTTGCGCAGCCCGAGGAGCACCTCCTCGTCGGCCGTGGCCTCGAGGTGGACATACGCCAGGCCCAAGGGGGCCAGCTCGGCGAGCAGCGCGCCGTACAGGCTGGGAACCTCCGTGTCCTCCGCGCCCCAGAAGCCGGCGCCGGGTGAGAGGCGGATCCCGGTCCGGTGGCCGCCCACCGCCTCGACGGTCGCGGACACCGCCTCGACGGCGAACCGGATGCGGTTGGCGATCGAGCCGCCGTAGGCGTCGGTGCGCAGGTTGGCGGTGCTGGAGAGAAACTGCGCGATGAGATAACCGTTCGCGCCGTGCAGCTCCACGCCGTCGAAGCCGGCGTCGACAGCCCGGCGGGCGGCTTCGGCGTAGGACCGGGCGTGCTCGGGCACCTCGGCGGTGGGCAGCGCCCGCGGCACGGGCGCCGGCTTGGGCCCTGCCGGGGTGAACACCTCCCCCGGCGCGGGGACGGCCGACGGGGCCACCGGCCGCATGCCCGTGGTGTCGGGGTGGGAGACGCGGCCCCCGTGCATGATCTGGGCGAAGACACGACCGCCGTTGGCGTGGACCGCACCGGTGACCTGCCGCCAGGACTCGGTCTGCTCGTCGGTGTACAGGCCCGGGGTGCCCGGATTGGACTGCCCGACGAGGCTCGGCTGCACCCCTTCGGTCACGATGAGCCCGGCGGTGGCACGCTGGGCGTAGTAGGTCGCCATGGACGGCGTCGCCAGGCCGCCCGCGGCCGCGCGTACGCGGGTCATCGGGGCCATCACCACACGGTTGGGCAGGGTCAGCGCGCCGAGACGGTAGTGATCGAACAGGGACGTCATTACTGCGTGCCTTTCAGGTTCTCCGTGGATGGTCACGTCCGCCGGCTGGACAAGACCAGGCTAGAACCTGACACTGACGTCAGATGCAAGTGTTTCGAGTGGAGATTTCCCAGGGGAGGCTCGATGCGGATCGGGGAACTGGCGTCACGGGCCGGGGTGAGCGTCCGGTCCCTGCGCTACTACGAGGAGCAGGGCCTCATCACCAGCACCCGCAGCGCCGGCGGCCAGCGTCACTACACCGACGGCGAGATCGAACGGGTGGAGTTCATCCAACGCCTGTACGCCGCCGGGCTCTCCAGCCGTACGATCGCCGAGCTGTTGCCGTGCGTGGAATCGCCGAGCGAGCAGAACTCCACCGAGGCGTTCGAGCGGCTGGTGCGGGAGCGGGACCGGATCAGCCGGCACGTCGAGGAACTCGTGACAGCCCGCGACGCCCTCGACCGGCTCATCGACGCCAACCGCGCGCACCACGGGCGGCTCGCCGCCCGCTGACCCTCGGGGACGCGCCGCCGTCGTGCGGGCGGGTGAGCCCGTGCGACGGCGGCGGACCCTCGTGGTCACCAGCGGTGGTGGACCTGGGGGCGGATGAGGTCGTCGTAGACGTTGCGGACCTCGTCCTGCGCCTCGGCGCTGAGGGGCGGGAACTGCGCCGCCGCGGCGTTGGCCTGGGCCTGCTGCGGGTTGCGGGCGCCGGGGATCACGACGCTCACCCCCGGCTGGTCGATGATCCAGCGCAGGGCGAACTGCGCCAGCGTCATGCCCTCGGGCACGAGTCCGCGCAGCCGGTCGACCGCCTGGAGGCCGACGCCGTACTCCACGCCGGAGAAGGTCTCGCCGACGTCGAACGCCGCGCCCTGGCGGTTGAAGTTGCGGTGGTCGTTCTCGGCGAAGACCGTCTGCGGGCCGTACTTGCCCGACAGGAGGCCGCTGGCCAGCGGGACCCGGGCGATGATGCCGACCCCGGCCTTCTCCGCGGCGGGCAGGACCTCTTCGAGCGGCTTGAGCCGGAAGGCGTTGAGGATGATCTGCACGGTGGCCACCCCCGGCCGCGCGATCGCGGTCAGCGCCTCGGCGACCGTCTCCACGCTGACGCCGTACGCGGCGATCCGGCCCTCGGCCACCAGCGTGTCGAGCCCGTCGAAGACCTCGTCGGTGTCGAAGACCGTGCTCGGCGGGCAGTGCAACTGCACCAGGTCGAGCGTGTCGACGCCCAGGTTCTCCCGGGAACGGTCGGTCCAGGCGCGGAAGTTGTCCAGGGTGTAGGCGTCGGGCGTCTGCTGCACCCTGCGGCCCATCTTGGTGGCGACCGTCAGGCCGGGCCGCTCCTTGATCAGCTTGCCGATGATCTTCTCACTGCGGCCGTCGCCGTACACGTCGGCCGTGTCGATGAAGGTGGTCCCGGCCTCGACCGCGGCCCCGAGCGTGGCCAGCGCATCGGCCTCGCTCACCTCGCCCCAGTCGGCTCCGAGCTGCCAGGCGCCCAGCCCGACCACGCCCACCCGCCTGCCTGTCCTGCCCAAAACGCGCTGCTCCATGATGTCAGATCGTAGCGGGGCAGCTCAGGGAGCAGGCGGCGTGGACTGGAGGTGGCGTACGAACCAGTCGCGGGCGAGCCGCGCGACCGTCTCCAGGGCGCCGGGCTCCTCGAACAGGTGCGTGGCGTGGGGCACGACCTCCATGCGGACGTGCGCGGTGAGCGACTCCATCGCCTCCCGGTTGAGGCCGATCACGATGGGGTCGCGCTCCCCCACGATCAGCAGCGTCGGCTGGCGCACCGCACGCAGCGCGTTCCCCGCGAGGTCCGGCCGGCCGCCGCGGGAGACCACCGCCTGTACGACGCCCGGCCGGGTGGCGGCGGCGACGAGCGCGGCCGCGGCGCCCGTGCTGGCCCCGAACAGCCCGACGGGCAGGCCCCGGGTGAGGTCGTCGCCGGGCAGCCGGTCGGCCAGCGCCCCCACCCGGGCGGCGAGCAGGCCGATGTCGAACCGCAGGTGCCCGGTGAGGGCGTCGGCCCGCTCCTCCTCGGCGGTGAGCAGGTCGGCGAGGACCGTGGCCAGGCCGGCCCGCTGCAGTTCCCCCGCCACGTAGCGGTTGCGCGGGCTGTGCCGGCCGCTGCCGCTGCCGTGGGCGAACAGCACCGCTCCGCGCGCGTCCCGGGGCACGGCCACGTCCGCGTCGAGGACGACCTCGCCCACCGGGATCCGCACGCTGAGCTCGACCTCGCTCATCGCAGCCTCCTCCGGCACGCCGCGCCTCCGCGACCAGTGGGCATACCCTCGGCGAATTACGACAAACCGGACGTCAGGCGCGGCGCGAGCGGAGCGCCTTCAGCACCCGCACACCGCCGTCGCCGCCCGCCGCGCCGTTTCCCGCGCCGGCCCCCTCGCCCCCGACGATGCGCCGGTACTCCTCCGACTCCATCGGGCACAGCGCGATCCGGCCGCCGGCGTCGAACAGCAGCCCCCAGCCGTACTTCTTGGGCAGCGGCGATCCCCGCAGGCACGCCTGCGGGCGGGAGAAGAAGTCCTTCCGCAGCGCCGCGCGCCGCTCCTCCGTCAGGTCCGGAAGGTCCTGACGGCGCAGCCAGCTCTCGAACAGCACGTCCTCCTGGGTCAGGCCGTACGGCGCGGCGGAGATCATCTCGTACTGCAGGACGGCGACGGTCGGCCTGCCGCCTCGGGGTTCGGGCGCCTTCGCGGTGGTCACCGGGCAGTCGTCGGCGACCGCGATGAGCGTCGAGTAGTAGTTCAGGTCGTCGGCCACGCTTTCACTATGCCCGAGACGGCGCGCGCGGCCGCCCGGCCACACGGCTGCCCGGCCGTCACGCGCCGGTACGGGAGGAGGACGGCGGGCGGGGCTCCGAGATGAGGAGCACGTCGCCGGGCAGGCCGGTCACGTGCGGCACGCCGCTGCCCTCCCGGACGTCCAGGTCGACCCGGGTCCCCGCGAGGTGCATGCCGGAGATGCGCAGGTCGCCGAACCCCGCCGGCAGTGCGGGCGCGATCCACACCTTGCCGTGCGGCACCCAGGGGTCGATGCGCAGCAGGAGGCGCACGAGCTGGATCGGCGCGGCCGACGACCACGCCTGCGGGGAGCACGAGGTCGGGTAGGGCACCGGGAGGTTGAACTCGCCGCGGTCGAAGCCGCAGAACAGCTCGGGCAGCCGGTCGCCGAAGGCCCGGGCGGCGTCGAGCAGGCCGCAGGCCACCCGCTGGGCCTCCTCCACGAAGCCGTACCGCATGAGTCCGGCCGCGGCCAGCGCGCTGTCGTGCGGCCACACCGAGCCGTTGTGGTAGCTCATCGGGTTGTAGGCGCCCATGTCGGAGGCGAGCGTGCGGATGCCGAAGCCGGTGAACATCCGGGGCGAGAGCAGGTGCCCGGCCACCGACGCGGCCTTGTCCCGGTCGACGATGCCCGACCACAGGCAGTGGCCCATGTTGGAGGCGAGGGCGTCGATCGGCCGGCCCTCGTGGTCGAGCCCCACGGCGAAGTAGCCGCGGTCGGGCAGCCAGAAGCGCTCGTTGAACCTGGCCCGCAGCTCCGCGGCCCGCCTGCGGTAGTGCCGCTCGGCCTCGGCGTCCCCCGCCTCGCGGGCGAAGTAGTGGCGGGCGAGGTAGGCGGCGTAGACGTATCCCTGCACCTCGGCCAGCGCGATGGGCGGCCGGGCGAGGGCGCCGTCGGCGAAGTTGATCCCGTCGAAGGAGTCCTTCCACCCCTGGTTGACCAGGCCCTGGTCGGTCTTGCGCCGATACCACAGGAACCCGTCGCGCATGCCGTACCGCTCGATCCACTCCAGCGCGGCGTCGGCGTGCGGGAGCAGCCGCCAGGCCGCCTCGGTGTCGAGACCCCAGCGGCGCAGCTCGCCGAGGAGGACGACGAACAGGGGGCTGGAGTCCACCGAGCCGTAGTAGGCGTGCCCGCCCACGCCCGCGCCCGCGTCGTCCGGCCGGGCGCCGTACCGCAGCTCGTGCAGGATCTTGCCCGGCTCCTCCTCGGTCATCGGGTCGGCTTTCGTGCCCTGCAGGTCGGCCAGCCGGCACAGCGTGCCGTACGCCAAGCCGGGGTCGAGCGGCAGGACCAGCAGGGAGGTGAGCAGCGAGTCGCGGCCGAACAGCGTCATGAACCAGGGCGCCCCGGCCGCCACGCTGGGCGGCAGGTCCGGGCGCTCGGGATCGAACAGCCGCAGCGCGCCGATGTCCCGGTGGGACTGCCGCAGGATCGCGCCGAGGGCGGTGTTGGAGGTGGTGACCTCCGGCAGGCTCCGGTCCCACTCGAACAGCCACCCCGCCTGCTCGGCGAGCGCGGGCGTCAGCCGCTTGTGGCAGTACCACGCCTCGGTCTCGACCCCGTTGATGATCGGGTTGACCTTCAGCGCGGCCCTCCACTCGCCCCGTGGCGGCACCACCGCCCGGAACAGGAGCATGCGGGGAGCCGGCACCGCCAGGACCGGGGTGTCACCGGCCTCGGCCGTCACCCGCGCCCCCCGGGCCTTGCTGACGGAGAACATGCGCAGCGAGCGTTCCTCCGTCGCGGTCGTCACGTCGGCCACCCAGTGCACCCTGTGGGTCTTCACCTCGAACAGGTCGCACACGTCGGAGCCGACGAGCAGGGTCACGACGAGGCCGGCCGGCTCGTGGGACATGTTCCGGATGACGAGGTCCTCCGACAGTCCCCCGCCGACGTACCGGTCGCGCGTCACCAGCAGGGTGCTCTCCACCTGGCCCGGCCGCGGCGCGGCGCGGCCGAGGAACGTCGCGTGGTACGGCTCGCCGGTGACGACCTGCAGTTCCTCGATCGGGCCGTCGTCGACGCGCAGCTCCCACTGCGACAGCAGCCGGGTGTCGGCGTAGTAGATCCCCTGGGCCGCTCCCGGCAGGATGTCGCCGTTGCGGGACGACACGCAGAACGAGCCCCCGGCCACCAGCGTCACGGCGCCCGCGCCGATGGGGCTGGGCTGCCCCTCGAACGTCCACCCGCCCGTCATGCCGATCCCCCCGGCCCGCACGCCCGTCAACGCTGCCGTCATACCCTTCCGCTGCGCCGGTTTTCACCACTTATCGCCAGTTATGTCGGGATGGCCTGTCCGGCCGCCGCCGGTGGAGCGCCGCACGGTCCCGGCACGGCGGGTCCTGCCGGGGTTTACTCCTTCATGACCTGGGGTTCCCTACCCTGCCGTCATGCGCAGGTGGGTGAGTGCGGAGGGGCACGAGGTGGACTCCGTCGTCATCGAGGGCCGGCGGCTCCTGCGAGTGCGCCATCTGGGGTATCACGTCGGCTTCTGCGCCACCGTCGAGGAGGTGGCCGCCCACGTGGACCTGGCCGACCTGGTGGAGGTCGTGGAGCTGCGACGGGCCGGACGCCCGCGCGCACGGCGATGAGGGGTGAGCCGGTCCCGGCCGGCTCACCCCTCGGTCGTCCCACTGCCGCCCATGCGGCGGCGGGGGTCAGTCCCAGCCCGGCATCGAGAAGGGGTCGGCGCTCCTCGGCCTGGCCTGCCCCTTGGCCTTGATCATCTTCTTGGCCCCGGTGGCCGGCTTCGCCGGCCGGAGCCATGCGTCCGCCGCCTCGTCGTCCTCCTTCTTCTGCCGGCCGGTGGGCGCGCCGGTCAGGTCGTCGCCCGACAGCTTCGCGTAGGTGGGCTTCTGCGTGGAGGGGTTGAGGAAGATGTCCCGCGGCGCGTTCTGGGCGTTGGCGCCGCTGTTGGCGCCACTGTTGGCGTCGCCGCTGTTGTTCCTCGCCGGCATGGTGAACATGCCGCCGTTGCCCAGCGGCATGAAGCCGCTCGTGCCGCCGGGCTCCTGGCCGGCGGCCCCCTGCTTGCCGCCCGCCTGGCCCGCGCCCTGCGGAGCCCCGGCCGCCTGGCCGGTGTTCGCCTGGCCCGCGTTCCGCGGGCCTCCGGCCGCCGGGCCGCGCATGCCCTGAGCGCCGGCCTCGTCGTCCGGCTTGGTGAACGGGGTGACCTTCGCGCCCTTGTCCAGGATCTCCAGCGCCTTGGACGCGACGAAGTCGGGCTCCTCCGGGTGGTTCATCGCCATCGCGGCGATCTTCTTGCCGGGCGACAGCTGCTCCTTGGCGGCCATCGGGCTCTGGTCGGCGGGCGCCGGCCCCGACAGGAGAGCCGCGGCGAGTACGGCAGTAGCTATAGGCATGAGTATTTCCCCCGAATATTGGTGGACGGTACAAGAACGAAGGTAAGCGGCTGATGCCGGGCGTTCACGGACCTGACACTCAGTGTCCGGTCAAATAAGAGAATCGGCCGCTTCAGGACATAGGCCGCACCCCGCGCGGAGAATCGGGAGCGAAAAGGGATGGAAACGAATCCGGGGGCGCGCCGCATGCGGCACACCCCCGGAGAACACCGTCCTGGACGGCGGCCGGTCACCTCGGCATGAGGACCTTGTCGACCAGGTAGACGGTCGCATTGGAGGTGGCGAGGTTCCCGCAGGTCACGGCGGCGTCGTTGACCTTGAGGCTGGGCGCCGCGCCCGAGACGGTGAGCTTGCGGCCCTCCAGGCTGGTCAGCTCGCCCTTCAGGTCCGCGGGCGCCTTCCGTCCCTTGACCACGTGGTAGGCCAGCAGCCCCCGCAGCGACTTGCGGTTGGTCAGCAACTGGTCGAGCTGGTTCTTCGGGATCTTGCCGAACGCCTCGTTGGTGGGCGCGAACACGGTGATGTCCTGGGCGGAGTTGAGCGTCTCCGCGAGCCCGGCCTTCTTCACCACACGGGCCAGCGTGGAGAGCGACGGAATGTCGGAGAGCGCGGCGCCCACCGGCACCTTGGCCAGTTCGGCGGGACTGCCCTTGCCCGAGGCCGGGAGCGAGGCGCAGGCGGGCCCGACCGGCGACGCGGCCGCCGAGGCCGAGGGCGTCGCGGAGGCTCCCTCGCTCGGCTCGGCGCTGGTGGTGGGGGTCTCGGTGGTCATGTCAGTGGCGGTCTCGTTGACCGCGACCGGGGCCGCGGAGTCGCCGCCCTGGCTACCGCACGCCGCGGACATCGACAGCGCCGCGGTCAGCGCGGCAAAGGCGAGCAGACGGGTTTTCATGATGGTGCTTCCTTAGTCGTGGAAAGGTCGTTGCTGGGTGGCGGGCCGGGCGCGCGGGCCTGTCCGTCAGGCCGTCTCGGGCGCGTTGTTCACCAGCCGCGCGGCCGCTGCTGCTGCCGGGGGCGCTGGATGACCTTCTTCCGCCCGTGGACCGGCGGGAACGACCTGGTCTTCTGCACTCCCTGCGCGGAGTGGAAGGTGAACGGCTTCGGCGCCTCGCCCGGCTTGCCGGGCGCCGACGCCGGCTGGAACACGACGTCGCGCGTCTTGGGATCGATCAGCGGGATGATCGAGGTGTTCGATCCCGACGGGCTGACGTTCTCCGCGCCGCCGGCCTTCTCCCCCGGCCTGACGACGTCGCCGTCCGCGTCCGGCCCGGCGTCCGCACCGGGATCACGCGGCACGTCCGGGGCGCTCCCCGGAGCGGAGTCCGCGCCGGCGTCGCCCCGCTCGCCCGCCGTCCCGCCGGGCGCCATCCACGGCGGCGCCTGCGGAAGCATGAACGGAGACTCCCCGTCCTGCGGCGCCCCGCCGGGCGTGAGAGCGAATGGTCCCGCCGGCCGCCACGACGGCGTGGCGTCGTTCGTGTCCGCGGTGGCCGTCGTCCCGGTCGGAGCCGGGTCCGGCGGCACGACGGCCGGCCCGGAGAGGAGGGCGGCGGCCAGTACGGCAGTGCAGAGAGGCATGAGACTCCCCCGAGGTCATGGATGGTACGAGCACGACGGTAAGCGCCGCACCAGGGAGTGATCACGCATCCCACGACCAATGTCCGGTCAAGCATGGTGATCGGGCGCTTCACCCGCAAAGGTCCCATCACGCCTGCAAGCGGCCCGCCTGACGGGCGCCGCAGCGGCGTGGAACATACGGGTTCGGCGCCCCGCGGAAACGCCGGGGAAACGGCACGGAGATCAGGCGCCCAAGGGATCGCCCTTTTCCTGGATTCCCATCCCGAGTGCCGGCGGGACGAAGGGGTATGCGCGGGCCCATGAGTGACAAGCGCGAATCCGAGGAACCGAAGGTCGGCGACGAGGTGACCTGGAAGAGCCACGGCGGGACCGCCGAAGGCAAGGTCGAGAAGAAGATCACCGAACGGACCGAGGAGGCCGGCCGCACCGTGGCCGCGTCTCCGGAGGAACCGCAGTACAAGGTGCGCAGTGAGAAGAGCGGCGGCTCGGCGGTGCACAAGCCCTCGGCGCTGCACCCGAAGAAGTGACGCCCGAAGAAGTGAGCCCGGAAGAAGTGAGCCCGGAGAAGTGACGCCGCCGGGGTCCTGCGCCGGGCGGGCCGGAGGCCGCGCCCGGCGCGTCACGCACCCGCTCTAGCTGAGCGTCTTCTTCCAGTGGAAGCCGCCGGGCAGGTTCACCGTGAGGGTGCGACGCCCGTCCGCCGTCTTGGTCACGCGGAAGGCGCGACCGCCGTAGCTGTGGCCCACACCGCCGCGCGACAGGTTGAGTCTGAAAGGCCCCATCTTGATTGACTTACGGTAGCTCCAGCCCATCGTTTCCCTCCGTGTTTTCCGTGCCCCCGCGACTACCCACAGAAGCGATCAGCACACGCGCTCGCACAGAGGTGCATGTCGGGACGCACCGCCGCCGTCCTCGCCGTACAACTCCTGGTCACAGGGTGGGAACCTTTGTCCGGTGCAATGACGAGACGGCGGCTGGGACCGTGTAAAAACGATGCCTATGGCTAAGGATGGGGACGAGGAGCCGATCGCGGACGACCTGGAGGCCGTCACGTCCGCCGTGCTCACCGCGTCGCGGGTGCTCGTCGCGATCTCCGCACGCTCCCTCGCCTCCGCGGAGGACAGAGTCACACTGCCGCAGTTCCGGATGCTGCTGGTGGTCGGGCAGGGAGAGACAAAACTGGTCACGCTGGCCGAGAGACTCGGCGTGAATCCCTCGACCGCGATGCGGATGGCGGACCGCCTCGCCGCCGCCGGGCTGCTGAAGCGCGAGGTGAACCCGCAGAACCGGCGGGAGACGCTGCTGCGGCTGACCGACGTCGGCTCGCGCATCGTGGACGAGGTCACTGCCCGGCGCAAGGCGGAGATCGCGGCGATACTCGCCCGGATGCCCGCTCCCCGGCGTCAGGCTCTGATCACCGCCATGCGCGAGTTCACCGACGCGGCCGGCGAACCGCCCACGACCGTCTCGTTCCCGCTCGGCTGGCCCGATCCGTCCTCCTGACCCGATGCCTGAACGGACCTGGTGATCCGGTACGCCCGCCGGAAGCCGGCCGGGTTCGCGGCGGCGGCGCACTCGCCGGGTACGCGGTCGTCACGCGGACTCAGCATCCGGAGGCGGCGCACTCCCCCGGGATGAGGCCGCCGGAGCCACCGGCCGTCGAGGGCGTGTCGTCGCCTCCGCCGGAGCCGGTGCCCGCGCCGCCCTTCGTGTCACCGCCCGCCTTTCCGGCCGGCCCGGTCTTCACCTGGCCCGTGCCGCCGGGCGCCTGACCGGTGGACCCACCGGCGCCGGAGCCGGTGCCCGTGCCGTCTCCGGCGGGCGCCTGCGCGGAGCCTCCGGAGCCGCCGTCCGCGCCACCACCCTCGGCGTCGCCCGCCGAGCCGTCATCCGCGCCGTCCTCGGCGCCGGTCCCGGAGTCCGGTCCCGCCTCGGCGGGATCACCGGCGCCGTTCTCCTGCGCCGGTGCCGTCTGCTGCCCGGCACCGCCCGCGGAGGGGCCCGGGTCCGTGGCGCCGCGCAACGCGAAACCCGCACCCGCCGCCGCGAGCACGGCGACCAGGATCACGGCGACGATGACGAAGGGCTTCCTGCTCTTCGCGCCGGACGGCTCGTCGCTGGAGAGGATCTCCTGACGAAACTGATCATCCTGGCTCGTCTGTGAGGGGACGCGCCCGTACATGTGAGACAACTCCCAGCGGTCGTATCGGGGGAAAGCTCCACGGCTTCCGCGGGTGGCTGCCCACCCTAGCCGCGCGAGTCACCGAATTTCACAGACACCCGCAAACGATCTCAAACTCCCAGAGTGTTCCCAGGCGCCTCTCCGGCCGGTCAGCCGAAATAGGGGAGGTGGAACGGCTCCTGCGCCGCGGCGGGGCCGGACACCCCGGCTCCCACGACCTCCTGGCCGCGTCGCTCGCCGCCGTGCCCCTCCCGCCGCGGGCCACCCATGCGGTGCCGTCCGCCGGACGTCGCCGCCGCGGCGGCCCTGAAGCGCAGACCCGTCACCGCGGTCGACACGAGCGCGAACAGCAGCCCGGCCGGCAGGACGGCGTCGCTCGGCGAGAAGACCGTGCCCGGCGGCTGCCCGTGACCCGCGGCCATGCTCCGCGTGGCCGACGCCGCCGCCCCCTGCCCCACTGCCCCCTGCACCACCGCCCCCTGGACCGCTGCGTCCGCCGCCACGGGCTGGACGGTGACGGTCACCTTCGGGATCACCTTGACCTTGCGCGGCAGGCCGTACCCGACGATCTTGCTGGAGTCGCGCACCTTGCGCTTGAGCCAGACGCCGTCGACATTGCCCTCGATCGTGTGGACCTTGCCGCCGACGACCTTCTCGACGATGCCGACGTGGTCGATGTCCTTGATGCGCTTCGACCCCGACCAGTCGAAGAAGACCACGGCCCCCGGTTCCGGCTTGCGGCTCCAGGCGCCCTGCTGCTCGAACCACTTGGCGTGCCGGGTGGTCAGCGCGAACTCGCCGACGTGGTCCCGCACGCCCGCCCGGTTGGCCGCCCACGAGACGAACATGTCGCACCAGGGAGCCGCCTTGAAGTCGGAGTCCATGGCGATGTTGTCGGCGTACCACTCGCCGAACTTGGTCGGCTTCCCGGGCCGTTCCCGGTAGCCGAGTTCCGGGCGTACGGCGTCGAGCAACTGCTGTGCTATCGGATCGGTAGAAATCGAAGGCTCCTATGGCGCGCGTCAGAACATGACGAACCCGCCGCCGGGCACGACGGCATGCGGGCATGACCGTCACGCCGACCGTCACGCCGGCGGACGCACCGGCGGACACGGCCGCGGCGGTCCCCGGGCGGGCGGGGTCGGACGGGATTCAGAAACGGGAGATGTGGCAGCCCGTCACGGGCGCGCCGTCACCCCGGAAGCCTGGAGACGTTCCAGGGCGGGCATGTGGTCCGGCGACGGAGGCCGGACCGGGTGGGCAGGTGGAGCGGACACTCCACGCGCTCTCCTCTCCTTGGCCGCCTACCGGGTTAGCTGACGGGTTCGGGCCAGGAGTAGCCCTACCGGATGGTCCGGATTCACCCCAGAAGAGACGTGGGTCCCCGGTTCCCGGGTTCGATGACATCCGGGATTCGGCGGTCGCCGGTCGTCCTCGGGTTGAGGACCACGCACCGGCGTACTGACCGGAAGCATAGTAGATCACGAGAAGGACACGACCGAAAAACCGGCAAACAGGTCCATTTCTGCACCTTCTGCACCATGCTTCCGCAGGTCCTCGCACTGACGGCACCTAATCGTGATATGCGCCACATCGTCCGGTACGGGCCCGTCTGGCACTCGGGCTCCCATAAAGCACGATGGCGGGGCGTGAGCGGGCTCGGGCCCTCTCACGCCCCGTCGATCCGGCCGGCCCCGCCGCGTCGGACCGCTGGCGTCGGACCGCAGGCGGCGGGCTGCCGCGCCGGCTACCACTCACCGCCCGGTGCGCCGACTCCTCTCCGCCGGCCGTGCTCGTGCTGCCGGTAGTTGGCCGCGAACGCGAGCGCGCCGAGGCCGAACAGGAAGATCACCGCTCCGGTGACCACGTTGTTCCAGATGGTCGCGGTGGTCGCCGGCTGGCCTCTGATCACCCACGGCGCGATGATCGCCCAGACGCCGAGCACCGGTGTCACCCAGCTCACGCCGTACGTCCGGCCGAACGCGGAGGCGCAGCTCAGCGCGAGCGCCGTGACGACCAGCCCGACGATCAGGTTGTTGACCGTCAGGCCGCCGAACCCGGTGAATCCCACGATCCACGGCGAGATGGCGAGGTAGAGGCCGGCGAGGAGCGTCACCGCGTCCATGACCTGCGCCGGGGCGGTCGATCCCGCCCGGTCGTACGTCTGGCGCAGCTCCGTGACGTCCGGGCGTCGAGCCAGACCTGGTTGCACCATGATGTGTCACCTCTTCTCCCAGGTGGCCGGGGGCCCGAGACCCCTCTCTTGCATCATGCAACCGGGGACGGCGCGGAGGGGAGACCGCGAGACGCGCGGATTGCAGATGAAGTACATCTGTCAGGCAGATGGCGCCGCCGCCGTCAGGGCTTCCGCCGTGTTGACGATCGAGACGTGGCTGTAGGCCTGGGGGAAGTTGCCCACCTGGCGGCGGCGGGTGGGGTCGTACTCCTCCGCCAGCAGGCCGACGTCGTTGCGCAGGGACAGCAGCCGCTCGAACAGCGCCCGCGCCCGCCTGCGCCGGCCCAGCAGGGCGAGCGCGTGCGCGAGCCAGAAGGAGCAGGGGACGAAGACCCCCTCCCCGCCCGGCAGCCGGTCCACCCCGTCGGCCTCCGGCCGGTAGCGCAGCACGAATCCGTCCTCCGTGAGCTCGCGGCACACGGCGTCCACGGTCCCCGTCAGGCGGGGGTCGTCCAGCGGCAGGAAGCCGAGCCGGGGGATCAGCAGCAGCGCGGCGTCCAGCCCCCTGGAGCCGTAGAACTGGGTGAAGGTGTTGCGGCCGGGGTCGTACCCGTGGGCGCACACGTCCCGGTGGATCTCCTCCCGCAGGGCGCGCCAGCGGCCCACCGGGCCGTCGAGCCCCTGCCGCTCCACCGAGGCGACCATCCGGTCCGCGGCCACCCACGCGAGGACCTTCGCGTGCACGAACGGGCGGCGCGGCCCGCGCACCTCCCAGAGCCCGTTGCCCGGCTCGCGCCACGCGCCCTCGAGATAGTCCATGAACGCGCGCTGCAGGTCCCAGGCGTCCTCCTCCGGCCCCAGCCCCGCCTGTCTGGCCTGGTAGAGGCAGTCGATCACCTCGCCGTACACGTCGAGCTGGAACTGCCGGGCGGCGGCGTTGCCGACCCGCACCGGCCGGGACCCCTCGTATCCCGGCAGCCGGTCGAGGGTCCGCTCGGGCATCCGGCGGCCGCCGTCGATCGTGTACATGATCTGCAGGTCGGCCGGGTCTCCGGCGACGGCCCGCAGCAGCCAGTCACGCCAGGCGGTCGCCTCCTCGGAGTACCCCGCCCCGATGAGCGCCTGGAGGGTGAACGCGGCGTCCCGCAGCCAGCTGTAGCGGTAGTCCCAGTTGCGGGAGCCTCCGATCAGCTCCGGGAGGGACGTGGTGGGCGCCGCGACGATGCCGCCGGTCGGGGCGTAGGTGAGGGCCTTGAGCGTGACGAGGCTGCCGGACACCGCCTCGGCGTACTCACCCCGGTGACGGCACCGGCCGAGCCACTCCCGCCACATGCGCTCGGTGTTCGCCAGCTCCTCGGCGGCCTCCAGCCGGTGCGGGCGGCTCCGCCACGACTCCTGCCAGGTGAGCACGAACGGCACCCGCTCCCCCGCCGCGACGGTGAACGAGGCGGTCGCGGCGCGCGGGCGCGACTCCTGCGTCAGCGGCACGGGAGACTGCAGCCACGCGGCGTTCGGGCCGGCGATCACGGCCAGTTCGCCGCCGCGCTCGCGCGTCCAGGGCACCACCTCGCCGTAGTCAAAGCGCAGCAGCAGTTCCGTACGCATCTCCACCCGGCCGCGCACGCCCTCCACGATCCGGACGACGTCGGGTGCCTCCTGGCGCGGCGGCATGAAGTCGAGGACCCGGGCGCACCCGCCGGGCGCGTCCCAGGTCGTCTCCAGCACCAGCGTGCCGTCGCGGTAGCGGCGCCCGGCGCAGGTGCCTCCCGCGGCGGGCGCCAGCAGCCAGTGCCCGGCCCGGTGCCCGCCCAGCAGGGCCGCGAAGCAGGCGCCGGAGTCGAAGCGGGGCAGGCACAGCCAGTCGACCGAGCCGTTCCGGCCCACCAGGGCGGCCGTGTGCATGTCGCCGACGAGCGCGTAGTCCTCGATCCGCATGGCGCCTCCCCTCACCCGTACGGCCGGGGCCGTACGCCGGGGATGCGGCGGCGGCCGCGGCACACACGTACCCCGGCCTATCTCCGCGAATCGGGCTTATCGCCGCCCGAAGACGTACCGCTCGACGTACTCGTTGGCGAAGACGCCCTGGGGGTCGTAATGCCGTGCCAGGGCGGCGAAGTCGTCCATGCGCTCGTAGCGGGAGCGCAGGACGTCCGGCGGGAGGGTGAAGAGCTTCCCCCAGTGGGGTCGCGCCCCGAACGGCGCCAGGCGCTCCTCGATCGCGGTCAGCACCGGCGTCACGGCGGCCGGGTCCTTGACCCAGGTGAAGTGGAAGGCCACGGTGTCGCGCCCCTGGCTCGGGCTCAGCCAGAGGTCGTCCGCGGCGATGCTGCGGATCTCGGAGATCTGCAGGACCGGGGCGATGCGGTCGCCGATCGCGCCGAGCGCCCGGAACGCCTCGGCCGCGTGCTGCCGGGGCACCATGTACTCCGCCTGGAGCTCCTCGCCGCTGCTCGGGGTGAAGTCGGGCCGGAAGTGCGGCAGGCGCTCGAACCAGGGGCCGGGCGTCCCCATCTGGGTCGTGCAGTGCACCGGGGACACGCCGGGCACGGGGTGGCGCGGGCCGTCGGCCGGGGCCGCCCCGAAGAAGCCGTCCGGCTCCGCGTCGCCGAGGCCGCCGGAGGCGGGGGCGAGGCGTTCCTTGACCCAGACCTGGTTGACGCGCGAGGTCCGCCAGTCGGTGAACAGGCTCACGCTGTAGGCGGCGGACATGACGGCGTCGAACCGGTCGTCGAGCACCTCCGCCGGAAGCCCTTCGTACACGCGCTGCCGGACCTCGAACGCCGGCAGGAGATCGAGCGTCAGGGCGACGACGGCGCCGAGCGCGCCGAGCGACACGACGGCGCCCCCGAACCGGTCGCCGTCCGCGTCCCGGCTCAGCGTGACGAGGTCGCCCTCGGCCGTCACCATCTCGACCGCGCGCACCGACGTCGCGAGCCCGCCGTTGCCGTCGCCCGAGCCGTGGGTGCCGGTCGCGCAGGAGCCCGCGACCGAGATGTGCGGCAGGGACGCGAGGTTGGGCAGGGCGTAGCCCTTCTCGTGCAGGCGCCGCCCGAGTTCGCCGTACCGCACGCTTGCGGCGACCCGGACGGCCGCCGACGCGGAGTCGATGTCGATCTCGGGGGGCAGGCCGTCCAGCGAGACGAGCGCGCCCGGTGAGTCGGCGATGTGGTTGAAGGAGTGGCCGCTGCCGAGGATGCGGACCTTCCCGCTCCGGGCGACCAGCCCGCGCAGTTCCTCCAGCGAGGAGGGCCGGTCGGTCCGCCCGGCCGTGAAGGTGATGTTGCCCGCCCAGTTCGTCACGTCTTGAGTCACTCAACGAGTTTTACCGGAACATCACCCGCGCGCCGGGCCCGGCGTGGCTCCGTACGGCTCAGACGGACGGTTCGGACGGACGGTTCGGACGGACGGTTCGGACGGACGGTTCAGACGGGACGGCCGGGGAGGCCGGCGAGGTACCAGTCGACGAGCTTGATCCTCTCGTCGGCCTGCCTGGCCTCCACCTCGGCCTGGGTCCGCGGCGCGCCCAGCAGCACGTCGTCGCCCGGCCGCCAGTTGGCCGGGCAGGAGACGCCGTCGCGGTCGGCCGTCTGCAGCGCCTCGACGAGCCGGAGGATCTCGGGGACCATGCGCCCCGCGTTCATCGGGTAGTAGAGGATCGCGCGGACGACCGACTCGGGGTCGATGACGAAGACCGCCCGGACCGCCGCCGTGGCCGACGCGTTCGGGTGGAGCATGCCGTACGCGCGGGAGACGTGGGTGCCGACGTCGGCGATGACCGGGAACGGCACCCGCACGCCGAGCCTCTCCTCGATCGCCCGGGTCCAGGCGAGGTGGCTGTGCACGGAGTCGACCGAGATGCCGAGCAGGGCGACGCCGCGGGCCGCGAACTCCTCGGCGAGTTCGCTGAAGGCGACGAACTCGGTGGTGCACACCGGGGTGAAGTCGGCGGGATGGCTGAACAGCACCAGCCACCGCCCCGCGTAGTCGGCGAGCCGGACCGGCCCGTGCGTGCTCTCGGCCTCGAAGCCGGGGGCCCTGTCGCCGATGAGCGGCAGCCGGGTGGCCGGCTCCGCGGCAGCGGTCATGACGTGCTCCTCTCCGTCCGCTCACTGCGCCCGTACCCGCGATGACCGGTCACGACGACGGGCCGTTCGCCCCGGTTCGGTAATCGCCCGCGGCGGCGTCGCGACAGCCGCCGCGCCCGGGGAATGAACCTCGCGAGGGGGCGCCATGCGGACGACCACGCCGGGGACCGAGATCAGCCATCCACTGTTCGCGCGCTTCTACACCTGGTTCAGCCAGGTGCTCGACCGGCGGGGCCTCGCCGGGCAGCGGGAGGCGCTGCTGGCCGGGCTGTCGGGCCGGGTGATCGAGGTCGGCGCCGGCAACGGGCTGAACTTCTGCCACTATCCGCCGTCCGTGACCGGTGTGCTGGCCGTCGAGCCGGAGCCGGTGCTGCGGGCGGCCGCCCGCCGCGCCGCCCGGGCGGCCCCCGCGCGGATCGAGGTCGCGGGCGGCCTGGCCGAACGGCTCCCGGCCGCCGACGGGGAGTTCGACGCGGCGGTGGTCACGTTCGTGCTGTGCTCGCTGCCCGACCCCGGCGCCGGGCTGCGGGAGATACGCCGGGTGCTCGCGCCGGGCGGACGGCTGCGCTTCCTCGAACACGTCCGTGCCGGGAGTCCCGGCTGGGCCCGCGCCCAGGACCTGATGGACGCGACGGTGTGGCCGCGCCTGACCGGCGGCTGCCACACGGGCCGGGACAGCGTGGCGGCGATCGAGGCGGCGGGTTTCACCGTCGAGTCCCTGGACCGGTTCGTCTTCGCCTGCGGCGTGCGCAACCCGATCTCCTTCTGCGTACGCGGTGTAGCCCGCCGCTGAGCAGCGCCCGTTGAACCGTGCTCGCTGAACCGTGCCCGTTGAACCGTGCCCGCTGAACCGCGCCCGCTGAACGGCGCCCGTCCCGGCGGACCGGCGCGGTCCGGCGGAGGTGTGGTCAGTCCGCGCTCGGCTGTGGTTGCCGGGCCGCCGTCTCGGGCAGGGCGGTCCCGGCCTCGTACCGGCGGAAGGCCGGGACGGCGAACCCCGCGACCAGCACGAGGAGGGCGCACACGAAACCGCCGCCCGCCCAGGAGGGCACCAGCCCGAAGGCGTCCGCGGTGGCGCCCGCCCGCAGGTCGCCGAGGCGCGGGCCGCCCGCCACCACGACCATGAACACGCCCTGCAGCCGCCCGCGCATCTCGTCCGGCGCGTACGTCTGCAGGATCGTCTGCCGCCACACGGCGGAGGCGAGGTCGATCGCGCCGCCCACGGCCAGCAGCGCGACGACCAGCCACAGCGGCTGCGCCAGCGCCGCCGCGGAGACCGTGACCCCCCACAGGGCGATCACGAGCGTGAGCGCCACCCCCTGCCGGCGTACGCGGCCGATCCAGCCCGACAGCAGCCCGGCGACGACCGCCCCGATGGCGATGCTCGCCGACAGCCAGCCGAACGCCACAGCCGACCCGCCGAAGCGCTCCGCCGTCATCTCGGGGAACAGCGCCCGCGGCATCGCGAAGGCCATCGCGATGATGTCCACCACGAACGACATCAGCACGACCGGCCGGCTCACGACGTAGGCGAGCCCGTCGGCGACCGACCGCAGGCCCGGCCGGGAGATCTCGCCGAGGGGCGCGAGCGACGGCAGCCGTACGGCGGCGTAGAAGCCCGCGCCGAACAGGACGGCGTCGATGAGGTACGCCAGCGCGTAGCCGCCCCGGGCGAGCACCACCCCGGCCAGCAGCGGCCCCACCACCGTGCCGATGCTGCTGACCAGGAAGTTGAGGGTGTTGGCCGCGGCGACCCGCTCGGTGGGGACGATCCGGGGGATGATCGCGCCGCGCGTCGCCGAGGTGACGGCGAAGCCGATCGACTGCAGGGCGATCACCGCGAGGATGAGGTGCACGCTGCCCAGCCCCGACCAGGCGTGCAGCAGCAGGGCGAGGGTCGACGTCCAGGCCACGACCGACCCGGCGAGCAGCAGCCGCCGGCGGTCCATCGCGTCGGCCACCGCGCCGCCCCACAGGCCGAAGACGACCAGCGGGACGAGGCTCACCGGGCCGAGCATGCCCACCCAGAGCGACGACCGGGTGATGCTGTAGACCTGGCCGCTCACGGCCACGGCGGTGAGCTGGAAGCCGACGAACGACACGCCCTGGCCCACCAGCAGCCGCCGGTACGCCGGGATGGCCAGGGGCCGGGTGTCGAGTGCGACGCGCTTCAGAACTGCCTGAACCCCCGACACCCTTTACCTCACCGATCTGGGCAAATCAGCCAATTCGCGTACTTTACCCTGATCGTGTTACCGCGCCCCTCCGGGGTGGGCCCGGCGGTGGCGAGGTCGGTCGTACCCGAAACCTCAGTCGTAGCCGAAAGCACGGGGCAGCGGCTCGTCGCGGAACAACCGGGCGGGGACGGCGTCCGCGAGCGCCTGGTAACCGGCCGGGTTCAGGTGCAGGCCGTCGCCCACGTCGTACGCAGGGAGCAGCCGCCGGGGAGCGGCCGGGTCGCGGGCGGCGCGGTCGAAGTCGATCACAGCGTCGAAACGGCCGCTCGCCCGGATCCACTCGTTGACCGCCTGCCGGGACCGCTCCCGCAATCCGCCCGGGTCGTCGTAGGCGTCGTTGCCGCCGAACGGCGTCAGCGTCGCGCCGTACACCCGGACGCCCCGGGCGTGCGCGCGGCGGACGACCTGGTCGTAAGCGGCGACGAGGTCCTCGGCCACCTGCTTCTGGGCCGCCTCCGTCGCCTCGGCCGTGCCGACGTCGTTGACCCCCTCGAAGAGCACCAGCCAGCGCACCCCGCTCTGCGCGAGCACGTCGCGGTCGAGCCGGGCCAGGACGTTCGGGCCCAGGCCGTCGTCGAGCACCCGGTTGCCGCCGGCCCCCTGGTTGACAATCGCCACCCCCGAGGTCGCGCGCCGGGCGTGCAGGCGGTCGGCCAGCCGGTCCGGCCAGCGGTCGTTCATGTTGGTGGTCGAGCCCCTGCCGTCGGTCAGCGAGTCGCCCACCACGACGGCCGCGGCGACCGAGGGCCCGGCCCACACCTCCACGCCACTGAGGAGGTACCAGTGATCGACGGCCGCCGCACCGGGCAGATCGACGGCCTCGGTGTGGTCCCCGGCCAGCAGGTACGACGTGGTCCTGGAGCCCGGGTGCGAGGTGACGGCGGCGGAGCGCTGCCCGTCGGCCAGATGGACCGTCACCGAGAGGACGGACCGGGGCGCCAGGTCGAAGCTCAGCGGGTCGGAGACCGCCTGCGCCCCGGCCGGGACCACGACGGACGGACGGCCGTGGAAGGTCACCTGCCGCGAGGTCTCCGGCCGGATCTCCGCCGCCCCCGCCCGCCCGCCACCGGGAAGTGCGACCGCGACCCTGGTGAGAGGCAGCGCGGCGCCGCCGAAGGCGTTGGAGAACCGCAGCCGCAGCCGCCGCCCGCCCACGGAGACGCGCAGGGTCTGGCGCAGCGTGCTGCCGGCGAAGACCAGGCCTTCCCCGGCGAACGGCGCGGGCGGCATGTTCTCCGGCTCCGTGAGCTGCGGCATCGAGGCCCAGGTGACGACCCAGTGACCGTCCGGCCCGCGCGCCGCCAGAGCTGCGCGCCGCCGGGTGGATCTTGACGCGTTGCGGATCATCTGCCTATGGTCCCGTCCAGCCAGGCCTTCGATCCACCCCGGGCGCACTCCCGGCACACTCCCGGCACAACGGAGCACGGAAGGGCGAACCCTACATATGCGGACGTACCGGAATCCTGTGATCGGCGGGTTCCATCCCGACCCGAGCGTCTGCCGGGTGGGTGAGGACTACTACCTGGTCTGCTCCAGCTTCGAGTACTTCCCGGGTGTGCCGATCTTCCACAGCCGTGACCTGGTCCACTGGCGGCAGATCGGCAACGTGCTCGACCGGCCGTCCCAGCTTCACCTGCCGCCCGGGACCCTCGCCTCCGGCGGGATCTTCGCCCCGACCATCCGGCACCACGACGGCCTGTTCTACATGATCACAACGAACGTGAGCGACGACCGCGGCCACTTCCTGGTGACCGCGGAGCGCCCCGAGGGCCCGTGGTCGGACCCGGTCTGGATCGACCTGCCCCGGGTCGATCCCAGCCTTGCCTGGGACGAGGAGGGCCACTGCTGGCTCACGACCTCCGGTCCCCGGCTGGCGCGGATCGACCCGGCGTCCGGCGAGGTCCTGGAGGGCCCGGTCGACATCTGGCCGGGCACCGGCGGCAAGTACCCCGAGGCGCCCCACCTGTTCCAGATTGGCGGGTGGTGGTACCTGCTGCTGTCGGAGGGCGGCACCGAACGCGGCCACGCCGTCTCCATCGCCCGCGCCCGCTCCCCTCGCGGGCCGTTCGAGCCCGGCCCGGTCAACCCGATCCTGACCCACCGCGGCACGTCCCGCCCGATCCAGAGCACCGGCCACGCGGACCTGGTGTGCGCCCCGGACGGCACCTGGTGGATGATCCTGCTCGGGGCCCGCCCCCGCGGCTACTCCCCCGAGTTCCAGGTGCTCGGCCGGGAGACCTTCCTCGTCCCGGTGGAGTGGGTGGACGGCTGGCCGGTCGTGGGACCGGTCGAGGAGCGTCACCCCGCCCCCGCCGCCTGGCATCCGCTCCCCCCGCCCCCGGTCCGCGACGACTTCGACGCCCCCGTTCCGGCGCCCTGCTGGATCTCGGTGCGCTCCCGCCCCGACGACTCCTGGTCGCTGACCGAGCGCCCCGGCCGGCTGACGCTGCACGCCACCGGTCCCACCCTGGACCGTCCCGGCCACACGTTCTTCGGGCGGCGCCAGCAGCACCACGACTGCCGCGTCAGCGCCCGTCTCGACGCCGATCCCGGCCGGGCCGGGCTGTCCGTACGGCTCGACGAGGCCCACCACTACGACCTCGAGGTGTCCGGCGGAGAGGCGTCCGTGATCGCCAGGATCGGCCCGCTGCGCCAGGTCGTGGCGCGTCGCCCGGTGGCTCCTGGACCGCTCACCCTCACGGTCCACTGCCGTACGGCCGATCCGCTGCCGCCGTCCGTGACCAGTGCCGCCGAGGCCGGCGCCGGGCCGGTCGGCGTGGGCGCCCGCGGGCCGGACACGATCGCCTTTTCGGCGGACGGCGTCCTGCTCGCCGAACTGGACGGCCGCTACCTGTCCACGGAGGTGGCGACCGGCTTCACCGGACGGGTCATCGGCATGTACGTGACCGAGGGCAGCGCGGCCTTCGACTGGTTCGACTACGAGGGCACCGACGACGAACCGGTCGTCCCGGTTGCCTGACGAACCGGTCGAACGCGCCGCGGAGAACGCCGGCTCTCCGCCTCGCCTGCCTTCGCCGGTGGAGGAACTGATCGATACCCACCTCGGAGCGCGAGGCGTTCGCCTGCTGCTGAAGCGCGACGATCTCATCGATCCCGAGATTCCCGGCAACAAATGGCGGAAGCTGAAGTACAACATCCAGGCCGCCCGGCGGTCCGGGCACGGAAGGATCCTGACGTTCGGGGGCGCCTATTCCAACCACATCAGGGCGACGGCCGCGGCCGGCGCCCTTTTCGGTCTGCGGACCGTGGGCGTCATCCGCGGCGAAGAGCATCTCCCCCTCAATCCCACGCTCTCCTACGCGGTGGAACAGGGAATGACCCTGGCCTACATGGACCGCCGGACATATCGCAGAAAAATGGAAAGCGATGTGATAGAGGCCCTCCACCGCCGATTTGGCGACTTCTACCTCGTTCCCGAGGGCGGAAGCAACGGACTCGCGGTGCGGGGATGCGCCGAGATCCCGGACGAGATCACGCAGGACTTCGATCTCATCTGCTGCCCCTGCGGGACGGGTGGCACGCTCGCGGGCATCGCCGCCGGCCTGCACGGCGACCAGGAGGCGATCGGCTTCTCTGTGCTCAAGGGAGCCGGCTGGCTGAACGACGAGATCCGGCGCCTTCAGGAAGACGCTCACGGCGCCCCACGCGGCAGATGGCACGTGAACCTGGACTATCACTTCGGCGGATACGCGAAGACGAAGCCGGAACTGCTGTCCTTCGCCGAGGACTTCGAGAAGCGGCACGGCCTGCGCCTGGACCGGCTCTACACCGGCAAGATGATGTACGGCATCTTCGATCTGGCCGAGAAACGCACGTTCCGTCCCGGAACCACGATCGTCGCGGTCATCACCGGCCCGATCACGACGACGTGTACGATCTGCTGACCGGCCGGGCACCAGGTGCCGCACGGCGAGCCGGCGACAGCCGATCGAACCGCGAGGGCGCCGCCTTCGACGTGGTACAGGAACGCGGGAACAGTACGCGGCGCGACGTCGGACCCTGGGCGCGCTGGTGGCCTGGATGTCGGAAGGCAGGTCTCATGCATCTGATCGACCTGGATACGGTGCCGGGCGGACGGGTCCACTCGCATGGCTGAGCATGACGTGTTCCTCGCCGATTGTCCCGCCCGCACGACGCTGGCTCTGGTTGCCGACACATGGTCGGTCGTCGTGGTGTTCGCGCTGCGACACGGCCCACGGCGCTACGGCGACCTCCGTGATCGGATCGGCGGGATCAGCAACAAGATGCTGACCCAGACACTGCGCAAGCTGGAGCGCGGCAACCTGGTGGAGCGCCGCGCTCTGCGCACCACGCCCGCGGGTGCCGAGTATCGGCTGACCGAACTTGGGGAGAGCCTGATCGGGCCGGTGTCCGTGCTGGCCCGGTGGGCCGAGGAGCACGCCGACGAACTCGGCGACGGTGGACCTTTGTAAGGAACCGATCGGTTCCCTACGTGCTTCTACCGTTGCCGTCATGCGAATCGGAATCTCTGGCACCTGGGTAGCGGCCGGCGGCCGGTGCCTGGAGAGCCGCTCACCGTACGCCGGTCCGCCGTCGTGTGGGGTGGGGCGGTGGTGAAGATCGGCACGAGTGATCTCGATGTGTCGCCGCTCTGCCTCGGGGGTAATCCCTTCGGCTGGACCGCCGACGAAACGGCCTCCTTCGCCGTGCTGGACGCGTACGCCGAGGCCGGCGGTAACTTCATCGACACCGCCGACCTGTACACCTTCCATGCGCCCGGCAACAGCGGCGGCGAATCCGAGACGATCATCGGGCGTTGGCTGAGGAGCCGCGGTTGCCGGGACCGGATGGTGATCGCGACCAAGGTGGGCGCGCTACCCGGCCTGGACAACCTGTCCCCGCGGACGATCCGGCGCGCCGTCGCGGATTCGCTACGGCGACTGGGGACAGACCACATCGACCTGTACTTCGCGCACGTCGACGATCCCGGCACCCCGCTCGCCGAGACGCTCGGC
The DNA here is from genome assembly GCF_014161435.1 of Microbispora sp. H10949. Lineage (NCBI taxonomy): Bacteria > Bacillati > Actinomycetota > Actinomycetes > Streptosporangiales > Streptosporangiaceae > Microbispora > Microbispora sp. H10949. The sequence goes on along the minus strand of NZ_JABBWZ010000003.1, from coordinate 591,932 downwards.
GCGTTCGACGCGCTGGTGCGCTCTGGCATGGTGCGGTACATCGCGGCGTCGAACTTCACCGCGGACCGGCTGTCGGAATCGCTGCAGACGTCGGCACGGGAAGGGCTCGCGGCCTACGTCGCGCTGCAGGCGGAATACAACCTGGTGCAGCGGGACGGCTACGAACGGGAACTGGCACCCACAGTAGCCGGCGCCGGGCTGGCCTGCCTGCCCTACGTCGCACTGGCCCGTGGCTTCCTCACCGGGAAGTACCGGGCCGGCGGTCCCGTGGTGGACAGCCCCCGCGCGGGCCGGGCCCGCGCGCACCTGAACGGCAACGGCCCCGGCGTGCTGGCGGCCCTTGACGAGGTCGCCGCCGCGCACCGCACCACCCTGGCCGCGGTCGCACTGGCCTGGCTGGCCGCCCAGCCCACTGTCGCCACTCCGATCGCGGGGGCCCGCAACGCGACCCAGATCGCCGACCTGCTGCCGTTCCTGACACTGCGGCTCACGGCCGACGAACTCGCCCTGCTGGACCGGGCCGGCGCCACACCACCAGCGCACAACCCTACGTAGCTGGAAACGGCGGGCCCGGAACGTCACGCGGAAGGCCCCGCCACTGCGGCGCGGGCACAAGCACGGACTGCCCGGCCCGCGACGCACAACCGCTCAGACACGGTTCACCTGCCGACCGTCACCTGGAGGTCCTCATGATCCGCTTTCGTCCCCGCCGCCGTGCCGTCCTCGCGGTCACGGTCCTCGCCACGGCTCTGCCGTTCGTCTCCGCTGTGCGGCCCACCCAGCCGGCTGCCGCGGAGCCCGCGCGGGCCCCCTCGCACGTACGGATCACCACGGCGTACGAGCTACCCGGCACCAAGGTCTACCCCGAAGGCATCACTGTGGACCCGTACACCGGCGATCTCTACGCCGGGTCGTACGAGGACGGCACGATTTTCAGGATGACGCCGGGCCGTCGCGTCGCGGAGCGGTTCCTGCCCGCAGGCGCCGACGGACGTACCAAGGCGCTCGGACTGAAAGTCGATCGGGCCAGGCGGCTGTGGGCTATCAGCGCCGACACAGGAGTCGCGGTGTACGACCTCCGCAGCCGCCGCCTGCTGGCCCGCTTCGACATAGCCGGGCAGGACGCGCACCTGGTCAACGACCTGGCGATCGCTCCGGATGGCAGCGCCTACCTCACCGACAGCCTGCGCGCCGTGGTCTACCGGGTCACGCCCCGGCGACTGGCATGGGTCCGCCGGCACGGCGGTCACGCACCGCTGACTCCTGCCTTCGACCTGTCCGGCGTCGTGGAGCCGCACGAGCCCGGCACGGTCACCCTCAATGGCATCGTGGCCGACCGGTCAGGACGCTTTCTACTGGTCGTCGACATGACGGGCGGCGATCTCTTCCGCGTCGACCTGTTCACCCGAGGGGTCCACAAGCTCTCCCTGGACGGAGGCGACCTGCGGTACGCCGACGGGATGGAACTGCGGCACGGCACGTTGTGGGTCGCCCATGCCAACCCCACCGCGAACTCGATAAGCCGGTGGCGGATCACCCGAGACGGCCGCTCAGCCCGGGCTGAGCGGCGGGTGACCGATCAGGCCCTGCAACTCCCGACCACCCTGGTACGCGCGGACGGGACGTTGTACGTCGTACGCTCACAGCTCGACAAGGGCGGCCCCGTCGGGCAGGGCACCCCGCAGACCCCGTTCACGATCGCCTCCGTGCACGGCTTGTAGTACTCCAGTCAGCACTTTTCACCCCGCTTCTCGGGCTCGAAGGACGCGCCGGGTCCGCGCAGCCGGGCGCGAGCGGATTTCCGATTACCTGACGGACTGGTCAAAGTCCCGGTGAGCGTCCCTATGATGGTCGAAGATCGAGACGCTTGGGGGCAGAGCGTGCACGACGAGCAGGCACCGGACTGGGTGATCGACCCCTCCACGCCGAGCGTGGCCCGGATGTACGACTACTACCTCGGTGGCAAGGACAACTTCGCCTCCGACCGCGAGGCGGCCGAGAAGATCATCGAGATCCTGCCGAACGCCCGCGACGTGGCCCGGGCCAACCGCGCCTTCCTCGTACGGGCCGTACGGCACCTCGCGGGGGCGGGCATCCGGCAGTTCCTCGACGTCGGCACCGGTCTCCCGACGCAGGAGAACGTCCACCAGGTGGCGCAGGCCGTCGCACCGGACTCCCGGGTCGTCTACGTCGACAACGATCCGATCGTGCTCGTCCACGCCCGTGCCCTGCTAGCCGACAACCCCCGGTCCATCGTGGTCGCCGGGGACATGCGCGAGCCCAAGGCGGTGCTCACCCATCCGGCGGTCCTCCGCCACCTCGACTTCAGCCGGCCGGTCGCGTTGATCATGCTCGCCGTCCTCCACTTCGTCGTCGACGACGCGGAGGCGGCGCGCATCGTCGGCACGTTCCGCGACACGCTCGCCCCGGGGAGCCACATGGTGATCTCCCACGGGACGCCCGGCGACCTCGACGATGACGCGGTCAGGCGAAGCCGGGACGTCTACTCCGCCACCACCAGCGGAGGCGCCGTGCCGCGCACCACGGCCGAGGTGCGGGACCTGTTCGACGGCCTGCGCCTGCTGGAGCCCGGCGTCGTGCCGCTGGAGGAGTGGCGCCCCGAGCCGCCGGAGACGATTCTGGAGCGCAGGCACGGAGCCGGCATCGTGGGCGGCGTCGCCGTGATCCCCTGACCGGGGACCCGCGGTCCGCCCCGGCCGTACGGTCGCTTCGTGGTCACCCCGTGGTGAGGACGAGGATCAGGCCGTGGACGGAGGCGTCGTTCTCGTGGAGCGGCGTCACCGTGATCGACAGCCTCGCGGTGCGGCCCCGGCGGTTGACCGCGTCGACGCTCAGCGCGGCGCCCTGACCTGCGACGGAGTCTCCCACCGGATGAAGGCGGCGGGCGTCCGCCGGCAGGCCGAGGTCTTCTCCCGGAGGTGACCGCTCCTCAGAGCTGTCTGGTCATGAACACGCTGAGCGGATCGGGGCGGTAGTCGCCGAAAGGCTCGCAGTAGGTGAACCCGAACTTCTCGTACAGCTTCCTGGCGGGCAGGAAGTGCTCCTCCGCGCCGGTCTCCAGGCTCAGCCGGGTGAAGCCCATCCGCCCGGCCTCGGCGAGGATGTGCCGCAGCAGCAGGGACGCGATCCCCGCGCGCTTGCGCGCCGCCGCCGTCCGCATCGACTTCAGCTCGGCGTGGGAGTCGTCCAGCCTCTTGATCGCCCCGCAGCCCACCACGGCGCCGCCGTCCATCACCGACCAGAACGTGACCTCCGGACGGCGCAGGCCGTCGAGGTCCAGGGCGTGCTTGCTCTCCGGGGGCGTGATGGACCGCATCTCCCGCAGGTGCTCCTCGAGGAACTCGGCGATCTCCGGCCCGGACAGGTCGTCCTCGACGATTCTCATCGCACTCGCTCACCTAGATCGTGTCTGACGGGTCGTGTCTGACGGATCATGCCCGACGGGACACCAGGATGCCATCCCGCCCGCCCGGCTCAGCCCAGCGGCGCGACGGCGAACTCCCGCATGCCCTCGGCGAATCCGACGCGGGCGCGGAATCCCAGCTCCGCCCTCGCCCGGCCGGGCGAGGCGACGATGTGCCGCACGTCGCCGAGGCGGTACTCCCCCGTCACGACCGGGCGCGGCCCGCCCCGCCACGCGGCCAGTTCCGCGGCCATCTCCCCCACCGTGTGCGGCTGTCCGCTCGCCACGTTGTACGCGGACAGGGCGCCCTCCCGCCCCGCGGCGAGCGCCGCCAGGTTGGCCCGCGCGACGTCCCGGACGTGGACGAAGTCGCGCCGTTGCCCGCCGTCCTCGAAGACGCGCGGAGCCCGCCCCGCCTCCAGCGCCGACCGGAAGATCGCCGCGACCCCCGAGTACGGCGTGTCCCTGGGCATCCGGGGGCCGTACACGTTGTGGTACCGCAGGGCGACGGCGACGCCGCCGGTCTCCCTGGCCCAGTTGGCGGCGAGATGCTCCTGCGCCAGCTTCGTGGTGGCGTAGGCGTTGCGGGGATCGGCGGGCGCGTCCTCGCCGATGACCGCCGGCGTGAGCGGCGAGGCGCAGCCGGGGCAGCGCGGCTCGAAGATCCCCCGGTCGAGGTCCTCGGCGGCCCGGGGGCGGGGCCGGACCGGCCCGTGCTCGCCGCACTCGTAGGCGCCCTCCCCGTAGACCACCATGGACGACGCCAGCACCAGGCGGCCGACGCCGTGCCGTGCCATCGCCGCCAGCAGCACGGCCGTGCCGTGCACGTTCACCGAGGCGTAGTCCGGCAGGTCCGCCACGTCGACGCCGAGGCCGACCTTGGCCGCCTGGTGGACCACCGCGTCCACGCCCGGCAGCAGGCGGTCGGCGGTCGTCCCGTCGCGCACGTCTCCGCGCTCGACGCCGCCCGCCCGCAGGTCGAGGCCGGCCACCTCGTGCCCGGCCGCCGTCAGCGCCTCGGCGACGTGACTTCCGATGAACCCGGCCGAGCCGGTCAGCAGCACCTTCACGGGCCGAGGGTAGACCGCCGGGGCCGCGCGGGCCCCGCTCCGGGCACGACCGTTCGCGACCCGTAAGATCTCCCGCCCGGTCCTGCCGTCAGGAGAAGTAGTGGCCCTTGCCGAGGTCGTCGAGGAGCCCGGGCTGCACCGGCCGCCAGCCGAGCAGGTCGCGGGTCACCGCGCTCGACGCCGGGCTGTCGGCCCCGACGACACCGCCCAGCCAGCCGAAGTGCGCGCTCGCCTCCTCCGGGGCGACCGAGACCACCGGCAGGTCCAGGTGGTGGCCGATCACCTCGGCGACGGCCCGGATCGGCACGCCCTCCTCGGCGACGGCGTGCAGCACCGACCCCGCCGGGGCCTTCTCCAGCGCCAGGCGGAACAGGTGCGCGGCGTCGAGCCGGTGCGTGGCGGGCCAGCGGTTGGACCCGTCGCCGACGTGGCCGGAGACGCCCTTCTGACGGGCGATGCCGACCAGGACCGCCATGAAGCCGGGGTCCCCCTCACCGTGCACCGTCGGAGGAAGGCGCACGACCGACGACCGTACGCCGTGGGAGGCCAGGGAGAGCGTCAGCAGCGCCGTCCCCATCCGCCCCCGGAGGCCGCCGCCCGGAAGCGCGGCGGCGCCCGGCTCGTTCCCCCGCCCTCCGGCTCCGTCCCGTTCGGTCGCGACGCCTCCCGGCGCGACGCCGAGCGTCCCCGACGCGATCACCAGTGGCCGTCCGGAGCCCTTGAGCGCGTCTCCGAGCGCCTCCACGGCGCGCCGGTCCGCGTCGGCGGCCTCCTCGAAGCCGCCCGAGAAGGCGATGTCGTGCTTGAACGCGAGGTGGATCACACCGTCCGACTCGGCGGCCCCGGCCCGCAGGATGTCGAGATCGTCGAGCGTGCCGCGACGCACCTGCGCCCCGGCCCGGGCGAGGGCGCCGGCCGAGGCGTCCGACCGGGCCAGCCCGGTGACCTGGTGACCCGCGCCGACGAGCTCGGGCACGACGGCGGAGCCGATCCAGCCCGACGCCCCGGTGACGAAAACGCGCATGAGAGAACCTCCCGACGGAGTGACCGTCCTCGGCGCACGGACGCGCACGAGAATCGATGTCAGTCACTGTCGTCAGCATACGTCACGATGTCAGTGACTGTCATCGCGCTACGATCAGGACATGGGTCGATGGGAGCCGGACGCGCGTGGCCGGCTGGCGCGGTCGGCGCTGGAGCTCTACGCGGAGCGCGGGTTCGACCAGACCACGGTCGCGGAGATCGCCAGGCGGGCGGGGCTCACGGAGCGGACGTTCTTCCGGCACTTCGCCGACAAGCGCGAGGTGCTGTTCCACGGCTCGCGCGCGCTGGAGGAGCTCCTCGTGAACGCCGTCGCCGGCGCGCCCGAGGCGACGGCGCCGATGGACGCGATCGCCGCGGCCCTCGACGTCGCGGGCGGCATGTTCGAGGAGCGCCGGGAGTACGCGCGGCGGCGTCAGGCCGTCGTCGCAGCGCACGCGGAGCTGCGGGAACGCGAACTGATCAAACTCGCGTCGCTCGCCGCGTCCCTCGCCGGGGCGTTGCGCGGGCGTGGCGTGGCCGAGCCGGCCGCGAGCCTGGCGGCGGAGGCGGGCATCGCCGTCTTCAAGATCGCGTTCGAGCGGTGGGCCGGCGACGCCGGCGGCCCGGACCTGCCGCGGCTCATGCGGGAGTCGCTCGACGAGCTGAGGGCCGTCACCGCGGGCGCGTGAGCGCCGGCGGAAGCGGGAGACGGCGCAGGACACCGGAAGGACGGCTCACCGGAAGACGCCGGTGTGGCCGAGCGAGTAGCGGCCGGGCTGCGGATACACGCACAGCCCGTGCGGCCCGGCGCCGACGGGGATGGTGCGGACGACCCTGCCGGTCCGGGTGTCGAAGACGTAGACGACCCCGTGGTAGCGGCCGCTCAGCCACAGCTTGGTGCCGTCGGCCGAGACGCCGCCCATGTCCGGCGAGCCGCCGCCGGGGATCCGCCAGACGTCGACCACCTTCCGCTTCGCGAACGACACGACGGACACCGATCCCTCGCCGCGGTTCGACACGTACAGGTGGCGCGAGTCGCGGCTGGCGTAGAGGCCGTGCGCGCCCCGCCCGGTCGGCATGAACCGGACGACCTCGTACGTCGACGCGTCCACCAGCCACACGCCGTGCCGTTCCATGTCGGCGACGTAGAAGACGCGGCCGTCGGGCGACAGCTTCACGTCCTGCGGCATGCTCATGTGGCCGAGGTGGACCCGGCGGATCAACCTGGGCGTGCGCCAGTCGACGACGACGAGGTCGCCGCTGAACTCGCAGCTGGCCAGGAACACCGAGCCGTCGGCGGTGAAGTCGCCGTGGTTGACGCCACGGCAGGGCAGCGGCAGCGAGCGCAGCCGTTTCATGCTGTGCGGGTCGCGCAGGTCGAGCTGGTTGTTCCGCTCCGCCATGACCAGCGCGTACGCGCCGTCCGGCGAGAAGTACAGGTTGTACGGGTCCTCCACCGGCACCGGGCGGCCCGGTCTGCCGGTGCGGGGGTCGATGGGGGTGAGAGTGTTGCCCCGGTTGTTGTTCACCCACAGGGTCTTCAGGTCCCAGGACGGCACCACGTGCTGCGGAAGCGCCCCGACGGTGAAGTGCCGCACGATCCGGTACGTCTCCGGGTCGATGACGTCGACCGTGCCGCTCTCGCTGTTGGGCACGTACACCAGGGAGCGGAAGCCCCTGACGACCGGGCTCAGCATCCCGGGCCGGTCGGCCGCGTAGACGTCGGCCCGCCCCGCTCCCTCGGGCTCCTGTCTCTCCCGCTCCGGCGGCGCCGCCCCCTGCGACCGCGACGGGGACGGCGGCGGGGACAGCGACGGAGAGGACGGCACGGCTCGGGGCGCGGGCGGCACGGCCGCGCAACCGGCGAGGACGAGCCCCCAGAGGATCGCGTACACCCCGGTCACCGCGACGGTCCTGCGCGGTCCTGTCACCCCTGCTCCCGGGACGCCCGCACGCGTCACCCCCGCACCGGTCACCCCTGCACCAGTCACGCATGCCCCCCGAGATGGCGGGGCGGCGCCCGGCCCCCCGTACGGTCACGGCGACCGGCCGCACGCGGCGGCCGCACGGCGACTGAAGAGACGGCGGCGAGGCGGCTGCGTGGCTGGTCGGCGCGACGCTAACGCCCGCGCGGAGTGGCCCGGAGGGGCTTTGCCCGGTCTTGACCGGCGCCTTCCCGGCTCGCGACGCGCCGTTCACCTGCGCGCGGCCGCCCCTACGACGAGATGGGGACCTCGTGCTCGGCGGTGTGCACGGGAGCGAGACCGGCGAGCCCGGAGATGTCCAGGACGGGGGTGAGCAGCGGGTTGGCGATGAGGGTGATGTGGTCGGCGTGGGCGAACAGGACGCTCAGGCCGGCGCTGTCGAGGTATTCGACGGCGGTCAGGTCCAGCACGAGAGGGCCCGGGATCTTGCCGAGGGCCTCGGCGAGGGCGTCGGTGTTGCTCATGTCGATCTCGCCGGTGGCCGTCAGCAGCGCGGCGCCGTCGGCACGGCGGCCGGAGGTGAGGGTGAGGGGCGTGGTCATCAGGCGATCCTCGTGTGCATGTCGACGATGGTGCCCGACGGGCCGGGCGTGATGGTGACCTGCTGCATCATGGCGCGCATGAGGGCGACACCACGCCCGCGGTGGGTGTTCTCCTCGGCCTTGGGGGACTTCCAGCGGCCGGTGTCGGCGACGACGAGGCGCAGGTTGTCCACGAAGGCCTCGGCCCGCAGGCGGACGACGTCGCCGGGGGCGTCGCGGTGACCGTGCTCGATGGCGTTGGCGCACGCCTCACCGGCGGCGACCAGGACGTTCTGGACGGTCTGGGCCGGCAGGTCGCACTGGGCGAGCCAGCTCCGCAACGCCCTGCGGACGGGCGCCAGCTGGGACGACTCGGCGGGGAAGGCCATCTCCAGCGGCGCGGGGTGGCGGTAGAGCAGCAGGGCGACGTCGTCGTCGTAGCCGTCGGCGGGCGCCAGCCGCACCATCACCTGCGTGGCGAGGTCGTCGACGGCGGCGTCCCGGCCGTCCTGCACGGCCCGGCTGGCCTGGTCGATGCCCGCGTTCAGCGGGCTGCGGCGGCGCTCGACCAGGCCGTCGGTGTAGAGCATGAGCGTGGCACGCGCGGGGATGACCGCCTGTCCCTCCGGGCGTGCCGCGCCGGGACGTACGGCCAGGGGGATCGACCGACCGTCTTCGAGCAGGCGGGTGGTGCCGTCGGGGTGGGCGAGGATGCCCGGCGGGTGCCCGGCGCTGGAGTAGGTCAGCACCCCGGTCTCCGGGTCGAGCACGCCGCAGAACACGGTGGTGCACTTCGCGCCGGGGACGCCGGCGGCGAAGTGGTCCAGGGCCATGAGCGTGCGCGCCGGGCTGGCGTCCTGCAGGAGCAGCGCGCGGCACGCGCTGCGCAGTTGTCCCATGACGGCGGCGGCCTCCACGCCGCGCCCGACGCAGTCGCCCACGACGATGCCGATGTTCCCGCCGGGCAGGGCGATGGTGTCGTACCAGTCGCCGCCGACCTCCAGGGGACGGGTGGCGGGCTCGTAGCGGACGGCGAACCCTTCGGGCAGGTCGGCGGGGCCGAGGATGGCGCGCTGCAGCGCGATCGCGGTCTCGCGTTGCTGGTCGATCTGGTGCGCGCGGACGAGCCCCTGGGCGAGGTGCCCGGCGAGCAGCGACAGGAGCAGCTCGTCCTCACGGGAGAAGGGCCGCTGGCCGCCCAGCTCGACCCACAACGCCATCGGGCCGTCCGGGTGCTCCAGCAGCACGCCGACTCCGCCGCCGTCGGCGACCGGCGTCAGCAGGGGCCGGCGGCGCAGGCCGGTGAGGGCCTCGCGGCGTCCGGCGGGCAGCGCGCGCCAGTGCAGCGAGGTGTCGGTGGCGGTCAGGGTGGGGTCGCCCTCGTGCTCGAAGACGGCGGCCAGCACGTGTCGGGCGCGCCAGAGGGTCCGCAGCTCCCCCAGGGCCCCGGACAGCGCCTCGGACAGGCTCCCGGCCTGGGACAGGGACGTGCTGAGGGAGGCGAGGGCGCTCTCCCGCTGGATGGCGTAGTGCTCGGCGGTGACGTCGCGGAAGGTGCCGACGACGACCTGACGGCCGGTGTCGGGGTCCTGCGCCTTGTTGAAGGTGACGCTGATCCACAGCCGGTGCCCGTCCCGGTGGGTGACGGGGATGGCGTAGCTGCCCTGGCCGGGGCCGACGAGGCCCGCGAAGGCGTCGGCGACCTGCCGGTGGGCGGCGGGGTCGAGCTCGCGGTCCGGCCACCAGGGATGGATCGGCCGGTACGGCAGCCCCTCGGGGCCGTACCCGAGCATCTCGGCGAAGGCGTTGTTGACCTCGACGACCGCGCCGTCCTCGTCGCAGACGAAGAACGCCTCCTGCAGCGAGTCGACCAGCGCCGTGCGCCAGCGGGCCTGGTGGTGACGCAGCCGCGCCATCTCCATGTTGGCCCGCACCCGCGCGAGCAGCTCCGCGGCGGCGAACGGCTTGACGAGGTAGTCGTCGGCGCCGGCCTGCAGTCCCTCGATGGACGCCTCCTGGCCCGCCCGCGCCGACAGCAGCAGCACCGGGACGGCGGCGGTGCGCGGATCGGCCCGCAACGCCGCGACCAGCGCCAGGCCGTCCAGGCGGGGCATCATCACGTCGCTCACCACGAGGTCGGGGGCGTCGGCGCGGATGGCGTCCAGCGCGTCCTGCCCGTCGCCGACGGTGTCGACGTGGTAACCCGCGCCCGTGAGGAGCCGGACGAGATATCCGCGCATGTCGGCGTTGTCGTCGGCCACCAGCACCCGCGCCGGGGCGCCCGCGGGGCGGGCGGCGGAGGGGTCCTGGGCGGTCAGCTCCATGGTGTCCCCGCCGGACGCCGCGGCGGCGTCGTCCGCGGGCAGCCAGCGCAGGGCCTCCTGGACGTAGGGGTCCGCGGTGGCGGACGCCATGCTGCCGCCGGCGGTCGTCGTGATCGCCTCGGCGGGCAGGTGCGCGACGCCGAACGGCAGGCGGATGGTGAAGCGGGTGCCCTCGCCCTCGGCGCTCTCGGCCGCGATGGTGCCGCCGTGCAGGCCGACGAGCTCCTGCACGAGCGCCAGGCCGATGCCGCTGCCCTCGTTCGAGCGCGAGCGGGCGTTCTCGATGCGGTGGAACCGCTCGAACAGCCGCGGCACCTCGTCGGCCGGGACCCCGATGCCCGTGTCGGTGACGGTCACCACCGCGTGACCGTCACCCCCGCGCACCGACACGCCGACCGAGCCCTCGAAGGTGAACTTCAGCGCGTTGCTGAGCAGGTTGAGGACCACCTTCTCCCACATGCCGCGGTCGATGTAGACCGGCTCGTCCAGGGGACGGCAGTCGACCTCGAAGTCCAGGCCCGCCTTGTCGATGGCGGAGCGGAAGAGGCTGGCCAGCTCGGCGGTGACCGCGGCCAGGTCGACGGGCTCGTAGCCGGCCTGCATCCGGCCGGCCTCGATGCGGGAGAAGTCGAGCAGGGTGTTGACGAGCTTGCCCAGCCGCAACCCGTTGCGGCGGATGGCCTCGAGCTCCTCGCGCACCTGCGGGTCGGCTCCCTGCAGGCGGTTACGCAGCTCCTCCACCGGGCCCATGATCAGGGTCAGCGGGGTGCGGAACTCGTGGCTGATGTTGGAGAAGAAGACGGTCTTCGCCCGGTCGAGCTCGGCCAGCTCCTCGGCCCGCCGCTGTTGCGCCTGGTAGCTGCGGGCGCTCGCGATGCCCGCGGCGACGTGCCCGGCGGCCAGTTCCAGGAACCCCCGGTAGCCCTCGTCGAGGAGCCGGTACCGGTTGAGCGCGGCCACCAGGAACCCGTACGGCGCGCTGCCCTGCTGGAGCAACGGCACCAGCAGCGCCTGGGCGGGCGGCTCCGGCCAGTCACCGGACGGCAGCTCGGCGAACCCGGCGGCGTCGAGCTCCACGAGCACCGACTCCCCCCGGGCCGGCGCCGCCATGGGCCACACCGCCTCGCCGGAGTCGCGGGCCGGCAGGGTCAGGGGGGCGGCCGGGTGCCCGGCGGAGATGCCGGTCACGCCCGCCAGCCGCGCGCCGCCGTCGTCCTGGAAGAGATAGGTCAGCGTGAACGGGAGGTCGCGCCGGTTGTTGCCGAGCTGGCGGCAGGTGAAGGCCAGCATCTCCTGCTCGGTGCGGACCACGCTGGGGTCGGAGCCGAGATCGCGCAGTGTCGCCATGCGGCGCTCGCCGACCACCCGCTCGGTGTCCTCCATGACGACGCACAACATGCCGACCACGGCGCCGGAGTCGTCGCGCAGCGGGCTGTAGGAGAACGTGTGATAGCTCTCCTCCGGGTAGCCGGACCGCTCGAGGAACAGCAGCAGCGCCTCGTCCCAGGTGGCCTGTCCCGTGGCGAGCACGGTGCCGATCCGGGGACCGATGTCGTCCCAGATCTCCGCCCACACCTCGCTGGCCGGCCGGCCCAGCGCCCACGGGTACTTGCGCCCCAGGGTGTCGCGGCGGTAGGCGGCGTTGCAGAAGAAGGTGAGCTCCGGGCCCCACGCCATCCACATGGAGAACCGGGACGACAGCAGGATGCTCACCGCGGTCCGCAGGCTCTGCGGCCACTCGTCCGGCGGTCCGAGGGGGGTCGCCCGCCAGTCCACCTTCGCGAGGTCCCGGCCGATCTCCTCGTCGGCGGTGAACACGTCGGCGCCGGTCGCCGTCACCGGCCCCGGCTCGGCGTCGTCACTGAGCGCCACTACGCCACCCCTTCGTAAGCGCCGGCCCGGCCACTGCTCGCCCGGTCGCGGTCGCCGCGTCCGTCACCGCGTCTCACGGCCCGCCCAACCCTGGAGCAGTTCGATGACGTGACGGAGAGGATAGGTCAACCCCCCGTCAAGAGGCCAACCGGGGTCTCTTTCCGGACCGCCGGGACGCGTTCGCGGCCGCCGAGGGCCCGCTCCCCCATCAGTTCGGCGGTGACGATTGACGCAAAAACCCTTAATCCCTACTGTGTTACTAGGTTTCCGTCACCTGGAGCGCCCGATGACCAAGCAGATCCATCTCGCCGCGCACTTCCCGGGCGTGAACAACACGACCGTCTGGTCCGATCCCGCGTCGGGCAGCCAGATCGACTTCGAGTCGTTCCGCCACCTGGCCCGGACCGCCGAACGGGGCAAGTTCGATTTCTTCTTCCTGGCGGAGGGACTGCGGCTGCGCGAGGCGAAGGGCCGCATCCACGACCTCGACGTCGTGGGCCGTCCGGAGTCCCTGACCGTCCTCGCCGCGCTGGCCGCCGTCACCACCCACCTGGGACTGGCCGCGACGGTGAACTCCACCTTCAACGAACCGTACGAGGTGGCCAGGAGGCTGGCGTCGCTCGACCATCTGAGCGGCGGCCGGGCCGCGTGGAACGTGGTGACCAGCTTCGACGCCTTCACCGGCGAGAACTTCCGCCGCGGCGGCTTCCTGGACGAGTCCGACCGGTACAGCCGGGCGAAGGAGTTCCTGGAGACCGCCAGGGAGCTGTGGGACTCCTGGGCCCCCGACGCGGTGGCCGCGGACCCGGAGGCGGGGCGGTTCCTGCGGCCCGGCGGCGTCACCGCCTTCCGGCACCAGGGCCGGCACTTCGACATCTCGGGGCTGTTCAACGTGCCCAGGGGCCCGCAGGGCCACCCGGTGATCATCCAGGCCGGCGACTCCGACGAGGGCCGCGAGTTCGCCGCGTCCTCGGCCGACGTGATCTTCAGCAGGCACAGCAGGCTGGAGGAGGGCCGCGCCTTCTACCGGGACGTCAAGCGCCGGCTCGCCGCGTACGGCCGGCGGCCGGAGGACCTGAAGATCCTCCCCGCGGTGACGTACGTGCTCGGCGACACCGACGCGGAGGCGGCGGAACGGGCCGCCGAGATCCGCCGCGCGCAGGTCGGCCCGCAGACCGCGATCTACTTCCTGGAGGCCGTCTGGGGGCGCGACCTGTCGGCGTACGACCCGGACGGCCCGCTGCCCGACATCGAGCCCGACCTGGAGGAGGGCGTGACCAGGGGGCACGCGGCCTTCCGCCGCGACCGCGGCGAGGTGGTGGCCAAGTGGCGCGCCCTCGCCGAGGAGAAGAACCTGTCGATCCGGGAGCTCGCCATCGAGGTCTCCTCGCCGCAGACCTTCATCGGCACGCCGCGCGCGGTCGCCGACGAGATCGACCACTTCGTGCAGACCGACGCCGCCGACGGCTTCATCTTCGTGCCCCACCTGACCCCGGGCGGGCTGGACGACCTGGTCGACAAGGTCGTCCCGCTGCTGCAGGAGAAGGGCGTCTTCCGGACCGAGTACACCGGGCCCACCCTCCGCGACCACCTCGGCCTCGCCCCGCGCGACCCGGCCTCCGGTGACTCCGCCCCGCGCGACCCGGCCTCCGGTGACTCCGCCCCCCGTGACCTGGGCACCCGTGACTCCGCCCTCCGCGACCTGCCCCTCCGCGACCCGGCCGCCCCCGTGCCGGCCCCCCGTACGAAGGAGAACCGATGACCCTGCACCTCGCCGTCGCACTGGACGGGGCCGGCTGGCACCCGGCCGCCTGGCGGGCCGAGGGCGCGCGACCGGACCGGCTGTTCACCCTCGCCTACTGGGCGGACCTCGCCGCGGAGGCCGAGCGCGGTCTGCTCGACTTCGTCACCTTCGAAGACGCGCTCGGCCTGCAGTCGACCCGCCTGAACGAACCCGACGAGCGGCTCGACCAGGTGCGCGGACGGCTCGACGCCGTGCTGATCGCCTCCGCCGTCGCACCGCTGACCTCGCGGATCGGCCTCGTGCCCACCACCGGCACGACCCACACCGAGCCGTTCCACGTCGCGATCGGCATCGCCTCCCTCGATCACATCAGCGGCGGCCGGGCCGGGTGGCGGCCCCAGGTCTCGGGCCGCCCCGACCACGCCGCGCACTTCGGCCGCCGGGTCCTGCCTCCGCTGGACTTCTCCGACCGCGCCGATCCCGCCTTCACCCGGCACGTGGCGGACCTGCTCGGCGAGGCCGCCGACGCGGTGGAGGTGGTCCGCCGCCTGTGGGACAGCTGGGAGGACGACGCCGAGATCAGGGACGTCGCGACCGGCCGGTTCGTCGACCGCGACAAGCTGCACTACATCGACTTCCGCGGCTCCTGGTTCAGCGTGAAGGGTCCCTCGATCACGCCGCGCCCGCCGCAGGGGCAGCCGCTGGTCACCTCCCTCGCCCACGACAGGCAGCCGTACGAGTTCGCCGCCCGGGCCTCCGACGTCGTGTACGTCACGCCGCGGGACCGGGAGGACGCCTCCGCGATCGTCGAGCAGGTGCGCGCCGCCGAGGCCGCGACCGGCCGGGCCGGGCCGCCGTTGAAGATCTTCGCGGACCTGGTGGTCTTCCTGGAGACCGGCGGCGCGGCCGACCGGAAGGCGCGGCTCGACGACCTCGACGGGGGCGAGTTCGTCTCGGACGCCCACATCTTCACCGGCACCCCGGAGGCGCTCGCCCGCCTGCTGCTGAGCTGGCGGGAGGCGGGGCTGGACGGATTCCGCCTCCGGCCGGGCGAGCTGCCCCGCGACCTGGTGGCGATCACCAGGGGCCTGGTGCCCGAACTGCGGGCGGCGGGCGCGTTCCGCACCGCGTACGACACCGGGGACCTGCGCGGGCGGCTCGGCCTGCCGCGCCCCGCCAACCGCTACGCGACGGCGTCGTGAGCGGCGTCACCGCTCCGGGCGGCCCTGCGCGGCTCGCGGGCGGGGAGGTGGTCCGGGCGTGAAGTTCCTGGCCATGACGCTCGGGTTCCACCTGCCGCATCCGCTGACCGGCGAGCTCAGGTCTCCGACGGAGCGCTTCCGCGAGATCGTGGCGAGCGCGGTACTCGCCGAGGAACTCGGCTTCGACGGCTTCGCCTTCGGGGAACGGCACGAGCGGCCGTTCCTGTCCTCGTCCCCGCCCGTGGTGCTGAGCCACGTCGCGGCGCTGACCCGCCGGATCAGGTTGTTCACCGCGGTGACCACGCTCAGCCTGCTCGACCCCGTGCGGGCGTTCGAGGACTACTCGACCCTCGACCATCTGTCCGGCGGGCGCCTGGAGCTGATGATCGGCAAGGGCAACGGCACCGCCCAGGCGGAGCTGTTCCACGTCACCGGCGAGGACCAGTGGGACCGCAACCGCGAGGGCTACGAGCTCTTCCGGCGGCTCTGGCGGGAGGACCGGGTGACCTGGTCGGGCCGCTTCCGGCCGCCCCTGGCCGAGGCCGAGGTGCTCCCCCGGCCGCTCCAGCGGCCGGTGCGGGTCTGGCACGGCAGCGCCACCAGCAGGGAGTCGGTGGACCTCGCCGCCCGATACGGCGACCCCCTCTTCTCCGCCAACGTCACCAATCCCGTCGAGCCGTACGCCGAACTGGTGCGGTACTACCGGGAGCGGTGGGAGCACTACGGCCACGACCCGGCCGGCGCGCTGGTGGGAGCGGGCAGCGCGGGCTACTACGCCACACCGAGATCGCAGGACGCCGTCGAGACCTACCGGCCCATCTTCGACGCCCGGGTGGCGTTCCTGGAGAAGCGGGGGCTCGACCCGGTGTTCCACACGCTGGAGGACGCCGTCGAACGCAGCTCCATCCTCGTCGGCAGCCCCCAGCAGATCATCGACAAGGTGCACCGCTACCACGAGCGGCTCGGCCACGAGGTGTTGCACGTGCAGGCGGAGGCCGACGGGCTGACCGGCGCGCAGCACCGGGCGTCGCTCGAACTGTTCCAGAGCGACATCGCTCCCGTCCTGCGCGCGGAGATCCCCAGCAGGCCGTTCCCCACCGGAGGACCCGCATGACCCGCCTGTCTGTTCTCGACCTCGCTCCGATCTCCTCCGGAGCCACCGCGCGGGACGCCCTGCGCAACACCGTCGACCTCGCCCGCCGGGCGGAGGACGCCGGATACCACCGCTACTGGCTGGCCGAGCACCACCTCACCCCCGGCGTGGCGAGCTCCGCGCCCGCGGTCCTCATCGGCGCGGTGGCCGCGGCCACCCGCCGCATCCGGGTCGGCTCCGGCGCGGTCCAGCTCGGCCACCAGACCCCGCTCACCGTGGTGGAGCAGTTCGGCACCCTGGACGCGCTGCATCCCGGCCGCATCGACCTGGGCCTCGGCCGCTCAGGCCAGCGCGCCCGGGAACTGCTCACCACCCCGCCGGCCGCGCCCCAGCCCGCCGACCCGCCTGCCCCGGGGGCGCGGACGGTCCGGGGCCTGCTGATCCCGCCGCCGTTCTCGTTCGCCGCACTCGCCAAGCACCCGCTGTTCGCCCTGGCCGGCGCGCTGCTGCAGCAGCCCGGCGCACAGACGCCCGACTTCGCCGTCCAGGTCGACGAGATCATCGCGCTGCTCGCCGGCCGCTACCGCTCCGACGAGGGGCACGAGGCGCACGCCCAGCCCGGGGAGGGCGCCGAGGTGGAGCTGTGGGTCCTGGGCAGCAGCGGCGGCCAGAGCGCGCAGGTCGCGGCCGAGCGCGGGCTGCCCTTCGCGGCGAACTACCACGTGAGCCCGGCCACCGTGCTGGAGGCGGTCGAGGCCTACCGGGACGCCTTCAAGCCGTCCCGGGACTATCCCGAGCCGCACGTCATGGTGTCCGCCGACGTCCTGGTCGCGCCCACCGAGGAGGAGGCCCGCCGCGCGGGCGAGCCGTACGGGCTGTGGGTGCGCAGCATCCGGTCCGGCGGGGGCGCCGTCCGGTATCCCTCTCCCGAGGAGGCGTATGCCCACGAGTGGAGCGAGGAGGACCGGGCACTCGTCGCGGACCGGGTGGACACCCGGTTCGCGGGCACCCCCGAGAAGGTGGTGGAGGGGCTGCGCGTGCTGAAGGAGGCGACGGGCGCGGACGAGCTCCTGGTGACCACGATCACGCACGACCACGCCGACCGCGTCCGCTCCCAGGACCTGCTCGCCGAGGCGTGGGCGGACGCCGGCGTCTGAGCGCCGGGCTCGCCGGCCGCGGCCTCGCTGACGTCGAGCCCGGCCGGCGCCTCCTACGCCACGTCGGGCCGCGTCATCAGCGGCGACCGCAGATGCGACACCAGATCGGGGCTGGTCAGGGGCACGATGTTCCACGTCGCCACCGCCGTCCCCGCGCCGGCGTCGACCACCAGCCGGACCCGGTGCGGGGTGGTGATGACGTAGAGGTCGGCGACGAACGTGTCGCCCTGCCAGGCGCCGGTCGCGACGACGGGGCGGCCGAGCGGCGAGCTCTCCCGCCATCCGCCGTGGCCGGCCTCTACGGCGAGGAACGACCCGAATCGCAGGAGCCATCCACCGTCCACCGGATCGACGGTCACCGTGGTTCCGCCGGGCAGGGCCGAACCCTCGGCGGAGGCGTCGAGTCTCGCCTCGGCGGAGCGCTCCGGGGCGGCCGCACCCGGCACCGGCGCGAGTGACAGCCGCCGCAGCCGGTCGGCGAGGATCTCGTCGTCCCCGGCGCTTCCCGCGTGGCCGGTGCCGGGGAGCAGGCACTCCCATATCGCGTCGAGCACCGCCTGCGCCTGCGTATGGGCCCCGGTCACGGCGACCACGAGATCGTGCGACGGCACGACCACGCACTGCTGGCCGAAGGAGCCGTCACCGTGGTATCCGTGACGCGACATCCAGAACTGGTAACCGTAACCGCAGAGGTAGTCGGCGTCCCCTGATCCGTCCTCGAACGGCAGGGTGTCGACGTGCCGTCCGGTCGCGAGCTCCACCCATTCGCGCGGGACGAGCCGCCGGTCGCCCCAGAGGCCTCCGCGCAGCAGCAGTTCACCGAAGGCGGCGACGGCCTCGGTCGTGAGGTGCAGTCCGTGGAATCCGAAGGCGGCACCGCTCGCCACCCGGTCCCATTCGGCGTGGTCCACGCCCATCGGCCCGAAGAGGCGCTCGTCGAGCAGTTCCGGGAGGCCGCGGCCCGTGACCCGTTCCACCATCCGGGCCAGGACGAAGGTGGTCGTGTTGTCGTAGGTGTGCCGTGTTCCCTCGGCTTCGGTGAACGGCACGCGCAGGAAGCCCTTCACCAGGTCGCCCGGTTCCAGTTCCCAGGCCTGGGCGAGGCTGTCCGTGCGGTGCCCGGCCGTCATGGACAGCAGGTGGTGAACGGTGAGGCGGCGTGCCTGCTCCGGGATGCCGGCCGGAACGTGGCCGGGCAGCACGTCCACCACCCGGTCGTCCCGCGAGAGCAGCCCGTCGGCGATCGCGAGCCCCACGGCGACCGAGGTGAACGACTTGGTCAGCGAGTAGAGGAGGTGCGGGCGTCCGGCCGAGTACGGCGCCCACCAGCCTTCGGCGACGACGTGACCGTGGTGCACGACCATGACGGAGTGGCACTCGGCGGATCGCGCTTCCAGCCGGTCCAGCAGCGCGGCGACCGCCCGGGACGACATCCCCGAGGCGGCCGGGGTCGAACGCGGCAGGAGGGTGCGCTGGGAGGGCATCCGCGCACCCTAACAAATCCGCGGGTCAGCTCCGTCCCGGGGACGCGGCGTGGTCGTCCGGGACCCGCAGGGCGGCCAGCACCTCCGGCAGCGCGCCGGGGGCCGCGTCCAGCTCCGGGGACGGGGTGACGTGGAGCTCGACCGCGGTGACGCCGGGGTGCAGGTACCGCGCGATGTGGGCGCGGCACTCCTCCGGCGAGCCGTGCACCCACAGCTCGTCCACGACCGAGTCCGGGAGCGCCTCGGCCGCGCCCCGCCGGTCCCCCGCGTCCCAGGCGGCCCGCGACGCGGCCAGCGCGTCGCCCCGGCCGAGCCAGTCGTGGAACGCGCGGTAGGGCGGCTGGTTGAGGATCCAGCCGAGGAAGGCGCGTCCGGCCGCCCTGGCGTACGCCGCGTCGTCCGTCGGCGTCACGAAGATCTTGACGACCAGTTCCTGCCCCTCGGCGGGCGGCCCGGCGGCCTCGACGATCCTCGGCACCTCGTGGGCGGCCAGCACGTTGGTGATCGCGCCGTCCCCCTCGGTGAAGGCCAGCTTCAGCATGCCGGGCCGCAGCGCGCCCACGATGACCTTCGGCCGCACCGGGGGACGTCGCCGGAGCTCGAAGTCGATCGAGAAGGTCTCGTACGTCTCCACGACATGCTCCCCGTCGAAGGCCCGGCGCAGGAACCGCAGCAGGTCCCGCACGTGCGCGTACGGGCGTCCGTGCGGGCGGCCGTTCAGCGCGGTGACGTGGGCGGGGACGGACGAGCCGATGCCGAGCAGCACCTCGGCCTGGCCCAGTTCGGCCATGGAGGCGGCCGTCTGGGCGAGCACGCCGGGGCCCCGGGTCTGGGCCGGCAGGACCCCCGTGCCCGCCCGCAGGCCCGGCGACCAGGCCAGGGCCGCGGTCAGCGCGGTGAGGCCGTCGTAACCGCCGCCCTCCCCGGTCCACACGTCGCCGTAGCCCAGGGAGGGCAGCGCCTCGACGATCTCCCGGTGCCGGTGCAGCCCGAGCCCCGCCAGCGGCAGCGTGACCCCCCAGCGCACCGCCCCCGCAGGGGGCCCGGCCCCCGCGCCTCCGGAAACCCCGGCGTCTCCGGAAGCCGCGCGCGGGGTGCTCACACGTGCTCCCCGGCGAGCGCCTCGCGGCCGTGCGGCTCGGCCCAGTCCGCCTCGTGCGGCGCGACCTCGATCCGCACCGGCCCGCCGCCGGAGCCGGCGGGCCGGCCGGGCAGCCGGAACGCGGCGAAGTCGGTGGTCTCGCGGAACGCCGGGATGCCGTACAGGTCCCTGGCGTACGCCCAGAGGTTGGGGTAGCCGGTCAGCGGCCGCTCGCCGATCCCGGCCAGCGGGTTGTGCAGCAGGTCGAACCGGACCAGCACCACCCACAGCTGCACGTCGGACTCGGTGAGGCGGTCGCCGAACAGGTACCGCCGGTCGGCCAGGCGGGCGTCGAGCCGGTCCAGCGCTGCGGTGACCTGCTCGCGCCGCCACTCGTACTCCTCCTGCGTGGAGGCCCTGGCGACCAGGTTCACGCCCTGGCCGAGGTCACGGGCGATCTCCTCGTCCAGCGCCTCGATCTCGTCCCGCAGGTCCGCCGGGTAGAGGTCCACGCCCGAGCCGACCCACTCGGCGAACGCGGTGCCGAGGTCGGCGGGGATCACGGCGTAGTCGTTGCTGACGATCCGGTTCGTCCGCCGGTCCCACACCACCGGCACCGAGATGTGGCCCGGATATCCGGGCTCCGTGGCGTCGTAGGCCTCGGACAGGAGCGTGAAGCCGTTGACCGGGTCGGGGCCGCGCCGCTCGCGGAACGCCCAGCCGCGCGCGTCCCGGTCGTCGTCCACGTACGACAGCGACACGACGTCCCGCAGCCCGGCGAGGTCGCGCACGATGGCGACGCGCTGCGCCCACGGGCAGGTGTAGGAGACGTACAGGTGGTAGCGGCCGGGCTCGGCGGGGTACTCGCCGGACCCGCCGGCGGTGATCCGGCCCTGGAACGGATAGAGGGGTCCCGGCCGGTCGGTCCGGCCCGGTCCGTACGGCCCGTGGGCGGCGACGTCGGCGGGGCTCGCGTACGCGGGCGCGTGGGTGGTCATGGGGGTTGGCTCCTTGTCGTGGATGTCAGCCGAGGATCCTGGCCGTCCCGAACCCGGCGGCCAGCTTCGCGCCGGTGGCGAAGCGGCCGGGGCCGAAGGCGGCGAGGCGGGGATCGGGGTCGCCGAGCAGCAGCCGGGCGACGTGGTCGCCCCAGGCGGGCGCGAGCTTGAAACCGTGACCGCTGGTGCCGGCGTCGACGTAGACGTGCTCGCCGACCTGGCCCGTGACCGGCTGCCAGTCGGGGCTCACGTCGTACAGCGAGGCCCAGCCGCCGGTCACCCGGGCGCGGCGGCGGGCCGCGGAGCGCACGGCGGAGGCCGCGGCGAGCGCCTCCAGCTCGTCGGGGCGCGGGCCCGGGACGTCGTCCGGATCGGCCGCGGAGGCCGGGACGACCCCGCCGGTGAGGTACTGCGTGCGGGGCTGCGGGGTCGTGTAGTAGCCGCCGGGCAGGTCGATCAGGACGTGCGGCACGAGCCCGCCGGCGTCGGCGGGGTCGTGCTCGGAGACCGCCACGACGTGCCGCTCCACGGTCAGCGGCAGGTCCACGCCTAGCGGCCGCAGCAGGGCGGCGGTCCACGGCCCGGCGGCCACGAGCAGCCGCCCGGCCCGGTGGACCACGCCGTCGGAGGTGGTCACCGCCGCTCCGCGGCTCTCCTCGGCGAGCGCGACGACCGGGCGGTGCGGGTGGAACACCGCGCCGTGCCGCCGCGCCGCGGCGGCCAGCCCGACCGTCGCAGCGTACGGGTCGGCGTACCCGGCGTCCGCCTCCCAGACGGCGACGGCGACGCCGTCGAGGTCCAGGCCGGGCAGCCGGGCGGGCAGCGCCCCGGCGCCGACCAGCTCGCTGCGGACGCCGAGCTCGCCGAGCCGCGCGGCGGTCTCGGCGGCCGCCCCGGCGTCGCCGGGACCGTGCAGGTAGAACGCGCCGGTCCGGCGGAACCCCGACTGGTGCCCGCCGGTGCGCTCCTCGAAGCCGGCGAGGAACGCGATGCCGTCGCGCGCCGTCTCCGCCAGGAACGGGTCGGTGTAGTAGGCCCGGCAGATGCCGCCCGACCGCCCGGTGGGGCCGCCCGAGACCGGGCCCCGGTCGAACACGGCGACGGAGACGCCGCGCCGGGCGAGGTGGAACGCGGCGGCCGCGCCGTGCACGCCCGCCCCGACGATCGCGATGTCGTACGTCATGCCACGGCCTCCCGGTCGTGCGCCCGATGATCGAGCCGGGCCGTCCGGTCCGGTTGCGGGGCCTCGTCCGGCCGGGGTGTCCGGTCCAGCCGGGGAATCGCGGCCAGGAGCTCCCGCGTGTACGGCGCGGCCGGTTGGGTGAAGATCTTTCGGACGTCGCCGGACTCCACCACCCGGCCGTCCTTCATCACCAGTACCCGGTCGCTGACGTGGTGGATCACGCCGAGGTCGTGGGAGATGAACAGGTAGGCCACGCCGAGCTCGGCCTGCAGGTCGGCGAGCAGGTCGAGCACCTGCGCCTGGATCGACACGTCCAGCGCGGAGACCGGCTCGTCGCAGACGATCACCTGGGGCCGGGGGGCCAGCGCCCGGGCGATCGCCACCCGCTGCCGCTGCCCGCCCGACAGGCGCAGCGGCCTGCGGTCCAGGATCGACTCGTCCAGGCCTACCCGCGCGAGCAGCTCGACGGCCCGGTCGCGCCGGGTCCGGCGCGGCTCGCCGCCCACGGCGAGCGCCTCGCCGAGGATCCGCCGTACGGTGAAGCGGGGGTCGAAGGAGCTCAGCGGGTCCTGGTAGATCACCTGGATGTGCCGCCGCAGGGCCCGGCGCCCGGCGGGCCCCAGCCCCCGCCAGGACCTCCCGTCGACCTCCACCTCGCCCGCGTCGGGTTCCACCAGCCCCAGCACCAGGCGGGCCGTTGTGGTCTTGCCCGAGCCCGACTCGCCGACGAGCCCGAGCGTCTCCCCGGCCCGCAGCTCGAACGACACCCCGTCGACGGCCGCCCGGGCCAGGGCGTCCGGCCCGGTGAACGATTTGGCCAGCCCGGATGCCCTGACCACCACCCCGCCGGGCAGCACGGCCGGCGCCGGACGCGGCGCCGAGCCGTCCTCGGGCACGGTGAGCCGGGTGCCCCTGCCGTGTGCGGAGGGCACCGCGGCCAGCAGCCGGCGGGTGTAGGCGTGCCGGGGGGCGCCCAGCACGTCACGGGTGACACCCTCCTCGACGACCACGCCGTCCTTCATCACCAGCACCCGGTCGGCGAGCTCGGCCACCACGGCGAGGTCGTGGCTGATCAGCAGCAGCCCCGCCCCGGCCCGCCGGCGCTCGGCCAGCAGCCGCAGGATCTGCGCCTGCACGGTGACGTCCAGGGCGGTGGTCGGCTCGTCGGCGATCAGCAGCCGGGGCGCGCAGGCGACCGCCGAGGCGATCAGGGCCCGCTGCCGCAGCCCGCCGGAGAGCTGGTGCGGATACTGCGCGGCCCGCAGTTCCGGCTCCGGCACCCCCACCTCGCCCAGCAGTTCGACCACCCGCCGCCGCACGTCCCCGCGCGGCACGGTCCGGTGCAGCCGCAGGGTCTCGGCGATCTCCTTGCCGACCGGGCGCAGCGGGTCGAGCGAGACCAGCGCGTCCTGCAGGACGTAGCCGACCTCGCCGCCCCGCACCGCCCGCCACTGCCGTTCGCCGTACGCCGTGACGTCGCGGCCGGCCACCACGAGCGACCGGGCGGTGACCTCGGCGCCGGGGCCGGTCAGCCCGATCAGCGTGCGGGCGGTGACGCTCTTGCCCGAGCCCGACTCCCCCACGATGGCGACGCACTCCCCCGGGCTCACCGTGAACGAGATCGAGCGGACGGCCTCGACCTGGCCGAACGAGACCCGCAGATCGGACACCTCGACGATCGGGGTGACCCGCTGTTCGGTCACGACAGTCTCCCTTCGACGCGCCGCTGCAAATGGCGGCCGACGACCGTGACGGAAAGGACGGTGAGCGTGATGGCCAGCCCCGGGAAGACCGCGACCCACCAGGCGACGGAGAAGTAGTCGCGCCCGGCCGACAGCATCGCCCCCCACTCCGGGGCGGGCGGCTTCGGGCCGAGGCCGAGGAAGCTGAGCGACGACGCCGCGACCAGCGCGGTGCCCACCTCGATCGTGGCCACCACCAGCAGCGGCGCGAACGCGTTGGGCAGCACGTGCCGCGTGACGATCCCGGCCCTGGTCAGCCCGAGCGAGACGGCCGCCTCGACGTACCCGGACCTGCGGATGACCATGGTCTGGGCGCGGACCAGGCGCGCGTAGCCGGGCAGCGTGTAGGCGGCGATGGCGAAGACCGCGTTGAGCGTCCCCGGCCCGACGACGGCGATGACCAGCAGGGCCAGCAGCAGTCCCGGCAGCGAGAGCAGGATGTCGACAAGGCGCATGGCGGCCTCGTCGAGCGCCCGGCCGCCGAGCGCGGCCAGCAGCCCGACGAGGGTGCCGCCGGTCACCGCGATCGCGGTGGCGGCCAGCCCGGCCAGCACCGACGGCCTCGTTCCGTACACGATCCGGGTGAAGATGTCGCGACCGTTGGCGTCGGTGCCCAGCGGGTGCCCGCCGCCCGGCGGCCGGAGCGCCGCGACGGCGTCGGTGAGGTCGGGCGAGCCGTGCGCGACCAGGCCGGGCGCCACCGCGACCACGGTCACGGCCAGCAGGAACGCGGAGGCGGCCCAGACGCCGGCCCGCGGCACCCGCCGCCGCCGTCCGCGCCCCACGACCACGGCGGGTGCGACAAGGGTGGACGTGGTCACTCAGGCACCTCGCAGTCGCGGGTCGATGGCCAGGTAGAGCAGGTCGAGCAGGATGTTGATGACGACGTAGAGCAGCGAGGCGATCAGCACCACGCCCATCACGACCGGCAGGTCCTTGTTGCCGACGGCCGCGAGGGTCAGCCGCCCGATGCCCTGCCGGGAGAAGACCGACTCGATGATCACGGCCCCGCCGAACAGGAAGCTGACCATCCACCCGGCCAGGGTGACTGTGGGCAGCAGGGCGTGCCGCAGCGCGTGCCGCAGGCGCACGCCCAGGTCGGACATGCCGCGCGAGCGGGCGGTGAGCACGAACGGCTCCTCCAGCGTGAGCTCCAGTCCCTCGCGCAGCACCTGGCTCAGCGTCGCGACGACCGGGATCGCCATCGCGACGGACGGCAGGACCAGGCTCTCCAGGCCGTCCCCGCCGGTGGCGGGGAAGATCCCCAGCCCGAACGAGAAGACGGTGAGCAGCAGGATCCCGGCCCAGAACGACGGGATGGAGATGCCGACCAGCTCGATGCCGGAGAACACCGCCCGCGCCCACCGGCGGCCCGCGGTCAGCACCGCGACCGTGACCGAGACCACGACCGCCAGGACGAACGACGAGAGCATGAGCTGGACGGACGAGCCGACCTGCTCGCCGATCGCCGAGGCGACCGACTGGTGCAGCTGGTACGACTGGCCCAGGTCGCCGTGCAGCACCCGGCCCAGGTAGGCGGCGTACTGGGCGGGCAGCGGCCGGCCCAGCCCGTAGTCGGCGATGATCCGGGCGCGGACCTCGGGTGTGACGGTGCTGCTGCCGATGAGCAGGTCGACGACGTTGCCCGGGGTGAGGTGGAGGCCGGCGAACGCGACCGTCACCGCGCCCCACAGCACCAGGACGGACGTGCCCAGCCGCACCAGCACCGGGCGGACCACCCGGGCGCGGGCCCGGGTGGCCGGTACGGCGACGGCGGTCATGCCTGCTCGACCCAGGCGCCGTAGAAGGTCGGGTACGCCTGCGGCTCCCAGCCGATGTCGTGGGCCTTCTTGCCGGTCCCGAGCAGGTAGTTGAACACGTACACCGGGAAGACCGCGGCCTCGTCGGTGACCCGCTGCTGCACCTTGGCGTACAGCTCGGCCCGCTTGGCCTGGTCGGTCGTGTCCAGCGCGTCGCTCAGCCAGCCGTCGACGTCCTTGTCGGACAGGCGGGCGGCGTTCTGGCCGAACTTGGCGGCCGTGGGGATGGCGGAGGTGTCGAACAGGTTGCGCAGGGTGTCGCCGTCGGCGCGCTGCCAGCTGAAGTCGATGAGGTCGTAGTCGCCCTTGGGATACTTCTCCAGCCATTCGTTGACCGTGCCGGAGACGAACTGGATCTCGAAGCCGATCTTCTTGGCCTCGGCCTGGATCTGCTCGGCCAGCGTGTCGCGCTGCTCACGCGCGAACGCCTTGAGGAACCCCCAGCGGATCGTCAGCCGCCTGCCGTCCTTGGTCCGGTAGCCCTCGGCGTCCTTCCCCGACCAGCCGGCCTCGTCCAGCAGCCGGGCGGCCGCCGCGGGGTCGTACTTCGTCTTTCCTTCGAGCGTCTTGTCGTACCCGTCGGTCGACGGGGAGATGGGGCCCGCCGCGGGCTGGAACGCCCCGAAGTAGAGGTTCTTGACGATCGTCGCGAAGTCGATGCCGTCGCGGAACGCCTGCCGGACCCGCTTGTCGGCGAACGGCCCGGAGGTCGTGTTCGGGTAGTAGTTGTAGTTGCCGCCCGGCGCCTGCCGCGTGGTGACGGTCAGCCGGGGGTCGCCCTGCACCTGCTTGACGTTCACCGGCGGCACGCTGGCGATCCCGTCGACCTGCCCGCTGGTCAGCGCGCCGAGCCGGACGGAGTCCTCGGTGATGACCTTGATCTCCAGCTTGTCCAGGTACGCCTCCCCGGTGTGCGCGGCGCCCTCCGGCGCCCAGGCGTAGCCGGGGTTGCGGTGGTAGGTGATGCCCTTCTGCACCACGTACTCGTCGATCACGAACGGCCCGGACCCGACGACCTTCTTGCACAGCGCGTCCTGCGGCTGCTTCAGCGACCGCGGCGACTCGATGCCGAAGTACGCGGTGGCGAGAGCGGACAGGAAGGGCGAGTACGGCCTGCTGAAGTGGACCTTCACCGTGTGCGGGTCGACGACCTCGCTGCCCTTGTACGGCTCGATGTATCCCGCGGCGAGCTGCGACTTCGTGGCGGGGTTCACGATGTGGTCGAGGTTGGCCTTGACCGCCGCCGCGTCGAAGGGCGTGCCGTCGGAGAACTTCACGCCGTCGCGCAGGGTGAAGGTGTAGGTCTTCTGGTCCGGCGAGACGGTCCACTTGGTGGCGAGCCAGGGGTGGATCTTGCCCTCGGTGTCGAGCGACACGAGCGAGTCCAGGGCGGGCCGGGTGAACAGGCCGGCCACGTCGGCGGGGCTCTGATGGGGATCGAGGCAGGTGGAGGGCTCGGTGTTGACGGCGAACGTCAGCGTGCCGCCCTTGACCGGCCCGGCGGGGGCCTTGCCCGCCGCGGTGTCCTTGCCCGTCGTGCCGCAGGCGGCGAGGGCGAGGACCCCCAGAAGCGAGACGCCGATGGATAAGCGCGTGTTCGTGGACATCGGGGAGAGCCTTTCGGTGTTCAAGACGGGACGGCGGAGTGGGGAGGCGGCGTGTCCCGGCCTGTGCCCGCCCGAAACTCCCCGTGAGTGGCCATGCCGCCTCCCGGAGAGCGTGCCGCGCACGCCCCCATGACCAGGAGCCCCGATGGGGCCCGCGCTTGCGGCGCGACTGCCACGCCGCCAGGTTTTCCCCGGGGCACCCCGCGCGGTGCGAGGGTTGCCGGCCGACGAGCCGGGGCTTGGCGTCGGCGCTCAATACCTATAAATAAAGTAGGAAAACTAGGGTAACCTGTCAACACGCTTTCGCCGGGGATTCCGGCCTTTCCGCGAGGAGCGGCGGTCCGGTGACGACGAGTGGCACGGCCCCGCGGCAGCGGCCGGGGGCGAACCGGGCGGCCGTGCCTACGGCGCGCCGGGAAGCCGTACGGTGACGAGGAGCCCGCCGTGGGGGCCGGGGGCGAGATCGAGGCTCCCGTTGTGGGCGCGGACGACGCTGTGCACGATGGCCAGGCCGAGACCGGCGCCGGCGTGCTCGTCGGTGCGCACGCGTTCCGTGCCGCGCTGGAAGGGTTCGATGAGGGTCGGTATCAGTTCCGGCGGGAGCGGGCGGCCCGTGTTCTCGACCCGCAGCAGGCTGGTGCCGCCGTACGCCTCGGTGTGGACCGTCACGGTGCCGCCGGCGGGGAGGTTGTGGACGATCGCGTTCTGGACGAGGTTCGTCACCATCCGCGCCAGGAGCTCGGCGGAGCCCTCGGTCCGGGCCGCCCCGCCGGTGACGTTCAGCGTGATCCGGCGTTGTTCGGCGAGCGGGAGCAGCGTTTCGGCGGCCTCCTCGGCGGCGAGGGAGAGGTCGACGCTCTCCCGGGTGAAGTCGCCGCGGTCGCCGCGGCTGAGCAGCAGGAGGGCCGCGGTGAGGTCGATCGCCCGCTGGTTGACGGTGTGCAGGCGATCGAGGAGTTCGTCCCGGTCCCGCGTGGGGTCCCGGCGGGCCACGTCGAGGAGCGTCCGCGAGATCGCCAGCGGCGTGCGCAGTTCGTGGGAGGCGTTCGCGGCGAACCTCCGCTGCTCGGCGACGTGGGACTCGAGCCGGTCGAGCATCGAGTCGAACGCGTCGGAGAGCTCCCGGAACTCGTCCCGGCGGCCCTTCATGCGGATCCGGTGGGACAGCGACCCGTTCGCGGTCGTCCGCCGGGCCGCGTCCGTGATCTGGGTGAGCGGCGCGAGCATCCGGCCGGCGAGGAGCCATCCGCCCAGCAGGCCGAACGCCAGCAGAAAGGCCAGTGCCTGGCCCGCGCGGGGGACGAAGGCGCGCTGGAGGTCGGTGCGGTTGGGGATGAACCGCAGGGGCGCCGCCCCGGGCGGGGCGGCCCCCGGCCCGGTGCCGAGCGCGCCGTCGGGCACGTAACGCAGCAGGAACACCCACACCACCGCCAGCAGGAGGGCGCCGGCGAGCAGGAGGAATCCGGCGTAGCTGAGGGTGAGTTTCAGCCTGGTGCTGAGCCCTGGGCGCCTATCCATGCGTGCTGCCGGGGCCCGTTCCCGTGGCGATGCCGGTGTCGATCCGATAGCCGACACCGGGCACCGTGGCGATGACCCATGGTTCGCCGAGCCGTTTGCGCAGTGCGGAGACGGTGATGCGCACGGCGTTGGTGAGGGGGTCGGCGTTCTCGTCCCAGGCCCGTTCCAGCAGCTCCTCGGCGCTGACGATCCCGCCCTCGGCGGCGACGAGGACTTCCAGCACGGCGAACTGTTTGCGGGTGAGCGCGACGTAGCGTCCGCCACGGAAGACCTCCCGGCGGAAGGGGTCGAGCCGCAGGCCCGCGATCTCGCGAACCGGGGGCCGGGCGTACGCGCGTCTGCGGTCGAGCGCCCTCAGCCGCAGGACGAGCTCCCGGAGCTCGAACGGTTTGGTGAGGTAGTCGTCGGCGCCGAGCCCGAACCCGGAGGCCTTGTCGTCGATCCGGTCGGCGGCGGTGAGCATGAGGATCGGGATGCCGCTTCCGGAGGCGACGATGTGCCGGGCGACCTCGTCGCCGGAGGGACCGGGAATGTCGCGGTCGAGGACCGCGATGTCGTAGGAGTTGACGCTGAGCAGTTCCAGGGCCGAGTCGCCGTCGCCGGCGATGTCTGCGGCGATCGCCTCCAGCCGCAGACCGTCCCGGACGGCTTCGGCCAGGTAGGGCTCGTCCTCCACTATCAGCACGCGCATACGGCTCAGTCTGCCGGTGCGGGCGCCGGCGCGGGGCGGGGCCGGTCCGGTGACGCCTCCGGGCGCCACCAGCGGCGCGACACGAGCCCGAAGAGCACGGCGCCTGCGGCGTTGACCAGCACGTCGTCCACAGACGACACCCGGTCGAGCCGCAGGACGTACTGCAGGGTCTCGACCACGGCCGAGCAGCCCGCCCCGAGCGCCAGGATCCGCGGCACGGACGCCAGCGCCGCGAAGCGCAGCGGCGCGAAGAACCCCAGCGCCGCGAAGATCAGCAGGTTGCCGCCGATCCCGATCGGCCCCATCGTGACCAGGTCCCGCAGCGGGATCAGGCTCACCCGGCCGGGGACGATGCCGGCCCCCGGGCCCGGCATCAGGGTGAGCCACACGAACGGCACCGTCCCGTAGACCATCCCCACCTCGGCCAGCGACCTCCGCCACGCCGAGGTGACGCCGGCGGCCTGCTGGAGGAGCGCCAGACCCCACGTCACCAGAGCGGCCGCCGGCAGCCCGGCCAGCATCATGAACAGCACGCCGTTCTCCGTGTCGAGGCACCCGTGCCACCGTCCGGCCAGGCATGCCGGAGCGGTCATCACGAGCGGCCGCCGCACGGCGAACACGGCGCTCGCCAGGCCGAGGATCGCCAGGCCGGCGAGCACGATCCGGCTCGTGCGGCGGGGCGACGCTGACGGGGATGCGTGGTGGTTCATGCCTCCATTGGAGACGGAGAGCCGTTGCGACGGCGTATGCGATTCCGCATACGTCCGCGATACACGGAACGCCGGCGTCGTCCGGCGCCTCAGCCGCCCGCCCCGCCGCCCGTCCCACCGCCGGGCGAGGCCCCGGTGACGGCCCGCAGCTCCTGCCCGATGATGTCGACCAGCGGCGCGCCGTCGTGGTTGGTGAGGATGACGCCCACCCAGCCGGTGTCGGGGTAGATGCTCCAGTTGGCCCCGACACCGGGGTTGCCGCCGGAACGCTGGTACGCCCACTGGCCTTCGACGATGTCGATCGCGATCCCGTACGCGGCGAACGACGCCGGCCCGAGGGGGGTCTTGGCCGCGGTGAGCACGTCGGCCCAGGGCCGGTCCAGCACCGTGCCGTCGCTCAGCGCCCGCGCGAACCGGACCAGATCCGGCGCCGTGGCGAAGCCGCCGTCCCCGGGGGCGTCGATGAAGGCGCGGCCCGGGTTCTTGCCCAGGATGTACGGGTACGGGCTGCCCTTGTCCAGGTTGCCGAGGGCGTCCACGACGCCGCCGGCGGCCACCTCCATGTATGGGTGGGCGATGTGCTCGCCGGTGAGCCACTGCGGCCTGGTGTGGAACGCCGAGCCGGTCATGCCGCAGCGCCTGAAGATGTGCTCCTGGACGTAGTCCCAGTACGTCGTGCCGGACACGGCCTCCACGATCAGCGCGGGGATGGTGGTCTCCGCCTCCTGGTGGCCGGTGCCGGGAAGGCCCGGGACGCCTGTCAGTCTCGCCTGCCGGACCCGCCGCTCGTGATACTCGTGCACCTCGTCCCGGCTCCGGAAGACGCGTTGCACGTCCTCTGCTGGCATGTCCAGCCCGGAGGTGCCGGACAGCAGGTGGTGGATGGTCACCCGATCGGCGATGTCCTCGGCGAAGCCCGTCAGATGGGTTCCCACCGTGTCCGTCAGCTTCAGCCTGCCCTGCTGGGCCAGCTGCAGGATGGCCACCGCGTGGAACGGCTTGCCCGCCGAACTGAGGGCGAACGCCGTGTCCTCGCGGTTGCGGATCCTCCTCTTCTCGTCGGCCATGCCGTAGCCGCGAGACAGCACCGTCCGGCCCCGGTGTGACAGCAGCACCACGCCGGAGAACCTGCCCTCGGCGGCGAGCCGGGCCACGTACCGGTCGTAGGCTCCGCCGGGCAGGGTGTCCGGCGGGATCCGGTCGCGCCCGTCCTGGGCCGCCGTGGGACGACCCGGCCGGTGCCGAGGCGGCGTGGCCGTTCCCGGCGCTCCGCCGGCCGCGACCACACCGGCGGCCGCCAGACCGCTCCACTTGACCAGCTGCCGCCGGCCGACATCACGTACCGAATCCGAGTTCATGCACACGGTCCTTTCCGGTGGGGAACCGGCGCTCTCAGCGACGCGCCGCGCATCGCTCCCACTGAAGAGGCCGGGCCGTTGCGGCGGCGTATGCGCTTCCCGATACGTTCGCGA
This sequence comes from Microbispora sp. H10949, assembly GCF_014161435.1. Taxonomy (NCBI): domain Bacteria; kingdom Bacillati; phylum Actinomycetota; class Actinomycetes; order Streptosporangiales; family Streptosporangiaceae; genus Microbispora; species Microbispora sp. H10949. Next base: position 560,211 of record NZ_JABBWZ010000003.1, on the reverse strand, counting down.
CACACGTTCGGGGAAGATCGGAGGAAGGTCACCGTCACCAGGCGGATCCGGTAGCATTCCCGACTAAATCGGTCTGTTTGGCGTGGTTTTGATCGATACCGTACGCCGGTCCTCATCCGCTGACGAGGTGACCTGATGCGCTTCCACTGGTTCCTGCCGACGACCGGCGACGGCCACGACGTCCGTTCCGCCATCATGACCACCGACGGCTTCCGCCCCGCCGCGCGTCCCGCCACCGTCGCGTACCTGACGCAGGTGGCCAGAGCCGCCGAGCACGCCGGGTTCGAGGCCGCGCTCACCCCCGTCGGAGCGGGCTGCCCGGACCCCTGGATCGTGTGCGCCGCGCTGACCCAGCACACCGAGCGCCTCAAGACGCTGGTCGCCTTCCGCACCGGGTACGCCCTGCCCACCCTGCTGGCCCAGCAGGCGCAGTCGTTCCAGGACGTCTCCGGCGGGCGGCTGCTGCTGAACGTCGTCACGGGCGGAGATCCGGTCGAGCAGCGCGCGTACGGCGACTTCCTCGGCCACGACGCCCGCTACGCGAGGACCGGCGAGTTCCTCGACGTGCTGCGCCGCGCCTGGGCGGGCACCCCCTTCGACCACCACGGCGAGCACTACCGCGTCGAGGGAGGCGGGCTCGCCGAGCCGCTCGACCCGGCGCCGGACGTCTACTTCGGCGGCGCCTCCCCCGCCGCCGAACGGGTCGCCGCCCGCCACGCCGACGTGGCCCTCATGTGGGGGGAACCGCCATCGGCGATCGCAGAGAGGATCGCCCGGCTGCGCGACCTCGCGGCGTCGGCGGGCCGCGAGTTGCGGTACGGCCTGCGCGTGCACGTCATCGCCCGCGACACCGGCGCCGAGGCCTGGGCCGAGGCGGAGCGGCTGCTGGCCGGGATGGACCCGGCGCGCGTCGCCGAGGCGCAGCGGCGTTTCGCCCGCTACGACTCGGTGGGACAGCGCCGCATGGTCGACCTGCACCGCGGGGACACGCGCGACCTGGAGATCCACCCGGGTCTGTGGGCCGGCGTCGGCCTGGTGCGCGAGGGCGCCGGAACCGCCCTCGTCGGCTCCTACGACGAGGTCGCCGCGCTGCTCCGCGAGTACGCGGCGCTGGGCGTCGGCGAGTTCGTCCTGTCCGGCTGGCCCCACCTCGAGGAGGCGTACCGGGTCGGCGAGTACGTCCTCCCCCGCCTCCGGGCCGCCGAACCGGCCGCCGCGGCGGTCGCCAACGCCGCGGGACCCTCCTGACGGACACCGGCGGGACGGGACGGGTTGCCTACTGCTCGCGGGGCAGGCCGGGCGGGTTGACCTGGGATTCGTCGACGGCCTCGGTGGACAGGCCCCAGCGGGCGAGGACCTTGCCGTAGGAGCCGTCCTTGATCAGGGCGTTGAGAGCGTCGCTGATCGGCTTGGCCAGGCCGTTGCCCTTCTGGGTCATGGCGGCGATGAGCCCCTGGAGCGTGGGGCCCGCACCGGAGTAGGTGCCGACGATCTTGGTTTCGCCGCTCACCGCGGCGTGGTACGCGGAGGTGGGGTTGGGCGCGAAGTACGCCTGGATCCGGCCTGACCTGAGGGCCAGGTAGGTGTCGGCCGCCTGCTTGTAGTACTGGATCTGGACGGGCTTCAGCCCGGCGGCACGGTTCTGCCTGTCCCAGCTCAGCAGGATCTTCTCCTGGTTGGTGCCGGATCCCACGGCCACGGTGAGCCCGGCGACGTCGGCCGGCTTGGTGATCGAGGTGACGGGGCTGTCCTTCGGCACCTCCCAGGCGAGCTGGTCCAGCCGGTACGTGGCGAAGTCGTAGACGTCCTTGCGCTCCTCGGTCACGGTGACGTTGGAGAACCCGGCCGCGTACTTGCCGGACCTGACCGCGAGGAACAGGTTCTCCCACGAGGTGGGCTCGATGCGCGGCTTGAGGCCGAGCACGTCGGCGACGAGGGAGGCGATGTCCTCCTCCACCCCGATCGGCGTGACGTTGTCGTCGGCGACGAAGGACAGCGGCGGCTCGAACGTCGAGGTGCCGACCAGGAACTCTCCCCTGGCCCGGACGGCGGAGGGAACCTCCGCGGCGATCGCGTCCACTTTCGCGGCCCGGATCCGGTCCTGCCGCGGGCTTGTGTCGATCTTCAAGCCGACCGGCGCCGCCTCGGCGGCCGCGGCGGCGGCGCCGGTCGCGGGTCTGTCGGAGCCCGTGCCGCAGGCCGCGAGCAGCAGCAGTGCGGACACGGCGAGTACGGCTGACCGGGGTGCGGATGACATGCGCTTTCCTTCGGGGCTTCTCGGGGCTTCTTGAGGTCTTTACGCGTCGCCTCTTCGCGGGGCTCGCCAGTCAGAGCACCCTGCCGAGGAAGGCACGGGTGCGGTCGTGCTCCGGCCGGTCGAGCACCCGCGGGGGCGGGCCCTGCTCGACGATCCGGCCGGCGTCCATGAAGGCCACGGTGTCGGCGACCTCGCGGGCGAAGCCGATCTCGTGCGTGACGACGATCATGGTGGTGCCGCCGCGGGCGAGCGTCTTCATGACTTCCAGCACCTCGCCCACCAGCTCCGGGTCGAGCGCCGAGGTGGGCTCGTCGAACAGCACCACCTTGGGCCGCAGGGCGAGCGCCCGGGCGATCGCGACGCGCTGCTGCTGTCCCCCGGACAGCTGCCGCGGGTAGGCGTCGGCCTTGCCGGACAGCCCCACCTGCTCCAGCAGCTCGGCCGCCAGCGCCTCGACCTCGTCACGGGGGCGGCGCTGGGCGGAGAGCGGGGCCTCGGTCACGTTCTGCCGGACCGTGAGATGGGGGAACAGGTTGAAGTTCTGGAAGACGAAGCCGATGTGGGTGCGCCGGCGGAGGATCTCGCGCTCCTTCAGCTCGTGCAGGCGGTTCCCCGAGCGCCGGTAGCCGACGAACTCGCCGTCGATGGCGATGTACCCGCGGTCGATCTTCTCCAGGTGGTTGATGCCGCGCAGCAGCGTCGACTTGCCCGACCCCGAAGGGCCGATGATCACCGTCACCTCGCCGGGCCGGACCCGCAGGTCCACGCCGCGCAGGACCTCCAGCGAGCCGTAGCTCTTGTGGACGCCGCGCACGTCGACCATGAACTCGCCGCTCATCGCGGTCCCCCTTCGCCGCCGCCGGCTCGCCGGGGGGCGGCCCGCCGTACGGCGAGGGCCTGGCGCAGGCGCCGCATCCGCGCCGAGGGCCCCGGCCGCGCGAGGCCTCTGCCGAACCTGCGTTCCACGTAGTACTGCCCGACCGAGAGCACCGTGGTGAGGACGAGGTACCAGATCGCGGCCACCAGCAGCATCGCGATCACCCGGCCGGTCCGGTTGTAGATGACCTGCACCTGGTAGAAGAGCTCGGGCAGCGCCATGATGTAGACGACCGAGGTGCCCTTGACCAGGCCGATGATCTCGTTGCCGGCCGCCGGCACGATCGACCGCATGGCCTGCGGAAGCTGGATCCGGAGGATCTGCCGGGCCCTCGGGATGCCGAGCGCCGCGGCCGCCTCCAGCTGGCCCGGGTCCACCGACAGGAAGCCTCCGCGCACGATCTCGGCGGCGTACGCCGCCTGGTGCAGCGCGAGGCCGAGCGCGGCGGCCGTCACCGGCCCGATCAGGTCCATCGTGCCGACGGAGAGGAAGGCCGGCCCGAACGGCACCCCGAAGGAGATCTGCTTGTACAGGGCGGCGAGGTTGTACCAGAACAGCAGCTGCAGGATCAGCGGCACCGAGCGGAACAGCCACACGTAGCCCCACGCCACCGACGCGAGCAGCGGGACGCGCGACAGCCGCATCAGCGCGAGCACGGTCCCCAGCAGGAAGCCGAGCGCGATGCCGAGCGCGGTCAGCTCCACGGTGAACAGCACCGCGTGCAGCACCGAGGGATGGAACAGGTATTCGCCGACGACCGGCCAGTCCCAGGCCGGGTTGGTCACCAGCGCGTTGCCCGCCATCGCGAGCAGCACCGCCACCGCGGCGCCGGCGATCCAGCGTCCGGGGTGACGCGCCCTGACCACGGTCAGGGCGGCGGACTCCGCCGTCGTCTCCTCCAGCACGACAGGAGCGGTCATCGTGCCTCCGGGGTGGCGAGTGGATGGATGTCTGCCGGCGGCGCGGGGCCCGGGGCCGGGATCGGCCCTCGCGGCGGCCGCGCCTGATCTCGTCCTCATCTTGGGGGCAAGCCCGATATACCGTCAAGACCTACTTGTTTAGTAGGTTTATGCACGCATCGTCAGACGCACGAACGGCGGGAGGTCCGATGGCGAAGGCATACCTGTCCCCCCATCAGCACGGCACGGCAGGAACCGGCATGACACGGGGAGAGGCGCGATGAGCGACCGGCACCCCCTCGACAACCCCGTCTGGGCGTCGCTCACCGGACCCCACGCCCACCTCGCCGAACGGCACGGCAACGCGCTGCGCTACCCCGGCGACGTCTCCCCCTTCCACACCCTGCCCGACGATCCCGGCCCCGGCGACTGGAACGACCTCGCCGTGCTCGCCGGGCCCGGCGCGACGATCCCGGTCACCGGCGTGACCCCTCCTCCGGGGTGGGAGGTGGTGATGCAGGGCGCCGGCGTGCAACTGGTCGGCGACGGCGTGGTCCCCGTCCGGGACGACGAAGCCGTCCGCCTAGGGGCGGCCGACGTGCCCGACGTGCTGGACCTCGTGGAGCGCACCCAGCCCGGCCCGTTCCGGCCGCGCACCATCGAACTCGGCACCTACCTGGGCATCCGCCGCCGCGGCGCGCTGGTCGCGATGGCCGGGGAACGGCTGCACCCGCCCGGCTGGACGGAGATCAGCGCCGTCTGCACCGACCCGGCCTTCCGCCGGCAGGGCCTGGCGGCCCGGCTGGTGCTGGCCGTCGCCGCCGGCATCCGGGCCCGCGGCGAGATCCCGTTCCTGCACGCCGCCGAGAGCAACACCGACGCCATCCGCCTGTACGAGGCGCTCGGCTTCCGCCTCCGCCGCCGGACGACCTTCACCGCCGTCCGCGTGCCCGCCGACGTGCCGGTCGCCTGAGAAGGCCCGCGCCGGGCGGCGGCGCCTCGCCGACGCGCGGGCGGAGGACGGCCCCCTGAGCACGACCGTGTGACCATGTCGGTCGGGGGCCGTCTGGAGGACACGTGGATGCGATCATCAACTGGCTTTCGGGCCTGTCGGGCATCGCGGTCTACGGGGTCGTGGCCGCTCTGGTCTTCGCCGAGGACGCGCTGTTCGTGGGGTTCGTGATCCCGGGTGAGACGGCCGTCGTGCTGGGGGGCGTGCTGGCCGGCCAGGGCAGGCTCTCGGTGTACTGGCTGGCGCTCGTGGCGGTGCTGGCCGCCGTCGCGGGCGACAGCGTGGGGTACGCCGTCGGCCGTCGCATCGGCCCCGGCGTCCTCGGCGCGCGTCCGCTGCGCCGCCGCCGGGAGCGGGTGGAGCGGGCCCGGGAGCTGGTCCGCCGGTGGGGGCCCCAGGCGGTGCTCCTCGGCCGGTTCGTCGCGTTCCTGCGGGCCCTGATTCCCACGCTGGCCGGGGTCTCGCGGATGGAGTACCGGCGATTCCTGCTGTTCAACGTGGTGGGCGGGGTGCTGTGGGGGGTCGGTTACACCCTCCTGGGCTACTTCGCCGGCGCGGCGTACCGGCGGGTGGAGTCGGCCGTCGGCGGCGTGGCCGCGGCCGTGGTCGCCGGGGCCGTCGTGATCGCCCTGGTCGTGTGGCGCGTCCGGGCGCACAGGAAGGGCACGGGGAGATCGCCTCTCCGGTGAAGGGAAGGCACGTGCTCCGCGGGCGGGCCCACCGCGTCACCGGCCGCGCGTACCCGCGTCGCGGCTCGACCCGCGCGACCGGCCCGTGTGACCGGCCCGCGTGACCGTCGGCCGCGGTCGGCACGCGCGGTCAGCCGCGGACGGTCCGTCTCTGACGGAGGTCGGCCTGTTTCCCGGGGGGTTCGAGCGGCAGCCGGGCCGCGAGGACGAAGCCGCCGTCGGGGGTAGGTCCCGCGGTGAGGCTGCCGCCCAGCAGGCTGACGCGCTCCCTGATGCCGGGGAGGCCGTAGCCTCCGCCGAGCAGCGGCGTCCTGGTCGCCGCGCGTCCGCCGGGCCCCGTACCGCCCGCCGGGCCGCCCTTGCCGCCCGCTGCGCCACCCCCTGTGCCACTCACTGTGCCACCCACTGGGCGGCCCGCGGTGTTGACCACGGAGATGTCCACATGGCCCTGCTCGATCGCGCCGGCGATGCGGACCTCGGAGCCGGGGGCGTGCCTGCGCACGTTGTTCAGCCCTTCCTGGACGAGCCGGTAGCACACGTGCGTCACCTCCGGCGGCAGCGCCCCCGGGGGGACGTCGAGCCGGACGTCGACCCGCAGCCCGGCGGCCCTCGCGTCCTCGGCCAGGCGGGCGATCGCCTCGGCCCCCTCCACCACCGGCACGTCCTCCCGGCGGAGCATGGTGAGCAGCTGCCGCAGCTCGCCGAGCGCCTCGACGCCCTTGTCCTCGATCCCCTCGGCGAGATCGGGGATGTCGGCGGGATCCACCGGATCCCGGATGAGACCGGCGTTGAGGACCATGCCGGTGACCGCGTGCGTCACCGTGTCGTGCAGCTCCCGGGCGATCCTGCGCCGCTCCTCCAGGACGGCCGACTCCTCGCGCTCACGCACCCCGGCCCTCAGCTCGCGGATCCCCCGCCGGTGGTCGTACACCCAGGTGCCGACCAGCGCGGGCAGGTAGACGAGCGTCACCGCGCGTACCACGCTCAGGTAGAAGATCCGGTCCGTGTAGGGGTTCTCGTAGTCGACCACGAGATACACCGCCATGAGCGCCAGCGCCACGCACGTCCACGAGCGCGCGCGGTGCTCCGCCGTCAGCGAGAAGACGGCGAGGACCATCGGCACCGTCTCGCCCACGAGGCAGGCGCAGAGCACGCCGGCGACGATCGCCGGCCAGGGGGTGTAACGCCGCAGCAGCATCGTCGCGGCGGTGGCCGATCCGACGGTGAGCTCCACCGGTTGCGGCACTCCGTCCCACAGCGAGAAGGAGTGGCCCATCACCGTCGGCGGGATCGTGAACGCGATGACGGCGGCGGCGAGCAACAGGTCAACCAGCACTGCGCCATGTGACGTGCGAATCTGCGCCAGATTTCGCCACATATACGATTCTTTGCCCGTTTACGCGGGCACCCACGCCCCCTGTCAGTAGATCTTCGCGCGGCCCGTCCGGCCGCGGCCTCCCCGCCGCCGGTCAGGTCACGACGACCGGGTGGCGCACCACCGCGTCGAACGCGTACCCCAGGTGGTTGTAGGCCGCCCGCTCCGGCTGCACGGCGCCCGTCTCGTCCACGGCCCGGGCCAGCAGCCCCGCCTCGCCCACGCCGGGCGGCGCCCAGCCGAAGGTCCACCTGACCCACCCGTGCGGGCTCCTGTCGCCGTGCAGGCGCGCGGGCCGCCACGACACGCCCTCGTCGTCGCTGACGTCCACCCGGACCACGCGGCCGTTGCCCGACCACGACCGGCCGTGCAGCAGATGGCCGCGTCCCGCGCGGAGGCGGGCCGGCCAGGGGAGTTCGAAGGCGCTCTTCACCCCCGTCCGGGTCAGCGGGGGGCCTCCCCCTGGTGGGTGGCCGGGGCCGTGCATGCGATAGAGGCGGCTGCTCCACGGCGACTCCAGCGGCTCGGCCGACACCTCGACGTCTCCCAGCCACTTGATCCAGGCGATCCCCGCCCACCCCGGCACGACCAGCCGCGCCGGGAAACCGTGGTCGGGCGGCAGCGGCCGCCCGTTCATCTCGTACGCCACGAGGACGTCGTCCAGCGCCTTGGTCACGGGAAGCGGGCGGCGTACCCGGCCGAGGTTCTCCCCGCCGTCGACGTAGTCGGGGTCGAGCCCGCGCGGCATCAGCGCCACCGCGTCGCCGGTCATCCCCGCTCTGCCGAGGAGCGCCGCGAGCGGCACGCCCCGCCAGCGCGCCACCCCCACCGCTCCCAGCCTCCAGGGGGTGCCGGTCACGTCCTGGCTCTGCTGCTCCCCGTACAGACTCCGGCCGTTGCCCGCGCACTCGACGAACGCCGTCACCTCCTCCGCCGGCATGGCGAGCAGGTCGCGGTAGGTGAACGAGACCGGGCCACGGCGCAGCCCGCTCCCCCACAGGGTGAGCCGCCACGAGGCGGCGTCGATCAGCGGCGTCGACGTGTGGTTGCGGACGAAGAACAGCCGTTCGGGCGTCAGGTCGCCCTCGCCCCGCAGGGCCTCCCACCGCATCTCGGCGTTGGTGCCGTGCACGGCGAACAGGCGGGCCGGCAGCGCCTTCCGGATGCCGGGCGGCGGTGCGGACGGTGTCAGCGGCGTGGGCGGTGGCGCCGGCGCTGGTGGTGCGGGCGGCTCCCCCGCTCCGGGCGCGCGGCGGCCCGTCTCCCGGTCGCCCGTCGTGGTCGTGGTCGTGGTCGTGGTCGGGAAGCGTGGATTCACACGTCACCTCCGCGCTGTCGGCGCCTCGGACACTCCACTAGCTCGCCGGCCTCCGCAGGGCGACGGCCGGCAGGGGGATGGGCGGGAACGGGTTGTCGGGCAGCAGGATGACCCGGCGCGGCCGGTCCGCCTGCCCCGCCGCGTCGAGGTGCAGCAGCGCCGCCCCTATCCCCGCCGCCCCCGTCAGGTAGCCGGTGTCGGCCGACACCTCGCCGGGGCGCTGCCGCCGGTACGCCTGGTACCAGCGGTATCCCCGCTCGTCGTAGCCCGTAGCCCTGCCGATCAGGTGGTCGGCGAGCCTGCGGGCGAACTCCAGGTGCTCCTGCTCCCCCGTCGCCGCCCACAGGCCCACGTACAGCTCGATCAGCCCGGCGGTGCCGCAGCACTGGCAGGCGACGTTCCACAGGCCCGCCGTCTGGCGGAAGGGCGCGCCCGACTCCCTGACCCCCGCGGCGAGCCGCCTCACCCATTCGAGCTCGCCGCTGTCTCCGGTCACCCGGTAGAGCTCGTAGAACATGCGCGCGACTCCGGCGGACCCCGAGCAGTAGCCCAGGTAGTCGCCGACCACGGCGCCCTGTCCCGTCGCCACGCCCGCGGCCCTGACGACACCCGCGCCGCGGTACGCCGCGTCGAGGAACGACCGGTCGCCCGTCGCGGCGTACAGGCGGGCGAGCAGGAAGGCCGTTCCGGCCGCGCCGGTCAGGAAGCCGGGCGCCGCCGCCTCGCCGGGAAGGACCGGGCACGTCGCGGTCTCCTCGCGGGGTCCCGCCAGCCGCGCGATCCGCCGGCCCGCCTCGACCGCCATCTCCTCGTAGGCGGGCACGCCGAGCGCGGTGGCGGCGCGCAGCAGCCCGAGGACGACGCCGCCGTCGCCCCGCAGGGTGGGATCCCCCGACCAGCCGATCCCGCCGCCGTCGAACGCGCGGGCGCTCCGCACGATCCGGTCGGCCACCGCGACCGCCGTGGCCTCGAACCGCTCCTCGCCGAGGGCCCAGCCGGCCTCGGCCAGCGCGAGGACGACGCCCGCCAGGCCGTGGTGCAGCGACATGTCCCCCTGCTCGGGACACGTCGCGGCGAGGTAGCGGGCGCCGGCGCGGGCGTCCTCCAGGTAGGCCTCGTGACCGGTTCCGGCGGCGAGCTCCAGGAAGAACAGCACGATCCCGGCCGCCCCGGAGTGCAGGGACACCGGCCCGCCGGCCGTCGCCGGTCTGCCGTACGGGTCGGGGTTGGCCCGCCACCGCCTTCCGCGCTCGTCGTCCACGGCGGCCGCGCGGATCCACCGTCCCGCCATGATGGCCGCCGTCAGCGGAGTCTCTGCTCGCTCACTCGACGAGCGGATCGGGTCCCTGCCCATGGGGTTTACTATCCCACAAACCCAGTAGGTAATACCAATTTTTCTTGCCTGCCGGTGCCCGGGTCAGCGCCGCGAGCCGGAGCGCCACCGGAGCCACCGGGCTCCGGTCTCGTGCTCGCCCTCCTCGGGCGCGGCGTCGTCGTCGGGCAGGTCGTACCAGTGGGTGTCACCCGGATAGCGGTCAGGGAGCGCCTCCGCGGCGTTCCCCGGCCCGTTTCCCCGACCGTCTCCCAGACCGTCGCCCACCGCATCTCCCACCGCGTCCCCCAGGGCGCCGGCCGGGACCGTCACGCCGTGACCTTTCCCCGCACCGCCGGCGGCGCCTGCGCGGCCAGCTGTGCGGTCACCTGCGGGGCGACCCTGTCGGCCCATTCGCCGAGGACCCGGTCGAGGTCGGGGATCTCGGACTCCCGCAGCGCCAGGCCGGGGGTGGGCACGAGCGCGCCCAGTTCGACCAGCACGGGACGCAGGTGCAGCTCGACGGCCAGCGAGTGACGGGCGTCGCCCATGACCAGCAGCGGCAGGGCCACCGTCCCGGTCAGCGCGCCGCCCGGGAGACGGTCGAGGAACGCCTTGAGCAGCCCGGTGTAGGTGGCCTTGTAGGTCGGGCTCGCCACCACGAGCACGCTCGATCCCGCGACCAGTTCCAGTGCCACCTCCACGCTCGGCGAAGGGCCGGGGGTGAACAGGTGCGGCCCGAGCGCGGACAGGTCCACGACCTCGGGCGGCACGCCGTACCCGATCCGTGCCCCCAGCGCCTCGGCCGCCGCCACCGCCGCGAGGCGCGTGCGGGAGCCACCGCGTGGATTGCCGACCAGTGCCACAAGAGAGCTCATGACGCCACCACGGGGGCGTCCGGACGGGAGTTGCCGTAGACCATGGATGATCCTCCAGAGGAAGAGGGGGCCGGGAGTCCCCGAGTGATCACGAGTGCTCGACGAACCGGCCGAAGCGGCCCTGATGGTAGAGGAGAGGACGCCGCGGCCCGTGCAGGTCGGCCTGGGTGACCAGGCCGACGACGAGGATGTGGTCGCCCATGCCGACCCGCTCGTACGGCAGGCAGATCAGGTGCGCGGAGACGTCCTCCAGCAACGGCGCCCCGAGCGGTCCGGAACGCCACCGGGTCGGTTCGGCGAACCGGTCGGTGCCCTTGCGCGCGAACCGGGCGGCGAGATCGGCCTGGTCGCTGGTCAGCACGTTCACCGCGAAGTGGTCCGCCTCGCGCAGCGAGGGCCAGGTGGTGGACGCCTGATCCACGTAGAAGGAGACAAGTGGCGGGTCCAGGCTCACCGAGGAGAACGAGGTGGCGGTCAGGCCCACCGGAACCCCCCCGCTCTGCGCTGTGATCACTACGACGCCCGCCGCGTGCACCGCGAGCGCGCGCCTGAAGCCGTCGGCGTTCAGAGCGGGGCCGGGCAGAGTCTGCGTCATGGGACCTCCATGCGTGTTCACCGCTGCCGGGAACCCCCCGTCGCGTGGGCGGAGCAGCGTTACATTCCCTACTAAATTAGTCTGTTTACCCGGTTTTGGGAAGTGCCGTCACGCCTTGGCAGACCGGCCGGACAGCCGACCGGCGCCGGACCACGCGAGTACGCGTGGCCCGGCGCCGGTGGCGGGGAGATCGGGAGGCGGGAGATCCGGGAGGTCAGGAGTCGCGCCGGCCGGGGGCGCTGATCGGATTGACGCTCCATCCGCCGACGTCGTCGACCCGGATCCGCCAGGTCGCTCCCGGGCCCTGCGGCAGATGGTCTCCGGTCACCGTGAAGGCGTCGACGAGGTGCAGGTAGGCCGGGAGTTCCGGTTCCGGGGCGCTCCCGCCGGCGAGCACGGCGGCATGGCGCTCGCGGCGCTCCCTCGCCTGCTCGGCGACGGGCGTGAAGAAGTCCTCGAGCCCCTCCCCCTCGCCGTTCCCGGCGCGCGATCGGCGGATCTGCGCGACGACCGTGGCGGCGTACTCCTCGGCGGAGACGAGGATGCCGGTGATGACCGCGCCGTTCACGGCGAGGGTGACGCTCATCTGTCCCCTGGCCGTGTCGACGGCGAAGACCAGGGCCTGCAGGACGGGATCTGCTGCGACGTTCATGGAACGCAGATTGCCCCCGGGACGACGGGGCATGCCTCGTCGTCCCGGGTGTCCGCGGGCGGACGCGCCCTGGGCGCGGTGTCAGGCGACCGAGGCCGGGAACCGCTCCCAGACCCGGTGGGCGGCCATCAGCCGCCGCACGCCGGAGAGGACCTCCGTGGCGGAGTCACCGGTCACCACTCCCGGCGCGCCGGTGATCCCGGCCTGCGTGAGCACGGCCGCGCCGGTGCCCCAGGCGCCGATGGCCTTTGCGTGCCGCCAGCACTCGTCGACCAGGAGCGTCACGCGCGGGTCCACCGCGGCGGACCCGTCCGCGCCCGCCTTGGCGTCGCGCGCGGGCAGGGCGTCGGGCGCCGGCGCCGGAGCCGTCGCCAGCAGCAGCGCGTCGAACTCGATCGACCGGGCGGTCGCGAAGGTCCGCTGCACCGGCACGTCGTCCAGCATGCCGCCGTGCGGGGCGATCACCAGCGGCACCATGCCCGCCGCGAACACGGCCGTGCGGAGTTCGCGTACGGCGCCGAGGTCGGCGGCGGCGTCGGCGACGATGCCGACCATGCGGCCGTCGGCCGGCCACTCCTTGCCCACCTGCGACAGCGCGGCGCTGGGCGCCGGGTCGGCGAGCGGCAGCGTGGGCTCCGGCACGGGCAGGCCCAGCCCGGTGGCGACCTCGCGGCAGAGCACAGGGTCGATGTTCGCCAGGCACTGGAGCTGGCGTTCCTTGATCGCCTGCTCGTAGCACTTGCCCAGCTCGAAGGTGTAGGCGCGGATGATGTGCTCCTTCTCCACCGGCGACATGCTCAGCCAGAACAGGCGCACCTGGCTGTAGTGGTCGCCGAAGGACGCGGGGTTGGCCCGCACCTTCCGCGCCTGGGCGACCTGGACGGGCGTGTCGGTGAACGCGTTCTCGGCGTCGCCCGCGACGAACGGGTTCCCGCCGTCGAGGGAGTTCGGCCGGTACGGCGCGACCCCCGCGTGGACGGCGTGCTGGTGAAAGCCGTCCCGGAGCATGTCGTTGACCGGGCAGCGCGGGCGGTTGACCGGGATCTGCGCGAAGTTCGGCCCGCCGAGCCGGGTGATCTGGGTGTCGAGGTAGGAGAACAGCCGCGCCTGCAGCAGCGGGTCGTTGGTGACGTCGATGCCCGGCGGCAGGTGGCCGGGATGGAAGGCGACCTGCTCGACCTCCGCGAAGAAGTTCGTCGGCGTCCGGGTGAGCGTCATCCGCCCGATCGCCTGCACCGGCGCGAGCTCCTCGGGCACGATCTTGGTGGGGTCGAGCAGGTCGACCCCCTCGAAGGTCTCGTCCGGCGTGTCCGGGAAGACCTGGATGCCGAGCTCCCACTCGGGAAAGGCGCCGGCCTCGATCGCGTCGTAGAGGTCGCGGCGGTGGAAGTCGGGGTCCATCCCGCCGAGCATCTGTGCCTCCTCCCAGGTCAGGGAGTGCACGCCGAGCTTCGGCTTCCAGTGGAACTTGGCCAGCGCGGTCTCCCCCGCCTCGTTCACGAGCCGGAAGGTGTGGACGCCGAAGCCCTCAATCGTCCGGAAGGAGCGCGGGATCGCGCGGTCGGACATGTTCCACATGGTGTGGTGCTGCGCCTCGGTGTGCAGGGAGACGAAGTCCCAGAACGTGTCGTGCGCGCTCTGCGCCTGGGGGATCTCCCGGTCCGGGTGGGGCTTGCCCGCGTGGATGACGTCGGGGAACTTGATCCCGTCCTGGATGAAGAAGACCGGGATGTTGTTGCCGACGAGGTCGAAGGTGCCCTCGTCGGTGTAGAACTTCGTCGCGAAGCCCCGGGTGTCGCGGACCGTGTCGGCCGAGCCGCGCGAGCCGAGGACGGTGGAGAACCGCACGAAGACGTCGGTCTTCCTGCCCTTCTTGAGGAAACCGGCCTTTGTCACCGTTTCGGCGGTGCCGTACGCCTCGAACACGCCGTGGGCGCCGGCGCCCCGGGCGTGGACAACACGCTCGGGGATGCGCTCGTGGTCGAAGTGGGTGATCTTCTCGCGCAGGTGGTGGTCCTGCAGCAGGGTCGGGCCGCGCTCGCCCGCCTTCAGCGAGTGGTCGGTGTCGCGCAGCCGCGCCCCCTGCGCGGTGGTGAGGTGGGCGCCCTGCTGGGCCTTGGCGGCGGCGGGCGCGCCGGTCTCCGCCCCGGTCGGCGTGACGGTCGCGGGAGCGCCCTGCTCCTTCTTGGGCGGCAGCGGGTCGTGCGGCGTCGTCGGCTCCTTCAGGGGCGCGGGGGCGCTGCCCGGCGAACCGGGAACGTCCGGCGTCAGGAACTCGGCGACCTTCTCGGCGGCGTTCTCCACCACGTCCTTGACGGCCTTGGCGGGCTTGCTGGCATCCATGCGGCGCGTTCCTCCCCGAGCGGCGATGAGCAGATTCGCGCGCATACCCGCAGGTGGGGAAGGGAAACCTCCGGCCGCGCCGCCCGGTTCGGCGAAGACGTCCCAGGCGGCCGGATCCACGATCGGCATAAGAGGAGGTCACGGCCCGCCGACGGCGACCCGGCGACGGTCCTCGGCCGGCCGCCGGAGACAGCGGACTGCTCCGGCGGCCCGCGCGGCCTGGACGTCCTCCGCGAATCAGGGGCAGCTGTCCTTCACGTGGATCGTGATCGGGTTGGTCTGGGTCACCGTTCCGTCGGATGCCACCAGGTGCGCGGTGTAGGTGCCGACGGGAGCCGGCGCGATCGACACCCCGACGAAACCGTTCACGAGCGTCGGGTCGCTGTTCGATCCCGGGCCGCCGATCAAGCCGCCCATGACGGTGGAACCGGAGGGCAGGTCGCTCAGTCCGAGCGTGATGTTCGCCGACCAGGTTCCGGTGACCTGGGCCAGGAAGTACGTGCCCGGGTGACCGTAGCGCGATGTGACGCACGTCTGCTGATGGATGTCGTTCAACGTCCACGTCGCCGCCGAGGCCGGCGGGGCACCGGCCAGCGTCAGCGCCAGTCCGGTCGTCAGGCCGAGTGCCAGCCTGACGGCACGATGGGGTGATTTCACAGGACCTCCTGACTTCTTGTGTCTGGGAGTTGACTGCGCGATCACTGTAATTTACGGTTCAACCTCTTCGGGAGGGGGGTTTCACATACCAAGATTCACCGGCCGGTGCCGCGAAGCCGATCGCGTCCGGCCGGGCGCGGCGGCGCGTCCCACCTCGTCACCCCCCGTCCGTGCTGGACGTTCGCCGGACTTTCGACGGCACCCCCACAGCCCTGGTCAGATACCGCAACTTATGCAACGAATGCATCACGGTAACCGCTTTCAAATGCCGTGAGCTGCGTGTCCGGAATAATCAGATATGTCGTCCTATGGAACATCAAAATCCTTTCCGTTACAGTTCGCGGGAACCACCAATGGGATCTTCCCCCCACGCCGGCCTCGTACGGAGGCACCGGCCAGGTCCCTGGTCGTCCACCGGCCACGCGCCGGCTCAGGGGAGGAGGTGCCGTAAAGAAAGGGAAACGGCCCGTGACGAGTAGCCGTTTGGCGCGTGGGGGACGCGCTCGACTACGCAGGCTGGGAATCATCACCACTACGGGAGCGATGCTCCTGGGGCTGGCGTCCACCGCGACGGCGGCCACGGCCGACACCGACCCCCGCGTCGGTCTCGGCGCGGGCTGGCTGGACGCCCAGGAGGCCGCCAGCAACGTTCAACTGCTGACCCATCTGGACAAACCGGAAGGGTTCGTCCAGCCTTCCAACCCGGGGAACGCCTCCTACGCCAACTCCGACCTGGCCTTCGCCGGCGACTACGCCTTCTCCGGCAACTACCAGGGTTTCAACATCTACGACATCTCCAACGGCGGCAGCCCCGTGCTGAAGACGTCGGTGATCTGCCCCGGCGGGCAGGGCGACCTGTCGGTGTACGGGAACCTGCTGTTCATGTCGGTTGAGGAGACCCGCGGCCGCGTCGACTGCGGCACGCAGGGCGCGAGCGGCACGGTCAACCCCGACAGGTTCCGCGGCGTGCGCGTCTTCGACATCAGCGACGTCAGCCGGCCGGTGCAGGTCGCGGCGGTGCAGACCTGCCGCGGCTCGCACACCCACTCGCTCGTGACCAGCAAGAACGAGCCGGAGAACGTCTACGTCTACGTCTCCGGCACGGCGGGCGTGCGCTCGGGTCAGGAGCTCGCGGGCTGCGCCAACACCGCGGCGGACGACCCCGAAACCTCGCTGTGGAGGATCGAGGTCATCCGGGTGCCGCTGGCCGCCCCGCAGAACGCGGCGGTCGTCAGCCGGCCCCGGCTGTTCGCCGACCCGGCCACCGGGGCGATCGACGGGCTGCAGAACACCCCACCCACCCAGCAGCACCCGTCGGGCACCAACTGGTCGCCGCGGCCGGTCACCAACCACTGCCACGACATCACGGCGTACCCGGAGATCGGGCTGGCCGCCGGAGCCTGCGCGGGCAACGGCATCCTGATCGACATCTCCGACCCGTCGAACCCGAAGCGGCTGGACGCGGTCTCGGACCCGAACTACGCCTACTGGCACTCCGCCACCTTCAACAACGACGGCACCAAGGTCGTCTTCACCGACGAGTGGGGCGGCGGCTCGGGCGCGCGGTGCCGGGTCACCGACGAGCCGTCGTGGGGCGCCAACGCCATCTACGACATCGTCGGCGGCAAGCTGCAGTTCCGCAGCTACTACAAGCTCCCCGCGCCGCAGACGACCACGGAGAACTGCGTCGCGCACAACGGCTCGCTGGTCCCGGTCCCCGGGCGCGACATCATGGTCCAGGCCTGGTACCAGGGCGGGCTGTCGGCGTTCGACTTCACCGACTCCCGCAACCCGAAGGAGATCGCCTTCTTCGACCGCGGCCCGATCAACGCCACGTCGCTGGCGCTCGGCGGATACTGGTCGGCCTACTGGTACAACGGCCACATCTACGGCAACGAGATCGCCCGCGGCTTCGACGCCTTCAAGCTGACGCCGAGCCAGTTCCTCGACCAGGCCGAGATCAACGCGGCCGCGAGCGTGCGGCTCGGCAAGTTCAACACCCAGGCCCAGCCGAAGCTGACCTGGGAGCCGAGCTTCGACCTCGTCCGGGCGCGCTACGCTCAGGCGCTGCGTACGGGCAAGATGAGCAAGGGCGCCGCCACCTCGGTGAAGACGGCGATCGACCTGGCCGAGCAGCTCAGCCGCAAGTCCCAGTGGCAGGCCGCCTCGGCGCTGCTGCTGGGCGCCGCCACGCTGCCGCTGAAGAAGTCGGACCCGGAGCAGGCCGCGCTGATCCAGGCGCTCAAGGACCTCGCCAAGGCCCTGATCGCCAAGCAGCCGGCCGACAGGACCGCCCCGGTGACGAGCGTGACGACCGACCCGGCGCGGCCGGCCGGCGGCTGGTTCACCGGTCAGGTCAAGGTCACGCTGACCGCCGCCGACGAGGCGAAGGGCAGCGGGCTCGACCGCACCGAGTACAGGCTGGACGGCGGCGCCTGGACGCGGTACACCGCTCCGGTCGTCCTGTCCGGCGACGGCGCGCACGCGCTGGCGTACCGCTCGGCCGACAAGGCCGGCAACGTGGAGGAGATCAGGACCGTCACGGCCAGGATCGACGCCACGGCGCCGGTCACGACCTCGACGGTCCCGCCGGCGAACGACGGCGGCGAGCACGACGGCGACGTGCAGGTGACCCTGTCCGCGACGGACGAGACGTCCGGCACGGCGCGCACCGAGTACGCGCTGGACGCCGGCGACTGGACCCCGTACACCGGCCCGGTCACCGTCTCCGGCCCTGGTGAGCACGAGCTGCGGTACCGCTCGGCCGACAAGGCCGGCAACGTGGAGGAGGCCAGGACGGTCAAGCTGACCATCGCCACGCCCGCTCCGCGCGTCCCGCTGACCGTGACCGCCTCCTCCCGCTGCGTGGGGACGTCGGCGTACGTGGCGGTCACGGCCGTCAACGACGCCGAGGTGCCGGCGACCGTGACCCTGACGACCCCGTTCGGCGCCAAGACGGTCGAGGGCGTGGCCCCGGCCAAGCAGGCCTACCAGTCCTTCAACACGCGGGCCGGGCAGCTCGCGGCGGGCACGGTGACCGTCACCGGGACCGCCACGATCGGCGGCAAGCAGGGCACCACCTCGTACGAGGCCGCCTACAACGCGATCAGCTGCGCCTGACCGCACCCGTGGTGACCCCCAACAGATAGAAGCGGGGCCGGCCGAATCGGCCGGCCCCGCTTTTATTGGGGGTCGAAGGTCACTCCGCGATCAGACGCGGGTCCACTTCTGGTTGTTGCCGCCGGTGCACGACCAGATCTGCACCTTCGTGCCGTTGGCGGTGCCGCTGCCGGCCACGTCCAGGCACTTGTTCGCCCCGACCGCGGTGATCGTGCCGTCGGAGTTCAGGCGCCACTTCTGGTTGTTCTGGCCGTTGCAGTCCCAGATGATCACCGCGGTGCCGTCCGCCGTGCCCGCGCCGTTCACGTCGAGGCACTTGTTGCCGTAGACGCGAAGCTCAGTGGCGCTGGTGGAGGTCCACTTCTGGTTGTTCCCGCCGTTGCAGTCCCAGATCAGCACCGTAGCGCCGTTGGTCTGCGAAGCGCCGTTGACGTCCAGGCACCGGCCCGACGCCACACCCCGCAGCGAGCTCGTCCCACCCGTGGGCGGGGTCGGCGACGCGGACGGAGAAGCGGACGGCGAGACGGAGGGCGACGGAGAGGGCGAGGAGGTGCCCCCGTCCTGGCCGACACCCTTGCCGTTGAAGGTCAGCGAGTCGAAGTCGAACGAGTTCGCCGTCGACCCCTTGAACACGACGTAGAGGTCGCCGGTGCCACCCGGGTTGGTGACCGCCACCGACGGGAGGGAGACGTAGTTGTTCCATCCCCCGGTCGACGGCACCGAGCTGGAGGCGACGAGCGTCCCGGTCGGCGAGCCGGCGTGCAGCTCGATGGAGGCCCCGGTGCTGGACGGCGCCGACACGCGGAAGGACACCGAGTCGATCCCCGACAGGTTGACCGGCGTGTAGGAGATCCAGTCGCCGTTGGAGATGTCGCCGACGCGCCTGCCGCCCTCGGCGCCGGCCTCGTCGACGACCCGGATGCCGCTGGAGCCGTTGTAGTGCTCGGCCTGCTTGTGCTTGGGCTGCAGGGTGATGCCGGCGTCGCCCTTCAGGCCGCCCTTGTCGGTGTAGGACGCGCCCAGGACGTAGTAGACGTTGGCCGCCTCGTCGTGACCCGAGGCGGTCGTCGTGACCGTCCCGGAGCACCCGGTGAACTGGCCGGTGTCGTGGGCGTGCTGGTCGTGGCCGAGCGCGGTGAACACGTTGACCTTGGAGCAGTCGACGGTGCCGTCCTCGGGGTCGGTGACGTTGACCGTGTAGGACACCCGGTCGCCGAAGTTGATGAACCCGCCGTCCGGCGGCGCCGAGAAGACGACCTTGGGACGGGTGTTGCCGACGGCGATGGTCAGCGTGATGCTGCCCGTCTTCCCGCTCGAGTCCCGTACGGTCAGCTTGGCGGTGTAGGTGCCGTTGGCGTTGTAGGTCTTCGTCGGGTTGGCCGCGGTGGAGGTGGTGCCGTCGCCGAAGTCCCAGCTGTAGGTGATCGCCTCGCCGTCGGGGTCGGACGAGCCGGCCGAGGAGAACGCGACCGTCAGCGGCGCGGCGCCCGAGTCGGGGCTGGCGCTCGCCTTGGCGATGGGTGCGCGGTTGCCGACGACGTAGTCGATGCGGTAGATGGCGTCGTCGGTGTTCGCGTGGCCGAAGCCGTTGCCCCAGTCGGCCATGTAGAGCGCGCCGTCCGGGCCGAACTTCATGTCGATCGGCGCGTGCGGGGCGATGTTCGCCACGAACGGGTTGATCTTCAGGAGGTTGCCGGAGGAGTCGAGGCGCAACTCCTTGACGAAGTTGCGGCTCCACTCGTACAGGAAGGTCCCGCCGTCGAAGTACTCGGGGAACTTGCGGTCGGAGGTGCTGGCCGCGTCGTAGCGGTAGAACGGGCCGCCCATGGGGGCCGCGCCGCCGCAGCAGTTGATCTCAGGGAACTCCGCCGAGGCGTGGTAGTTGTACCAGACGGTCGCGGGCTTGGCGGCCGGCAGGTTGGTCAGGCCGGTGTTGTTGGGCGAGTCGTTGACCGGCGCCGAGCAGTTGAACTTCGCCCCCGAGGTGTTGGTGGAGAAGTTGAAGTCGTTGAACGGCGTGTTGTTGCCGGTGCAGTACGGCCAGCCGTAGAAACCGGGCTGCTTGATCAGGTTCCACTCGACCGTGCCCTCGGGGCCGCGGTTGGAGTTGGCGCTGCCGGCGTCCGGGCCGTAGTCGCCCACGGAGAGCCAGCCGGTGACCTTGTCGACCGCGAAGCGGAACGCGTTGCGGAAGCCCATCGCGTAGATCTCGGGCCGCGTCTTGGCCGTGCCCGGCGCGAACATGTTGCCGGACGGGATCGTGTAGGTGCCGTCGGACTCGGGGTGGATGCGCAGGATCTTGCCGCGCAGGTCGTTGGTGTTGGCCGCGGACCGCTGGGCGTCGTAGTGCTCCCGGCCCGGCCGCTCGTCGATCGGGGCGTAGCCGCTGGAGGCGTTGGGGTTGGTGTCGTCACCGGGGGCGATGTAGAGGTTGCCGCCCGGGCCGAACGCGATGTAGCCGCCGGTGTGACCCGGCTCGTCGACGTTGCGGAACGCCGGAACCTCGATGATCTTCTTCTCGCTGCTGAGGTCGAGGCTGGTGCCGTTGAAGGTGAACCGGGACACCCGGTTCACCTCACCGCCGTTGGACGGCGAGTAGTTGATGTAGATCCAGCCGTTGTTGGCGAAGTTCGGGTCGAGCGCGATCCCGATGCCGCCGTCCTCGCCGCCATCGTACACGGACAGGGTGCCGATGACGCGAGTGCTGCCGCCGCCTGCGGGGATCAGGTTGACCTTGCCCGAGCGCGAGATGTAGAAGACCCGGCCGTCGGCCGCCACGTCCAGCTCCATCGGCTGGTCCGGCGCGCCGTCGAGGGTCACCTTCTGGAAGCGGGCCGTGATCGTGCCGCCGCAGTCGCCGGGCTCCGCGCCCGCCGCCCACTTCACCGCGCCCAGCAGGTGCTGCTTGAACAGCGGCTCCGAGTAGGAGGACGCGTTGTGGCCCATCGCGGTGGCCCACACCCGGCCGCCCTCCGGGTTGTGACACCAGGAGATCGGGTGGTCGGCGCCCATCTTGTTCGCGCCCGCGTCATAGGTGGTCTCGTCCGCGGTGACCAGGACGTGCACCGAGCCGCGCATGTTCTTGTCGAAGTTGTACCACTCCTCGGTGCGGGTCCACCGGTCCGGCAGGCCCTTGGTCGAGGGGTGGACCTTGTCGGCGACCTTGGCGGTGCCCTGCACGATCGACGAGTGCTGCGTCATGTGCGCGCCGGCCAGCACGGTCTGGTCCCACCAGGGGAACTGCGACTCGATGTTCATGTCGACGGCGTTGTGGATCGCCACGACGCCGCGGCCGCTGCGCACGTAGGCCTGCATGGCCTGACGCTGCGCGTCGTTGTCCCACACCATGCCCGACGTCTGGAGCATGATCACCGCGTCGTAGTTGTTGAGGTTCGACGTGGTGAAGACGGAGGAGTTCTCGCTCGCGTCCAGCTGGAAGTTGTTGTCCGTCGCCAGCTGCTGGAACATCGCGATGCCGGCGGAGATGGAGTCGTGCCGGTAGGCGCCGCTCGCGGTCTTGCTGAACAGCAGTACCTTGAACTGTGGCGCCGCCGCGTGTGCCACCAGTGGCACCGCGGACAGCAGCAGCCCCAGCATGGCCGCGGCCAGTGCGGGGATCAGGCGTGATCTTCGCATGAAGGATCTCCTGGGGGGTTACCGGAAGGGGTCGGAGTAGCGGGGGTCGTGGGGTTCTCCAGTCGGGTCCTCCGGTCAGGTCGTGAGGGTGCGGAGGAAGGCGAGGCCGTCGGTGGCGAGGGCGTCCTGGCTGGGGGCCAGGGGACGCCAGACGGACGCCGCGGTGGCGATGGTCTTGTTGTCGGCGGTGAAGGACTCGATCACGAGCGGGCCGGCGTAGCCCACGTCGCGGACGGCCGCGGCGAAGCCCGGCCAGTCGAAGTGGTCGGCGCCCGGGGCGCCGCGGTCGGTCCCGCACACCTGGAGGTGCGCGATCCTGCCGCCCGCCAGGCGGACGGCCGCGAGGGGGTCCTTCTCCTCGATGTTCAGGTGGTAGGTGTCGAGGGCGAGCCCGCACTCCTCCGGGAGCGCGTCGAGTGCCTGCTCCACCGTGTTGATGACGCTGGTCTCGTACCGGTTGAGCGGTTCGACGCCGATCCTGACCCCGCGTTCGGCCGCGTACGCGACGACCGGTTTCAGGTTCTCCCGCAGCTCGCCGTAGATCGCGCGCCGCTCGTCCGGGCTCATCCGCCAGGCCCGGCCGACCGAGGCGTACGCGGGCCCGCTGACCGCCGGCGCGCCCACGGTCACCGCCACGTCCACGCAGTGCCGCAGGTAGTCCTGGGTCTCCCGGACGACCTGCGGCGAGGCGTCGACGAGTTCGCGTCCCGGCGGCATCGTGAGCACGACCGACGCGCCGAGCCCGAGCCCGTCCAGGAGGGCCGCCGCCGCCTCCGGGTCCCAGTCGCCGGGATGCTCGACCGGCAGTTCGACGACGTCGAACCCCCAGTCCGCGATCCTCGGCGCGAGGCGGGCCAGGGCCTCGCCGGTGAGCGGCGAGACCCAGACCCAGGTGTTCACCCCGATCACGACGTGCCGCCCCACTTCTCGGGGTAGCCGGGCAGGTCCTCGCAGCCGCAGAGGGCGTAGTGCAGCGGCGGCATGCCGGGCTTGAGGTAGGTGGCGAGGTTCTCCTGGGTGATCGCCGGCTGCGGCAGGTTCCAGACCTTCGGCACCTGCTCGCCCTTCAGGATCTTGAGCGCCGCGATGACGGGGGTGCGCCACTGGTACGTCGGGTAGGTCGGCGCGATCGCGGTCAGCTTCGCGTCGCTCCACTTCTTCAGGAAGTCCTGCTGGTCCTCGCCGTTGATCGGCGGCACGGGCTGGCCCGCGTCCTCGAACGCCTCGACGGCCGCGACGGCGGTGGCGCCCGCGTCCATCCAGACTCCGTCGAGCTTGCCGTACCGCTGGATGTAGTCGCTGACCACGCTCTTGGTCTTCGCGGCGTCGCCGTCGGTGAACTCCACGCCGACGACCTGGAGGTCGCTCTTGTCGAACGCCACCTTGGCCGCCGACCACCGGGTCTCCAGCACGTCCACGCCGGGCAGGATGCGCAGCGCCAGGATCTTCCCGCCGGCCGGCACCTTGTCGACGAGGAACTCGGCCGCCGCGGCGCCGAAGGCGTAGCCGCCGATCGGCTTGATGAAGGTCACCGGGCAGTCGGTCTGGACGCCCCGGTCGAACACGATGACCGGCACCTTCGGGCAGGCGCCGGACACCGCGGGGGTCAGCGTGGCCGTGGTGTTGGGCGAGACGATCAGCGCGTCGCAGCCCTTCCCCGTCAGTTCCGCGATGTCGGAGATCTGCTTGTCGTCCTTGCCCTCGGCGTCCAGGGCGGTGAACTTCGTGATCTCCTTGTGCTGGGCGACCTCCGCCTGCATGGTCTTCCAGCCGACCTGCCGCCACGGGTTGTCGACCGCGGCGTTGGAGAAGCACAGGTGGAACGGCCCGGCCTTCTTGTACTTGGCGGTGTCGATGAGCTGGGGATCGATGCTCTGCTCCCACGGCTTGTCCGACGGGCCGGTCGGCTGGGCCTTGCGCATCGCCATCTGGGCGTCGTAGTCGGCCTGCACGAAGAACTTCGACTGCTCCCCGGTGCCCTTGTCCGCCGGTCCGGCGGATCCGGCCGGCGCCCCGGAAGGCGCCCCGGAGGCGGAGGGCGCGGGTTTGTCGCTGGTGCACGCCGCCACCGGCAGCGTCAGCACGGCGAGCGCGGCGGCGGCGAGGAACCGCCGCGAATATGAAAGCATCGTCTTCCTTCCCTTATGAGGCAGCCGCGGCTCTCGCGCGTGGGAAGCGCACGGCTCCCAGCGCCACCGCGGCGATGATGATCACGCCCTGTACGGCCGGCTCCAACGCCCCCGAGATGCCGTACAGGTTGAGCAGGGTGAACAGCGCCTCCAGAGTGAAGGCGCCCGCCATCGCGGCGGCCACGGAACCGCGACCGCCTCCGAGGGCCACGCCACCGAGCACCACAGCGGTGATGGCCTGGAACTCCAGGCCCTTGCCGACCTGCGCGGACACTCCCGCGAAGCCGCCGAGCAGGATCGCGGCGACCGCCGCGGACAGCCCGGAGATCATGAACGCCACCGTCCGGACCCGGGCGACCCGGACCCCGGACAGCGCAGCGGCGCGGTCGTTGTCCCCGGCCGCGACGAGCGTGTGGCCGAACCGGGCGCGCGTCGCCCAGACGGCGGCCGCCGCCACCACGACGAGGATCAGGACCGACCAGGGCACCGGGCCGAGGCTCCCCCGGCCCAGCTGGCGGAACTGCTCGGACAGCGCGCCCCGGGGCGAACCGCCCGTCCAGAGAAAAACCGCTCCCGACAGGATCAGCAGCATGCCGAGCGTCGTGATGAACGACGGGACGCGGAGCAGGGTGGTGACGGCCCCGTTGACCAGCCCGACGATCAGCCCGAACGCGATCATCAGGGCCAGCACGGGCCATGTCGCCTCCGCCGAGCCGTCGATGAGCCGGGCGGCGATCACCACCTCGGCGGTGACGAGGGAGCCGACCGACAGGTCGAACTCGCCGGACACGATGACGAAGTACTGCCCGGCCGCGAGGATCACCAGCGGCGCGGCCCGTTTGACGAAGGCGAGGAAGGCGGGCGGCTCCAGGAAGTACGGGTTGACGACCGCGATCGCGACCAGCAGCCCGGCCAGCACCACGAAGATCGGTAGCGCTCGTCTCATCTGGTCCGCCTTCCGCGGGCGTAGATCGCCAGGGCGGCCACCAGGATCACGCCCCGTACGACGTCCTTGGCGAAGGAGTTGACCTCAAGCTGGTTGAAGATGCTGTCGAGGACGGCCAGGAGCAGGACTCCGCCGACGGTCCCGGCCACCCCGCCGCGGCCTCCGGCCAGCGCGGTCCCGCCGAGCACCACCGCCGCGATCGACTCCAGGTCGTACCCGCCGTCGGTGCCGACCGTCGGCGCGCCCGCCCCGAGCCGGGAGGCGAGCAGCAGCCCGGCGATCCCGGCGCAGACCGAGCAGAGCACGTGGGCGATGACCACCACCCGCTCGGTGCGCACCCCGGAGAGGCGCGCCACCTCGGCGTCCCCGCCCACGGCGTAGATCCGGTAGCCCAGCCGGGTCCGGCTGAGCAGGAGCCACGCGCCCGCCGCCACCGCGGCCCACAGCAGCGCCGACACCGGCAGCGGCCCGATCCGGTCGTACCCGAGATGCTGGAAGGACTCGGGCACGCTGCCGGCCGGTCCGTCGTACCGCGCGTCCAGCGCGCCCCTGACGACCAGCGCGACCCCGAGGGTGGCGATGAAGGCGTGCACCCGGAGCCGGGTGACGATCAGGCCGTTCACCAGCCCGATCAGCGCGCTCACCGCCAGCGCCGCGGCGACCGCGGTCGGGACGTTGGCGTCGGCGCCCGCCATGATCTCGGCGGTGACCAGCGAGGTCAGGCTGATCAGGTAGGCGACCGAGAGGTCCAGGCTGCCGGCCAGGATCACCAGCGTCTGGCCGACCGCGACGATGCCCAGCGCCGCCGACCGCTGCTGGATGCCGACGATGTTCTCCTGGGCGAGGAACGTCCCGCCGTCCAGGGCGAAGACCAGCCAGCCGAGCACGACGAGCAGGACCAGCGCGACGTAGACGGGCCGCGCGGGCCGGTCGGCCGAGATTCTGCGGAGCAAGGAGCCTCCGGCGGGCACGCGCCCGAGTTTCAGCTGCTGGGTCATGACGCGGCCGCCAGGCGCATCACGGCCTCCTCGGTGGAGCCCGCGGGCAGCTCTCCGACGAGGCGGCCGTCCCGCAGCACCACGATGCGGTCGCTCATGCCGATGAGCTCGGGCAGCTCGGAGGAGATCATCAGGACGGCCATGCCGTCCCGGGCGAGCTCACGCATCAGGTCGTGGATGGCGGCCTTGGCGCCGACGTCGACGCCGCGGGTGGGTTCGTCGAACAGCAGCACGCGCGGCGCCACCGTCATCCACTTGGCCAGCACGACCTTCTGCTGGTTGCCCCCGGACAGCAGCCGGACCTCCTGGGCGGGCCGGGGCGGGCTGAGCCGCACGCGTTCGAGCAGCCGCTCGACCCCGGTGCGAGGCGCTCCGGTGGCCCGGGCGACGAGCAGGGCGTTGTCGCGCACCCGCTGGTTGGGCAGGAGCCCCTCGGCCTTGCGGTCCTCGGTGACCAGGCCGATCCCCGCGGCGATGCCCTCGCGGACCGAACGGGGACGGCGGGGCGTCATCTCGCCGCTGGTGAAGGGCTCCGCGCCGAACAGCGCCTTGGCCAGCTCGGTGCGGCCCGAGCCCTGCAGCCCGGCCACCCCCACGATCTCCCCGGCGCGCAGGTCGAGATCGATGTCGTGGAGCCGGGCGTTGCCGCCGCCGCGTACGCTCAGGATCACCTCTCCGGGTGGTCCGGCCGCGCGGGGCGGATAGTACGAGTCGAGCTCCCGGCCGACCATCAGACGGACCAGGCCCGCGGTGTCCAGGCTCGACGCCTCCGCGGTGGTGACCCGGGCGCCGTCCTTGAGCACGGTGATCCGGTCGGCGAGGTCGAAGATCTCGCGGAGCCGGTGGGAGACGTAGAGGACCGCGATGCCGCGCGCGGTGAGCCGCCGCACCAGCGTGTAGAGCAGTTCCACCTCGTGGTCGGCGAGAGGGGCGGTCGGCTCGTCCATCACCACGATCCGGGCGTTCAGCGACAGCGCCTTGGCGATCTCGACGACCTGCTGCCGCGCGACCGAGAGCCGCCGGACGAGATCGCGCGGCCCGAACGACTCCTCGCCGAGAGACTTCAGCAGCTCGTCGGTCGCCGACTCCATCGCCGCCCGGTCGACCAGTCCCCGCCGGACGGGCTCCCGGCCGAGGAAGACGTTCTCGGCGACCGTCCGCTCCGGCAGCAGGGTGAGCTCCTGGTAGATGATCGCCACCCCGGCCCGCTGCGCCTCGATCGGATGCCCGAACGTCACGCTCCGGCCGTCGATCTCGATCGTCCCCTCGTCCGGCGCGTGTACGCCGGCGAGGATCTTCATGAGCGTCGACTTGCCCGCGCCGTTCTCCCCCACCACCGCGTGGACCTCGCCGGCGGACACCTCCAGGTCGACACCGCCGAGCACCCGGACGCCCAGGAAGCTCTTGCCGATGCCGGTCATCCTCAGCACGCGGCCCGCCCTCCGGGACGTCGTGCCGGGCCGGCCGGGACGAGCCCCCGCGCCGTAGGGGGTGGGGAGTCATGCACGGGGATCTCCTAAACGGGGGGCGGGACTCGTGCCGAGCCGGGCGCGCGGTTCACCCGGCCGGCCGCCGGGGAGGAGGACCTGGCGGCCGGCCGGTGCGCGTTCCGCTCCGGTGGACGGCGGGTGACTCGGGAAGGGATTCAGCCTGGTCACAGGGAGCGGACGAACCGATTCGGGAAGAAAATAGGTCTACCAAACTTCTGTTGTCAAGCACGCTTATTTTCGTGCCATGGAGACTTCTTCTCCCGTTCTGCACCAGAGTTTCGCCACCTTCCTGCGGAAGTTGCCCTTTCACAGGACAATGACCGTGTCATGGCGACCGAGGACCCTCCACTCCACAGCCATCGGAGATCTTCCGTCCAGGGTCGTGGACGAAATGAGTATGAAACTTTCACGCTCATGCCGAGGCCGTGCCGGACCCCTTTTCATACCTGCGGACCCGCCCCCCCGGGGCCAACAACCGCGCGCTCCTGACATGGGAAAAGGGACTCCTGGCGCCATCGGGAGAAAATCCCCCGAATCAGCACATGCCTCCGCCTTACCAAAAAACCGGCGCGGCCCCCATCAGGGCCGCGCCGGAAGTCGCGCCGGGTACGGCGAGGCAGAGTGGGACTCCGGATACCTCGCCGTTCCCCGGGTGGACGGATGACCTCAGACGCGAGTCCACTTCTGGTTGTTCTGGCCGTTACATGTATAGATCTGCGCCTTTGTTCCATTGGCGGTGCCGCTGACGTCCAGGCACTTGTTCGCGCCGACGGCGGTGATGCTGCCGTCGGAGTTGAAGCGCCACTTCTGGTTGTTCTGGCCGTTGCAGTCCCAGATGATGACCGCGGTGCCGTTGGCGGTGCCGCCGCCGTTGACGTCGAGGCACTTGTTGCCGTAGACCCGCAGCTCAGTGGCGCTGGTGGAGGTCCACTTCTGGTTGTTCCCGCCGTTGCAGTCCCAGATCAGCACCGTCGCGCCGTTCGACTGCGAGGCGCCGTTGACGTCCAGGCACCGGCCCGACGCCACACCCCGCAGCGCGGTCGTGCTCGTCGTGGGCGGGGTCGGCGACGCGGACGGAGAAGCGGACGGCGAGGGGGACGGGGAGGGCGAGGGGGACTGCGACGGGCCGCTCAGTTCCTTGATGCGGATGTTCCGGTAGGCCACCACGTTGCCGGACCCGTGGTTCTGGATGCCGATGTATCCCTGCTGCAGGGATCGCGCCGGGTTCGTATTGGTGAAGTCGTTGATCTTGCTGCCGTTCAGGAAGACCTGCAGCCGCTCGCCCTCGACGAGCAGTTCGTAGGTGTTCCACTGACCCGGCGGGTTCAGCGCCGCGTCACGTGCGGCGATGTCGGCCGACTTGACGCCGTAGATCGCCCCGGTCGTCTTGTCCGCGGTGTCGGTGGCGTCGATCTGGACCTCGTACCCCGTGTCGAGGGCCGTCTGGGGGTCGCTGGTGGCCGGGAACCCGACGATCACGCCGGAGTTGGAGTCGCCGGTCATCCTCCAGTCGAGCTTGAGGGAGTAGGAGCCGAACTCCTTGGCGTTGTACCACAGCATGCCCATGCCGCCCTGGGAGGTCAGCGTGGCGTCGCTGTTGGTGAACGAGCCGGGCCCGGCCTGCGTCCAGCCGGAGGTCGACCCGTTGTACAGGGTCGTGTAGCCGGTCTCCGGACGGCAGTCGGCGTTCGTGGCCTTGGCCGCGTAGCGGATGCCGCCGAGCAGCAGGGTGCGGAAGTTGGAATCGGCGTACGACTCCTGGGTGTGCCCGAGACCGGTGTAGAACGACCGGCCGGACGCCTGCGGGTGGCACCAGGTGACCGGGTGGTCGCCCATGTTCCCGCCGCTGTAGCTGCTCTCGTTCAGGCTCTGCAGCACGTGCACGTTGGCGCGCGGGTTGGTGCGGTAGTTGTACCACTCGTCGGTGCGCGTCCAGGTCTGGCCGAGATGGGCGGTGGCCGCGTGCGCGCGGTCCTCCTCCTTGAGGGTGGCCTGCTGGATCGCCGGGTGGTCCTTGAACCAGGCGCCCATCAGCTGCCCGTAGTAGGGCCAGTCGTACTCGGTGTCGGACGCCGAGTGCACGCCGACGTAACCGCCTCCGCCGTCGACGTACGACTGGAAGGCGGTCTGCTGGGTGGCGTTGAG
This sequence comes from Microbispora sp. H10949, assembly GCF_014161435.1. Classification (NCBI taxonomy): domain Bacteria; kingdom Bacillati; phylum Actinomycetota; class Actinomycetes; order Streptosporangiales; family Streptosporangiaceae; genus Microbispora; species Microbispora sp. H10949. Next base: position 530,883 of record NZ_JABBWZ010000003.1, on the reverse strand, counting down.
GACGTCGCCGGTGGTGCTGAGGAACACCACGGCCTTGTACTGCGCGAGGTTGCCCGACGTGAACGCGTTCGCGTCCTCCGTGGCGTCCACGGCGAAGTCGTTGGCGGCGCCGAGTTCACGGATGGCCTGGATGCCGGCGGGGATGGAGTCGTGCCGGAACGCGGCCGTCTTCGAGAACACCAGCACCTTGAAGGCGGCGGCCTGGGCGTGGGTGGCGGGGACCACCATCGCGGCGGCGGCGGTGGTGAACGCCACCGCGGTCGCCGACAGGCGTCGCAGCACCGACGCCTTCCGGTCGCCGCCCGCACCGCGCCCGGGCGCGGCGGGGGTCAGATGTCGCAGCATGGATGTCCTTTCGTCGCGGCGCCCGGCGCGGTCCCCGTCCCTCCTCGTCGAGGGCGGGGCCGTGCCGGGCGTCGCATCAGGTGGTGGATCGGTTGATAAAAAGTGGCCTGCGAGACGGCGTCAGACGCGGGTCCACTTCTGGTTGTTGGCGCCGGTGCACGACCAGATCTGCACCTTCGTGCCGTTGGCGGTGCCGCTGCTCGCCACGTCCAGGCACTTGTTCGCGCCGACCGCGGTGATCGTGCCGTCGGAGTTCAGGCGCCACTTCTGGTTGTTCTGGCCGTTGCAGTCCCAGATGATGACCGCGGTGCCGTCCGCCGTGCCGCCGCCGTTCACGTCCAGGCACTTGCTGCCGTAGACGCGCAGCTCGGACGCGCTGGTGGAGGTCCACTTCTGGTTGTTCTGGCCGTTGCAGTCCCAGATCAGCACCGTGGCGCCGTTGGTCTGCGAGGCACCGTTGACGTCCAGGCACCGGCCCGACGCCACACCCCGCAGCGAGTTCGTCCAACCCGCGGGCGGAGTCGGCGAGGCCGACGGAGACGCGGACGGGGACGGCGACGGAGAGGGAGAGCTGGAGGTGCCGGTGTCGAGGGTGAAGGCGTCCAGGTCGAACAGGTATCCCTGCCCGGTCGCCCCGCGGAACACCAGATACAGCGTGGTGGTCCCGGCCGGCGCGCCGCTGAGGTTCGCCGACACGTCGGCGAAGGTCTCCCAGCCGCCGGTGGGCGACACGTTCACCGTGCCCAGCAGCGTGCCGGTCGCGGAGCCCGCCCGCACCTCCAGCCGGCCGCCGACGCCGCCGGACGACACCCGCGCGGTGATGCGCGTGGCGTTGGAGACGTTGTAGGGGGTGAAGGAGATCCAGTCGCCGTCGTCGGTGTAGCCGACGGTCTTGCCGCCCTCGGCGGTGGTGTGGTCGGCCGTCTGCAGGCCCTGCTGGGCGCCGAAGTGCTCGGCCTGGCGGTGCCGCGGCTGCAGCGTGCGGACGACGGTGGTGGTCAGGCCGCCCTTGTCGGTGTAGGTCGCCTGCAGCACCCCGTAGATGTTGGCCGCCGAGTCGTGCTCACCGTCGACCGGCACCGCGATCGACCCGGAACACCCGGACTTGGAGGTGATCTGGTGGGCGTGGCTGTCGTGCCCCAGGAAGTAGGTGACCGTCACCGCCGAGCAGTCGATCGTCCCGTCCTCGGGGTCGGACACGGAGACCTGGAAGGGCACCGTGTCGCCGAAGGAGAACAACTGTCCCTCCACCGGCGAGGTGAGCGCGACCGACGGCGCGGTGTTGCCCACGTTCACGGTCACGCTCGCCGTGCCGGTCAGCCCCTGCGGGTCACGGACGGTCAGCGTCGCGGTGTAGGTGCCGTTGGTGTTGTAGGTCTTGCTCGGGTTGGCCGCCGTGGAGGTGGTCCCGTCCCCGAACGCCCAGGAGTAGCTCAGCGCGCCGCCCTCGGGGTCGGAGCTGCCCGAGGAGGAGAAGTTGACCGTCAGCGGCGCCGCGCCGGAGGTCTTGTCCGCCGAGGCCTTGGCGATCGGGTTGCGGTTGGCCTTGCCGATGTACTCGACCCGGTACAGCGCCTGGTTGTTGCTGCCGGTGCCGTAGTCCAGGACGTACAGCGCGCCGTCCGGGCCGAAGGCCATGTCCATCACCTGCGTCCCCGACCAGGGGAACGCGCTGATCTCGCCGTACCCGCCGTCGGAGCGGACCTCGATGGCCTTGATCCACTTGCGGCCGTACTCACCGGCGAAGAAACGCCCGTCCAGCGCCTGGGGGAACTTCACCGACGAGTTCAGGTTCGGGTCGTACCGGTAGACCGGCCCGCCCATCGGCGACTCGGACCCGCCGCCGAACTCCGGCGGTGAACCGGCGTCCCCTCCGTACCGGATCCAGGCCGGCCTGGCCGCCGGCAGCGTGGTGAGCCCGGTGTTGCGGAAGGAGTTGTTGGTCGGCCCGCCCGAGCAGTTGTACTTGGCGCCGGTGCTGTTGGTGGCGAAGTTCCACTCGTTGTAGGTCTCGTTCGTGCTGTTGGACCCGGTGCAGTACGGCCACCCGTAGTTCCCGGCGCTGGTGATGCGGTTGAACTCCACCTGCCCCTGCGGCCCGCGGTTGGAGTTGGTCGACCCCGCGTCCGGTCCGTAGTCGCCCAGGTAGACCACCCCGGTGGCCTTGTCCACGCTCATCCGGAACGGGTTGCGCAACCCCATCGCGTAGATCTCCGGGCGCGTCTTGGCCGTGCCCGGCGGGAACAGGTTCCCGCTCGGGATCGTGTACGTCCCGTCGGCCTGCGGCTTGATCCGCAGCAGCTTGCCCCGCAGGTCGTTGGTGTTGGCCGCGGTGCGCTGCACGTCGTACTGCGGGTTGCGGTCCGTGCGCTCGTCCAGCGGCGAGTATCCGGCCGACTCGAACGGGTTGCTGTCGTCGCCCGTGGTCAGGTAGAGGTTCCCGGCCGCGTCGAAGTCGATGTCACCACCCACGTGGCAGCACATGCCACGGTCGTTGGCGACCTCCAGCACGACCTTCTCACTGCTCAGGTCCAGCGTGTCGTCGGACTTGAGCGTGAAGCGGGAGAGGTTCAGGTGCCCCTTCCACTGGTCGAACTGCGACTGTGAGCCGCTGGAGGGGGCGTCGCCGGTCGGGGTGCTCAGCCGCGGCGAGTAGTACAGCCAGACGTAGCGGTTGGTCGCGAAGTTCGGGTCGACCGCGACCCCCTGCAACCCCTCCTCGTCGTGGGTGTAGACGTTCAGCTTGGCGGCCACCTTCGTGGTGCCGTTGACGTCGGTGATCCGCAGCGTGCCGTCACGGGCGGTGTGCAGCACCGACCGGTTCGGCAGCACCGCCAGCGACATCGCCTCACCCAGTTCCCCGCCACCGGTCGCCAGGGCGACCTGCTGGTAGTCGGAGGCCGGGATCGTCAGCGCGTTCGCCGCCGGGACATTGAGCGCCATCGGCAGAGGAGCCAGCAGCGCCAGCGTGGCCAGCATCACCGGCCACGGACGTCGGGACATAAGGGGGGTTCCTTCCTGACATGAGAGATGCAGTCGGGCAAAGGCGCGCGCCGCCGCGCTGTTGCCGGTGGACGGGGTTTAGGGAGGGGTGCCGCCTCCGGTTCGGTTCGTGGTCAGACGCGGGTCCACTTCTGGTTGGTGCCGCCGGTGCACGACCAGATCTGGACCCTGGTGCCGTTGGCGGTGCCGTTCCCGGACACGTCCAGGCACTTGTTCGCGCCGACGGCGGTGATGCTGCCGTCGGAGTTGAGCCGCCACTTCTGGTTGTTCTGGCCGTTGCAGTCCCAGATGATCACCGCGGTGCCGTCGGCGGTGCCGCCGCCGTTGACGTCCAGGCACTTGTTGCCGTAGACCCGCAGCTCGCCCGCGCTGGTGGAGGTCCACTTCTGGTTGTTCTGGCCGTTGCAGTCCCAGATCAGCACCGTCGCGCCGTTGGCCTGGGAGGCGCCGTTGACGTCCAGGCACCGGCCCGACGCCACACCCCTGAGCGCGCTCGTGCCCCCCGCGGGCGGAGTGCCCGACGGAGTCGAGGTGGGCGTCGAGGTGGGTGTGGAGGTCGGGGTCGAGGTCGGGCTGGCCGTCGGACCGCCGCCGGGCGGGTCGAGCGGACAGCTGGCCATGTACTTCGAGATGCCGTTCGCGTTGGTCAGCGACGGGCACAGGAACGGCGCGTACCGGGTGTCCCTGTCGACGAACAGCTTCAGCCAGATCATCATGGTGCGCGCGAAGGCGCCCGAGTTGCCGCCGCCGCCCCCGGCGGGGAAGCCGTGCCCCTCGTTCGCGATCTCGACGTACGCGCGCTCCACACTGCCGGGGATCGTGTTGTACGCGCTCTGCGCGTACTGCGGGGTCACCGTTCCGTCGGTCTGGCCGGCGAAGATGATCGTGGGGCTCTTGATGCCCGACAGGCTGCCGTCGGGCACGTACGGCGCCTGCCCGACCGCGGTCAGCAGCGAGGGCCGCTGGTCGGCCGCGAGGATGGCCCCGCCGCCGCCCATCGAGTGGCCGCCCACCGCCAGCCGGCCCCGGTCGACCCGGTCCCGTACGGAGCTGCTGTTGACCAGGTAGTCCAGCGCGGCGAGCAACTGGGCGGCCCGGGCGTCGGCGTAGTCGTTGAGGGTGTTGGTCTCGATCCCGATCACGACGAACCCGAACGAGGCGAGCCTCGGGCCCTGCCAGGCGTAGTAGCTCCAGGCGGTGCCGAAGCCGGGGGCGATCGCGATGGCGCCGAAGGTGCCCTGGCTGGTGTCGGTCGGGTAGTAGATGACCCCGCCGCCGAATCCGTTGCCCCTGGGCACGGTCACCTGGGCGGTGGCGAAGGGACCGCGGTCCGCGGCGATGCTCGCCGCGGTGGGCGCGGGCCCGCGCTGGTAGGGGTTGTCGGCGGCGGACGCGGTGGACGGCCACCCCGCCGCGCCGGCCATCACCAGGAGGACGGCCACGATCCCGGCGAGGACGGCTGCGAAGCGCCTCGGTCCGGCGTCGTACGCGAAGAGGGCCCGGCGGGAGGCCGGCTCCGGGGCTTGCGGTGGGGACACTACTGCTCCTGCGGGATGGGAGTCGGCGGCGGCCGCCGTGCCGTGCTCCGCCGGGGTGAGGGTCACCCCGGCGGAGCCTCGAAGGTCACATGCGTCGGAAGCTCTGCGGGAGCGTCGCGGGTGTCAGACGCGGGTCCACTTCTGGTTGTTGGCGCCGGTGCACGACCAGATCTGCACCTTCGTGCCGTTGGCGGTGCCGTTGCCGGACACGTCCAGGCACTTGTTCGCCCCGACCGCGGTGATCGTGCCGTCGGAGTTCAGGCGCCACTTCTGGTTGTTCTGCCCGTTGCAGTCCCAGATGATCACCGCGGTGCCGTCCGCCGTGCCCGCGCCGTTCACGTCCAGGCACTTGTTGCCGTAGACGCGAAGCTCAGTCGCGCTGGTGGAGGTCCACTTCTGGTTGTTCTGGCCGTTGCAGTCCCAGATCAGCACCGTCGCGCCGTTCGACTGCGACGCACCGTTGACGTCCAGGCACCGGCCCGACGCCACGCCCTTGAGCGAGCTCGTGCTCCCGGCGGGCGGAGTGGGCGAGGCCGACGGGGAGGCCGACGGCGACGACGTGCCGCTCTGGGGCCCGGCGGCCGCCATCACGGCCTGCGCACCGGACGGCCAGTTGCCGCCGGAGACGACGACGTTGTTGTTGACGACGTTGCCGCGGTCACCGTTCGTGATGTTGGTGCTGCTGTTGGTCGACCAGTTGCCGGTGACGGTGAAGTTCCCCATGTTCTCACCGCCCCAGTAGTTGGCCGTGGCCCAGGTGCCGGTGTTCGACAGGACGTTGTTCCTGACGGTGTAGTACTTCGAGCCCTCGTCGAAGTAGACGCCGAAATAGCCGTTGGTCCGCAGGCAGTAGTTGTCGCTGATCACAGCGCCGGGGTTCCAGGACAGCGTGTAGATGCACCCGCCGTCGGTCATCTGCTGCATGACGTCGTGCACGTAGTTGCCGACGAGCTTGTTGCCGGACGCGGTGGTGGCCGTGGTGTACCGCGGCTGGTAGTTGTACAGCCCGCGGTTGGTGTAGCTGTTGTTGCCGCCGGGCTCGTTGGCGCCCCAGCCGTAGCCGATCGACATGCCGGTGTACGGCAGGTTGTAGACCTCGTTGTGCGACACGTCCGAGGTGGTGACGTAGGTGGTCAGGACCGAGACGATGCCCCGGTAGTCCAGGCCGAGGTCGTGGATCCGGTTGTTGCTGACCGTGATGTTCCGGTTGACCATCCGCTGGTCGCTCGGGTGGTGCGCGTCGGCGCGCACCCCGCCGGCCACGACGCCGCCGGCCGAGTTGCGGGCGATCTCGGACCGGGTGACCGTGATGTCGCTCGCGCCCAGGCCCACACCGCTGGCGTGCGCGTTCGCGTCGTTGCCGATGCCGATGGCCGTCTGGCCCAGATTGACGAACTGCGAGTCGGTGAACGTGATGTTGTTCGCGGCGGAGACCTGGACCGCGGCGGGCATCTGGTACCAGTTCGGCCGCGCGGACTCGAACGCCTGGCAGCCCTCCTGGCAGGAGGTCAGCCTGTCGGCGGGCCAGTTGTAGTTGCCCGCGATGTAGGAGCCGGTCTGCTGGTCCGCGAAGCCCTGGTTGCTGCTGGGCCCGAGCCAGGTCGTGCCGGTGAACGTGATGCCGCTGAACGTGATGTGGTGCGCGGGCGAGTCATAGGTGCCGCCGACGTCGACCAGCGACTGCAGCACCGGCAGCTCGACGCTGACGTTGTTGATGTTCTGCCCGGACGCCGGGATGTAGTACAGGACGCCGGTCCCGGGGTTGATGTACCACTCACCTGGGGAGTCCAGGAACTCGTACGCGTTCTCCAGGTAGAGCGCGCCCGCCCGGTGCGGCTGGCTGAAGGTGTCGTACCCGAAGGTGTTGTTGTTCCAGCCGGGCTGCTGCATCGTGATGAAGTTGCCGCTGATGCTCTGCACCGTCACGTACCGGTCGGTGAACGAGCCGACGCTCTCCATCTCGACCCGGTTCTGGTTGGCCAGACTGTTCAGATAGCTCAGCGCGCTGCTGCTGAACCTCATCCCGGTGGTGGTCGCGGTGAAGTCGTTCCGGTTCACCTGGGTGCGGGCGCGCGTGGCGAGGGCTCCGTTGACGTACAGCTGCCGGGTGTCGATCCCCGTGCCGACGTTGGCGCGCCAGATGTTCTTCCCGGCGTCCGCCTGTGACCAGCCCGTGACCGCCCGGGCCCCGCTGATGGCGGGATGGGCGCCCGCCGCCGCCTGCCACCTGACCGTGTAGCCGTTGTTCCCGGAGTCGGCGGAGGTCAGCCGGAGCGGGGAGGAGAGCCGGTACACCCCGTCGGCCAGCTGAACGACGATGTCGCCGGACATGGAGCCGTTCAACGACCGCACCGCCGTCTGCGCCGCGGGCAGCGAGCACGGCTCGGCCGAGGTGCAGGCGGTGCCGGTGCCCGAAGGGGACGCGTAGAGGGTCGTGGTGGCCGCGAAGGCCGAGGCGGCCGGGGCGACGAGGGCGAACGCCGCGGCCAGCGCCGCGGCGACGACGCCGGTCAGGACCGGCCTCAGCGCCGTGACGGGCGAAGATCGTTGCACGGTGGTTCCTTGGGGGGTAGGGGTGCGGTCAGGTCACGCCCTCCTCCGGCAGGTGACGCCCTCCTGAGGAGGAGACCGTCGTCGGACGCGGAGGTGTACGACGACGGCCGGCTGTGCGGATCCGGACCAATTACGATCGGAGCACCAAGGACCCGTCAAGACCTTAAGCCCACTCATTTCACACAGCGCACATTCAGGTCCCGGGCACAGTGAACCGTTTTCCATCACTCACCTGCGGTAACGCCCTCCACGCGCGCGTCCCGCTCCTGGCTGCCGAAAATGAACCGTTCACATGTGTCGTACTGATCGGATCCGTCTCCGGGAGGGCGGGAAGGGCGCCCCGATCGGTCATACTTCTGCAGGGATGGCGAGGAGGAGGCGCGGTGACCGACACCCCGCGTGAGGGCGGATACCGGCCGGGCTACGAGGTGGCCGCGGAGCAGGTGCTGGAGTTGATCGCCCGGCTTGGCCTGCGTCCGGGTGACCGCATGCCGACGGAGAACGACCTGGCCGGACAGCTGGGCACCAGCCGCACCGTCGTGCGCGAGGCGGTGAAGATCCTGTCGGCGCTCGGCCGGGTGCGCGCCCAGAAGGGCCGGGGCCTGTACGTCGCCGACGACGAGGGGATGCTGGGCGCCGGGCGGCTGGCGTCGTTCTTCCTCCCCACCGACCTCGACCATGTCTACATGCTGTTCGAGTTCCGGCGCGCCCAGGAGATGGAGACCAGCCGGCTGGCCGCCCGCCGCGCCACTCCCGCCGAGCTCAGAGCCGTCGAGGAGGCCGCCGCCGTGTGCCGCCACGGCTTCGACACCGGGCGCCAGGACCTGTTCGACGAGGGCGACGACGCCTTCCACACCGCCATCGCCACGGCCTCGCACAACATGTTCCTCCAGATCGCCGTACGCGAGGCGCGGCGGCTGCAGGCCCAGTCGAGCCTCATCGGGCTGCGCGGCTCGGTCGGCGGGCACGCCGCCAAGGCCGTCGAGGAGCACGACGCCATCTACCAGGCGATTCGCGCCGGTGACGCGGAAGCGGCGGCCCACGCCGCCGCGACGCACATCGACAACACCCTGGACGACTACCGCAGGGAAATCCAGCAGCGCCTCTTCTCGTCCGACTGACCCCGGCAGGCCATCGGCCGCCCGGACCGGCCTTGACAGGCGGTCCGTGTGTCGTGTGTGCTTCGCTGTACACCGCACCATCTCGCAGCGGATCCGGTGCGATGGCGAATCGATTCGCATACGCCGCTTCGCATCCGTCGTGACGCCGACGGCCTGCGGGCGGATCCCGCCCTGTCCGCTGCTCCCCGATCTCTGCTCCCTGCTCACGCGGTCTCCGGTGCGGCCCCGCGGTTCTCCGAGCGCGGGGCCGCACCGGCCCTATCCCCCCAAGGAGTACCCACGATGGAACCCTCATCCGTTCCCTTACCGGACCGCGCGCCGCACGGACGGCGCTCCCGGGCGGCCGTCATCTCGTCTGCCATGGCGGTGCTGACCACCCTCCTGGCCGCCGCTTTGAGCTGGTCGGCGCCCGCTTCGGCGGCGACCACGCCACTGGTGGGCGTGGGGTCGGGCCGGTGCCTTGACGTCAACGGCGCCTCGCAGACCAACGGCGCGACGGTGCTGATCTGGGACTGCAACGGCCAGAACAACCAGCAGTGGACGACCACCAGCGCGTCCGAGCTGCGCGTCTACGGCAGCAAGTGCCTCGACGTGAACGGCGCGGGCACGGCGGACGGCACCGCGGTGATCATCTGGGACTGCAACGGGCAGAACAACCAGAAGTGGCGCTTCAACTCCGACGGCAGCATCACCGCCGTCGGCGCGAACAAGTGCCTGGACGTGTCCGGCAACGGCACCGCCAACGGCACCAGGGTCCAGATCTGGTCGTGCACCGGCGCCAGCAACCAGAAGTGGACCACCGGGGGGCAGCCCACCACGTCGCCCAGCGCCTCGCCGAGCGCGACCCCCACCACGTCGCCCACACCGCCGCCGCCCGGCGCGCGCCCGTGCGACATCTACGCCTCGGGCGGCACGCCGTGCGTGGCCGCGCACAGCACGACGCGGGCGCTGTACGGCGCCTACAACGGCAACCTGTACCAGGTGCGGCGTTCCTCGGACAACACCACCCGCAACATCGCCGTCCTGACCGCGGGCGGTGTCGCCAACGCGGCGGCCCAGGACTCGTTCTGCTCCGGCACCACCTGCGTCGTCACCGTCGTGTACGACCAGTCCGGGCGGGGCAACGACCTGTGGTACCAGGGATCCAGCGTGGTCCCCGGCTCTCCCCAGAGCAAGCCGGCGGTCGCGACCACCGAGTCGCTCACCGTCGGGGGCAACAAGGCGTACTCGCTGTACATCAACCCCGGCAACAGCTACTGGCGGGACGGCCACCTGACCGGCGTCCCCACCGGCAGCGCGCCCGAGGGCATGTACATGGTGACCAGCGGCACCCACGTCAACAGCGGCTGCTGCTTCGACTACGGCAACAGCGAGACCACCCGCAAGGCCGACGCCGCCGGAGCCATGGACGCCATCAACTTCAGCAAGCAGTGCTGGTTCGGCGGCTGCTCCGGAAGCGGCCCGTGGGTCCAGGCCGACCTCGAATGGGGTCTGTTCCCGGGCGGCAGCCAGTCGTGGAACCCCAACCAGCGCGCCTTCACCAGCAAGTTCGTCACCGCCACCCTGAAGAACAACGGCACGTCCCGGTTCGCGATGAAGGGCAGCAACGCCCAGTCCGGCAGCCTCTACACGCTGTACGACGGCTCGCTCCCCGGCGGCTACAGCCCGATGAAGAAGCAGGGCGCGATCATCCTCGGCAGCGGCGGCGACTGCTGCAAGCCCGACGGCGGCGCCAACCTCAGCGCCGGCACCTTCTACGAGGGCGCGATGGTCGCCGGGTACCCCTCCGACGCCACCGAGAACGCGATCCAGGCCGAGATCGTGGCGGCCGGCTACCGCTAGACCCCGTCCCGCCGCGGCCCGGACCCCGGGCCGCGGCGGCGGGCCACCCTCGCAGCGGCCTGAAAGAGTACGACTTAGTTTCACCGAACGGCCGTCTTTTCGCAGATGCCTGCGGAGATGAGTAGCACTCATCGCGATCACGGTGGAATCGCACAAGGGACCAGAATCACCAGTTCAACCGGCTGCGAAGCCGAAACCTACGGCCTGCGACCCGGGAGATCCGGCGTCGTCGGCGGTGAAAAGAGCATTCTTATGCTCTTGACTGATTTGTTGACTGGGACCGTAATGTGCCTGAGGCTCCGGGACACCTCATCCGACACTCGACACAGCACAGAAAGTTGCGTGACTTGAGGTACAAATCCATCTTCACCGCGGTCACCGCGGCGGCGCTTCTCACCCTGGGAACGGCGGGTGTGGCACTCGGCGGCACCGCGTCCACCACCCACAGCGCCGTCGCCGCCGCGGCGACGGCCGGCTGCGGCAAGACTCCGACGCTGAGGAGCGGCACGCAGTCGATCACGACCAGCGGAAAGAACCGCAGCTTCATCCTGAGGATCCCCGACAACTACAACAACACCAACCCGTACCGGTTGGTCTTCGGGTTCCACTGGAACGGCGGCACCGCCAACGACGTCGACTCGGGCGGCACCAGCGGGTACGTCTGGTCCTACTACGGGACCAGGGCGCTGTCGAACAACACCACGATCTTCGTCGCGCCCCAGGGCTTCAACAACGGCTGGGCCAACTCGGGCGGCGAGGACGTCGTCTTCGTCGACGACATGATCCGGCGGCTCGAGTCGGACCTGTGCATCGACACCACCCAGCGCTTCGCCATGGGCTTCAGCTACGGCGGCGGCATGAGCTACTCGCTCGCCTGCTCCCGGCCCACCGTGTTCCGCGCGGTGGCGGTCTACTCCGGCGGACAGCTCAGCGGGTGCAGCGGCGGCACCGAGCCCGTCGCGTACCTCGGTTTCCACGGCCTCCGCGACCCGGTGCTCAACATCTCCCAGGGCCGGTCGCTGCGGGACAGGTTCGTCAGGAACAACGGTTGTACGCCCCAGAACCCGCCGGAGCCGGCACAGGGCAGCCTGACGCACATCGTCACCTACTACTCGGGGTGCCGGGCCGGCTATCCGGTCGCGTGGGCGGCGTTCGACGCGGGCCACACGCCCAACCCGGTGGACGGGAAGTCCGGCGACTACGAGCCGGGTGAGAACTCCTGGACCCGAGCGGTGACGTGGAACTTCTTCACGCAGTTCAGCGGCAACTCGACGCCTTCGGCGACTCCCAGCACGACTCCCAGCTCGACGCCCTCTTCGACTCCGACGGGCCCCTCGGGCGGCACGAACTCCCTCAGGGGCGTGGCGTCCAACCGCTGCCTGGACGTCAACGGCGCTTCGCAGACCAACGGCGCCACGGTGCTGATCTGGGACTGCAACGGCCAGAACAACCAGAAGTGGACCTCCACCAGCGCGTCCGAGCTTCGCGTCTACGGCAACAAGTGCCTTGACGTGAACGGCGCCGGCACCGCCGACGGCACCGCGGTCATCATCTGGGACTGCAACGGCCAGAACAACCAGAAGTGGCGCTTCAACTCCGACGGCAGCATCACCGCCGTCGGCGCCAACAAGTGCCTGGACGTGTCGGGCAACGGCACCGCCAACGGCACGAAGGTGCAGATCTGGTCGTGCACCGGCGCCAACAACCAGAAGTGGACCCGCGTCTGAGTCCAGCACCTGATCGGGTGCCGATGACGTCACCCAGCTGAAGAAGGCCGGTCCGCCTCACGACGGACCGGCCTTTTTCACACCTCGGATGCCGGCCGGTGGGCTCTGCAATTTTCAGCGGTTCGCCGTCGACGGAAGGTCTCCGTGCGGCGTCCGCCCAGGTGCCGCGGGGCTCCGTCCACCCGGTTGGGAAAGGGGGATTACCTTCTCCCCCGCATATGTACACAGGCGGGATGATCGCCGAGTGTTGGGGAGCCGGCGCCCGCGGGAATCCGACCACGGCGCCGGGCCACGCAGCCCGTCGCCTCACGCTGGAGACGATCACCCATGCCACGCGGTGACACCCGGTTCCTCCACGTGCTCCTGACGGCGGAGCTGTCCGCCCGTTCCCTCTACGTCAGGAGAGCTCCATGAAGCCAGCAGGCGTGTTGTTCGCCGCCGTCGTCGCGACGCTGCTCGGCGTGGTGCCCGGCGCGCCCGCCGGGGCCGCCACGCCATCCGTCGCATCCGCCAACCTGCTCGGAGGCAGCTGCTCGCCCAGCCTTTACTTCACCCGGACCGGTGGCGCCGCCGTCGCGGTGAACGCCTCCATCACCTGCTCCTCATCGGTCGACTACCTCCAGGCCGATGTCCAGCTCCGCCGCTCCGGCAGCACCGTGGCGAGCAACGTCTGCGGGACCACCGACTGGTCGGTCTCCTGCGATGCCGGGGTCGCCTGCCAGTCCGGCTCCTACCAGGCCTCCGCCCAGTTCCAGGCGTACAGCACCTCCGGCTACGGGGACTACACCACCTATACGACCGCGGTCTACACCATCACCTGCTGATCCCGGCCGCCGGAGCAGGTCGCCCGGGCTGGATCGGGCCGGGGTCAGTGGACGAACGACACCGCGATGCCGAGTCCGTCGGCCAGGCCGGTGCCGCTGTCGGTGAAGGTACGCCGCGGCGGCGTGTTGCCGCCGGCCAGCCGGTCGAAGGCCAGGATGCTGCCGGGGCTGCTGAACGGGGCCGCTTTGGTGAGCACGTAGATGGTGCCGTCGACCTGGCTGCCGGCGATGCCCGTGATCACCTTTCCGGCCAGGCCGGTCGCCGGCCCGGAGATCACACGTACCGGTGCGGCGTCCCCGCTCGCGTTGCCGGCGTACACGTTGATGCGGGTCTGCTGGCCCTGGCTGACGGCCACGTAGAGCCGGCCGGTGAAGGCGGAGTAGGCGACCGCGAGCTGGTCGCAGGTGCTGGAGCAGCTGCCCAGACCGGTGTGCGGCCCGGCGATGACCCGCACCGGTGTGGCGCTGCCGGACGGGCCCCCGTTGAAGAACTCCACCGCGTTGCCGTTCGCACGCACCACTCCGGCGATCACGTGTCCGGACGTGTCCGTGGTCAGTACGCCCGGCCACGGGTGGAACGTCTCGTCCAGCGGGATCTGGCGTACCGCGGGCACCGTGTAGAGGTTCGCGGCCGTGCCCCTGGCACCCGGCGCGGCCACCGCGATCACCGCCTCGGCCTGGCCGGTCGTCACGTACGCGTACCCCGCGCTGTCCACGGCCACCGCCCGGGAATCAGGTCCCGCGACACGGAACATCCGGCCCGGCGTCGTGGCGCCCGGTGAGTAGACGAAGGTGGTCGCGTCCGACAGGAAGCTCTGCGCGTACGCGTTCCCGCTGATGTCGAAGGCGATCCCCCACGGCCCCCAGTAGGTGTTCGGGTCGCCCGGGTCGGCCAGTTGCCGTACTGGAGCTACGGCGCCCGTGCTACCGGCCGGATAGGCCGTCACCGGACCGTGGGCGTTCGCCACGTAGACGAACTCCGGACCGCCGGTGGGGTACGGCGACGGACTCGCGGTGGGGTACGGCGACGGACTGGCGAGAAGCCCGGCCGTGGCCCTGGCCGTGGCGAAGCCGCCCGGCCACCCCGTAGTCACCACGATCGCGAGCGCGGCCGCGACACCGGCCACACCCAACCGCCTCGACACAGCGCTCAGCATGCGCACAACGTCCTACCGCACCGGCCGCGAGGCAACGGCGCGATACATGTGGACGCATCCCCCGCCATGAAGTGGTCGTCTGAATTTCCCCACGCTCCGTGATCTGCTGCGGTAGCGGCCGACAACCCCGCCTCTACCTCCCTGCTCATTGACGACTCACGGCAAATGAATATTCATCCGTACCTCGGCACGAAGGCGGGGACGACGCTTCGCCACGGCGCTGCGACCGGCACATCCGCCTCCAAGCCGAACCGGGAGTTCGCGCCCCCGGTTCTGTCCACATGCTTTGAGGACGCAGCGAATTGCTACCGGAAATGCTTCGCCGACGCCGCGTCGCGGGCCTGGCGCGCCAGCCTTGCCGCCCTCTCTTCCAGAATCTCCGGATGCCGCGGTGCTGGTCCTTAATGCGTTGCCCGACGCGGGGCGTTCTCCGGATCATGTGGGTGTGGCACGGCTTGCGCATGGTGTGGTGACCGGGTGCGGGCAACGGGTGTGGTCCGTTGGTCCGGGTCCAGAGCCGGCGATCGGGGCGCCGGTCGTGGTGGGGGCGGTAGGGGCTGATCCGGGATGTGCCGTCGCGGAACTGGCCAGGCTGGTGGAGCTGGGCGGGGTGGAGGTCGCGGGGGCCGGTATCGACCTCGGGGACGGGTTCGTCTCCGCCCGGGCCGCGGGTGCGCGCGGCGACCGGCGAGACGCGGTGCTGGCGGCGCTACGGGTGCTGGGGATCGACGGCGTGGAGCGGCTCGGCGGCCGCGCGACGGTGCTGGTGGCGCTGTTCGGGCCCGCGGCGACCAAGCCGGTGGGTGCGGCGGCGGTCGAGGCCGTCACGGAGGGGCGGTGGGCGGCCCTGGAACTGGCGTCGGCGGCGAGCGATCTGCTCGGCCCGGAGCAGCTGGAACGCGTCCTCAGCCTGGAAGGGCTGGAGGGCGCCAGGTCGCGGGTCAGGCCGTCCGTACTGGCCGATCATCTGGGCAGGGTACTGGGATCGTTCCCGCCGAGACGGCGGCTGGACCTCCTGCTCGACCTGTGGACGCAGGTCACAGCGCACCGGGACGCGGCGCGCCGCCGCGAGCGGACCCTGGCGACCCAGGCCCGCCAGAGCCGGGTGGACGACCTGTCTCAGCGGTACACCCGCCATGAGGACGACCTGCTGCTCTCCGACGTCCGCCTGGACATCGGCCACGAACCGTCAGTGGCCGAGGCGGCCCGCTGGATCCCGCAGACCTGGCACTGGCACAAGTATCTCGACAGGGCGCTGCACGACGCGATCGCCGTCACCGCGCTGCTGCGCGCCGCCACCGCGGTGGCCGACCACGGCGTGCACGAAGGGCTGGCCCGATGCGAGCCCGAACTCACCGCCGCCGCCTCCCTGATGAATGACTGGGCAGCAGGGCACGCCGCCCGCCGCGTACCCGGGCTGACGGGGCTTCCGGCCCGCCCGGGCTGCCTTGTCCGGGACCTGCTCCGCGGCCGGTCGGACGACCTGGTCGCCCAGCGGCTGGCCAGGGCGCGCGACTACGGCATCGTGGTCATGGAGGCCGTCACGAAGCTCCTGCACGCGGTCCCCGACTCGGTGAGTGAGTGGGATGGGTGGGGTCTGCGAGAGTGGCGGGCCGCGGCCGGATACACCCGCCCGCCCGACCGGTGGGAGCAGCCCCCGCTGTTCGGCGGCGACCCGCTCGCGGGCCGGCCCACCGACAGCGAGACCGGACGCGACCTGCTCTGGTACGCCGACCTGGCCGACGCCCTCGCCCGGTTGCACGGGCATGACGCGGCCGTCATCGACTACACCGACACCGTTCCCGGCGTCGACTACAACCCGCGGCCCGCTCGCCCCGAACCGTTCATCCCGCGCCTGGATTCCATCGCGTCGGCGGTCGCCGGCGCCGCCCAGCTCGTCTCGCTCGGCGCGTCCCCACCGCAGCTCTGCCGCGACTGGACCGAACTTGTCAACGGGCTCGTCGGCAGCGTCGGAATCTCAGTGGCCACGACCGGCACGTTCCGGGTGCCGGCGCCGCTGGCCGCCTGGGACGGGCTCCTGGTCCCCGGCACCAAGGTCAGGATCGACTGGGCCCGCGACCCTCGCACGCTCGCCGACTGGGCGTCCTACATGGGCAACTGCATCGCCGGGCCGCATTATGTCGGCGACGCGGCCAAGGGCCGGTGCGGCCTGGCGGCGCTGCGCGACCGGGAGGGCCGCGTCATCGCCAACCTCGAGGTCCGGCCGGTGCGCGGTGGCTGGCGCGTCGCGGAACTCCAGGCCAGGTTCAACACAGACCCCGAAGCGGCGCTGGACAAGCGGGTCCGGCACTGGGCGGCGCGGATCCCGCCGCCCGCCGTACCCGAGCCCGAGCCCGAGCCCACGGTGCGTGCAGCCCGGGCCCCCTCGGGCCGCCCGACGGGCAGGCGGCCGCACGACCGTGTACTCCGTGAGGTCGGCGAGCCCCTGATCCTGCTCGTCCAGGACGCCATGACCGCCCCCGAGGCCGTACAGGCGGCCCGGACCCTGGAAGTCCTTCACGGCGGCCTGTCCGCGGCGACAGCCTTGCGGCGCCTGGGCCCGGACCGGATCACCCCGGTGTGTCGCGACGCGCTGGTCGGCGTGGGCCTGGCCAGGCTGTGGAGGGCCACCGCGAGCCGCCCCCTGGCGAACGCGCTGGCCGCGCTGGACGTCGGTCACAAGGAGGCCGAGCTGCTCGGCCTCCTTGTGACCGACGCGCCGCTGCCCGGCCTCCTGCGCACGCTCGCCCGCCATCCCGTGATCGCACCGGCCCGCTCGGCGGAGCTGGTCGCGCGCAGGATCCGTGCGGCTCTCGGCCGGCTTGCCCGAGACGGGGACCCCGCACTCGCCCTAAGTGTCACCCTGCAGGCCGACACCGCGCTGCTCTGCGCGCTCGTCGTCGCGGTCACCTCCTGGGGTGCCGCGTCGCACACGACCCGCGTCACCTCGCCCGGCAGGACCGATGTGCCCGGGTTTCCCGGCAGCGATATGAACGACCCCGACGGCCCCTGGCAGCGCGCGTTGCCCGATGCCCGCGAGCTGGGTGCCGAAATCGAGGCGTTCTGGGAGCACGTCGCCGTGGGCGGGTTGCGCGCCCACGAACGGTGGCTGGGCAACGGCGGATGGCCCGCGCTCTGGGCCAGGGCCGCCCGGCTGCGGGCTCTCCCCACGGCCTCACCGCCCCTGTGACCAGCACGTCTCCTTGCGCAACCGGGACGCACCGGGGTCAGACGCCGCGCTGCGCCAGCAACAGATAGGTCAAGATCTCCGGGTAGACCATCGGGGACGGCTGGATCTCGCAGCGGAAGCCGCGCGCCTCCAGCAGCTCCCTGATTTCCGCCATCCGGCCGTGCAGGTCCTGGACCTCCAGCACCATGTTGTCGATGCGGTCCCACTGGCCGTCGGCGATGCCGCGCAGCACCTCCAGCTCGGCGCCCTCCACGTCGACCTTCATCAGGTCGATGTGCGCCAGGCCGGACAGGTGGCTCTCCAGGCGGCGGACCGGCACGGTCAGGTACTCGGGCTCGTACTGCGCGGTCACATCCCAGTCGGGATGCCGCTCCTTGACCACGCTGACCTGCAACGCCTTGTCCTCGGGATAGCGCGTGGAGTTGCCCGGCATGTTCGGGTAGTGCACGAAGGTCGTGTCCTCGACACGCTCACCGATGGCCTCCCGGACGACGCGGACCCCGGACAGCCCGTGCAGCTCGATGTTGCGGCACAGGTAGTCGGCGGTACGCGGCACCGGCTCGAAGGCAAGGATCGAGGCGCCCGGCCACTGCCGCTTGGCGAAGACCGTGAACATGCCGATGTTCGCGCCGACGTCGACGATCGTGGGGCTCTCTGAGAGGGAGAACTGGTCGTAGCATTCGTGCTCGAAGATCTCCTGGTACTGGAAATTCGCCTCGTGCTCGACCGGGGCGTACAGCTCCAGCCCGTCGTCGCCCAGCACGCGCAGGTCGTCGGCCCTCACGATGTCCACTGGTCTCTCCCGGAGTGATGGGTGGGTGATTCCACCGGCCGGAGCTCCCAGGAGAGCCGGCTGGAGGGGGCGTACGCCGCGGAGGCGGCGAACTGTTCGGGGCGGTGAGGAAAGGCCTACGAGGGGCGCCGATGCCCAGGAAGGTCAGGCCCGGACGGGTGAGTAGCAGCGCGGTGACGGCGACGGCCCGCGGGTCGCACCGGTATCCGTGTGTGACGTTGTCGCCAGCCGGTCAGATCTCGCCGACCACACTCAGCGGGCAGGGCTCGCCCGGCGTGGTCGCGACCACGATTGCCTCGCCGTTGGCGGACGGCCGCGGTCGACAGCCGTACGGCCGGTGCGCGCGGAACGGCCCGGCCTTGCTCAGGTTTCCCGCGTGCCATCCTCGTCGTCAAAGGGGGTGATCATGGTCGCTCCCACTTCCTTGAGTCGATCGGGCGACGCCCCGCTACCGTCTCCCGGGGCGTTGGCGGGCTCGATACTCCACCGAGCCCGACGGCCCGGATCTGTGTGAAGGCTTAACACAACGATGGTCAACTCAGTTGAGTTCGGTGTCAAGACGCATCCATCGACACCCGCTGATCTCAACTCCGTACAGCCCTGACATTGGCCGGCCGGAGATACACCCGGGTTTTGCCGCTGGCGGGCGCGTTAGCCTTGATCACGTGGTGTGGCCGCCCGTCGGCTCCAAGGGCAAGGAGGAGCGTCCGTCCAAGTGGCTCATTTTTGAGCAGCACTGCGGCCGTCCTCGGGCCACTCGAAAGATCAACCAAGGCCTCTCACGTGGTCGCGGATCGCTTCTGAGCTGTGTGGGCGATACTGGGATCGAACCAGTGACCTCTTCGGTGTGAAGCAGATCGGCCGCATCGCCGACATGCCATGAAAGTAGCCATGACCTGAGCCGACCGTCCGCGGACGTCCGTACGGTTCTACGGGCGTCCGTGGTTGTTGTCACTCAGTTCGTCACCCAATGATCCGCCGTGCGCAGGTGACAGGGACTGCCGACGGGACGCGTGGCGGCCGCATGATCTCAGCAGGTCGCGTAGACGCTCGAAAGTAAGGCCAGCCTGCCGCACGACGGAGGCGAGCGTACCGACGGCCAGAGTGCCGTGCAATGGCACGATCACTGTCGAGTCTCCTCTTCGGCGATTTGGCGCAGCCTGCAATGACTGCCCCTGCTCGTCACGACCTCAAAGCCACACTTCTCCAGCACACGCACGACGTCAGTGCCAGCGCAGACCGGAAACTGGCGAGGGCTCAGCCGAGCGAGGATCTCGATCGACGCCGCGATCGCCTGCTGAGGGGCCTGGGGAAAGAGCTCGTCCTCGAAGTAGTTCCACTGGAGGGATTGACAGGGCGCATCCGACCCAGATTTACCGGGCCACCGGAACTGTAGTCACCCAGCACATGCGAACGCCGACCTGGTCAAGCCGATGGGAGCGAGGACCAGAGGTAGGGCGTGATGAGCCCCTCGGCAGCCCACACTCTTGTGAACGGGCCGTCGCAACCTTAAAGGATACGGAATCTTCGTAGCTGCCACTGCAGGGCGTTGCCGGGCCTAGCCTTTCATACTGATCACCTAGTAGAGCGCATGAGGCGCCAGTCGGGAAGAACAGGCCAGTCAGCACCTAATCGGGAATTTCGGACGCACATACCATAAAGATGTGGCTGGTGCATAAATAGGATAAGCGTGGAGGAGATCTTCACCATACACCGGATGCCGGACGGGATCGGGGTTTACGATGACCCCCATCACCTTGAAAGGGGGCGGAACTAAACGGATACTTGACCTCACCTCTTCGTTCGCCGACCGCCTGCCACGCAGCCACAGGAGGCTGAGTCACGCTGAACATAGTCATTTCAGGCCTGACAGCGGCCGGCAAGACGACACATGCCTTACTGCTGGCACGACGACTCAATTTCGACTATGTTTCCGCCAGCCGACTGATGTTGACCCAGTTAGACATCGAGCCCGATCCTAATAACAGGCTTTGGGTGAATCGTATGCAAGAAATCGATGACAGGCGGGACCACCAGCCCGTAGATCGAGATGTCAACGAGCTTCTGATGAGTGCATTTCGGACGCGCACCAACACGGTATTCGATTCATGGTCACTCCCTTGGCTGACCGGCAGCGTTTCCTGCCTGCGGGTGTGGATCGAGTCAAGCCCGGACTCCCGAGCCATGAAGGCCCGAGTGTCCCAGGAGCCCTACGGGCCCTTCCTCTCGCTGGACGACTGCCGGAGACTGATCAACGACAAGGATACGTCAACTGCTCGCCGGTTCCAGCCTCTCATCGAGGCAAACATCCTTACCGACCGATCAGTTTTCGATCTTGTCATCGACAACTCGGATTTGATCGAGGCCCCGACAATTAAGTCCGCGAGACACGGGATCTCCACGTTCCACCGGCAGCTGGTGGCCAGCGTGTCGAAGCGTCTTCCCGGCGGCACTCTTCATGCGGCACAACGACAAAATGTGACGCTACCCAGCCTGGACTCAGCACCCAATTAACTCACTAACGCAATCGGAAGGAATCACATGAACGAGCTACAACTCGCTGGGTGCGTGATCCTTAACAAAGAGGGTGAGATCCTCTTGTTGCACCGAAACACCGCAAAGCGGCAGCAATGGGAGATCCCCGGCGGGAAGCTGGACCCGGGCGAGGACGCCGTCAAGACGGCCGCACGAGAAGTTCGCGAAGAGATGGGCATCGAAGTTGAGATCGTCCGCGAACTCGGAACTCGATCCTTCAGCGAAGACGACTACACCATGATCTACACCTGGTTTCTCGCTCAGATAACTGACGGCATCCCGGTCGTGCAAGAACCCGCCACTCACGACCGCTGCGAATACTTGAGCCTGACACAGCTCAGCCAGATGGCTGACGAGCTCTCACCGAATACGCGCAACTTTCTCTGGGAGATTTCCTCCGGGCTGATTTCCATCTGATGCGCACGCAGATCGGAGGTTTGCGCAGTGCGGGTACTTCTGGATGAGACCACCGCCGAAGGCTTGTCCCAGCTGATTTATGCGGGCGTACATGCAGACTACGTCTATATGTACCCACCACGTCAGGCTTATCGTCCATTCGAACCAGATATTTCCGGTTCATTCGGTGAACTCGTCGAGCGTTCTCTCGCGCGGTTCGACGGTCTGAACCTGTACGTCCACGTGCCGTTCTGCCGACAGATCTGTAGTTTTTGTAATCTATACACGACCAATGACCTCCGTCGTGATCTCCAAGGGTACGTCGACACCGTACTGATGGAAGCGGCACACTATGCAACTCTGACCGACAAGAAGCAGATCCGGACCGTCTACCTGGGTGGTGGCACACCGTCAATATTGACACCGGCTCAGATCGAACAGCTCATCACCACACTTCTCGATCTTTTCTCTTCTACACCTAATCATATTCCACCGGAGACTGCGCTAGAGGTCGATCCTTCGACTGTTGACGCCGGAAAGCTCCGCGAACTGCGGTCTGCGGGCATCAATAGGATCAACCTTGGTTATCAGTCGATGGTTGAGCGAGAAGTGATTCACATCGGACGCAGGCGGGGGGATGCGGCTGGTTTTCAGTTACTCGAGGAAGCGCTCACCGTTGGCTTCGCTAATGTCTGCGTTGACCTCATCTACGGCCTGCAGCACCAGACCGACGACAACTGGTGCGCTTCTGTTAGGCAGGTCGCCGATGCAGGGCCACAGACGATTTGCGCATACGCTCTTACGCTTCGACCTTACACCGGATACCAGCGACGGGGCTACGGTCAAATTGATGGACGTGTCCTCTACCGACGGTTCGATATGGCAGATCAAATCCTGCGAGATGCGGGCTACCGCCGGGAAACACATGTGCGGTGGGTGAAGGATGGCGGCGGTTATTTGCAGAAAGTAAATCACTGGGGCATGCAGAACATACTTGGTTTCGGGGCTGGCGCACGCAGTTACCTTTGGGAGATCGACTATCGCAACAGCTACTCCGTGCGCGAGAGAAATGGAGTGCTCGATCAATACGCGAATGCTGTTGACGCCGGCAAATGGCCCGCAACCGACGGCTTCTTCATGTCCGACGAAGAGCGGATGCGGAAGGCGGCCGCACTCAACATCCAGTCGCTGGACCGTCAATGGTTCTTCCAGCTCTTTGGTGTCGATCCCCTGGTTGTATTCGAAAGAGAGATCGCGACACTGACGTCGCTTGGCATGTGCCACATCGACGATAATCTTGTCACGCTAACCGATATTGGAACTAGGTACCGCGACCTTATCGCCCAAGGCTTTTTCAGTACCGAGGTGCGACGACGCCTTCGAAAGTTCGACTATAATGAGTAAGATTCAGCTTGCCCACAACGAGTTCAAGCTCACCTGGGTACATCTGTCCGACATCCATTTCGGGGCCGGCGGCGGCCATGGAGCGGCCGAGCGCAACGATGTATTAGACGCCCTGTTGGACGATATCCAACAGATGCGCGACAGAGTGCCTCCCGTCGATCAGGTAATAGTCAGCGGTGACATAGCATTCTCAGGCGGCTCGTTGGGCGCCAGTGAATACGACGAAGCGACCGCCTTTCTCACCAAGCTCAGCGGCCTGCTAGGCTTAGCTAACGACGCAGTTTTGGTGGTTCCCGGGAACCACGACATCGACCGCAGCATAGCGCTTGACGACGACATCCGTCGTTGGCTGGATGAACTGCGCTCTGCTCAGCGCCCAATAGATGATGCCCTAGTCAGCGACCGTGACCGTGATCGGCTCCGTTTCAGCGCCCGAATGACGAAATACCTGGAGTTCGCACAAAACTATGGCGAATGCGTCGGCACGGGAGAGTCGGTCGGTCTGGGTTACTGGACCACTCTGATCGAAGCAAGAGATGATCTGAGGGTACGAATTTCCGGAGCCAACAGCGCCCTACTCTCCCAGGACGACAACGACTATCAACGGCTTCAGCTTGGCTTAACGCAGTTCGGAGCTTTGAGAGGCACAGCCGACCAGCACGACGTGCTCATCCTCGTGACGCACCATCCTATTGACTGGCTGTGGGACCGCGAATCGATTGCGGCGCGCGTCCGTCGGTCGGTTGATGTACACCTCTACGGTCACGTTCATGACGCCAGTTCTGAGCGGGGAAGCAGTGGTGGCGGAAACACGCTCGTTCAGGTGGTGGCAGGCGCGGTACACGAGTACGACAGCGCGAGCCGAGTAGGCACGAACAGCTATAGCTATTCTTTCGGTTCGCTTTTCGTCGGCCCTACCCGGCGCCTCGGGCTACGAATCTGGCCAAGACGCTGGACAGCACGCAATGCGGATTTCAGGACAGACACTGCCGCTGTTCCCGATGGCCAAATTTTCACTGACCATATAATCCGAGGGCACACGGATTCGATGAGGCGAAGCCTTCGGCGGAGCAGACCCCTGTCTGCATCCAGAGCTACTGAGACATCGGCGGAGAGTCTGCTGTGGCGGGTGTCGGAACGGTCGGCCCGCCGGCTTGGTGCACGGCGCACTGCCTACCCTCTAGACCTCAGTATTGCCGAGTTGCATGGTCGTGGTGTCTATGTCCCTGCATCTTTCACGGATCAGACGCGTGGTCTGGCCAGCGTCGGTGTGGACTACCTAGCGGAAGAGATCGCGGCGCAACGGTCAGTTCTTGTCCTTGGCGAACCTGGCAGCGGCAAGAGCGTCGCTGCTTATGCGCTTCTCCAACGATTGCGACAACGAGTGCCCGCAATCGCTCTAAGAGTCTCAGAGCTTCCTGACGCCGTTGACGGGGAGACAACCCGAACAGATCTCGCTCTCGCGCTCAGGAGCGCCCTAGATGAGCAGGCGAACCGGCCGATTCTACTCATAGACGGACTCGATGAGACACTTTCGGAGTTCGACTCGTCAGCCGACTTCTTCTTGCTGCTGAATCGGCTGAGGGACGCCTTCACACTGGTCATCACGTGCCGGCGCAGAGAGTTCGAGGATAATCTGGCCAAGTCGATGGAAAGCGACACATTTGACTCAATTTACTCCATTGACGCATGGACGTTGGATCAACAGTTCGCCGACTTCGTCAACCGGCTCGTGATAGCCAGGTTCCTTGCATCAAACGCGATTCTCAGCGAGATTAGGGAGTCGCCTGTACTGACCAAGATGGTCAATCGTCCACTGTTCGCGCGGATGCTTACGTTCTTGGGTCAGTCCGGCGTTGAGACCGTCACGACCGTAGCTACGCTTTACGCTGAGTATATCGACAAGCTCGGTACAACTAGCGAAATCGCGCTTACCGCCGCAGGATGCCGCCAGGCCTCGCAGCCGAAAGAAATCTGGACGAAAGCCGCATGGGTAATCTTCTCGAAGGGCCTGCTGTTCGAGGAGCGGTTCAGCGTGGGCGCGGTGAGCGCCCTTGTGGCCAACAAACTCGACGCTCAGCCTCGCTGCGTCGCCCGGGCACTCGGGCACATCTGTGACGAATGGCGGGTAGCCGGTCGAGTATGGGGAAGGTTCGTCCACTACTCATTCTTCGAGTACCTCGTTGCATGTCATTACCTGGACGAAGTAGCCCAGTCGGTCATGCAGGGCTCAGCTGCGCAACTTGCGCAAATTCTCGGTCTAGACCTCACGCCTGAAATCCGCCACTTTTTGGTCGACGAGCTGCGCCTGGCGCATATTCCGGATCTGAGTCGGGCGCTGGAAAGTGCCTATCAGGAGAGCAAACAGTTTGGTAGGAGATCTGCTCGGGCCCGGACTATTGGCAACCTCATCGCCTACTTGTTATCGCGAGTCGCCCCCGACGCGCAAGCGTCGCTTCGCAAGCTGGTGGTCAGCGAGGAGGACATGTTCCTCCAACAGTCGCTGCTCTGGGGATTGTGCCACGTGGGGGACGAGCAAGGGCTCGAACGGTTCGTGGCCGAGTCAAGGGCTTCTGCCCAATGGCGTGCGTGGAATCGTGGTTACCTTATGTACTACTACGGCGACATCGACCGGCGCGAGGACCCGCCCTTCATCGACGCCGATCCTCGTCGCCCCTGGGGGCGCACCCGCGAGCGCTCAATCTCCCTTATGAGCGCCCCGAGCTACCGGTCCATCGCGGCACAGCGACGGTACCTTGATTTGTACACCCTCTACGACTACGCGATCTGGCGCGGAGTAGAACTTTCTGACGAGGACGCGGAGACTGCCCGCATGGCATTGGCAGCACTGTGGGAAAGCTCCGGCATTGGAAGCGATCTCCTACTCGAACTCCAAGCGATGCATGCCGCAGCGTGTTCGAGTTCCTGAAACCTCGTCCCTATGACCAGTTCCGATGGATGCTGGATCAGTATCGACGGCGTCGACGGCACCGGGAAGAGTACGATCGCACCCCGGCTGGCTACCCTGTTAAGGGCGAAGTTAAGCGACGAATTCTCCCAGAGCGCTCTTGGCGCCTCCCTTCGCATGGCGGTCGACGTCGCTCCAAACTACATACTGCACAGCAGGGTGGGCCAGTCGCTAGCGTTTCTTGGCGACTTCTTCGAAATCTATGAGACACAAATTGCCCCTGCGGTCGCCAGCAGGGCGGTCATTGTATCGGACCGTGGCTGGCTCTCGAAGTACGCGTTTCAATTCGTTACTCTCGCGGAGGAGCTCGGAGCCGACCAAGCAAGGACTATTCTCGCCGACACCCTGGGACTTCTGCCGCGACCGAACTTGACCTTATATCTTATTGCGCCGATGCGCGTCGTCCAGCAACGCATAGCGCACCGCGACGGCACCTGCGACAGCAGCCGTACTTTATTCAACAGGAGAGCGCACGACGCGGCCCAAGAAGCTATTCAAACAATGAAATACGCGCTTCCCTGCATTGTTATCGACGCCACCAATTCTCTTGATCGTGTACTGTCCGACGCCGTCATAGCATGTTCATCCGTCCTCCCGCCCATCTGATCAGCTAGCATTCCAATGATGTGCCTCAGGTCCGTGGAGTCGGCTTGGTCGGCCGTCATGCCGGCTGGGTGTTCGCCTAGAGCATCTGGTATTCAACCGCCGCGGCGCGGAGAGTGGCGATCTCGTTGGTGATGCCGGAGAGTGCGGCGGTGAAAGGTGACGGTCTGGCCCTCATGGTGAATTCCGCGCGCAGGCCCGCTCGTCTCGGTTAGGGGCTTCGCTGCTGATCATCCGGCTTGTGCCTCGCTGATCAGATTGTTGAGTCGAGCGATGAGCTCGCGGCGCCGTTCGGCTTCGGCGATCCAACCTCGATTCTCGGCGTCCTTGGCGAGCGCTTCGGCGTCGACGTGCTGGGCGGCAAGGATGGACAGGGAACCAGGTTCGGCGTGGAAGGTGGCGCAGTGCTCGCAGATGTTGGCGCAGGTGCAGGCGCCTTGGGCGAGCGCGCGTAGGCAGAAGCGCCGCCGGACATTCTTGACTTGATCAGCTGGGGTGCCCTTCCAGTCGGTGCCGCCGGAGATATCGGCCAGGGGCAGGCTCACAGGCCCAGAAGCCGGGGTTCAAACTTGCTGTTGGGCCAGGTCGAGAACACGCCCGTACTCACCGCGGATGGTGGTGTCAGACAGCTGGCCGCAGCGCAGCGGAGGCGCACCCGAGCAGCGCCATCAGCGAGGCGTCTGCGTCCACTAGGGCGGTGGCGTAGGTATGCCGGAACTGTTGGGAGGTGATGTGCCCGAGACCGGCGGACGGCGAAGTCGAGTTCGGCACGCACCGCTTGTTGCCCCAGGCGCCGTCCCTGGTGGGTGAACAGGAACTGGACGGCGCGTCGATAGCAGGGGTGCGGTGTCGGCCTGCCGTGGGAGCATAGGTCGACGATGTGATCGATCAACTCCGGAACGTCGTCGTCGAGGGGGTCACGCGCTCAGTGTCCAGCTTCCCGAGCGGGTTCTTCAGCCGGCTGCTGTGGTCGGGGACCTCGTGGACGCAGTCCAGGTGGAGGTCGAGCAGTTCCCGATCCGAAGGGGACGGTCGGGAACCCTCGCCTCCCGGCAGGCCCGCAGGAACCACAGCAGCGTCTCTGTAGACACCTCGGCCACCGGCAGAACGCCAGCAGGTCATACCCGTGGGCGCGGACGGTCTTGGGCGAGTAATTCCGGTCCGCAAGGTGCCAGATACTCATCCGCCAAGCACGGCGTTGAGCACGACGCAGCAGTAGACCTTGCCCTCCCGGGTCGGATGCTCGGCGGCGGTGACCCGCATCTGGTCAGGCCCGAGCGCGCGAACAGCCGGTCGACAATATCGGCGGCGGTCGGCACCTGCGGGACCGGGCGCCTGCGCCGGTTACCGGGCAAGGCCTTGATGCCACGGGGTGCATCAGCACCGTCACCTGGCCGTGCCCGACCGCGATACTGCGGCTGGGTGCCGATGAGGAAGGCCAATCACTAAGAAGATTAAAAGGCCACCTGCGGCGATCGCAGGTGGCCTGTGAGCTGGGTGGGCGATACTGGGATCGAACCAGTGACCTCTTCGGTGTGAACGAAGCGCTCTCCCGCTGAGCTAATCGCCCGGGATCATCCGCGCCTCGCGGCGCCGACGGGGAAAACCATACCGCACCCGAGGGGGTGATGGCGAAAGGACGGGACGGCCGAGCCCGGGCGAGCCGGATCGTCCCGCCTTCGTCAACACCTTCGAAAGGTTCGCCAGACCATCCCCAGCGTGGGGGTGTGGTGTCATAGCATCGTGATGCTCCATGCTCGACCCATACGCACGACCTGAGATCAATCGCCCGCAACGGCATCGCCTGCGCGGTCCCGCCGACACGCAAAGCAGAGGTAAGGACGAGCCTGTTGGTGATGTTTGAGCTGGTAGATGACCGAATGTCAAGCTGTGATGTGCGTTACAGAAGGGCCTGGAGGCGGAATCTTTCCTACGGGTCTCTTCGTTCGTCCTCGTAGCGCGAGCGCGCGGTGGAGCCCCGCATCAACAGTGAGACGCAGTGATAGCCCCTGACAGGGGACCCGACGACGAAAAGGTTTGGCTGACGATGAACAGCACCACCGTCTCTGCCGAGCTGGGCCTTCGGCTCGTGGTCCCCGACCGTACGACCGTCCCCCTGCTCGCCGGCCTGAGCTATACGGCTGAAGATCCGTACGCCATCCGGATGGCCTTCCATGTGGGGAATGACGAGCCGGTCGAGTGGATCTTCGCCCGCGAGTTGCTGACCGTGGGCATCGTGCGGCGCGTCGGAGACGGGGACGTCCAGGTGTGGCCGGCCCGGTCGGACGGCGAGCGCACGCTGAACATCAGCCTCACCTCGCCCTTCGGGCAGGCCCTCTTCGAGGTGCCCCTGGCCCCCCTCACCGAGTTCCTGCACCGCACCTACGAACTCGTCCCGGCCGGCCGTGAGACCGACTTCATGGACCTGGACGAGGAGCTCACCAACATGCTCTGGAGTTCCTGAACCACCCCCGGGGCACGCGAGGCCCCCTGACTCACCCCAACCGTTACCGAAGCGGTCCGCACGGGCCGCCCGTACGACATAGCGTCCATACGTGGAGATCTACCGCGGGTTCAAGGACGCCGTACGGGCGTCACGGCCGATGGCCGTGCTGGCGGCGACCGCCCTCCTCCTGACGGCGGCCTGCACAGGCGGAGGCGGGCCCGGGCAGGCGGCTCCCTCCACGCTTCCGGGCCAGGACGAGATCCGCCACAGCCCCAACCTCAAGGTGGTCGCGAACGTGCCCCTGACGGCCCCGTTCGACGGGCCGGAGGACTGGGGCACCGACATGGCCTTCCAGGGCCGGTACGCCTTCGTGGGCAACTACCGGGGCTTCACGGTGCACGACATCGGCGATCCGGCGCATCCCAAGGTGGTCGCGCGGGTCGTGTGCCCCGGCGGGCAGAACGACATCTCCGTCTCCGGCGACCTGCTCTTCCTGTCCGTCGACCAGGCCCGTACGGACGACACCTGCGAGAGCGAGGCCGGCGACCCGATGGCCGAGGACGAGTGGGAGGGCATCCGCGTCTTCGACATCTCCGACAAGGCCCACCCGCGATACCTGAAGGCCGTGCGCACCGAGTGCGGGTCGCACACGCACACGATCGTTCCGGGCCGCGACGCCGGCACGCTGTACCTCTACGTCTCCTCCCCCGGCCCCGAGCCGGGCTCGGCCAACTGCCCTCCGCCGCACCAGAACATCTCGATCGTGAGGGTGCCCGTCGACGATCCCGGCAAGGCGCGGGTGGTGGCCACGCCCGAACTGTTCGCCGCCCGCGAGCCCGGCGGCGCGGACGACGACGACCTCGCCGGCGGCTGCCACGACATCACGGCCTACCCGGAGAAGGGCCTGGCCGCCGCGGCGTGCTTCGGCGACGGCGTGCTGCTCGACATCTCCGACCCCGTGCGCCCCGAGGTGCTCCAGACCGTACGGGACGAGGCGAACTTCTCCATCTGGCACTCGGCCACCTTCGACAACGCGGGGACCAAGGTCGTCTTCAGCGACGAGATGGGCGGCGGCATGGCCCCCACCTGCCTGTCCTCCGTGAGCCCCACCCGGGGCGCGGACGCGGTCTACACGCTGACCACGGACCGCAGGCTCGTCCGCCGGGGCTACTTCAAGATCCCCCGGACACAGGGCGCCAAGGAGAACTGCGTGGCCCACAACGGCGCGCTGGTGCCCGTGCCGGGCCGGGACGTGATGGTCCAGGCGTGGTACATGGGCGGCGTCTCGGTCTGGGACTTCACCGACGCCGCCCGTCCCCGGGAGATCGCCTACTTCGAGCGCGGCCCGCTCGCGCCGGAGCTCCAGCTCGGCGGGTCGTGGTCGGCCTACTACTACAACGGCTACGTCTACTCCAGCGACATCACCAAGGGGCTGGACGTCCTGCGCCTCGACGATCCGCTGACCGATCCCGCCGAGAAGGTGCGGCTCACCGAGTTCAACGCGCAGAGCCAGCGGTCCTACTGACCGTCACGCCGTCACGCCGACACGCCGACACCCGTCACGGGTCGAGGTCGCCCGCCGCGCGCTCGGCGAAGACCTTCATGGCCTCCAGCGTGACCGGCCCGGGCGCCTGCGGCAGCACCCTGCCGTCCACGGCCCTGATCGGCTGGATGTCGCGGGTGGTGGAGGTGAGGAACGCCTCGTCCGCCTCGTACAGCGCCGAGATCGGCAGGTCGGCCTCCTCGCCGCCGCACCATTCGAGCGTGAGCGCGCGGGTGACCCCGGCGAGGCAGCCGGAGGCGAGCGTCGGCGTGACCAGGCGGCCGCCGGTGACGACGAAGATGTTGCTCCCGGTGCCCTCGCACAGGTTCCCGGCGAGGTTCTCGAAGATCGCCTCGGCGCCGCCGCGCTCCTTGGCGTACGCCAGGGCCTTGGCGTTGTCGCCGTACGACGTGCTCTTGACCCCGGCCAGCGCGCCGCGCTCGTTGCGGGGCCAGGGCACGACGGTGACGTCGGCGGTGGCGGGGAACGGCGCCTGCTCGCCCACGATGACGATCGCGTTCGTCCCGGCGGTCCCGCGGTCGGAGCCGAGCGGCCCCGGCCCGCTGGTGAAGGTGATCCTGATCCGGGCCAGCGCCCACTTCGGCGCGGCCGCGAGGACGCGGCGCACCCCGTCGGCGATCGCGGACAGGTCGGGCTCGGGCAGGTCCATCCGCTTCGCCGACAGCGCGAGCCGGTCGAGGTGCCGGGTGAGCGCGAAGGACTCGCCGTTCACCGCCTTGACCGTCTCGAACACGCCGTCGCCGACCATCAGCCCGTGGTCGAAGACCGAGACCACGGCCTTGTCGGGTTCGTACAGGTCCCCGTTCACCCAGATCGGTACAGCCATCTCCCCGCTCCGTTCGTTCCTAGCCGCTGTCGCCGTCACCCGAGGCGAGACCGATGAGCCGCGCGGCCTTCAGCTCCGTCTCGTGCCATTCCCGCCGTGGGTTGGAACCCCAGGTGATGCCCGCCCCCGTGCCGAACCGGATCGTCTCGTGCTCCGCCCAGAAGGTGCGGATGCCCACCGCCAGCACCCCCTCGCGCCGGTCGGCGTCGACCCAGCCCACGGCCCCACAGTACGGCCCCCGGGGCTCTGGTTCGAGCTCACCGATGATCCGCAGCGCGGAGGATTTCGGCGCGCCGGTCACCGAACCGGGCGGGAAGGTCGCGGCGAACAGGTCCGGCCAGCCGGCGCCGCCCGTCAGCCGCGCCCGCACCGTGGAGACCAGGTGGACGAGCCCGGGGTGCTCCTCGACCGCGTACAGCGAGGGCACGGTCACCGAGCCTACCTCGGCCACCCGGCCGAGGTCGTTGCGGACCAGGTCGACGATCATGAGGTTCTCGGCGTAGTCCTTGTCGAGCAGGTCGTCCGCCGTCACCCCGGTCCCCTTGATCGGCCGGGACTCGATCACCGCACCGCGCCGGGACAGGTACAGCTCGGGCGAGGCCGACACCACCGTGAGGCCCGGCACGTCGACCACCGCCGCGTACGGCGCGGGGTTGCCCTCGGCCAGCCGTGCGGCGAGGGCCAGGGGGTCGGCGCCCGGGACCGGCAGCGGCGCGGACAGGACGCGGCACAGGTTGGCCTGGTAGACCTCTCCCCGCTCGATGTGGTCCCTGATGCGCCGCACGCCCCGCTCGTAGCCCTCCCGGTCGAGCGAGGTCGTCCAGGCGTCCCGGGCGGGGCCGCGCCAGGGGCCGTCCGGCGCCGGGAGCGGGGCGGGCCGCACGGAGTCGAACCGCGCGCAGACGACCTTCCCCTCGTACGACACCACCACCGCCCACCAGCCGGAGCCGTCGAGGGCGGCCAGATCGGTGGTCACCTCACGCAGACCGGTGGCGAGGCGTCCCCCGATGTGGGCGAAGGGGTCGTGCACGCGTCCATTGTCGCAATCCCTCACCCGTGTCCGGTCCCTCAGCGGCGGGGCCGTCGTCCGTCAGGCGCGTCCCACCGCCCGGAGACCGGCCCCTTCGCCCAGTAGGCCGAGCAGCGCGGACGCGGCGGGCAGGGGCGCGGTGCGCGGCAGGGCCGCGTAGACCGTCCGCCGCGGGGCGAACTCGCCGAGCGAGCGCAGCGCCACGTCGGGCCGTACGGCAGGCGCGGCCATGGCCGGGACGAGCGTCACCCCGAGCCCGGCCGCCACGTAGCCGAGCTTGCCGGTCCACTCCGCGATCCGCAGGTCGACCCTCGGCGCGAAACCCGCCCGGGCGCAGGCGGCGCCGAGCATGGTCACCGTGCCGGGAGGGGCGCCCTCGATCCAGCTCTCGTCCCGCAGGTCGCGCAGGTCGACCGTCCCCCTTCCGGCCAGCGGATGGTCGCCGGGGAGCGCGACGAGCAGTTCGTCCTCCATCAGGCGGGTGACCTCGACCTCCGGCCCGGCTCCGAGGCCGGAGGGGTAGTCGCTGACCACCGCGATGTCGATCTCGGCGCGGCCCAGGCCGTCCATGAGGTGGGTGCTGAGGCCCTCGACCATGGTGACGGTCACCTCCGGGCGGGCCGCGCGCAGCTCCCGCAGGGCGGCGGGCACCAGCACGGCGTTCGCGGTGGCGAAGGCTCCGACGCGCAGCCGCCCGCCCGTGCCCTGGTGGATCGCGGCGAGCTCCTCCCCCGCCCGGCCGAGCCGTTCGAGCACCTCACGGGCGTAGCGGTGCAGTGTCCGGCCCGCCGGCGTCAGCCGTACCCCCCGGGGCAGCCGCGCGAACAGCGGGCCGCCCGCCTGGGCCTCCAGGGTCGCGATGCGCCGGGACACGGCTGACTGGGTGTAGTTGAGCTGCAGGGCGGCCGCGGTGAACGACCCGGTGCGGGCCACGACGTCGAGCAGCACAAGCGCGTCGGTGTCGAACATGCTCCGATCCATGAGCGAGGGAGATGAGTGCCATGCAATCTAGTCGCTGGTGGAATGGATTGTTCCTCCCATAACGTCCCAGGACATGATTGCTTTTCTGGGGCTGGGACGCATGGGCGTCCCAATGGCCGGACGCCTCGTCACCGCCGGTCACAAGGTGGCCGTGTGGAACCGTACGCCACGGGACGTGCCGGGCGCGGAGGCGGCCCCCTCCCCGGCCGAGGCCGTCGCGGGGGCGGACATCGTGATCACCATGCTGAGCGATCCCGACGCGGTCTTCGAGGTGGTGCGGGCGGCGCTGCCGGGGCTGCGGCCGGGGTCGGTGCTGGTGGAGATGTCCACGATCGGCCCGGACGCGGTGCGGCGGCTGCGCGGGCTGCTCCCCGAGGGCGTGGGGCTGGTCGACGCGCCGGTGCTCGGCAGCGTGGGCCCCGCGGCCGAAGGGACGCTGGTCGTGCTCACCGGCGGCCGGCGGGAGGATCTCGACCGCGTGGCGGACGTGCTGCCCGTCTTCGGCACGGTGCACGAGGCGGGCGGGCCGGGAGCGGGGGCCTCGACCAAGCTCGCGGTGATGAGCATGGTGGTGACCGCCCAGGTGAACCTGGCCGAGACCCTGGCGTACGCGGACGCGCTGGGCGTCGGCCGGACCGCCCTGCTGGACGTCCTCGGGGCGACCCCGCTGGCCGCGCTGGCGGAGCGGCTGCGACCCGTGGCCGAGTCGGGCCCGTTCGAGACGCGGTACGCCCTGGGGCTGGCCGCCAAGGACCTGCGGCTGGCGACCGAGGGGCCGGGGGTGGTCCAGTCGGTGGCCGCCGCGGCCCGCGACCGGCTGGCGGAGGCGGTCGCGGCAGGCCTGGCGGGCGAGGATCTCACGGCCGTCTTTCCCTTCGCGGCGAGCGCGGGCTCCGCGCCCGGGCAGGGGTGACGGCCTTCCGGTAGGGGCCGGTCAGGCGAGGGGCCCGACGACGGACTCGGCGGCGGCGGCCACGGTGCCGCTCGCGACGAGCCGGACGACCGCCTCGATCTCCGGCGCCAGGAAGCGGTCCTGCCCGGGTCCGGCCACCGCCTCGCGCAGCGCCGCGACGACCGCGCCCGTCCCCCGCGCCGGTTCGTACGGCCGGCGCAGGTCGAGCGCCCGCGCGGCGGTGAGCACCTCGATCGCGAGCACGCGGGTGAGCCCGTCGACGGCGCGGCGCAGCTTGCGCCCGGCCGACCAGCCCATCGAGACGTGGTCCTCCTGCATCGCGGAGCTCGGGATCGAGTCCGCACTCGCCGGGACCGCCAGCCGCTTGAGCTCGGACACGATCGCCGCCTGGGTGTACTGCGCGATCATGTGGCCCGAGTCGACGCCCGGATCGTCGGCGAGGAACGCCGGAAGGCCGTGGCTGCGGGCCACGTCGAGCATGCGGTCGGTGC
The DNA here is from genome assembly GCF_014161435.1 of Microbispora sp. H10949. Lineage (NCBI taxonomy): Bacteria > Bacillati > Actinomycetota > Actinomycetes > Streptosporangiales > Streptosporangiaceae > Microbispora > Microbispora sp. H10949. The sequence goes on along the minus strand of NZ_JABBWZ010000003.1, from coordinate 496,633 downwards.
GCCGCTCGGAGATCGAGGCGAGGTCGGCCACCGCGATGGCCAGGAAGTCCAGCACGTACGCCACGGGGGCGCCGTGGAAGTTGCCGTTGGACTCCACCCGGCCGTCGGCGAGCACCACCGGGTTGTCGATCGCGCTCGCCATCTCCCGGGCGGCCACGGCCGACGCGTGGGCGAGGGTGTCCCGGGCGGCCCCGGCGACCTGCGGCGCGCAGCGCAGGGAGTAGGCGTCCTGGACGCGGGTGCACGAGCCGTCGCGGTGCGAGGCCATCACGCCCGATCCCGCGAGCAGCGCCCGCATGTTGGCCGCGGCCAGGGCCTGGCCGGGGTGGGGCCGCAACGCCTGGAGATCGGCCGCGAACACGTAGTCGGTGCCGAGCAGCGCCTCCACGCTCATGGCCGCGCCGATGTCGGCGGTGGTGAGGAGCGTGGACAGGTCGTGCAGCGCCAGCACGAGCATGCCGAGCATGCCGTCGGTGCCGTTGACCAGGGCCAGCCCTTCCTTGGCGGCGAGCTCGACGGGCTCGACGCCGTGTTCCTTGAGCGCCTCGGCGGCCGGCCGCAGGCGTCCCCCGGCGTCCCGCACGACCCCTTCGCCCATGACCGTCAGGGCGACGTGGGAGAGCGGCGCGAGATCCCCCGAGCAGCCGAGGCTGCCGTACTCGTGGACGACCGGGGTGAGCCGGGCGTTCAGCAGCGACTCCAGCACCCGGGCCGTGACCGGGCGTACGCCGGTGTGCCCGGTGGCGAGCGTGCGCAGGCGCAGCAGCATCATGGCCCGGACGACCTCGGTCTCCACCTCGGGCCCGGAGCCCGCCGCGTGCGAGCGGACGAGGCTGCGCTGGAGCCGGGCGCGCAGCGAGGGGTCGATGTGCCGGGTGGCGAGCGCGCCGAAGCCCGTGGAGACGCCGTACGCCGGGGTGTCGGCCTCGGCCAGCTCCTCGATCCTCCCCCGCGACGCGGCCATCTCGGCGATCGCGTCGTCCGTCAGCCGCACCGGCGCTCCGTCCCTCGCGACGCGGACCACGTCGGCGAAGGCGAGCGGCCCGGGACCGACGGCCACGACCTCGTCGTCGTGCATCGTCCCACCCCTTCGTTTGGTAACCACCGTATTTTAGATTAGGTCCTTACATCCGAGGATCCTCTCCAGCCCCTCCCGTCCCGGCCCCATCAGCCGGAGTCCGGCTCCCACGACACCCGAGGGCCATCCGGACTCACAGCGTGAGCAGGGCGAACACCGCTGATTTGGGGAGTCGCCGGAGATTGGATAAAGTGCTTCGCGTGAGTCCGGCCGAGAGCCGGGACGCGGAAGTGGCTCAGTGGTAGAGCATCACCTTGCCAAGGTGAGGGTCGCGGGTTCGAATCCCGTCTTCCGCTCGGAGATCAACCCGGTGGAGTGGCCGAGAGGCGAGGCAGCGGCCTGCAAAGCCGCGTACACGGGTTCAAATCCCGTCTCCACCTCTTGGTTCACCAAGGGCGATTAGCTCAGCGGGAGAGCGCTTCCCTGACACGGAAGAGGTCACTGGTTCAATCCCAGTATCGCCCACCACCGCCGATGGCCCCCTCGATCGAGGGGGCCATCGGCGTATCCGGGCCGCACACCGCACATCCCGCCGCCCCGCGTACGGGGAGCGGATCGGGAACGGCCCGGCGGGCGTGAGGCAGAGCGATCGAGAACCAGACGACCTTGCCGTCGCGACGCCCGGAGGCGACGCCCCACGCATGGCTGAGGAGGTCGCCATGGGCCGGGCAGCCCGCCATTCCGATGCCCGTGACCTCGCGCAGCGCATCTCGGCCCTGCGGGCGGCATGACGACGACCTCCGCCGCCGGTGCGCTCAGCGCGAGAGGCTCGACGGGCTGCTGGAGGCCGTCTGCGCCCGCGCGGGGCCCTCCTCGCAGGACGCCGAGCTGATCAAGTTCACCAACAACGCGGTCTTCCGCCTTCGTCAGGCGTCCGTCGTCGTGCGTATAGCCGGGTCCACGGCCGCCCGCGCCCGCGTGCCGACGGTGGTCCGGGTCGCCCGCTGGCTGGCGCGGCACGACTTCCCAGCGGTCCGGCTCCTGTCCGGCGTGGAGCAGCCGTTGCGCGTGGACGGGCATGTGATCACCTTGTGGGAGTATATGCCGGAGGTCGGCCGGCGCCCCGACGGCAGGGATCTCGGGTCTCTTCTGCGACGCCTGCACGCCCTGACGGATCCGCCGCCGGACCTGCTCCAGTGGCGGCCGATGACGGAAATACGCCAGCGCCTGGACGAGCCGGAAGACCTGTCCGCCGACGACCACGCCTTCCTGCGGCACGAATGCGACGAGATCGAAGGCCGGCTCGCCGGCCTCAGCTATGTGCTCAAGCCCGGGATCATCCACGGGGACGCGTTCCTCGGAAACGTCGTCGCCGGCCCGCACGGGCCCGCGCTGTGCGACTTCGACGGTACGACGATCGGCCCGCGCGAGTGGGACCTGACCCCGGTGGCGGTCGGTAGCCTGTGCATGGACTATCCGAAGGACGAACACGGCCCCCTGTCGGAGGAGTACGGCTTCGACGTGACCCGATGGGAAGGTTTTCCGGTCCTGCGTCGGCTCCGTGAGCTCAAACTGGTCACCAGCGTGTTGCCCATCCTGCGAAGCAATCCCGCGATCCGTCCGCAGTGGGAGCACCGCATGCGCAGCTTCAAGGCCGGCGACCTCACCGCCAGGTGGCAGACCTACAGGTGAGCGACGTCCGCAATGTCAGGAGTGCCGACAGTTCCGGTCGCGAGCTTCAGCACTGCCGTATGTCAGCAAGCGACTCTCAATCCGCAGACAGGACGAATCGTGCGTGAGTTCCGGCCATCCACTCGTCATCCAGTTCTCGCCCTGTGACCCTCCCCACGAGAACCAGCGCGGAGGTGAGGCAGGTGGCCAGCGGAGGACTGTAGCCGTTCAGGGTGAGGGTCACATAATCTTCCCACTCCGGCCGCATATTCTCATAGAACTCCTCCTCGGAGATCTCGCCCTCCTCAAGTGCTTCTTCGGCAGCGCTGAACTCCAGCCATCCCGGAAGCAGGCCGGGATCGTCCCTCCACGTCGGGTCGTCCCAGTCGAACTGCAGCCCGTCGGCGTATGCGTCAAGTGCGCGAGGGTCCGAGCCATGGCGCCGGCCCGGGCTCGTCACGTCGAACGCGGTCACGTAGCGGCCGCCGGCCGCATAAAGAATGTCCTGGGGCCCGTTCACGTGCCAGCCTACGGAAATTGCCGCGCCCTGCCCCATCGACAGCTCCGGTAGTGCGTCGGCACCCCTGTATCGCCGGATCTCGATGATCTGCGTCCACTCGTCATTGAGGCGACCACCCCAGATGATCCCTTCCTCTTCGTCGTGCTGGGAGCCCTTCATTAGATTCCCCCAGTCGCATTGCTCACCGACGCTGTCGGCACCCAGCCGCCTAGCGATTTCTGCTATTTCGAGACCTTTCACCCACAGTCCGCTGAAGCACGAGCCCATGCCGTACTTGTACGCGAGATGCCACAGACGCTCTGAATGCCGCAATCTCTTCCCCTCAACTGCGTTGCGCAGGTGCCGCGAGAGTCGCACGAACCCACCCCGGCGACCCCTGAAAGCCATCGGCCTGCCGCCGTGGCAGCATGATCGCAGAGCTCCCGCCGACAGGCTCGGCGGAGATCGAGACGAGGCGCCGACAGTACGGCCGGGGGCGGTCGGAGCGGCTTGGGGCGGCGGGTCAGGTCTGGTCGTAGACGAGGAGACCGTCGTCGCGGAGGCGGGCGCCGGAGGCCGGCACGTGTTCGGTGAGCCGTCCGTCATGCGACAGGTGCAGCACCCGGGCTCCCCGCGCGAGGATCACGAAATCGGCGATGATCCGCCGGTGGCAGCGCCACCACAGGCTCTCCGCGCACATGACGGCCGTCCGGGCCGTGCGCGCCCCCGCCAGCAGATCGGCGACGGCGGCCAGGAATTCCGGCTGCCGGGTGTGTCCGGCGTATCCCCGGAACGAGGCGTTCTCCCAGAAGACGTCGGGCGAGTCCGGAGCGGCCCTGCGGAACCCGCCCAGCCGGCTCTCCCAGCGGTAGCTGATCCCCGCGTCCGGCAGCCAGCCCGACAGCGCCGCGCGGGCGGCGTCGGGGTTGCGCCTGCTGCCGGGGGCGGTCCTGACGTCCACCACCTGCCGCACGCCCGCGCCGCGCAGCAGCGGGATCAACTCCGCACGCGGCGCGGTGCCGTGCCCGAAGGTCAGCAGCGTCACGGGGGCAGGGGCCGGCTCGCCCTCGGCGGCGCTCCCCGGCGCCGGCCGGCTCCTGACGATCTGGTCTCGCACGCACGGCCTCCGTCAGCCGGAGGGCGGCCATGGGCACGGCGACGGGACGACCGGCCGGGCCCCCGGACGGTCGGTCTCCCAAGGCCCGCGAGTCAGTCGGCCCGGGCGAAGAGCTCGTCGAAGAGCTCCAGCGCGGCCCGCCGTACGTCGTCGGGAGCGAGGCCGTTCAACGTGTCGCGCGCCTGGGCGGCGTCACGGGTCGTGGCGAAGGTGATCGCGACCGATTTGGCGGCCGCGTGACGCAGCGATCCGGTGGGCGCGCTGTCGGCCAGTGCCTCCGCGCTCGCGGCCAGGTCGAGGTTGTCTTTGCCGGTCTGGGTGGTCAAAGCGTTCTCCTGGTGTGATGGCGGCTTGGCCCATTATCCGTGATGAGCCCGCGACGCGGGGCGGCACCCCACATTGTTCGCGTGTCCCGTCCCGTTTCGGCGGCCTTTCTCCGGCTTTTCCGGCCTTCCCTGGGCCCTTCTCACCGCCCGGCGAGGCGGGTCCGTACGACGAGATCGTGCAGGGCGTCGTGGGCCGAAGGGGCGTCCGGCAGCGTGGAAGAGGCCCCGGCGTCCTCCAGGGCCGCGGTGAGGGCGTCGAGGTCGGCCGCGAGACGTTCCCGGCCGGGCGCGTCGTCCGGCGGCGCGCCGTGCTCCGCCGCGCGCTTGGCCGCGATCAGGCCGGCCAGGTAGGACGGCGCGCCGTCGAGGAGCAGGGTCAGGTCGGCGACGAGCTCTCCGGTGCGCATCAGGCGGATGCCCGTCAGCAGCACCCGGAACGCGTACAGCAGCGGCTTCAGCTCTCCCGTACGGTCGAACAGCCGCCGCTGGGTGCGGGCGAAGCCCAGGTAGTGATGCGCGTGGTGCCGGGTGAGGCAGCCGGCCGCGAGGGAGCGCATCTCCTCGTGCAGCGGGGACGTCCGCACGACCAGGGGCGACAGGAGCTGTTCCAGCACGTACCCGTTGCGGCCGAGCAGCAGGCGGCAGAACTTGGCCAGGTCGTGGGTCACGAGGTCGACCTCCGCGCCCTCGCGCACCCACGTCCTGATCACGGTCTCCTCGCCCGTGCGCAGGCCGACGACCTCCTCGGCGGGCAGCACGTGCACGCCCCGCAGGTCGACGTCGGAGTCCACCGAGGGGAATCCGTAGAGGTGCGCGCCGCTCACGGTGGCGAAGGCGAGCGGATGCCGCTCGCCCGCGGCCACCTCGGGCAGCCAGGACGGCAGGACGGCGGTCACGGCGCCTCCCCTCCCGTCACACTCACCTCGCGCCACGGTCCCCTCCCGTCACGGTTTCTTCTCGTCACGCTCACCCTCGGGACGATCAGCTTCGGGACGATCAGCTTCGGGACGATCAGCTTCGGGACGATCACAGAGCCGACCTCCGCACCTCGATCAGGAACTCCTCGGCGGCCGTCCGGTCCGGCCGGTCCGGCAGCGCGCTCCCGGACCGGTCGTCCAGCCGAGCCAGCTCCGCCAGCAGGCGCCCGCGCCACTCCAGCACCTCGGGCCAGGGCGTCTCCCCCCGGCGTACGGCCAGCAGCCGGTCGCGGTGGGCGCCCACGCGGACCAGCGGCTCCCCGTGCCGGGCCAGAGACGAGGCGCCGAGCAGCAGCCGGATCATGTGCATGGCCATCTTCCACCGCCTCACGTCGCCGCCGGGCCGCGGCGGGTCGTCCGGGCGGAGGCGGCGGAACTGCCGGTCCGCGGAGCCGGCGAAGGCCCGCTCCGCCCGGCGCGACAGGAACGCCCGGCGGATCGCCAGCAGCCGCTCCCCCGGCGGGGTGACCAGTTCGACGAGCGGCGACCACAGGCACTCCAGCGCGGCCGGGTTGCCCTCCAGCGCGAGCACGCAGAACCGCTCGACCTCCCAGGAGAACTGCTCGGGCAGCGGCCCCTCCACGTGGTCGGGCGGCTTGTCGAGCCGCCAGAACCTCGCCGTGGGCGTCACGAACACGCCGCGCCGGTCGACGTCCGACTCCCCCGTCTCCAGCCCGTACGCGCGTGAGCCGGCGACGACGGACAGGATGCTGCCCGCGGGGGCCGCCGGGGTCATGTCGCCGGATCTTTTCACAAAGGTAGGCTCCCGGGTCGGGACGCGGAAAGGTAGCGAATTAATGGCCGATTTTGGGCATGACCTGTGGTTCGGGGCCTTCCTCAGGCCGGACGCGGCGGGACACCACCGGATCGTCCGGCAGGCCGTGCTGGCCGACGAGCTGGGCCTCGACGTCATCGGCGTCCAGGACCACCCGTACCAGCCGTCGTTCCTGGACACCTGGACGCTGCTGTCGGTGCTCGCGGCGCGCACGGAACGGGTGCGGCTGTTCCCCGACGTGGTGAACCTCCCGCTGCGGCCGCCCGCGGTGCTGGCCCGGGCCGCCGCGTCGCTCGACATCCTCAGCGGCGGCCGGGTGGAGCTGGGGCTCGGGGCCGGGGCGTTCTGGGACGGCGTCGCGGCCATGGGCGGTCCGCGCCGCGACCCCGGCGACGCGGTCGAGGCGCTGGAGGAGGCCGTCGCGGTCCTGCGCGCGCTGTGGACGCCCGGCGAGGGCGTGCGGCTCGACGGCCGGCACTACCGGCTGGAGGGCGCGCGGCCGGGGCCGTTCCCCCCGCATCCGATCGGGCTGTGGATCGGCGCGTACAAGCGGCGCATGCTGGAGCTGACCGGGCGGCTCGGCGACGGCTGGGTGCCCTCGTCGGGGTACGCCGCGCCGGACGATCTGGGCGCGATGACGGCGATCCTGGACGCCGCCGCCGAACGGGCCGGGCGCGATCCCGCCGGGATCCGCCGCGTCTACAACATCGAGGGACGGTTCTCCGGCGCCGCCGGGGAGGGGTTCCTGAACGGGCCGCCCGCCGTGTGGGCCGAGCGGCTCGCCGGTCTCGTGCGGGACCACGGCATGAGCGTCTTCGTGCTCGCGGTAAACGACGACAGGGACCTCAAGGTCTTCGCCGAGGAGGTCGCCCCCGCCGTACGCGAGGCGGTGGCACGGGAGCGCGGACGGGCCGGACGGGCGGACGAGGACGCGGTGGCCCCCGCCGGCCGGCGGGCCGCGGCCTCGGCGCCGGCCGCCCTGGACGAGGCCACCCGGCCGCGGCTGCCCAAGCGGGATCCCGCCGCGCTGACGCCGCAGCAGCGGGCGGCCGGGCAGCGGCTCGTGCTCATCCACGATCACCTGCGCCGCGAGCTGACCCAGATCAGGGACGCGCTGGAGCAGGTCGCCGCGGGCCGCTCCGACGCCGCGGCGCTCCGCTCGATGATCAACGAGCTCACCATGCGGCAGAACTACTGGACGCTGGGCACCTTCTGCGCGTCGTACTGCCGGCTGCTGACCACCCACCACACGATCGAGGACGAGCACATGTTCCCGATGCTGGCGGCGGCGCAGGGGTCGCTGGCGCCGGTGGTCGAGCGGCTGGAGCAGGAGCACGAGGTGATCGCCGAGGTGCTGACCGGCCTGGACGCCGCGCTCGTGGCGATGATCGAGGACCCGGACCGGCTCGACGGCGTCCGCGCGCAGGTGGACCTGCTGTCGGACGTGCTGCTGTCGCACCTGCGGTACGAGGAGGAGGAGCTCGTCGAGCCCATCTCCCGCCTCGGCCTCGACATCTGAGGACCGGCACCCGGGCACCCGCACCTGAGCGCCGGCACCTGGGCATCGGTATCCGGGCGCCGGCATCCGGGCGCGGCCGGAAACCGGGGTGCGGCGGCGGGGCCCGCGCGCCTACGCTGCCGCCGTGCGCGATCTCGCCCTGCTGCCCAAGGCCCACCTGCACGTCCACCTGGAGAGCACGGTCCGGCCGGACACGCTGGCCGAGATCGCGGCGGCCAACGGCCTGCCCGTGCCCGCCCGCCCCGCCGGGCCCTTCGCCGGCTTCCGCGAGTTCGCCGACCACGGTTCGCTCGTACGGGAGTGCCTGGTCCGGCCGGAGGACTTCCACCGGATCGCCGTGGAGTTCTGCGCGGACGAGGCGGCGCAGGGCACCCGGTGGGCGGAGGTGACCTTCACCGCGGCCTCGCACGGCGAACGGCTGGGCGCCCCGGAGATGCCGCTGGAGGCCGTGCTCGCCGGCCTCGCCGAAGGGCGCGCGGCGTACGGCGTGGAGTGCGGGGTGCTGCTCGACCACTCGCGGCGGCGGCCGGTCGAGCGGGCCCGGCGCACCGTGGAGCTCGCGGCCCGGTATGCCGGGGACGGCGTGCTCGGCGTCGGAGTGGCCGGTGAGGAGTCCTACCCGCTGGCGCCGTTCGCCGAGGTCTTCGCCGACGCGGCCGACGCGGGCCTGCACGTCGTGCACCACGCGGGCGAGATCGAGGGCCCCGGCAGCGTCCGCGAGGCGATCACGGTCGGGCGGGCCGAGCGCCTGGGCCACGGCGTCCGGGTGCTGGAGGACCCGGATCTGACCGCCGAGGTGCGCGATCGGGGCATCCCCCTGGAGGTGTGCCCGTCGTCCAACGTCGTGCTCGGCCTGGTGGACGGCCTCGCGGCCCACCCGTTCCCACGGCTGCGCGAGGCGGGGCTCGCCGTCACGCTGAACACCGACATCCCGTCCGTCACCGGCACCACCCTGACGGACGAGTACGCCAGGGTCCGGGAGGTCTTCGGCTACGACGACGCGGTGCTGGCCGGGCTCGCCCGCGCCTCCGTGGACGCGTCCTTCGCGCCGGAGGCGGCGAAGCGGGCGCTGCGCCGCGACGTGGACGCCTGGCTCGCCGGTCCCGCCTCCTGAGTGTCCGGTGATGCCGGGCGGACGATGGTGAATAAAAAGGCGTATCTGTGACCAGACGTGAGCCAAGTGGCGCGAGTCAGGCGTGTTTCCCCCCGCGGAGGCCTGCCCTTCTGGGATGATCTCGGGAAAAACCATCGGACATCGAGAGACCGTGACTGATGCCCCCCATTGACCAACTAACCGCCTTCGTGTCGGCCCATCCGGTCGAGACAGTCATCATCAGCGTCATCGCCCTGGTCTTGCTGGTCCTGGCCTTCTTCGCGCTCCGCGCCCTCATCCGCCTGTTCCGCCGCTGGGCGGCCGGCCGGCCCACCGAGGACGTCCTCACCATCGTCGCCGCCAGCATCGCGACCGGCGTGTCCGCGCAGGGCATGTGGCGCTTCTCCGGCGACGTGCTCGGCTTCGACGGGCCGCTGCGGCTCCTGCTGTTCGCCTTCATCGAGGTCGCCGTCATCACCAGCGCCGTACGGGCCCGGCGCAACATGCGGGAGAACTACTCCGCCGGCATCGACGGCGTCGCCGTCTGGGCGCTCACCTGCCTGTCGGCGGTCCTGTCGAGCATGGACGCCCGCAGCGTCGCCGAGGCCGTGTTCCGGCTCGCCGCCCCGCTCGTGGCCGCCTGGCTGTGGGAACGCGGCATGGCGATCGAGCGGGTCCGCATCACCGGCCGCGGCCGCATCAACTGGCGGCTGACCCCCGAGCGGATCCTGGTCCGGGTCGGCCTGGCCGAGGTGAGCGACCGTACGGCGAGCGAGGTGGACGCGCACCGCAGGCTCACCCGGGTGGCACTGGCCGCCAAGCGGGTCCGGGCGCTGCGCGAGGCCGGGGCGCCGGACCGCAAGATGCGCGCCGCGATGGCGAGGCTCGACAAGGCGATGGACCAGGCCGTCGAGTACACCGGGCTGGCCGTGGACGAGAAGCGGCAGGAGGCGCTGCTGTCGCAGATCGGCGCCCTCTACAACACCTCGGCGCTGATCGACCTCGCCCCGCCGGTGCCGTGGGGGCCGGAGCCCGAGCCGCCCGCGCCGGTGGCGCTGCCCGCCGCGACCATCGCGGAGCTGATCGACGACGAGGAGGAGGACCTCCCGGCCGAGCCGGCGCCCGTCGTCGACACCGCCCAGCGCGCGACCCAGTTGCGCACCGCGCGGCAGTACTGGGACCAGCAGATCGCGCGCAAGTACGTCCCCCGGGCCGCCGACATCGCCAAGGAGGTCGGCATCCCGCTCCTGGTGGCGAAGGAGTGGCGGGCGCTGTGGAAGCTCGAACCCCAGGCGTACGCGCTGATCGAGGCGGCGTACCGGGAGCACGGGATCGTCGACACCGGCACGTTCCCGGCCATCGAGGTGCCCGAGCGCGAGCGCGTGCTCGTCGTCAACGGCTCCGCCGGGGCGGCGCACGACGCCTCCTGAACTGACCGTACGCGTCGCAGGGCGGCGGGCCGGGGAACCGGCCCCGCCGCCCTGTGTTTTTCGGAACCGGCACGCTTCCGGAACCGGCGCGGTCCCGCGACCGGCCGCTTCGCCGGGCGGCGTCTTTCCGGGCCGCTTTCCCGGACGCTTACCACCCCCCGATACCGGACACTTTCCGGCGACTCGGGCAAGGACACTCCTACTTTCCCGTGACATCGCGGGCGCCCGCGCGGACGTCAACTCTGCGGCGACTGACTCGGCTCCCACGCTGAAGGAGTGCTATGGAGATCTCGGGGGACGGCGAGGGAAACCGCGTGGCGCGGCTCGCGGGCGGACGGGACCAGGTGGGGCGGGCGCGCAGGCTCGTGTCGGCCGCCCTGGGGCGCGGCCACCCCCGGCACGACGACTGCGTCCTGCTCACGAGCGAGATCGCGACCAACGCCGTCGTCCACTCCCGCTCGGGGAACGGCGGCACGTTCACCCTCACCGTGTCGTGCCTGCCCGACCGGGTGCGCATCGGCGTGCAGGACGACGGTTCCGCCGGGCCGCCCTGCGCCGGTCACCCGCTGCCGAACGCGTCGAGCCAGGGCGGGCGCGGCATGCCGCTGCTCGACATGCTCTCCGACCGGTGGGGACTGGTCCGGGAGGGCGGACGCAACGAGGTGTGGTTCGAGATCTGGTTCGACGGCGGGCGACGCCCGGCCGCCCTGCGGCGCGGGTGGCCGGCGACCCGCATCCGGCTCGTCGCCGGCTGAGCGGGTACACCCATTTGTGGTGATTTCACGTTGGGAAGGGGCAAAAACCAACTAATCTAATCGGGAAAGTAGGAGGACTTTTCCATGGCTCTGCCCGACTTCCTGGTCATCGGTGTGCCGAAAGCCGGCACCACCGCCCTGCACGCGGCGCTCGCCCGCCACCCGGGGCTCTTCATGTCACCCGTCAAGGAACCGAAGTTCTTCCTCACCGACGGCCCGCCGCCGGCCAAGGGCGGGCCGGGCGACGCGGAGACCTACCGCGAGCACGTGTGGCGGCGCGCCGACTACGAGGCGCTCTTCGCGGACGCGCCGCCCGGGACGCTCGCCGGCGAGTCCACCCCCTTCTACCTGTACGACCTGGACGCCCAGCGGCGGATCAGGGAGACCGTCCCCGACGCGAAGCTGATCGTCTCGCTGCGCGACCCGGTGGAACGGGCGCACTCCAACTGGACGCACCTGTGGTCGGCCGGCCTGGAGCCGATCGGCGACGTCATCGAGGCGTGCGCCGCCGAGAAGCGGCGCGTCGCGGACGGCTGGTCGCCGTTCTGGCACTACGTGGGCCTCGGCCGGTACGGCGAGCAGCTCGCGCACCTGTTCACGCTGTTCCCCCGCGAGCAGGTACTGGTCTTCCGCTATCGCGACCTGGTCGACCGGCCCGCCGACACGCTGGACCGCATCTGCGCCTTCCTGGGGGTGGAGCAGGGGCTCGTCGGCGAGGTGCCCAGGGAGAACGTCACCGCCCATCCGCGGCAGAGCCGCAGGCACCGGGTCCTCGCCCGGATCGCCCGGCTCGGGGACCCCTTCCTGGGCCAGCGGCTGACCAGTCCGCTGGAGCGGATGCTGCAGCGCGACGCGCAGCCCCGGCGGCCGCTCACCTGGGAGCAGCGCCAGGAGCTGCTGGCCTACTTCGCCGCCGACATCGCGCTGCTGCGCGACCTGCTGGAGGAGGACTTCGGCGACTGGCTGCGTCCCCGGGAGCGGTCGGGCGGCCTGGTGGGCGCCCGGCCGGACGGCCAGCGGCAGGCCCGCAACGGCCGCGTCAGAGGCGTGGACGGCCCGCCGGCCGGGCGGTGACCACCCGGCCGGAGCACGAGCCCCGCTCGTGCTCCGGCCGCCATCGCTCCCGCATCCGGCTCCCACCACCCGGCGCGCGCCACCCGGCTCCCGCGGCCCCGGCCTCCCGGCCCGGCCGTCCGCCGACGCCCCCGGACCCTCCCGGTGGTGGTCGGCGGAGATGGGCGGCGGCGGTGGGCAGCCGCCAGTGGTCAGCGCAGCTCGGTGCGCAGCTCGTGGCCCCCGTCGGCGCGGGTCAGCTCGTAGTACAGCCGGTGGCCGCCGGGCACGGGCACGACCGACAGGTAACGCAGCCCGCCCGCCCCGTGCTCCGACTGGGCGACGGGCGCGGTCCCGGTCGCGGTGAGGGTGGACGGGTCGGGGCCGATCGCCACGCCCGTGCGCTCCTCGTAGTTCTCCGCCGCCGACGCGCGGCCGTCGTAGTAGGCGATGACGGTCTCCCCGCTGAAGGTGACCGCGCTCACCCGTACGCCGCGGGAGTCCCACTGGCCGGGCCGCCGGTCGAGCGCGGTCCCCTGCCAGGTCCAGGCGATCCCGTCCGCGCTGGTGGCGTAGTCGGTGACCATCTGGTCGGCCTCGTCGGGATCCTCCAGCGGGTGGCACGACGCCCACAGGTGCCACACGCCGCCGTGGTGCAGGATGACCGGGTCCTTGACGCCGGTCTTGAGGTCGCCGGGGAGCACGACCCGCGCGTCGGCGGGGTCGAACTCCGCCGGGTCGGCGGCCTCGATCATCTCGACCCGCCAGTGCTTGGTGCCGTACGTGGCGCAGCTCAGGTAGAGGCGCCACGACCCGTCGGGCGTCGCCACGAGCGTGGGCCGCTCCAGCGACTCGGTCTTCATCTCGTCCTTGGTGATCGTGAGGATCCGCTCGAACCGCTCGCCGTCGGCCGACCGGGCGATCTCCACGGCGTACCCCCGGCCGGAGCCGATCGGGCGGCGCAGCCGGTAGGCCAGATAGATCCACCCGTCCCGGCTCACGGCGCTGGGCGCGCCCGCCCAGTAGCCGGGCCCGTCTCCGGGTGGCGGGATCGCGACGACTGACCGTTCCGGCTTCGGTGCGAACACGTCTCTTCTCCGTGGGTGCGCGACGACGGTGGGCGGCTGGACGCCGTCCCTTCCTGGCTGTCCTCAATTACCAGCGGCCCGACGAGGAGGCCAAGCGTCCTCGCCATCGGACGGCCATCTCTATACAAAACCCGCTTAGTTTGCGGGTTTTGTCAGGATAGGCCAGAAACCCCGATGCGCGCGCCCCCCACCTGCGAAGGAAAAGGGACTGAACCCGGAGCGGCAGGGGGGCGTATCTCCGGGCGTAAGGGCATGCCGACACCGTTCCGACCCCCTCGCAGTCCGACCCCTCGCAGGTCTGACCCACTTTCAGGAGGCCCCATGCGGGCACGTATCGTCACGCTCTGCGCCGCGCCGCTCACGCTGGCGCTCGCCGGCGCGGCCCCGGCCCATCCCGCCTCGGCCGCCGGCGCCTCGCGCCACGCGGAGAGCCGTCCCGGCCACCAATCCCACCCACTCGCCCGTCCCCTTGCCCGCCCGCCCGCTCAGACGGCGCGCACGTCCACCCGGTTCGCCGAGGTCCCCCTGGTCTCCGACGTGGCGGGCAAGGCCGCCGTCACGGACCCGAAGCTGGTCAACCCCTGGGGCCTCGCCATGGGCGCGACCCTGTGGGTGTCCAACGCGGGCACCGGCACCGCCACCGTCTACACCGGCGGCGCGGGCGGTGCGGGCGCGGTCAGGAAGGCCCCCACCACGGTCGCGATCCCCGGCGGGACCCCCACCGGGCAGGTGGCGTACGCCGGGAACGCCTTCACGATCAAGGGGAAGGCGGGGACCGCGCCCGCCTCGTTCATCTTCTCCAGCCCGAGCGGTGCCATCACCGCCTGGAGCGCCAAGGCCGACCCCGGCAACGCGGTCATCGCCGCGTTCACCCGCGGCGCCGACTACAAGGGCCTGGCGCTGATGAACACCAACCGCGGCACGTTCCTGCTCGCGCCGTCGTTCTCCCACCGCCGCGTCCACGTCTTCGACGAGGACTTCCGGCGGGTGCGGCTGTCGAACCGCCAGTTCCGCGACCCGTCGCTGCCCGCCCGCTACTCCCCCTTCAACGTGGAGATCGTCGGCGACTCCGTCATGGTCGCGTACGCGCGGCGCGATCCCGGCACCGGCAAGCCGGTCGCGGGACGGGGCAACGGGTTCGTCAGCGTGTTCACCGCCGACGGGCGTTTCGTACGGCGCCTCGCCTCCCGCGGCCCGCTCAACGCGCCCTGGGCGATGACCCTCGCCCCCCAGGGGTTCGGCGCGTACGCCGGGGCGCTGCTCGTGGGCAACTTCGGCGACGGGTGGATCAACGCGTACAACCCCCGGACCGGCCGCTACCTCGGCCCGCTGCGCCGCGCGGACGGCGGGGCGATCGCCCTGGAGGGCCTGTGGGACCTCGAACCGGGCACGGCCGGAAACGGCGGCACCGACGCGGTGTGGTTCTCCGCCGGGATCTCCAGGGCGCGGCACGGGTTGCTCGGCCTGATCCGCCCCGCCACCGCCGGCGGCGCCGCCTCCCCCTCGGCGGCGCCCTCCCCCTCACCCTCGCCTTCGGCCGCGCACCGCCACGGAAGCGGCGCCGGAAGCGGCTACGGCTACTGAGGATCGGGACGAAAGCCCAGCTCACGACGCTTGGCCGCGGACACGCCACCCCGCGGCCGAGCGCCCCCACCCGGGAGCGGTATGACTTTAGCCATGAACAAGGCAGACATCGGAGTGACGGGCCTCGCGGTCATGGGCCGCAACCTCGCCCGCAACTTCGCGCACCACGGTCATGTCGTCGCGGTCCACAACCGCACAGAGAGCCGCACCACCCGCTTCATGGAGGAGCACAAGGACGAGGGCGCGTTCGTGCCGGCGGGCACGATCGAGGAGTTCGTCGCCGCGCTCGAACGGCCCCGCAAGGCGATCATCATGGTCAAGGCCGGCGCCCCCACGGACGCGGTGATCGAGGAGCTCGCCGCCGTCATGGAGCCGGGCGACATGATCATCGATGGTGGCAACGCCCACTACCTGGACACCCGCCGCCGGGAGGCCGCGCTGCGCGAGCGGGGCATCCACTTCGTCGGCACCGGCATCTCCGGTGGCGAGGAGGGGGCCCTGAACGGCCCCAGCATCATGCCCGGCGGCGACCCCGAGGCGTACGCGACGCTCGGCCCGCTGCTGGAGGACATCGCGGCCAAGGTGGACGGCGTGTCGTGCTGCGTGCACATCGGCCCCGACGGCGCCGGCCACTTCGTGAAGATGGTGCACAACGGCATCGAGTACGCCGACATGCAGCTCATCGCGGAGTCGTACGACCTGCTGCGGCAGGCCCTCGGGCTGAACCCCAAGGAGCTCTCCGACGTCTTCCGCGAGTGGAACCGGGGCGACCTCGAGTCGTACCTCATCGAGATCACCGCCGAGGTGCTCGGCCACGTCGACGCCGCGACCGGGAAGCCGTTCGTGGACGTGGTGGTCGACCAGGCCGAGCAGAAGGGCACCGGCCGCTGGACCGTGCAGAGCGCCCTCGACCTCGGCGTCCCGGTGACGGGCATCGCCGAGGCGGTCTTCGCCCGGGCGCTGTCGGGCCACCCGGAGCAGCGGGCCGCGGCCCGCTCGCTCACCGGCCCGTCCGGCACCGCCGGCGACTCCGGCCTCGTCGAGGACGTGCGGCGGGCCCTGTACGCCTCCAAGGTGGTGGCGTACGCCCAGGGGTTCGACCAGATGGCCGCGGCGAGCGCGGAGTACGGCTGGAACCTGCGGCTCGGTGACATGGCCACCATCTGGCGGGGCGGCTGCATCATCCGGGCGCGCTTCCTCGACCGGATCAGGGCCGCCTACGACGCGGACCCGAACCTGCCGACGCTGCTGGTCGACCCCACGTTCGCGCAGGCCCTGGACGAGGCCCAGGAGTCGTGGCGGCGGGTCGTGGCCACGGCGGCGACGATCGGGGTGCCCACCCCGGGCTTCTCCTCGGCGCTCGCCTACTACGACGGGCTGCGCCGCGACCGGCTGCCGGCCGCGCTGCTGCAGGGGCTGCGCGACTTCTTCGGCGCGCACACCTACCGCCGCACCGACCGGGAGGGCGTCTTCCACACCGACTGGTCGGCGGACCGCGCCGAGCACTCCGCCTGACCGGTCTGCCCGACCGGTCCGCTTGACCGGTCCGCTTGACCGGCCCCGGAACCTGGTACGGCCCCCGCCCGCGCGGGGGCGAGGGCCGTACCGGCCGGATCTCAGCTCGGACTCAAGCTCGGCTCAAGCTCCCAGCTGTCAGCCGGCTCACTCGAAGGCGGCGGTCAGCGGCTCCGCCTTCTCGCCGCCGGGGGCGGCGGCGCTCGGAGCGCCGGTGCGCAGTGGGACGTGCTTGACGAACGCGGCGAGCACCGGGACGAGCACGGCGACCACGGCCGCCCAGAGGAAGACCGACCCGATGGCCGTGGCGAGGGCGTCCAGGAAGAACCCCTTGACCTGCGGGGGAAGCTGCTCGAGGGCCTTGGGGGTGATGCCCGCGCCGCCGCTGCCGACCTGCTTGGCCGCCGCCGGGCCGAGCTTGTCGCTCAGGGTGTCGGTGAGCCGGTTGTTGAAGATCGCGCCGAACATCGCGACGCCGAACGAACCGCCGATGGACCGGAAGAACGTGGAGGCGCTGCTGGCCACGCCGAGGTCCTTCTGCTCGACGCTGTTCTGCGCGATGAGCATCGTCGTCTGCATCAGGAAGCCCATGCCGAGGCCGAAGACGGCGATGAACGCGCCGGTCTGCCAGGACGGCGTGTTGACGTCCTGCAGCGACAGCAGCCACATGCCGACCGCCATGATCGCCCCGCCGATGACCGGATAGATCCGGTACTGCCCGGTCTGGGTGATCGCCTTGCCGACGAACAGCGACACGATCATCGACGTGATCATCATCGGCAGCAGGAGCAGGCCGGAGTTGGTCGCCGTGGAGCCCTGCACGATCTGCTGGAACAGCGGGATGAAGCTGATCGCGCCGAACATCGCGAAGCCCAGCAGGAAGCCGAGCGCCGAGATGAGCGAGAAGTTGCGGTTGGCGAACACGTGCAGCGGCATGATCGGCTCGGCCGCGCGCCGCTCGATCGGGATGAACAGCGCGAGCGAGACCACCGCGAGCCCGGCCAGCGACAGGATCTGCCAGGAGCCCCACGGGTAGCCGTGCGCCTGCCCGCCCCACGAGGTGATCAGCACGATCGCGGTGATGCCGATGGTGAGGACGGTCGCGCCGAGCCAGTCGATGCGGTGCTCGGTGCGGTGCCTGGGCAGGTGCAGCCGGAAGAACAGCCAGACCAGCGCGATACCGCCGAGGGGCAGGTTCACGTAGAACGCCCAGCGCCAGTCGAGGTGGTCGGTGATGAAGCCTCCGACGAGCGGCCCGGCGATCATCGCGAGCGACATGATCGCGGCCATGATGCCCTGGTACTGGCCGCGCTCGCGGGGCGGCACGAGGTCACCGATGATCGCCATGACGTTGACCATGAGGCCCCCGGCCCCGAGGCCCTGCAGCGCGCGGAACGCGATGAGTTCGGCCATGCCGTGCTCGGTGCCCCCGAACAGCGACGAGCCCGCCATGCCGCACAGCGCGGAGCCGACCAGGAACAGCACGATGGACCCGAGGAAGATGTTCTTGCGGCCGTAGAGGTCGCCGAGCTTGCCCCAGATCGGCGTGGACACCGTGGTGCCCAGGACGTACGACGTGGTGACCCAGGTGAAGTACTCCAGGCCGTTCAGTTCGCCGACGATCCTCGGCATCGCGGTACCGACGATCATGTTGTCGAGCATCGCCAGCATGATCGCCAGCATCAGGCCGGGCAGTACGGCCATCACTTCTTTGGACCGCCCCGGCGCGGGCGGAGCCTCGGTCATCGTGGTGCCCCCATGAGTAAAGGTTCGGGATAGGTTACTTACTTGCCGACAGGCTAGTGCGGATTTAAGGTATTGTCCTTACTTGCCGGCCGTCAAGTTAATTAGGGGTCAGCAGGACATGGGCACTCAGACCGACACACGCAGCCGCATCCAGGAGGTCGCGATCGGGCTCTTCACCGAGCAGGGGTACGAGGCGACGTCGCTCCGGGAGATAGCCGAGGCCCTCGGCGTGACCAAGGCGGCACTGTACTACCACTTCCGGACAAAAGAGGACATCGTCGCCAGCTTGGTCGAGGACCGCATCGCCGCGCTGGACGAGCTGATCGCGTGGGCGGCCGGGCGTCCCCCCACGGCGGAGACCCGCCGGGAGCTGATCCTGCGCTACTCCGCGCAGATGACCCGAGGTCGCCACCACGAGGTCATGCAGTTCATGGACCGTAACAAGACGGCGCTGCAGGGGCACGTCAAGGTCGACCTGATGCGCGACCGCATGGGCGCGCTGATGCAGTCCCTGTACGAGCCGGGGGATCCGCTGCCGGTGCGGCTCAAGCGCTCCATGGCGCTGTTCGCGATACACGCCGCGTGGTTCTTGATCCGCGAGGAGTCGACGACCGACGAGCAGCGGACCGGGGCCGGCCTGGAGGTCGCCCTGGAACTGGCGGACGCCTCCGACGGTTGACCCCGGCCCTGTGGGAAGGTGACCCCATGCTCTTCGGACAGGAACACGTCAGGCGTTACGTCGAGACCGCGGGTGAGGAGGGCCACGACTGGGAGGGCACCACCACGGCCATCCTCACCACCAGGGGCCGGAAGTCCGGGCAGCCCCGGAGCACCCCCCTGATCTACCAGCCGTACGGTGACGCCTATCTCGTCGTCGCCTCCAAGGGCGGGGCGGACGAGCACCCGCTGTGGTACCTCAACCTCCAGGCCGATCCCGAGGTCGAGTTCCAGATCAAGGGGGACAGGTTCAGGGCCTGGGCCCGTACGGCGACCGCGGCGGAACGGCCGGACATGTGGCGGACCATGGCCGCCGCCTGGCCCGCGTACGACGAGTACGCCACCAGGACCAGCCGGGAGATCCCGGTCGTCGTGATCGAACGCGCCTGACCCTTTTCGGCGGGGCCGCGTCACGACGCGGCCCCCGCGCCCGGTGACTCGCGCGGCCGTCGGCGGTATGTTTCCCATGATCCCCAGTACCGTGGTGGTCCCCAGTAGCGTGATCCCCAGCACAGGGAGGGTTCCGTGAGCGACGGCCGCACCGCGGAGATCATGGTCGCCGAGGCCCGTAAGGCGTTCTGGGTCATGGTCGGCTTCCTGGCCGTGATCTGGGCCGTGCAGGTGGCCAACTGGGCCTCCGGCTACTCGCTGAGCTACAGCTTCGGCATCCGGCCGTGGGACGTCGAACGGCTGCCCGGCATCGTCTCCGCGCCGCTCCTGCACTGGAGCTGGGCGCACATCGAGGGCAACTCCGGGCCGCTGTTCATCTTCGGGTTCCTCGCGGCCTACCGGGGCGTGCGGCGCTTCCTCGGCGTCACCGGGCTGATCGCCGTCGCCAGCGGGCTCGGCTCCTGGTTCACCGCCGACGCCGCCACCGTCGGCGCGGGCGCGAGCGGCCTGGTCTTCGGCTACTTCGGGTACGTGCTCGTCCGCGGCGCCTTCGACCGGCACCTGATCGACATCGTCATCGGCCTGGTGATGGGCCTGTGCTTCGCCTATCAGTTCACCGGTCTGCTGCCGGCCGAGGGCATCGGCTGGCAGGCACACGTCTTCGGGTTCGTGGGCGGCATCCTCGGCGGCTACCTGTTCCGCGACCGCGGAGCACGGAGCGTGGAGAAGGAGCCCGGCGGCACCCCTCCCGGCGGCTCCCGGCCGGCCCTGCTGAAGGAGATCGAGGACCTGGGCCTCTAGCGCCCCCGAACACCGCGCCGGCCCAGTGGGTGGGCCCAGTAGGTGGGCCCGGTGTGCCGGTTCAGTTCGCCGGGCGCTCCGGCGAGCGGTAGGGGATGCTGGCGTTGAGGGCGAATCCGCCTTCGGCGGTGGGCCCGTACGTGAGCCGCCCGCCCTGCTGGGCCACCCGCTCGCTCAGGCCGGTCAGCCCGTAGCCCGACCCCTCGTGGGCGGGCACCCGGGCCGGCGCCGCCCGGTTCCCGCCGCCGGCGGCGACGGCCCCTCCGCTGTTGACCACCGACACGTTGAGCGTGTCGCCGCGCGCCTCGCAGACCACCTGTACGTCGGTCCCGGGGGCGTGCTTGCGCACGTTGTTCAGCCCTTCCTGGACCACCCGGTAGCAGGTGTGCCCGGCCTGCCGGGACAACGCCTCCTCCGGGACCTCGTAGTGCAGCGCGACGCGCAGACCGGTGACCCGGCCCTCCTCGACCAGGCGCGGGATCCCCTCCACGCTCTCCGCCGAGGGCGGCAGGTCGCTGCTGCGCAGCGCCGTGAGCAGCTCGCGCAGCTCGGTCAGCGCCCGCACACCCTTGTCCTCGATGCTCCCGGCCAGCTTGCGGATCTCCCCGGGGTCGTCGGCGTCCTGGATGAGGCCCGCGTTGAGCACCATCACGGTGACGGCGTGCGTGACCGTGTCGTGCAGCTCCCACGCGATGCGGCGGCGCTCCAGCGCCGCCGCCTGCTCCTCGCCCGCCCGAGCGCTCTCCCGCAGCTCCCGGATCATCGCGCGGTAGCGCGACACCCAGTGGCCCGCCAGCGCGGGCAGGCAGACCAGCGCCACCGCCCAGACGACCGCCAGGAGAGGCGCGTGATCGCGGTAGGGGTTGACGCGGTCGACCACGACGTACACCCCGGCCAGCGCGGCGACCGCCCCGAGCCGGTGGCGTCCCCGGCGCTCGGCCGTCAGCGCGTACGCGGCGAGCGTCAGCGGCACGAGCTGGCCCGCGAACAGCGCGCACGCGGACGTGCCCGTGACCAGGGGCCACGGCGTGCGGCGCCGCGTCAGCACGGCCGCCGCCGCGGCCGACGTCACGGCCAGCCGTACGGCCTCCGGCACCGGCATCAGGGAGAAGGAACGGCCGGTGAGGATCGCGGGAACGGCGAAGGCGAGCACGGCGAGCGCGAGCAGCACGTCGCCGAGCGCGTCCCGGCGCCGCGCGACGAGCCCGGCCAAATTCTCCCCCACGCGGCCAGTTTGTGGGGTTGACCTGCGGATTCTGGCTGCGCCACGCCCCTTTGACGTAGTTGTGCCGCAGCTTGCCGTACCACGTGCCGGTCGAAACAGTCACGCGGCTTGGGCAGGATAAGAAGCGTGACCGAAAGCATGAGCCTCCTCCGCCGCCTGCCCTCCGGCTCCGACCCCGACGCGTTGTTCGACGCGTTCGCGTCGTGGAACGCGGAGCGGGGGCTCACGCTGTACCCCGCTCAGGAGGAGGCCCTCATCGAGGTCGTCTCCGGCAACAACGTGATCGTCTCGACCCCGACGGGCTCGGGCAAGAGCCTGATCGCCGCCGGAGCGCACTTCGCGGCGCTCGCCCGGGACGAGATCAGCTTCTACACCGCGCCGATCAAGGCGCTGGTGTCGGAGAAGTTCTTCGACCTGTGCGCGTTGTTCGGCACCGAGAACGTCGGGATGATGACCGGCGACGCCACGGTGAACGCCGACGCGCCGGTCATCTGCTGCACCGCCGAGATCCTCGCCCAGATCGCGCTGCGCGACGGCGCGGACGCCGACGTCGGCACGGTGATCATGGACGAGTTCCACTTCTACGCGGAACCCGACCGCGGCTGGGCGTGGCAGGTGCCGCTGCTGGAGCTGCCGCAGGCGCAGTTCGTGCTGATGTCGGCCACCCTGGGCGACGTCGAGCGCTTCAAGACCGACCTCACGCGCCGCACCGGGCGCGACACCGCCGTCGTGAAGCACGCCGAGCGGCCGGTGCCGCTCATCTACTCCTACCGGGTCACCCCGCTGCACGAGACGCTGGAGGAGCTGCTGTCCACCCAGCAGGCCCCCGTGTACGTCGTCCACTTCACCCAGGCGGCGGCGATGGAGCGCGCCCAGGCGCTCATGAGCATCAACATGTGCAGCAAGGCGGAGAAGGAACAGATCGCCGCCCTGATCGGGAACTTCCGGTTCACCACCCGCTTCGGCCGGGCCCTGTCCCGGCTCGTACGGCACGGCATCGGCGTGCACCACGCCGGGATGCTGCCGAAGTACCGCCGCCTGGTGGAGCGCCTCGCGCAGGCGGGGCTGCTGAAGGTCATCTGCGGCACCGACACCCTCGGCGTGGGGGTGAACGTCCCGATCCGGACCGTGCTGTTCACCGCGCTGTCGAAGTTCGACGGCACGAAGGTGCGGCGGCTGCGGGCGCGGGAGTTCCACCAGATCGCCGGGCGGGCCGGGCGGGCGGGCTTCGACACGGTCGGCTACGTCGTCTGCCAGGCCCCCGACTACGTGATCGAGAACGAGCGGGCGCTGGCGAAGATCGGCGACGATCCCAAGCGGCGCCGCGGCTACGCCCGCAAGAAGCCGCCGGAGGGGTTCGTCGGCTGGAGCGAGGACACGTTCGAGAAGCTCCAGACGGCCGAGCCCGAACCGCTGACCTCCCGCTTCAAGGTCAGCAACGCCATGCTGCTGTCGATCATCAACCGTCCCGGCGACTGCTTCCAGGCGATGAAGCGGCTGCTGACCGACAACCACGAGGACCGCAAGGCCCAGCGCCGCCACATCAGCCACGCCATCGCGATCTACCGTTCGCTGCTGGCCGGCGGCATCGTCGAGAAGCTCGCCGAGCCCGACGAGCACGGCCGCATGGCCCGGCTCACCGTGGACCTGCAGGAGGACTTCGCGCTCAACCAGGCGCTGGCCACGTTCGCGCTGGCGAGCTTCGAACTGCTCGACCGCGCCTCCCCCACGTACGCACTGGACCTGGTCTCCATCGTCGAGTCGACGCTGGACGACCCCCGGCAGATCCTGCACGCCCAGCTCAACAAGGCCAGGGCCGAGGCGGTCGCGCAGATGAAGGCCGACGGCATCGAGTACGAGGAGCGGATGGAGCGCCTCGCGGAGATCACCCACCCGATGCCGCTGGCCGACCTGCTCTTCGGCGCGTACGAGACCTACCGGCGCGGGCACCCCTGGGTCGGCGACCACGTCGTGAGCCCCAAGACGATCGTGCGCGACATGTACGAAAGGGCGATGACCTTCACCGATTACATCCAGTTCTACGAGCTGGCCCGCTCGGAGGGCACGGTGCTGCGCTACCTGGCCGACGCGTACCGCACGCTGTCGAAGACCGTGCCCGAGCACCTGAAGACCGACGACCTCGTGGACCTCATCGAATGGCTGGGCGAACTGGTGCGCCAGGTCGACTCCAGCCTCATCGACGAGTGGGAGAAACTGGCCAACCCGGCCGAGGCCCTGGCCGCCGGGCACGAGCAGCTGGAGACCAGGACCCGCCCGGTCACCGCCAACCCGCGCGCCTTCCGGGTGCTGGTGCGCAACGCGATGTTCCGCCTGGTGGAGCTGGCCGCGCTCGACCGCGAGGAGGAGCTGACCGAGCTCTATCCGGACGTCGACTGGGGCGCGGCCCTCGACGCCTACTACGAGGAGCACGACGAGGTCCTCACCGGCCCGGACGCCCGCGGCCCGGCCCTCCTGCTCATCGAGGAGGAGAAGGAGCTGTGGCGGGTGCGCCAGATCGTCGACGACCCGGCCGGCAACCACGACTGGGGCATCTCCGCGGAGGTCGACCTCGCCGCCTCCGACGAGGAGGGCCACGCCGTCCTCCACGTCACCGGCCTCACCCGCCTCTGACCCCCGCCCGCCTCCGACCCTCGCCACGCCCGTCACTCAGGAAGACTTGCCTGCTCACACTCAGTGAGGCATACTTTTCATTGCCGCGCCCCCGGTGGGCGTCGGAAGTGAGGCCGGGCCTCCCGATGGAATCGGGCGTCCGGCCTTCGCGCTTTCCACCCTCAGTCGAGGTCGATGACGCTGACCTTCTCGTGCAGAAGATCGAGGCCTGCCGCGTGCCCGTCCAGCCACCATGTCGTGGCACCGACGACCGCATCGGCCGCCCAGAGGAGCGGTTCCTGGTACGAGGACCGCCACCCGATCATGATGTTCTTCGACAGCACACCGGACCTGCGGATGGCCATGACAAGCAGAAGATCGAAGTGGTCCGCGGGAGTCAGCGGGAGGTCTCCGGGCGGATCGGAGGACGTAGGCGGGCGGGCGTGCACAACAGCATCTTCGCGCCGACCTCACCGGTGACGGCCGGCGGAGGACTGGACCAGGGATTTGTCGGTACGGCTGTCTAGTGTCCCCAGGCATGGATGATCACTGGGGCGAGATCAGGAAGCTGATCGAGGCGAGGCGCGCCGAACGGCTGGCCGAGAGGGTCAGGACGCTGGGCGACGAGGGTCGCAGGGAGGTCGCGGCCAGGCTGCCGGGGCTGCTGAAGGAACTGCGCGGCGTCGACCGGTGGGACGACGGCCTGTCCGGCTACCGGGTCGGCCTGCGTGTGGCCGGCGCCGGCTGCCTGGGCGGTGCGGCGGCCGTGACGTCCTGGTTGTACCGGCGCGACCTCGCGCCCCGGTGGGGCGGCGCCGACAACGACGTCGACCTCGTCCTGGCGGTGCTCGCCGACCGGCCCGCCGCCTGGCGCGCCGATCTGGCCGAGCGGCTGGTGCTCCGCCTGCGCTCCGCCGACGACCGCGGCGTGGAGCTCGCGCTGGCCCTGCTCCGCGAGACCGGGATCGAACCGCCCCCGCACGATCCGCTGGTGGCCGGATGGGTGGACCGGGGCCCGGCGCGCCTGGGCGAGGACCCGCTGCTCGATCACCTGCTGCCGCGCCTGTTCGAGGCCGAGGGCGTCGGCCGGACGCTGCAGTGGGACAGGGAACCGGGGAAGGGCTGGCTGGGCGCGCTGCCGAATCTGGCCGAGGCCGGCCGGGTGAAGCGCGAGGCGCTCATCGACGGCTGCGTACGCCGCTTCCTCCGCGGTGGCACGCCCGCCGACCTGCGGTTCTTCGTCCGCCTGCACGAGGCGCTCGCCCCCTCGCCCGCCGAGGCCTCCTGCCACGTCCGCGACTACCTCCATCTGCTGCCCGCGGCGCCCGGACCGGTCGCCGAACTGGCCGTGAAGCGCCTGCGGTCCTGTGCCGAGCTGCCCGCCGACGACCTCGCCGAAGCGTGGGACTGCCTGCTGTTCCGCCCCGAACGCACTCTGGTGCGCGCCGGGCTGTCGTGGCTCGCCCGTTCCGTGAAGCGCACTCCGGCGCTGGCCGAGGTGATCGCCGCGCCGCTGGCCCGCGCGTTCGCCGCCGACTCGGCGGAGCTGCAGGAGACGGCCGCCGGGCTGGCCATGACGTACGCGGACGACATGCCCGAGGAGGGCCGGGCCACCCTCCGTGAGGCGATCGGCTTCCTCCCGCCCGCGCTCGGCAGGCGGGCCGCCGCGGCGTTCGCGGGCGGCGCGGTGGCCGAGGCCGAGGCCGTGTTCACGCTGCCGTCGCCGCCTCCCGCGCCCGAACGCGCCCGTGCCGTCGAGCCCCCGATCCGGTCGGCCGAGGAGCTCAGCCAGACGATCACGGAGTGGACGGACTCCTGGCAGTCGTGGGAGCGGCTGCTCGCCGGGTTCGTCGTGCTCGCCGGCCGCGACCGGCCGGGACTCGTGGCCGCGACGCGCGACCGGCTGACCGACGAGCACGCCTGGACCTACGCGCAGGAGACCTGGCCCCGGGCCGAGCAGTGGCTCAGGGGCGCCGCCACCGCCCTGAACGGAGACGCCCGGACTCGGCACGCCTGGCGGCGCTTCCTGCCCGGCAGGGGCCTGGCCGGCCCGGACCTGCTCCTGCTGCATCGCGGGGCGGAGATCCTGCGGGCCGTCGAGGAGGACACCCTGCCGCCGGTGCTGCTGGCCACGCCCACGCACGACACCGGCCACGTGGCGGCGGCCGAGCTGGTCCGGCGGCTGGAGGTGATCGAAGCGGCCGGCGCCAAGCCGCTCGCCGCCGACCTCCAGCAGGCGCTGCTGCGCCTTCCGCGCACCCCCGACCCCGAGGCGGCCGAGCGCGCGGCCCGGCTGACGTCGGCGGCGGGCGAGATCGTCGTCGGGTGGACCTGCCCGGAGGCGCACGTCACGATGGAGTGGACCTGCGCATGGGGCCACCAGGGCCCCCACGACTGGCGCGACCGGAGTCACACCCACCATGTCCGCCTGGTCCCCGCGGCCGTCGCCGCGCCCACCGGCCTGCCGCTGATCGACCTGGTGCTGAGCGTGCCCGGCCACTGGGCCGAGCCCGAGCACGTCCACTGGTGGCCCTCGACGCTGCCCTCACACCGCGAGGTCGCCGCCGCGTACCTCGCGCCGCACCTGCTGCAGCACTACTGGCACGGGCCCGTCGTCCGCGCGCAGGCCCGCCACCTCGCCCGGGCCGAAGGACCCGCGGGGCCGGCGTTCTCCGCGGTCCTCGCCCGTGCCCTGGGCGACCGGAACACGGGGGAGCCGGTCGACGTGCTGCTGGAGGTCGCCGCGCGGGACGAACTGCCCGCGGCTGAGATCGGCCGCCAGGCCGGGCTGCTGCTGGTCAGCGGCGAGGTCAGGATGATCGACATGGTCGCCGCGCTCGACGAGGCGGCCAGGCGGGGCGGGCACGATCAGGTGTGGCGGATCGCCGCCGCGGCGCTGCCCGCGCTGCTGCCCGCGCCGGGCGAGCGCCCGCGGGGTGGCCTGACCGGGTTCGTCACACTCGCGAGGATGGCGGCCGAGTGGTGCGGCGCCCGCGGCGAGATCCCCGAGGTGCGCGACGTGGCCGCGCGCAAGGGGAACAGCGGCCTGCTCCGGGAGGTCCGCCGGCTCCACGACCGGCTCACCGAGGGCACCGACGGCACCGGCCAGGAGGGATGACATGAAGACCGGCAACTGGTCCACCCGTCACGACGAGGGCCACGCCATGCGCATGGCGATCGGCGACCTCGCCCGTGCCGCCGCCGCTCCGGAGTGGACACGGCTCGTCGCACGACATGCCGAGGTCGGCTCGCACGCCGTGACCACCCTGCTCCGCGACGGCCGGGAGATCCCCGCCGAGGGCATGCGGGAGCCGTTCCGGCGGCTGCGCGAGCTGTCCTATCAAGCCGACACCGGCACCTGGTTCACCTGCGAGCTGGCGTTCGAGCCCGGCAGCAGGCGATACACCTGCCGGGCCGGCTCCTCGGAGCCGCCGTTCGCGGACGTGCCCGCGGCGGCGGCGCTGGCGGAGCTGACCACGTTCTCCCGCGAGACTCCGCCCGGCTGGCTGCTCGCCGCGCTGCCGACCGCCCCGCCCCTCCCTCTCCCCTTCGGCCACGGCGAACGGTACGAGGGTTGGAGCCGCCACGACTTCGGTGACCGCCGCCCGCGGCGGCCGCTGCCGATCAGCGGAGAGGTGACCTACGTGCCGGACACGACCATGACCGCCCGTGCCATGGCCTACGACCGGGAGCGCGGCAGTCAGCTGGTCTATCTCGCGGAGCGGGACGGCGATCCGGAATCCGGGTTCCTCATGGTGACGAGTTCCCGGGACACCTGGTACGTCGGCCGCGAGGGCGTGCGCGGGACCGGCGAGGGCGTGCGGGCCGTCACGCTGGACGGCTCCACGCTCCGGCTGGAGCTGACCCCGGAGGCCGCCGACCTGCTGGAGACCGAGCAGGTGTTCGAGATCCGTCTCGACCTGCCGCCGGAGTCGGCCGCCGAGTTGCGCGCCGTCCTCCCCCGCATGCTGCGGCCCGTCGCCGGGGCACCGGACCTGTCCGGCTTCTGAACCACTCGCTCCCGCCCGGCGGCTCAGCCGCCGGAGGTGGGGTCCTCCGCGCCGGCGCCGGGGATCGTCATGTCGTCGGGGTCGTCGAGCCAGTTGTGCGGCAGCGACACCTTGGACCTCTCGCCGCTCTTGCCGCGCGGGCCGTCGGCCTCGTCCGGCCAGGGCTGGACGGAGTCGAGCTCGGCGACCCGCTCGGCCATCTCGGACAGGCCGGCGACCGAGGTGAGGGCGCGCCGGGTCTCGGCGCCGACGACGAAGCCCTTGAGATACCAGCCGACGTGCTTGCGGAAGTCGGCCAGGCCGTGCCGCTCGCTGCCGATGACCTCGCACAACAACTCGGCGTGGCGCAGCATCATCGCGCCGACCTCGCCCAGGGCGGGCCGGGTCCGCTCGGACGACCCCTCGAAGGCCAGGTCGAGGTCGCGGAAGAGCCAGGGCCGGCCCAGGCAGCCCCGGCCGATCACCACGCCGTCGCAGCCGGTCTCGGCGACCATCCGCAACGCGTCGTCGGCGCTCCAGATGTCGCCGTTGCCGAGCACCGGAATCTCCGGCACCTCGTCCTTCAGCCGCTTGATCGCGTCCCAGTGCGCGGTGCCGCCGTAGTGCTGGCGGGCCGTGCGGGCGTGCAGGGCGACGGCGGCGAGGCCCTCCTCCACCGCGATCCGGCCCGCCTCCACGTACGTCAGGTGGTCCTCGTCGATGCCCATCCGCATCTTCATGGTCACCGGCAGCGGCCCGGCTCCGGCCACCGCCTCCCGCAGGATGGCGCGCAGCAGGTTCCGCTTGTACGGCAGCGCGGAGCCGCCGCCCCTGCGGGTGACCTTGGGCACCGGGCAGCCGAAGTTCAGGTCGATGTGATCGGCCAGATCCTCCTCGGCGATCATGCGCGCGGCCTTGCCGATGATCGCGGGATCGACGCCGTAGAGCTGGATGCTGCGGGGCGACTCGTGCGGGCCGAACCGGATCATCTGGAACGTCAGCGGCACCCGCTCGACCAGCGCCCGCGAGGTGATCATCTCGGACACGAACAGGCCGCCGCCCTGCTCCCGGCACAGGGTGCGGAAACCGATGTTCGTGATGCCCGCCATGGGTGCGAGCACCACGGGAGGCCAGACCTCGAGTGCGCCGATTCTCACCCATACATTCTCCCCGCCGCCGGCCGTGGGCCGTACAAGATCGTGGACGGGGGGCTTTTGTCCCGGTTAATCTGACCTGGACCAATCGTGGGGAGGTCGTCATGCTGCTGCGCCTGAGAATCGCCCTGCCGGACCGGCCGGGCTCGCTCGGCCAGGTGACCGGGGCCCTCGGAACCGCGGGCGCCGACATCACCCAGGTGACCGTTCTCGATCGGGGCGACGGGCGCGCTCTCGACGACTTCACCGTCTACTGGCCGGACGCCGCGCCCCGGGACGACCTCGTACGCGCCCTCGACGACGTCGAGGGGGTCCGGATCGAGGGGGTCTGGAGCACGCGGGAGGCCCCCGGCACCTACCCGGAGCTGGAGATCCTCAAGTTCCTCAGCACCGCGGGCGACCGCGCGCTGGCCACGCTGATCGACTCCATGCCGGTCCTGTTCAGCGCCGACTGGGCCGCCGCGGCGACGGAGGGGGACCCGCGCGTCACCGTCTACTCGAGCTGGCGGGCGCCGGAGGAGGTGCCCTTCCCCGAGGAGACGCCGTCGCGGCCGGCGGCCTCGACGCTGCCGTCCGGCCTGCACGTGGTCGTCGCGCCGCTGCCTCCGCTGGCGCTCACGCTGATGCTCGCCAGGGCCGAGGGACCGGCCTTCCACCGCAACGAGGTGCACCGGTTCACCCGGATCCTGGAGATCTTCCTGACCCTCCCCGCGATCGAGCGCGGAGCCGACCGCGCGTTCCGCAGACCGGCGGCACGGCCGTTCTGAGTACGCACACGCGCGGAAAACCCGGTACAGTAGCGACGTCGCCGCAAGGCGGACGCGGAAGTGGCTCAGTGGTAGAGCATCACCTTGCCAAGGTGAGGGTCGCGGGTTCGAATCCCGTCTTCCGCTCCGAGGGGCCGCACATCCGGGCCTCACTCTGGTGGAGTGGCCGAGAGGCGAGGCAACGGCCTGCAAAGCCGTCTACACGGGTTCAAATCCCGTCTCCACCTCTGGTTCCGACCCGACCCACCCGGACTCTGATCCTATCCAGACAGTCCGGGCCGGGTTCTTCTCAATGCACGGCGCCGGGCGCACACTGAAAGAGACACGACAGGCGATTTCGGTGGAGTAGCCGTGCACGGTGACATGCCCGAAGCGATGCCCCTGCTGTCTCGTGGCAAGCATCGCAATCCCAGCAAGGGCGCCTGCTTCATGGAGTTCGCGTCCTACCTCGCCGGTGAACGGTGGAGCGACCACCCGTCGTGCACGCATCCGCTGCTCGCCGGGCTCGCCCGCCTCGTCAACGACCACACCTCGGACGCCGCCCGGCCGCGGCTGGCCGGGCTGATCCCGTCCGTCATCGGCCTGACGGGCGACGATCCGCGCCTCGACGCGCGGATCGCCCTGTGCGCCGCCACGGCCGCGCTGCCCGTCGTCGCGCACGAGCGCCAGCTCGCGATGGCCGTCTCGATCTTCTCGGCCGAGCACGTGCTCGCCGAGGTGGAGGGCCGGTCGCCCCGCGACCTGGACCCGCGCAGCAGGGAGGCCCTGGCGCAGGTGCCGGAGGCCGCCCGCTGGGCCCGCGACTTCGGGCGCGGGGTCCGCGTCTCGCCCAAGGGCTTCCGCAGGTACGCCGCGCCGAACACGGTGCAGCTCGCGGTCCGGGGCATCGCGCAGGCGTGCGTGCCCGACCCCGACACGCTGCTGCGCGACCTGCTGGCCGGCGCGGTCGAGGACTGCTGGGCACTGCTGCGCGGCGGCGCCGAGCCGGCCGGGCCGGTCACCGTGCCGGCGGTCGACCCGGGTCGATGGGCGGACGCCTGCCGCCTCACCGGCCTGTCCGCCTGACCGGCAGGGCCGTCCGCCTGACCGGCCCGTCCTGCCGACCGGCCCCGCTGACCGGCCCCGCCGACCGGCCCTGCGCTCAGGCCGGGGCGGGGTCGTTCGCGGTCCGCTTCGACGACGACCGCCGCGACGCCATGACCGGCCGGATCAGGAGGGCCTGGGCGAGCACGAACACGCAGAAGATCCCGAGCACCCAGCCCCAGCTCACGTCGGTCAGGTGGTGCATGCCCCGATAGAGCCGGGACAGGCCGACCGTCAGGGCGGCCCCCGCGCCGAGCAGCCACCACAGCGCCTTGAGGATCGTGTGCCGGTGCGTGTGCAGGGTCAGCACGAGGGCGACCCCGCAGTAGAACGCCACCGCCGCGCTGGTGTGGCCGGACGGATAGCTGGACGTCGGCGGCGCGGGATCGAGGTGCTGCACGTGCGGGCGGGCCCGCTGCGCGAACACGGTGGCGAGCAGGAAGATCGCCGACTGCGCGCAGACGGCCGCCACCAGGAAGGCCGCCTCCCGCCAGCGCCCGTAGGCGAGCCGGAAGAGGACGACCATGATCCCCGTGATCACGATGATCACCGGGGTGTCGGACAGCATCGAGCCGTAATGGGTGACCGTGTTCCAGAACGGCGTGCGCTCCTGGGCGATCTCACGGCTGATTGCCTCGTCCTGGGCGATGAGCGACGAGTGCTCCAGGACCCGGGTGAGCAGCAGGCCCAGCCCTAAGGTGACCAGGGCCATGAGCGCGAGCGGAAGCAGGATGCGCCGCGCCACCTCGGCCACCGTCGAGGACGACGGCGTATGAGCGGCGGGGCGGCGTTCACGAACGGTGACCAACTCGTCCTCCTTGGGGGGCTACTTCCCTCTTCGTCTCCGGCCCGACGCCTTCCCGCAGCGGCTGGGCGGGGCGGCGTCCGACCTCTCTTCGCCAGGTCTCGAAAGCGGCGCAGGTCGCCGCGACCACGGCCACACCGACCACCAGCCCGGCCACGACGTCGCTGAACCAGTGGACGCCGAGCGCGATCCGGCTGAAACCGACCAGCAGCGGGATCAGCACCGCGAGCGTCCACGCGATCCCGCGACCGCGTTCCCGTACGAGCGGCAGGACGAGCAGCAGCAGGATCCCGGCCCCGAGCGTGGCGTTGACCGTGTGCCCCGAGGGGAACGACGCGCCGGGGGCGATGGCGACGGGGTCGGGCAGATGCGGCCTGGCCCGCGCGACCACGATCTTCAGCGCGAGGCCGAGCAGCCCGCCGACCGTGATCGTGGTGCCCGCCCACAGGGCCAGGTGGTAGGCGCGGCGCCAGACCAGCCACGCGACCGCGGCGCCCACGGCGATCCGCCAGGTCCACGGCTGGAAGACGTCGCTGACCAGCCGCATGAACTGGGCGAAAGCCGGGTTCGTGTACGCGTACGCGTGCAGGTTGTGCGCCGCGCCCTCGTCGATGCGGGTGAGCGGGCCGAAGGAGGTCTTCACGAAGACGAGCAGCACCGTGAACGGCACGCCGATCAGCGTCAGTGCCGCGACGGCCACCGTGAGCCGCAGGCCCAGCCTGCTCTGGGGGTCGAACCGCCTGCGCAACCAGTTCATCGGCCGCTCCCCACCGGCTGCCGCTCACGCGCCTGGACCGGGGCGGCGGTGCCGGGGTCGGGTGCGGCCGGCTCGCCGCAGCCCGCCCGGCAGGCCTCCAGCTGTGCGCTGAAGGCGAGGCCGAGGAAGAGGGCCATCGAGCTCAGGAACGACCAGAGCAGCAGTGCCATGACCGCGGTGAGCGGGCCGTACGTCGCGCCGAAGGTGCCGCTGCTCG
The DNA here is from genome assembly GCF_014161435.1 of Microbispora sp. H10949. Lineage (NCBI taxonomy): Bacteria > Bacillati > Actinomycetota > Actinomycetes > Streptosporangiales > Streptosporangiaceae > Microbispora > Microbispora sp. H10949. Next base: position 463,952 of record NZ_JABBWZ010000003.1, on the reverse strand, counting down.
CGGTGTAGAGGGCCAGCAGCCAGGCGAAGAGGGTCCACAGCAGCACCGCGACGGTCGCGCCGACCGCCAGCCAGGTGTGGCCGGGCTGCTTGCGCCGGGGCGAGGAGCCGAAGAGAACCGAGATCGACAGGACGGCCAGCAGGAAGCCGATCGGCCAGCGCAGCCAGCCCCACAGGCGCTGCGTCGTGTCGCTCCAGTGGTACACCTGGGCCGCCGCGTCGCCGACGGCCCCGCCGCCGACCAGGATGACGAACCCGACGCTCATGAAGACACCGGCCGTGACCGCCATCAGCAGCGCCCGGCCGTACTTGGCCTTGAAGGGCCGGTCGCGCTCCATGCCGTAGATGCGGTTCGCCCCGCGCTCGAACTGGCCCATGGCCGTGGTCAACGCCACCAACGCGGTCAGCAGACCGAACCACAGGGCGAGCTTCCCCCCGACGCCCGAGGCGTGGTGGCTCTGGTCGAGCGTCTCCCGGATCACCTGCGAGCCGGCGCCGGGGGTCAGCCTCCGCAGGGTGAGCTCAAGCAATCGTCCAAGCTGTTCCTGGTGGACCACCGAGCTCAGCCCCACGATCGCGATGGCGCCGGGGATGATCGCAAGGCAGACCTGGAACGCCAGCGCGCGGGCGCTGCTCGTGCCGTCGCCGTACCTGAACCGCACGAACGAGTCACGGATCAGGTGCCAGCCGCCATACCGCCGTATCGTGACGTAGGCGTCGTCGGCCGACAACTCCTCGCCGCTCATGCTCCGGGTCTCCGGTACCGGGGTCGCGGTTCCCATGTGAGTCCTCACGTCGTCAGGGGGTGGGGACCACCGGGGGCCGGGTCGCGGGCCGGCCTCCGGCGGTCCCCGCAGGCCCACCGACTACCCCGATCACGGCGCTCGGAACATCATCCGCCGCGGCGGGCGTACCGTCACAGAACGGCGCAGCCCACCCTGACGGCGACCCGGGGCGACCAGCGCCCGGAGATCACGTCCTGCGCCTGGGCGTACGCGTTGGCCGGCCGGCCGGCCGCGGCGCAGTCGAACACACCGGTCTTCTTGCCGAAGCTGCCGCCGGCGTAGCCGCTGTGGGCGCTCGCGTTCACCGTGCCGCTCCAGTAGAGCCTGCCGGTGTTGTACCGGATGTAGAGGCGCACCTGGCCGAGGTTGTAGTGGTCGCCGTTGATCTTCAGGCGCGGGATGTCGTCGACGGAGGTGCTGGTGGAGGTGCCGTCGCCGTTGTCCACCGGCGGCACGGTGTAGCGGCTGATCCAGAGCCGCGCCGACACCTTGCGGTCGGCGGCCCTGCTGTTGTCGGCGGCGGCCTGCGACCGGACGGCCGGGGTGACACAGACGTCGTCGCCGCTGAAGGCCCCGCGCCAGACGTAGCCGGTCGTGCAGGTGTGCGGGCCGAACGCGCCGGAGGTCCAGCGGGAGGCCTTCGCGGCGTTGTCGGCCCGGGTCTGCGTCCGGGTCGCCGACGTGACGCAGACGACGTCGCCGGTGCGGGCCTCGCGCCAGACGTAGCCCTGGAGGCAGGTGTCCGGGCCGAAGTCGCCGGTCGCGGCGGCCGGGCCGGCCATGAGCGTGACGGGGGCGGTGACGGCCAGACCGGCGATCGTGGCGGCGGCCAGACCGAGCAGGGTGCGCTTCATGACGATCTCCTGAGATATCCGGGTGCGGGTGCTGTTCGGATCTCCCGGTCCGGCCGTCGCCGCCGGGAGGGTGCAACTCAGTGATAGGCGGGCCCGCCTGCACGTCTCTTGACACCCGCTTGCCGCAAGCGGCCGCAAGCCACCGCAAGTGGCCCGCAAGCGCCCCCGGGAGCGCGCCCCTGAAGCGCTCAGTAGGACTGGATCTCCAGCAGGTTGCCGTCGGGGTCGCGGAGGTGGGCGGTGCGGCAGGTCGGCCCCCACTCGGGCCTGGCGACCGGCGGCGCCACGACCCGGCCTCCGGCGGCGGCCGCGACGGCGGCGGCCCTGTCGACGTCGTCCACCGTGAGGACCAGCATCGTCCCGTCGCGCCCGCCGCCGCTCTCGCCGTCGCTCTCGCCGTCGGAAGCGGACCCGAGCGCGATGCCGGTGACCCGCGCCAGCATCTCCCGGTCGAGCAGGGCCAGCACCGCCTCCCCGTCCCGGTCCCAGTTGGCGTACGGCCCCGCCTCGTCGCCCTTGACGAGGCTCGCGCCCGCCACCGCGGTGAGCAGTCCGTCGTAGAAGCGGAAGCACTCGGCGAACCGGGAGGCGAGCACACGGGGGTAGAGAGCGTCCACGGCGAATCCCTTGGTGAGTACCAACTATTGGAGGTGCTCTATCCTGCTCTCGTGAGCGAGGTGCCGCAACTTCCCCCCTCCCTGCTCGGGATCACCGCGTTCCTGCTGTCGAAGGTGGGCGTCGCCGGGCGCCGCCGCATGGGCGACCGGCTGCGCGGGCACGGCATCGGCCTGTGGGACCTGGCCGTGCTGGCGGCGCTCCGCGACTTCGGCCCCGCGTCGCAGCGCGAACTCGGCGCCCGGCTGGGCATCGACCCCAGCGACCTCGTCGCGGTCATGGACACGCTCGTCCCGCTCGGCCTCGTGGAGCGTGACCGCGACCCGGAGGACCGGCGGCGCTACCGGGTCGCGGTCAGCCGCGCGGGCCGGGCCACGCTGGAGGCGGCCCTGCGCGACGCCGGGGCCGTGCGCGACGACCTGCTGGCCGCGCTGGACGAGGAGGAGCGCGCGGCCCTGCACGCGCTGCTCCGCAAGGCGTACGGCGGCCTGGACCCGCGGGCCCGGAACTGACCGGGCATGGGACTAACTGGGCACGGGATTGACCGGGCTCAGAACCGACCGGGCCCAGGACCGACCAGGCCCAGGACCGACCAGGCCCAGGACCGACCGGCCCGGACGGCCGTCAGGAGCCGGTGAGCCAGACGTATCCGGCGAAGCGGCCGGTGACCCGCTCCCGGCGGTAGGAGTAGAGATCGGCCGTCTCGATCGTGCATCGGGCGTCGTGCCGCACGTCGGCCACCCCCGCGCGGGTGAGCTGGGCCGCGATCCCGGCCCGGATGTCGAGCGCGGGCGTCCCCCGCCGGGTCCGCGACCAGGTCTCGGGCACCCGGGCGGCCACCCGCTCGCGCAGGTCCTCCGGCACCTCGTAGCACAGCCCGCAGGCCGAGGGCCCGATCACCGCGATCATCCGCGCCGGCTCGGCCCCGCCGGCCGCCATCGCCTCGACCAGGGCGGGCACCACCCCCGCCTCGGTGCCCGGCCGTCCCGAGTGCGCGCCGCCCACCAGGCCGGCCACCGGGTCGGCCAGGAGCACGGGCGCGCAGTCGGCGACCAGCACCGCCAGCCCGAGCCCGGGCCGGTCGGTGAAGATCCCGTCCAGGGCGGGCGGGTCCGCCCCGAACGGCGCGCCCGCGTAGGCGACGTCCGTCCCGTGGACCTGGCGCATGAACACCACCTGGTCCAGCCCGAACCCGGCGGCGGTCTTCGCGCGGTTCTCGGCGACCGCCGCCGGGTCGTCCCCCACCGCCCCGCCGAGGTTGCGCGTGCCGTACGGCCCGGTGCTCACGCCGCCGTGCCGGTCGGTGAAGGCCATCTTGACCCGGTCGATCGCAATCACGGCTTCAGCGTACGGCCGGCGCCCGCTCCGGGGGGACGCGCCGGTAGGGATCTTGGAACGTGGCAGTACGTTTGCGGCCGACGGAAGGAGCGGGGATTGCGCGCGGTTGTGTACGAGGAGTTCGGCGGGCGGCCCGAGGTGCGCCGGGTGGCGGACCCGGTCGCGCCGCCGCACGGCGTGGTGATCAGGGTCGAGGCGACCGGGATGTGCCGCAGCGACTGGCACGGGTGGATGGGACACGACGCGGACATCACCGTGCTGCCGCACGTGCCGGGCCACGAGCTGGCAGGCGTGGTGGAGGCGGCGGGCCCGGAGGTGACCGGCTGGCGGCCGGGCGACCGGGTGATGGTGCCGTTCATCTGCGCCTGCGGGAGCTGCCGCGAGTGCCTGAGCGGGAACCAGCAGGTGTGCGAGCGCCAGACCCAGCCCGGTTTCACCCACTGGGGGTCGTTCGCCGAACTGGTGGCGATCGACCACGCCGACGTGAACCTCGTCCCGTTGCCCGCGGGCATGTCCTTCGCCACCGCGGCGAGCCTGGGCTGCCGCTTCGCCACCGCGTTCCGGGCGGTCGTGGAGCAGGGCGGGGTGCGGGCCGACCAGTGGCTCGCCGTGCACGGCTGCGGCGGGGTCGGGCTCTCCGCCGTGATGATCGGCGCCGCCGTGGGGGCGCGCGTCGTCGCCGTGGACGTCTCGCCGGCCGCGCTCGACCTGGCCCGGCGGTTCGGCGCGGCCGAGTGCGTCCAGCTCCGCGGCGGCTCCACTCCGGAGGAGTCGGCGGCCCTGGTCAAGGCGGCGACCGGCGGCGGGGCCGAGGTCTCCGTCGACGCCCTGGGCGACGCCGCGACGTGCGCCGCGTCGATCGCGGGCCTGCGCCGGAGGGGCCGCCACGTGCAGGTGGGCCTGCTGCCCGGGGAGACCGCGCTGCCGATGGGCCGGGTGATCGCGCACGAGCTGGAGATCGTGGGCAGCCACGGCATGGCCGCCCACGCCTATCCCCCGATGCTGGAGCTGATCGCGGAGGGCGTGCTCCGGCCCGACCTGCTCGTGACCCGGACGATCGGCCTGGAGGACGCCCCGGAGGTGCTGACCCGGCCCGGGACGTCCGCCGGTGTGACGGTGATCCTCCCCCAGCCCGCCAGGGCGACCCATTGTCCTGAGTCGTAGATTGCCTGTCTATCTGGGTGCATGGCTCGATGTGCGGGGCGCCCGACGGCCCAATGTCGCCGGGCGGTGGGGCTCGGGGTGGTCGGGCACAGCGGGAACCGCGGCGTGTCCGGCAGGTAGCGATCCCAGTCCAGTTCCACCGGGCCGGCGCAGATGTCGTCGATCACGCGGGGCACGTCGGGGTCCAGCCGCCACAGCGCGCCTTTCTGGATGCTGGTGAGGAGCAGTTCGCCGGTCTCGGGAAGGAACCGGGGGTTGGTGAGGTCCAGGCCTTCGAGGCGGAGGGACATGACTTCCGCTCCCGAGGCGAGATTCCACATACGGATCGAGGCGTCGTCCACCACGGCGGCCATCCGGCCCTGTGGGTCGAAGGCGACCCTGGCGGGAAACTTCACGCCGCCGGCTTCGACCACCGTACGCGGGGAGCTCGGGCCGGTGGCCTTCAGCAGGGTCAGGTTCCCCGACGTTTTGCCGAGCACGGCCACCGTGCCGGCGGGACCGGCGATCGGGTACACCACGTCCGGAGTGCGCATCAGGGTCGCGATCCGCACACCGTCGAGGCTCCACAGCTCGGCGGCGTATGCCCCGCTGACGCGTCGGGTCAGCACCACCGCCGAAGCGTCTGGGGCCACCGACGCGTCCTCCACGTCGCCGGCCGAGAGCCGGCGGACCGCTCCGCCGGCGACCTGCCACACCAAGGCCCTACGGTCCGTTCCCACGGCCATCACCAGGCTGCCGTCCCGGGTGATGCCTCTCACCACCGGGAGGCCGGCGGGAATGGCGATCTCCCGGGGATGGTCCGGGTCCGAGACGTCCCACAGGACAGACGTGGAGGCCGTCCCGTTCCAGGTGATCACGTGGCTCCCGTCGGCGCTGGTGGCGTAGTAGAAGGAGCCGCCAGGCAGCACACCCGCGGGCCGCCAGCCGGTGCTGTCCCGACGCCAGAGCCGATAGCCGGGGGGCGCCGCGGACCCGTCGGCCCGTGTGGTGACGGCGATCCGGCCCGGCGAGTCGATGTAACCCTCACCGAGGATGCTCGCCCCCGTTGCGGCATCGGCGAGGATCAGCGCTGCACGGGTCTCGGGCGTCGGGCTGATCCGGTAGGCGGCCAGGGCGAGCGCCGCCGCATCGCGTGGCCTGGTGAGCAGGAGGGTACGGGCGGCATCCGCGGCGCGCAGGCCTATGGCGTCGTTCCTCTGGCGGTCGGCTTCGCGTTTCGCCGTAACGCCCAGGCCGACGGCTCCCGCCAGCAGGACGACCAGCGCGGAAAGGGCCGCGATGAGCATCCTCAGCCGGCGTCGCCGCCGGCGGAGCTCGGTCGCGCGGAGCCCCTGCGCCGTCAGACCGGCGTCGAGGAAGTCGTGTTCGATCGGGTTGAGCCGGTCGCGCAGGCGGTGGATCAGGGCCAGGTGCTCCCCGCGCCACAGCAGGTCGGGGTCGCGTCCATGCCCCTGCCAGGCCGCTGCCGCCTCGATGACCCGGTGGTGCGACCGGAGAATGTCCCGGTCCTCGGCGATCCAGGCGGCCAGCCGCGGCCACGCGCGCAGCAACGCCTCGTGGACCAGTTCGGCGCCGTGGTCGTCGAGGCTGACCAGCCGAGCCGCGGCGAACCGCTCGAGCGGGCCGCGCGGTTCCGCCAGCTCGTCACGCCGGATCCTCCGTTTGGTGTCCTCGGTGCCGTCGCCGGGAGTGACCAGGCGCAGGAACATCAGCCGGGCGGCGTCCCGTTCCTCGCCCGCGAGCTGCTGGAAGGTCTGCTCGGCGGTGCGTGCCAGGGCGTGCTCCACGCCACCGACGTCCTCGTACCCGGCCAGGGTCAGTGTCATCCCGCGGCGACGCCGCCACGTCTCGGCGAGCGCGTGCGACACCAGCGGCAACGCCGACGGCTGCCCGGTGACATCGGACATCAGCCGGGCGAGCAGGGCGCCCTCCACGGAGGCACCCGCTCGCGCCGCCGGCTCGGTGACGGCGCGGCGCAGGTCGTCGGCCGACATCGGGCCGACCAGCAGCTGAGCGCGATAGAGGGCGGCGACCAGCTCGGGGTGGCGGCTGCAGTGGCCGTAGAAGTCGGCGCGCACGCCCAGCACCACCCTGCTGCGCGGAGAGGCCGCGGCCGTCAGCGCCCGCACCAACCACGGCCGGTCGTCGTCGGCGCAGAGAGTGAACACCTCCTCGAACTGGTCGACGATGAGGAGCAGCTCGCCCGGCACCTCGGACAGCCGGCGGCGCAGGGCGTGCGGGTCGGCGGCGAGTTGCTCGCGCAGGGGGGCTAGCGGCTCGTCAACGAGCCCGGCCACGACCGTCGCCACCTCCGTCACGGGGTCGTGTCCGGGGGTGAGGACCAGGGCGGTGCGCTTGGACTTGGCGACCAGCCCGGCGCGCAGCAGCGACGACTTGCCGGCGCCGGACGCGCCGAAGACGCCGACGAACGGCCGCTCGTCGACCAGGCGCACCAGGGCCTCGGTCAGCGCCTCCCGGCCGAAGAACCGGTCGGCGTCCTCGACTTGGTAGGCCGCCAGCCCGACGTACGGCGACGGCGCCTGCTCGTCCACCTTGGCGTCGGACGCCGCCAGGTCCCGCCACCGGTCCCGCCACGCGTCGACGTCGCCGTCGCAGGCCGCGACGAAGGCCAGCGTCACCGCGAGGCTGGGCAGCCTCCGCCCGGCCACGGCCTCCGACAGCGCGGCCGCCGAATAGCGGGCCCGCCTGCCCAGCTCGCGATACGGCGGCTGCCCGGCCTGCTGCCGTAATCGCCGCAGGTCGCCGGCGAACCGGAGCAACGGCGTGTCCTCGGCGCCCAGCGGGCGTTCCTGACGTGGCATCGCCACCCTTTCCCACCCCGATATCGCCCCCGGGCATTCTTCACCGCGGCGGCGAGACCTCGAAACTCACCTTCCGTGAATACGCGAGCACCAGAGCCGATGTTCGTTGTTAGTTGTTCAGGCGCCGAGGGCGAACCTGAACACCCCGTCCGACCCTAGTGTCGGGCACGTCCCGTTCCCGCCGAGCGGCCATGCCGCCGGGGCCGGGCCTCCTCATCGACAAGTCACCGAAAGTCGCGTCAGTAAGCGCGGCGGGCGATTCCCGGATAACTTCCACGGCTCGTGGCCGGGGTCGCCGTGCGGTCATCCAGGAAAGGGAACTTCTTTGTCGTTATCACGGCTTAGTCGCTTGGCGTCTGCGGTGGTCGCGGCGGGTCTCGTGGTTCTGATGGCGGGGCCGGCGCACGCCGACTTCGCCACCACCGGCACCGAGCCCGCCTACCCCTACGCCCAGCCGGTGGACGCGAACGTCCCGAAGCGAGGCTGCGCCACGACACTGTCCGACCCCACCAACGCCAGTGCGAGCATCCCAGCGGTTCAGGTGATCTACGCCTGGCACGAGGGGTACGGGAACCGCTACAACGACGTCGTCGAGCAGATCGCCAAGATCGTCGACCGGATGGACTGGTCGGTGGACGAGTCGACCAACTACGACCAGCACATCAACTTCAGCTGCCGGACCGGTTACGACACCAGCACCTACTCCGGCTACGCCCATGCCCTGGTGATCCCGGAGAAGATCGAGGGCGGGACGATCGGCAGTGAGATCGCCGCCGACGTCGTCGCCGACGACCTGGCGGCGGCGGGCTACGACAACGCCAACCGCCGGTACGTGGTCTTCGAAGACTTCAGCGAGGGTACGGCGCAGGGGCACTGCGGCCAGGTCTGCGTGGCCACCTCGGACGAATGGGACAGCGGCACCATACTGCACGAACTGGTCCACCTGTCCGACGCGGATCACGCCAAGGCCACTGAGGTGCCCGACACCGTCGACGTCTCCGACGTCATGTCCAGCCAGTGGGACAACTGGAATCTGGACCAGGAGTTCAACAGCTACTACGACCCCAGCGAGCTCACCGCGAGGTTCCCCAACTACGGCCTCGCGGTGAACGTGGCCACCACCCCGTGGTTCACCTCGCCCGTCTGCTGCGACGTGGGCTACAGCAACGACCTGCTCACCGCCGAGGAACGTGGGATCGAGTCCGTGGCGCCGTCCGGCTACCCGGCGAGCTTCACCCTCTCCGGTGGCGGCTGGATGCAGGTCACCCCACCGGGGTCGGACGCCCAGGTGTCGGCCAGGTACTTCGACGGCCGCCGGTCCCTGACCATGAACGTCCAGTCGTGGTCTGAGGGGGTCCTGTCGCTCACCCGCAAGCCGGCGGTGACGGCGGGACAGCGGTACAAGTTCTTCGCCCGGGTGACGACCGCCACCTCCGGCAACGTCAAACTCCGGCTGTCCTGGTACAACTCCTCCAACGCGCTGATCTCCAACAGCGACAGCTCGACCTACGCCCTCAACTCCAACTGGCAGGAGTACAGCGTCTCGGCGGTCGCTCCGAGCGGCGCGGCCACCGCGCGGCTCTCCGTGGTGAGCCCGTCCGGCCAGACCTTCGCCTACGTGCTGGACAGCCTGCAGCTCAACCACTGCAACAACGGCAAGACCACCGACGGATGCCGGCTGGACGGCCTCCTGCCCTACACCTACTAGACGGCGGTCAGGCCAGACCGGCGTAGAGGGCCTGGGTCCGCTCGGCGATGCGGGCCCAGGAGAAGTGCTCGACCGCGCGCACGCGACCGGCCTCGCCCATCGCGGCCGCGCGGCCGGGATCGCCGAGCAGCGCGTTCACCCGTTCGGCCAGTGCCGCGGCGAACGCCTCGGGATCGCGCGGCTCGCCGTCCCGCCCCTGGTCGATGGGTACGAGCAGGCCCGTCTCTCCGTCGGCGACGACCTCGGGGATGCCGCCCGTCGCGGTCGCCACGACGGCGGTCTCGCACGCCATCGCCTCCAGGTTCACGATGCCCATCGGCTCGTACACCGAGGGGCAGACGAACACGGCCGCGTGGGTCAGGATCTCGATCACCTCGGGCCGGGGCAGCATCTCGGAGATCCAGACCACGCCCTTGCGGGAGGCCGACAGCTCGCGGACCAGCCCGGTGACCTCCTCGGCGATCTCCGGCGTGTCCGGCGCGCCCGCGCACAGCACGATCTGCGCGTCGGGGGCGAACGACCGGGCCGCGTGGAGCAGGTGGACCAGGCCCTTCTGCCGGGTGATCCGGCCGACGAAGACGACGTACGGCACGGCCGGGTCGATGCCGTGCCGCAGCAGGGCCCCGGTGCCGCGCGAGGGCGCGTACTCCTCGGTGTCGATGCCGTTGTGGATCACCTGTACGCGGTCCGCGGGGACGTCGGGGTAGGCCGTCAGCACGTCGCGGCGCATGCCCTCGGAGACCGCGATGATCGCGTCGGCGGCGTGCAGCGCGGTCCGCTCCGCCCACGACGACAGCGTGTAGCCGCCACCGAGCTGCTCGGCCTTCCACGGGCGCAGCGGCTCCAGGCTGTGCGTGGTGACCACGTGCGGCACGCCGTACAGCATCTTCGCGACGTGACCCGCGAAGTTGGCGTACCAGGTGTGGCTGTGCACGACGTCGGCGCCCTCGCAGCCGGCCGCCATCTCGACGTCCACGCCGAGCACCTGGAGGGCGGCGTTGGCGCCGGTCAGGCCGCCGGGCACCTCGTACGCCCGGACGCCCGGCTCCTCGCGCGGCGCGCCGAAACACCGCACCCGGACGTCGGCCAGCCGGCGAAGCTCCCGCGCGAGGTACTCGACATGGACTCCGGCGCCGCCGTACACCTCGGGCGGATACTCACGGCTCAGCAGATCGACACGCATACGAGGAGCTTAGGCCGGGCACCGCCGGGCACGGCGCCCGGGAGGTCATGCGATGCCCGGCCTCGACCGAAATGTTCACTATTTGCCGGTGCGCATGGTGTTTGTTGGGCGTTCGGCGGGTTAAGGTCCTGCCTATGAAGGTCCTGGCGATCGTGCTGGCGGGTGGTGAGGGGAAGCGGCTGATGCCGCTTACCGCGGACAGGGCCAAGCCCGCCGTGCCCTTCGCCGGGATGTACCGCCTCATCGACTTTGTGCTGTCGAACCTGGCGAACGCCCACTATCTGCAGATAGTGGTGCTCACCCAGTACAAGAACCACAGCCTCGACCGGCACGTCTCCCGCACCTGGCGGCTCTCGTCGATGCTCGGCAACTACGTCACGCCGGTCCCCGCGCAGCAGCGGCTCGGGCCGCACTGGTTCTCCGGGTCGGCCGACGCGCTGTTTCAGAACCTCAACCTGATCTACGACGAACTGCCGGACCACGTGATCGTCTTCGGCGCGGACCACATCTACCGCATGGACCCGCGCCAGATGGTCGAGCAGCACATCGACTCGGGCGCGGACGTGACCGTGGCCGCGATCCGCCAGCCCATCGAACTGGCCGACCAGTTCGGGGTCATCGAGGCCGACGCCTCGGGCCGCCGGATCGCGGCGTTCCGCGAGAAGCCGAAGGACGCGGTGGGCCTGCCCGACGCGCCCGACCAGATCTTCGCCTCGATGGGCAACTACGTCTTCAGGACCCAGGCGCTGATCGAGGCGCTGCGCGAGGACGCGCTCGACCCCGGCAGCAAGCACGACCTGGGCGGCAACATCATCCCGATGTTCGTGAAGAGCGGCGGCGCCGAGGTGTACGACTTCGCGCACAACAAGGTGCCCGGGTCCACCGAGCGCGACCGCGGCTACTGGCGTGACGTGGGGACGCTCGACGCCTACTACGAGGCCAGCATGGACCTCGTCTCGGTCCAGCCGGTCTTCAACCTCTACAACGACCGGTGGCCGATCTACTCGGGCCACGACCCGCTGCCCCCGGCCAAGTTCGTGCACAACGAGGGCGACCGGGTGGGGCACGCGCTGGACTCGCTGGTGTCACCCGGCGTCATCGTCTCGGGTGGCACGGCGCTGCGCTCGATCCTCTCCCCCGGCGTGGTCCTGCACTCCCACTCGCACGTCGAGGACTCGGTGCTGATGGGCTGCGTCAAGGTCGGCAGGGGCGCGATCGTCCGCAAGGCCATCATCGACAAGAACGTCGTCATTCCCGACGGCGCGCGCATCGGGTTCGACCCCGAGTACGACCGCCAGCGCTTCACGGTGACGCGCGAGGGCGTGGTGGTCATCGGCAAGAACGAGATCGTCGACCGCTGAACGAGATCGTCGGCCGCTGACGCGCGGGCCGGCCGGAGCCCGGCCGGGTCTGTTCAGCGGCCGTTGATGCGCCACATGGGCTCGACGACGGTCCACTGGGCCTCCCACGCCCGGCGGGCCCGCCTCTGGTTGACCATGCGGGTGCAGGTCACCAGCAGCGCGAGGAAGGCCGCGGCGGCCAGCGGCACGCCCGTGCCGACGGTCATCGCGGCGACCACCGTGGTCTCCCTGTCCTGCGGCCGGGGGGTGATCACGCCGGTGGCGTCGGTCCAGATACGCACGGTCTCGCCGGCCCGCCTGCTCGGCGAGACCTCGATCACTCCGGACCTGGGCGTGCCGTCGGGAGCCTGCCAGGCGGCCTGGGCGTGCCCCACCGCCGCTCCGGCCACCGACAGCCGGGGCGTCGCCACGTCACCGCTCAGCGTGGCCACCACCTGGTATCGGTCGTGCGCCTGCCGGGCCTCGGTCTTCAGCCCGTCGCCGTACTCGCGCATGCCCAGCAGCACGCCGAACACGACCGCGGCCACGACGCCCAGCACCGCGGCAAGCCGGACCACCGCTTCGACCCGGTCGCACCGGCGTCGGAGCGGATTCCTGTCGAGGCCCAGCCATCGGGCGAACCTGGCGAATGGATTCTGCGACATCTCACACCTCACAGGGTCATTACCACTGCGAGTCCCGTTTATGCCTATTTTGCATCCCAAGAGAATCCAGGGGAACGCCCCTCCCGATATGCCTGGAGACCTTCGGCCAATTCGCCGCTCTCCCGGGCCTCCCGCTGCCAGGCGAGCACCTCGGCCTCGTCCGCCAGGCCGTCGACGACCCGCTTGGCCGCCGCCAGCGTCAGCCGGGACCGGGCCGCCATGGTGGCCGCCAGGCCGTACACGCGCTCGCGCAGCAGCCCGCCGGACGGGCAGACCTCGTCCACGAGGCCGGTACGCAACGCCTGGTCCGCGCCGATGAGCTCGGCGGAGAAGAGCAGCAGCTTCGCGGTGGCGGGTCCGGCGATCTCGGCCAGCCGCCGGGTGGAGCTGAACGGGTAGACGACCCCGAACCTGGCGGGGGTGACGCCGAAACGGGCCTCGGCAGAGGCGAAGCGCAGATCGCAGGCGAGCGCGAGCTGGCATCCGCCGCCGACGCAGTAGCCCTCGATCATCGCGATGACGGGTTTCGGAAAGGCTCTCAACGCGCGTTCCGCGAGGATGGTCAGGCCAGTGTCATCACCGTTATCTCCAAGCTCATTGATTTCCGAAATATCGGCACCGGAGCAGAAAGTTTTGCCTGCCCCGGTAAGGATGAGGACCCGGACTTTCGGATCCGCCGCCAGGTCCGCCAGGATGGCCGGCAGGGCCCGCCACATCGCGGCGCTCATGGCGTTGCGCTTCTCCGGCCGGTTGATCGTCAGGGTGGCCACATGCTCGTCGAGACCCAGTTCGTACCCGTCGGTAGCGTCCACTCCTCGATTGTGCGGGTCGCCCCCTTCCGCCTGCCATCGGGGTCCGCCCCCTGATGGCATAATCACCGCGCGACGGGACGACCCCGTACGCGCGATCTCAGGGAGTATGGGTGTTCGGGATCCTCCGGCCGTGTGCCCGGCACTCCTGCCCGTCGGTCCACGAAGCGTGGCGCGCGCACCTGTGCGGCCTGTGCCTGACGCTGAGGGACCGCCATGGGCAGTTGGCCCGGACCGCCACCAACTACGACGGTCTCGTCCTGTCCGTCCTGACCGAGGCGCAGACGGGCGTACGCCCCGGGGCGAGCCGCCGGACCGCCGGGCCCTGCGCGCTGCGCGGCTTCCGACCGGCGGAGGTGGTGCCGTCGGCCGACCGGGGCGCCCGCCTGGCCGCGGTGGTCTCCCTGGCCCTCGCCGCGGAGAAGATCCGCGACCACGCGGCCGACGGGGACGGGATCGCCGGCCGGCGCGTGCGCGGCGCCCCGCTGCGCGCGGCCGCCGCCTCCTGGACCTCGGCCGCGCGGCGCGGCGGGGAGGCGATCGGCTTCGACACCGCCGTCCTGACCGAGGTCGCCGGGCGCCAGGCGCTGCTGGAGGCGTCCGCCGGCCGTACGCTGCTCGGCCTCACCGAGCCCACCGAGACCGCCGCGGCGGCGGCCTTCGCGCACACGGCCGTCCTCGCGGGGCGGCCGGGCAACGCCGAGAGCCTGCGCGAGGCCGGCCGTCTCTTCGGCCGCCTCGCGCACGTGCTCGACGCGGTGGAGGACCTCGCCGAGGACCGGGCGCGCGGGGCGTTCAACCCCCTCGACGCGACCGGCACCTCGCCGGACGAGGCGCGGCGGGTGTGCGAGGAGGCGTTGCACGGGCTGCGCCTCGCCGTGGCCGACCTCGACCTGGAGGAGCGCCATCTCGTCGAGGCGCTGCTGTGCGGCGAGACCCGCCGCGCCGTCACCCGTACCTTCGGGGCTCCCCCTCCGGCCACGCGCCCGCACGGTCCCGCCCGCCCGCACCACCTCGCGGCGCCCGCCGCGCGGCACACGGAGTCGCCGGGCATCACGTGTACGGCGGTGGCCGGGGTGACGACCTTCGTCACGTGCGGGCTCTACCGGCCGCCGTGGAGCCCCTACCGGCAGGCGCCGTGGACCGACCGCTGCTTCTGCGACGGCTGTGACTGCCCCGACTGCTCGGGATGCTGCGATTGCTGCTCGGGCGACGGGTGCTGTGGCGACGGGTGCTCCTGCGGGGACGGCTGCTGCTGCGACTGCGGCGCCTGACGCCACCGGCGTCAGGCGCCGCCTCGCGGGGCGTGGCAGCCCTTCGGCGATCACGTACGGGATAGGGTCGGCGCATGGGAAGATCACGGCCTTTCCACCGGTTCACCCCGGCCGAGCGGCGGCTGTGGCAGGCCTATCCCACCGGAGCCTGGGTCGACCTGCGCGAGAGCCGCGACGTGGACGCGGGCTCGGGCGGCTCCTGGGGCCGCTCCCGGATCGTCCGGGCCGAGGTGATCACCGCTCTGCTGCTGAGCAGGCGGGACGACGGCTCCGCCTGGGTGCCGGGCGTCCGCCTCGCCGGCGCCCGGATCGTCGGCGACCTCAACCTGTCCGACGCGACGGTCGAGGCGAAGATCCACCTGCTGGACTGCCACATCGCGGGAACCGTCTCGCTGAACGACGCGAAGACCCGGGGCGTACGGCTGCGGCACTGCGACATCTACCGTTTCCGGGCGAGCCGGGCCACCGTCGACGGGCTGCTCGACCTCGACCGGTCGGCCGTCCACGCGGGGGTGCGCCTGGACAACGCCCGGATCACCGGGCAGCTCCGGCTCTCCGGCCTGCGTCTGGGCACGCCCGGCGCCGCGCCGTACCGGGGCGGGCAGCCGGAGACCTCGCCGCCCGAGTCGTCCCGCTGGAACGGACCGGAGGGTTCGGAGGAGCCGCGGGTCTGGGAGTCGGTCGCGCTGTGGGCCGGTGGGCTCGCCGTCGAGGGCGGGGCCTTCCTGCGCGACCTGCGCGCAACGGGCGGGCTGCGGCTGATCGGCGCCCGCTTCGCCAGCGGCCTCTACCTCGAAGGGGCCGCAGTCGCGGCGGACGCCACGCCCGCCGTGCACGCCGACCACCTGCAGGCCGCCGCGGCCGAGCTCGGGGCGGGCTTCACCTCCGACGGCACCGTACGGCTGCGCGGCGCGCGCATCGGCGGGGTCCTGTCCTTCCACGGCGCCGTCGTCCGGGCGCCGGGCCGCGCGCTGCATCTGAGCCACCTGCAGGCCGACGAGCTGATCCTGCTGCCCAAGTCGGTCGAGGGAGAGGTCAACCTCGGCTACTCCCGCTTCGGGGTGCTGTTCGACCGGCCGGAGAGCTATCCCGCCGGGGTCCGGCTGAACGGGCTGACGTACGAGTCGCTGCGTGGCCCGGCCACCCTGGCGGACCGGCTGACCTGGCTGCGGCGCGACCCGGGAGGCTACCGGCCGCAGCCGTACGAGCAGCTGGCCGCCTACTACCGCAGGATCGGGCACGAGTCCGACGCCCGCCGGGTGCTGCTGGCCCGGCAGCGGGCGCGGCGCCGGACACTGCGGTTCCCGGGGCGGCTGTGGGGCCGGCTGCTCGACGGGCTGGTCGGGTACGGATACCGGCCCTGGCTGGCCGGTGTGTGGGCCGTGCTGCTCCTCGCGGCCGGCACGGCCGTGTTCGCGCGCTGGCAACCACACCAGATCGGGCTGGACGAGTCACGGCACTTCAGCGCCTTCGTCTACACCCTCGACCTGCTGGTCCCGGTGAGCCTGTTCGAGCAGCGCGGCGCCTGGGAGCCGGTCGGCTGGACCCAGTGGCTGGCGTACGGGCTGATCGCGGCGGGGTGGATCCTCGCCACCGCGCTGATCGCCGGCGGCACCCGCGTCCTGCGCGGCTCCCACGCCCCCTGACCCCGGCCCGGACGCTCGCCGGCCGAGGTCGTGCCGGGCACTCAGCGTACGGGGGTCTCGACGCGCAGGCGCGGCAGGCTCTCCGGGTGCTTCTCGCGGATGAACGTCACGAGGTGCTCGCGGATGTCGCACCGCAGGTCCCAGGCGCTGGCCGAGTCGGCCGCGCTCATCAGCGCGCGCAGCTCGACCAGCCCGTTCGCGGTGATGTCGGTGACCTGGAGCGTCCAGTCCTTCTGGTCCCACAGCGGGTTGTCGCGCAGCGCCCGGTACAGCTCGGCCCGCACCTCCTCCACCGGCACCGACCAGTCCACCAGGAGGTACACGCTGCCGAGGATGCGGCTCTCGTGCCGCGTCCAGTTCTGGAAGGGATGGCTGGTGAAGTGGGACACCGGCAGGATCAGCCTTCGCTCGTCCCAGAGGCGCAGCGCCACGTAGGTGAGGGTCAGCTCCTCGATACGGCCCCACTCGTCCTCCACCACGACCACGTCGTCAAGCCGCAGGGCGTCGCTGAAGGCGAGCTGCAGCCCGGCCAGCAGGTTGCCGAGCGTGGACTGGGCCGCGATGCCGCCCACCACGCCGGCGATCCCGGCGGAGGCCAGCAGCCCCGCGCCCAGGGCCCGCACCTGCGGGAAGGTGAACAGCATCGCGCCCAGCGCGATCACCACGACGACCGCCGCCGACACCCGGCGCACCAGCGCGATCTGGGTGCGGATGCGCCGGGCCCGGCGGTTGCGCTCGCCCTCGATCCGCGTGAGCCGGTCGAGCACCACGTCGGTCACCGCGTACGCCGCCTGGATCAGCAGCCAGGTCACGCAGGCGATCAGGAGCAGCGACAGCACCCGCTGGAAGCCGTGGGAGCCCGATCCCGGCATGTCCGGGTCGTAGACGGCCTTGACGGTGCCCACCACGGCCGAGGCGAAGCCCGGCCAGGTGCAGCGGCGCGCGAACGGCCCGGCGAGCGCCCATCGGTCGCCGATCAGCCGCGACCTGAGCACCCGCCGGACCAGCTCCACCGCCACGATCGCCGTCCCCACCGCGATCGCCAATGTCGCCCAGTTCCACGCTGCCGCTGTGACGGCGCCCCCGTTCGTCGTCATGGGGTTTCCTTTGCCCGGGATTGGAACCCCCTTAAACGGGATCAGAAGGCTTCGTCGAAGGCCACCTCTCCCTCGACGGCCACCTGGTAGGCCGAGACCCGCCGTTCGAAGAAGTTCGCCAGCTCCTGCACGTCCTGGAACTCCATGAACGGGAAGGGGTTGGCCGTGCCGTACCGCGCGGGCAGGCCGAGCCGGGCGAGCCGGCGGTCGGCGACGTACTCCAGGTAGCGGCGCATGTTGTCCGCGGTCATCCCGCCGGTGCCGTCGCCGCACAGGTCGCGGGCGAAGGCCAGCTCGGCGGCGACCGCCTCCTCCATCATCCGCACGACCCGGCCGGCCAGCTCGTCGTCGAACAGGTCCGGCTCCTCCCGGCGTACGGTGTCCACCACCTCGAAGGCGAACTCCATGTGCATGGACTCGTCGCGGAACACCCAGTTGGTGCCGGTGGCGAGGCCGCCCAGCAGCCCCCGGGAGCGGAACCAGTAGACGTAGGCGAAGGCGCCGTAGAAGAACAGCCCCTCGATGCAGGCGGCGAAGCAGACGAGGTTGAGCAGGAAGGCCCGCCGGTCCTCCCGCGTCTCCAGCCGCGACAGCTCGCTGATCGAGTCGATCCAGCGGAAGCAGAACTCGGCCTTGTCGCGGATCGAGGGGATGTGCTCCACGGCGGCGAACGCCTTCACCCGCTCGTCGTGGTCGGGCAGGTAGGTGTCCAGCAGGGTCAGGTAGAACTGGACGTGCACGGCCTCCTCGAACAGCTGGCGGCTCAGGTAGAGCCGGGCCTCGGGCGCGTTGACGTGCTGGTAGAGGTTCAGCACGAGGTTGTTGGCCACGATGGAGTCGCCGGTCGCGAAGAACGCCACCAGCCGGTTGATCAGGTGCCGCTCCCCCGGCTCCAGCGTCGCCAGGTCGGCGAGGTCGGAGGCGAGGTCGACCTCCTCGACGGTCCAGGTGTTCCTGATCGCCGCGCGGTACCTCTCGTAGAACCCGGGGTAGCGCATCGGGCGGAGGGTCAGGTCCATGCCCGGGTCGAGCAGCATCGTTCTCATTGGCACGCCTCGCAGATCTCGGGGTTCTCAAGGGAGCAGGCGACCGCCCCTTCATCGGGCACGGCGGGGGTGACGGCCGGCACGGTCGTCTGGGCGATCCTGGTCGCCGGGCGCGAGCGCAGGTAGTAGGTGGTCTTCAGGCCCGACCGCCAGGCGTAGGCGTACATCGACGAGAGCTTGCCGATCGTGGGCGCGGCCATGAAGAGGTTGAGCGACTGCGACTGGTCGACGTACGGCTGCCGCGCGGCCGCGAGGTCGACGAGCGCCTTCTGCGGCAGCTCCCAGGCGGTGCGGTAGAGCGCCTTGAGCTCGCCGGGGATCGCGGGGATGTCCTGGATCGAGCCGTCGTGGAGCTTGATCGCGTCGCGGATCGCCCGCGTCCACAGCCCGAGGGCCTGGAGGTCACGGACGAGGTACCGGTTGACCTGGAGGAACTCCCCCGACAGCGTCTCGCGTTTGAAGACGTTGGACACCTGCGGCTCGACGCACTCGTAGCAGCCCGCGATCGAGGCGATCGTGGCCGTCGGCGCGATCGCGACCAGCAGGGAGTTGCGCAGCCCGGTCTCCGCGATCCTCGCGCGCAGCGCCGCCCACTCCTCCGGGTGCGCCGGGGCGCACGGGTAGTGGTCGGGGTGCAGGACGCCGCCCGCCGCCCGCGTCTCCTCGTACGCCGGGTGGCGCCCGCGTTCGGCGGCCAGGCCGGCCGAGGTGCCGTACGCCGCGAGCGCGATCTCCTCGGCGATCCGGGTGGACAGCGCCAGCGCCTCCGGCGAGTCGAACGGCAGGCGCAGCGCGAAGAAGACGTCGGCGAGGCCCATGACGCCGAGGCCCACCGGCCGCCACCGCTCGTTGGCCGCCTCCGCCTCGGGGGTCGGGTAGAAGCCGAGGTCGATCGTGCGGTCGAGGAACCGTACGGCGGTGCGGACCGTGGCGCGCAGCCGGCCGAAGTCGACGGCGTCCCCCTCGGGGGTCAGGTGGGCGGCGAGGTTGACCGAGCCGAGGTTGCACACGGCGGTCTCCCCGTCGCTGGTGACCTCCAGGATCTCGGTGCACAGGTTGGACAGGTGGATGACGTTGCGCGGCAGCGCGGTCTGGTTGGAGGCGCGGTTGGCGGCGTCCTTGAAGGTCATCCAGCCGTTGCCGGTCTGGGCGAGGGTGCGCATCATCCGGGCGTAGAGGGTGCGGGCGGGCACCTGCCGGACGTACCGCCCGGAGGCCTCCAGTTCGCGATACCGGGCGTCGAACGCCTCGCCCCACAGGTCGGTCAGCTCGGGGGTCTCCTTGGGGTCGAACAGCGACCACACGCCGTCCGCCTCGACCCGGCGCATGAACTCGTCGGGCACCCAGTTGGCCAAATTGAGGTTGTGGGTGCGGCGCGACTCCTCGCCCGTGTTGTCGCGAAGCTCCAGGAACTCCTCGATGTCGGCGTGCCAGGTCTCCAGGTAGACGCAGGCGGCTCCCTTGCGCCTGCCTCCCTGGTTCACCGCCGCCACCGACGCGTCGAGCGTGCGCAGCCAGGGGACGATGCCGTTGGACAGGCCGTTGGTGCCCCGGATCAGCGACCCGCGCGAGCGCACTCGGGTCCAGGCGACGCCGATCCCGCCGGAGTACTTCGACAGCCGCGCCACCTGGCCGTACCGCTCGTAGATGCTCTCCAGTTCGTCGCGCGGCGAGTCGAGCAGGAAGCACGACGACAGCTGCGGGCGGCGCGCCCCGGAGTTGAACAGCGTCGGCGAGCTGGGCAGATAGGCGAGCGCGGACATCAGCCGGTACAGCTCGGCCGCCTCGCCGACGCTCGCCGACAGGCCGCAGGCCACGCGCAGCAGGAAGTGCTGCGGGCGTTCGAGCACCCGCCGCGTGACCGGATGCCGCAGCAGGTAGCGGTCGTAGACCGTGCGCAGCCCGAAGTACTCGAACCGGTCGTCGGCCGCCGGGTCGATCAGCGCGTCCAGCGCTTCGGCCTCGTCGGCCACGAACGCGGCGACGGCGTCGCCCAGCAGCCCGGCCGCGTGGGCGGCCGCGACCGACTCGGAGAAGGCGCGCACCCCCTGGCCCGCCGTCTCCTCCTCGATGACCCGGGCGAGCAGCCGCGCCGCCCGCCGGGAGTTGTCCGGGTCCGCGACGACCCCCGCCGCCGCCTCCTCGATGGCCCGCCAGACGTCCGCGGTCTCCTCCGCGCCGCGCGGCCCCGTGGCGGGGCGCGCGGGCGCGGAGACCGGGTCGGTGATCGTCATCGGTCGCCCTCTCCTCCTCGTCTCCTGACCCGGCCGGCCGGAGGGGAGGGGACGCCGCGGCGCACGCGTGCGACGGCACGGCCTGCGGGCGGCGGACCCTCCCTCGGGGCACGGCGCGGGCACGCGCGGTGACTCCGCGCGCGGTCGCGGGCAGGTCTTCGGGCTCGCGGGCGACCGGCGGGACACACGCCCGCCGGACCTACTGGCCGTCGCTTCCCGGTGCGCTCACGCACCAGTGCTCTGTGACGGCGGTCGTTCCCGCTCACCGCTGCGGGGCAGCCCCGGATTCCCACCGGGTTCCCTCTTGCCTCACCGAGGTGAACCAGCGACGCGATGGATCCTACATCTAGTGGGCGATCTCGCAAGCGGCCCTACAAGTTGTGTTGGTCACCGGATTCCGAGATCATCGAGAAGCAGGGCCGTACGACGCGCCTCGCCCGTGAGCCACTGCCGGAACTCCTCGCCGGCGAGCCACATCGGCGTCCAGCCGTTGCGCTCGCACAGGCGGAGCCAGGCGGGCGAGTCCGCGACGGCCCGGCACAGGCCGATCAGCGCGTCGCGCTCGCGGGCCGCCACCCCGAGGGGGGCGAGCAGGCCGGTCCAGTTCGCGTACGCCACCCGCACCCCCGACTCGGTCAGCGTGGGCGCGTCCAGGCCGGGCAGGCGCTCGGGAGCGGAGACGGCGAGCGGGCGCAGCCGCCCGGCCCTGACGTGGGCGGCGACGTCGCCGCGCCCGCCGAAGGCGAGCGCGGTCGTCCCCTCGGCCACCGCCGCGACGGCCCGCGCGGGGCTGTCGAAGGCCTCGTACGCCGCCGGCCGCGGATCGGCCCCGAGGCCCCGGGCGGTCAGGCCGAGCAGCAGGTGGCCGGGCCCGCGGTCGGGCCCGCCCGCCACCTTCACCCGCTCGGGGGTGCGCAGCAGGGCCGCCGCGACCTGCTCGAACGTGCGGTAACCCGAATCGGGGGAGGCCACCAGCACCTGCCACTCCCCCGCCAGCCTGGCCAGCGGCACGGTCCGGGCGGCGAACGGCCCCGCCTCATCGGGCGCGCGACCGAGCGCGCAGTCGGCCAGCAGGAGGGGGTCGGCGACCATCAGCCGGTCCGGCCGTCCGACGGCGAAGCGTCCGACGGCCGACGCGCCGCCGCCCCCGGCGTCCCGCGTGACCAGCACTCTGCCGGCCCAGCGGCGGGCCTCGATGAGGGACTTCAGGCTCCGGGCGACGCCGTCCCCCCAGCACTCCGGCGGGCCGGGGACGAGGAGGGAGATCTCCCCGAGGTACGGAGGCGCCGGGGTGCCGCATCCGCCCGCCAGGGCCAGGACCCCCAGTGCGAGAACCGTACGGCGTCGCATGCCGGCACCCTCCCCCCGAAGAGCCCCTTATGCGGACAGACTATGAGCAACCACCCCATCTCAGGACATAACGGACGTTACGGATGTGGCGATCGGCGGGTGGGCGGGCGCGGCGCTCATGTCGTCGGTGCCGATCGGAGGGCGCGGTGACAGATGCGCACCGTCCGGCACGCGTCCGCGACGCGAGCCGGACGGGACGTGGCGGAGCTACTCGACCGTCACGCTCTTGGCGAGGTTGCGGGGGCGGTCGACGTCGCGGCCGAGGGCGACGGCCGCGTGGTAGGCGAACAGCTGGAGCGGGATCGTGAGCAGGATGGGGTCCAGCTCCACCTCGTTCCTGGGCACCACGATGCAGTCGTCGGCCGCCTCGGAGGTGCGGTGGCCGACCATGAGGATGCGGCCGTGCCTCGCCCGGATCTCGCCGAGCGTGGTGAGGTTCTTGTCCAGCAGTTCGTCGTCCGGCACGACCGCGACGGTCGGCAGCTCGGGGCTGATCAGCGCCAGCGGGCCGTGCTTGAGCTCGCTCGCCGGGTACGCCTCCGCGTGGACGTAGGAGATCTCCTTGAGCTTCTGGGCGCCCTCGCGGGCCACGGGGTAGCCGCGGACCCGGCCGACGAACATCATGCCCGGCGCGTCGGCGTACTTCTTGGCCAGCTCCCTGATCCGGTCCTCCAGGGTGAGGATCTCCTTGATCTGCTCGGGCAGCCGCCGCAGGCCGTCGCAGATCCTGCGGCCGTCGGCCGGCGACAGGTCCCGTACGCGGCCGAGGTGCAGGGCGAGCAGCGCGAACGCCACGGCGGTGGAGGTGAACGCCTTGGTGGAGGCCACCGAGACCTCGGGCCCGGCGTGCAGGTAGATGCCGCCGTCTGTCTCCCGTGCGATGGCGCTGCCGACCGTGTTGACGATGCCGAGCACCCGGCCGCCCTTGCGCTTGAGCTCCTGCACGGCGGCGAGCGTGTCGTACGTCTCGCCCGACTGGCTGATGGCGACGTACAGCGTGTCAGGCTCGACGACCGGGCTGCGGTAGCGGAACTCCGAGGCCGGCTCGGCGTCGGCGGGGATGCGGGCCAGCTCCTCGATGAGCTGCGCGCCGATCTGCCCGGAGTAGTACGCGGACCCGCAGCCGATGATCTTCACGCGGCGGAAGGACCGGGTCTCGCGGGCGTCCATGTTGAGGCCGCCGAGGTGGGCGATGTGGAACCGGTCGTCGATGCGGCCGCGCAGGGTGCGGGCGACCGTGTCGGGCTGCTCGGAGATCTCCTTGAGCAGGTAGTGCTCGTAGCCGCCGTTGTCGTAGTGGCCGGCGTCCCAGTCGACCGTGAACGGCTCCTTGGCGGTCTCCCGGGCGTCGCTGGTGAACGTGTTGAACCCGTCGGCCTTGATGACCGCGAGCTCGCCGTCCTCCAGGTGGACGACCTGCCGGGTGTAGCGGATGAGCGCGGCGACGTCGGAGGCGGCGAACATCTCCTTCTCGCCGAGGCCGAGGACGATCGGGCTGCCATTGCGGGCGACCACGATCTCGCCGGGGCGCTGCGCGTCGACGACGGCGATGCCGTACGTCCCGACGACGCTCTTCAGCGCCCGCAGCACGGCCTCCCGCAGCGAGTCGGTCTCCTTGACCATCCGCCCGACGAGGTGGGAGAGCACCTCGCTGTCGGTCTCGCTCTCGAACTTCACGCCCTCGCCCTCCAGGCGGCGGCGCAGCTCGTCGGCGTTCTCGATGATGCCGTTGTGCACGACGGCGATCCGCTGCTCCTGGTCGAGGTGCGGGTGCGCGTTCACGTCACTGGGCGCGCCGTGGGTGGCCCACCGGGTGTGCCCGATCCCGATCGTGCCCTTGAACTTCGCGGGCACCGCCGCCGCCAGGTCGGCGACCCGGCCCTTGACCTTGCGCGTCTTGAGACTCCTGGAGTTCACGACGGCGAGGCCTGCCGAGTCGTAGCCCCGGTACTCCAGCCGCTGGAGACCTTCGAGCAGGATGGGCGCCGCATCCTTCGGCCCGACGTAAGCGACGATTCCGCACATAACCGCTCCTATCCGTAAACGATCCTCCGGAGCTGGCGCAGGGTCAGCTCCGGTGCCGCGACACGCCTTCCCGCGAGCTCGGCGGAGATCCTGGGGAAGATCTGGTCGTTGGTCAGCCCCCTCGACTTGAGTTCGCCGTGGCGGCGCCGCACGTACTCTTCCGCGGGCTCGCCGAAGTACGCCAGGACGTCGGCCACCACGCGGGCCGCCTCACCCGGACCCAGCGAGGTGGTCCGGGTGAGATGGCCGATCAGATCCTCGAAGGGATGCCGTGCCGTGGACACAGAGCAGGACCCTAACGCAGCGCGGATGCCGACTAACAAGTTTCTTGCCCGTTTTCGGGCAGGATCAGTCTCAAAGCTCGCCCGCGCCGGGTGGTACGGCGTCTTGCTAGAAGAGCCGTAGAGCACACCTTCCTCGTCCCTGCGCGCCGGACCCGCGACCTGGAAGTTCGGCCGCCCTGTGCAGCGGCCAGCCGTTATCGACGACACAGCGGGCCACGCCCAGGCGTGCGAGTTCGGTCAGCGGCGCGTTGTCGTTGGGTATGAGGGCCATTCTGGTTGGCGTGCACACGGCGCAATCCACAACAGACGCACCGGGCAGGCAGTACACCTGTCCCGCCATCTGCAACCGTGACATCATCCGCTCCTGATTCCTGCGGGCGGACGACCGCCATATGCCGACTACAACTCCCCCACTCCCCGTCCGTCACTCATGACAACCACCCCCGGGTGGACCGTACGCGCGACCAGGACAGCTCAAGGACAGGGTTCCTTTTTGCGACATGGCCACATGTCAACGATCCACAGCGATCGCACATTCTGATTCTTCTTGAATCGTCGGACAATTTGCGGTGACGCTTGCTGGATGAGGCCATATATCCGGCCCTCCTTCGCGATGGCGCGAAGAGAGTCCAGAGAGAGGCCGAACTTGTTCAAGATGATCCTGTCACGCTCGGTCAACTGATCAACCCATGCCCGAAAAGTACCTATCGAGGAATTGCTGTCACAGGCACGTCGCGTAGGGGGAGCGGGACACTCAATATCGCCTCCCCAGTATATCGGCCGGCTGCCTCCAGATCCCCGCGAAAGAAAATAGCGGTCAGATTGATAATCCCAAGCGAGATCCCTCTCGCCTAGCGGGTTTTTGAGCTCTACTACCGTCCTCACCCGAATGCCCGCCGGTAAACGAGGTAGCACCCAGTCACTGTCGTCCCCTACGCCTCGACCGAAGTATCTGAGCGTACTGTCTAGCCTGCTGAAGGGAATCTTTGATACCTCAGTGACATTTCCGCTGCGGTCCAGAGTGACCACCAGAGGATAGTCGATGTCCATGACCGGCGTCCCGGTCTGGTAGTATCCCGACCACTCCTCTCCGGCCACCCTGAATTCATATCCACCCGGAATCTGCCGCAGCCTGGAGTCACTGACCCGCAAAGGCGTGCCGGGATTACTGATTACGACGGCACCGCGGAGAACAGTCGCCAGATGTGCGAGCGAAATGTTCCTGCTTGCTTGAGCGGATTGCTTCGAGGTTGCTTCGCACGCGAGAGTCATGGCTGCGACGACCAAAACCGATATGCAGACCCTGATGCACTTCATGACTGTTCCCATCTCAGGCGTAACGCGGGTCGTGGTGGCACCGGAGTCCTAATCCGGTGC
>NZ_JABBWZ010000003.1:0-438327 GCF_014161435.1 Microbispora sp. H10949 | reverse complement strand
ACCTCGCATGAGGCTCACAAATCGTTCAAAATTGCGCTTCGGAGTCCTAATCCGGTGCCACCACGACTAGTGACTCACGGGGGCGACACGAGAGAACGGGCCTCGCTCAGACTCCGCCGTGTCGTGGGCCACCGCACCATCCCAAACTATGCAAAACACGTTTTGTACAACGTGTCGCAACGATAGGCGTAATCCAGCCAGGGAGTGGTCGGGGACAGCTTGAGGTGCGCGTCCACCCCCTTGCTTTTTGCGAAGTTGAAGGTTCCTGTGGTGCTCTGGCGATATCGCGTGACGTCACACCACTGGCCTGCAGCTGTAAGACATGTGGCAATCGCAGAATGGTTAGGCCCCCACATGGAGGTACGGAAGGCGACGCTGCTGTTAGAGCCACCTACTCTGCCAAGGGCCTGAGCGGTCGGCTCACAGTCCTTCGTGGCGCTTGCGGCTATCGTCGCACTGACCGCGCCTGAGACGCTCAGGGCGATCACGTCTCCGAACTCTCCACCCACCCCTACTTCTGCACCCGCCTGCACCTGAGTCTGCTTCACTTGGAAGCAGGGGGTGGTGGTTACCTCTACGTTGGACCATTTGCGGATGTAGTCGTTGCTTTTCTTTGCGGCTTTATCCGCGACAAGCTCTCCGTTCTTCTTGACCTTCGGATTACGGAACGAGGAATTAGTGTAGAGAGTAGTGACGGCGCCGATCTGGTCGACATCCCATTCGTGGCTGTCGAGCCGGGGATCGCACACAACCCAGCGGGAACCGCCGACGACCTCGAGTTGCATGCCCTTCGCAAGGCCCTTACTGACCTTGCTACTGATCTTGTACCCTGTCCAACGACGGTAGCAGGGCGCTGCCGCGGCCCAAGAGGTGGACTTCACCCTCGGGGCTGGGGCGGCGGCGGCCAGAGACGCTCCCGACGACACACCGAAGTACTTGCCAAGCACATCAGCCCCATCTCCCACGGAAGAACCAGTGCCGGCATCGATGTAATCACTGGAGTCTTCGTTCTGATCCGACGTCTCGATGAGGACATCCAGACGTTTACATGGATCGAAGGTGTAGGTGACATTCGCGCTGCTGCCGCGCGGTTCGACCTGACCTGGCGTACCGGCGTCATCCTGCGACTTAACGGATGCGGCACCGGACGACGGCACCGAAATCGTTTCCTTCCAGGTTCGTTCCACCGTAGCCGATACGTGAACCTTACCGTCTGGCCAAGGCGACACTACGACGTTTTTCAACGTCACCCCAGAGTCGCTCCGGGTGATTCCTGCGTCGGCAAGCGACTGAAACTCCCGGGTCAGCGGAGTGTTCAGGACCGAGACGGCGCCCGCGACCCTGGAGTTCGGAGTCATCCCCGAAGCGCTCCACACGTCTGGCGCCTGGCCCTCAAGGACCGCATCCTGGGCCTTGTAGTAGTTCTCGATCTCATCGGCATACGTGGCAGCACCACAGCCCGGAGGAGCCTTCGGGGTCACCGTCGTGGTTGACCAAGCGCTTTCACCAAACCGCGTCGAGGCACGCACGCGCACTGTATATGTGGCGTCGTTCGTGAGACCGTCGATCCCGAGAGTTGCGTCCTCAGTCGCCTCGCTGTCCACGACCGTTCCGGCGGCGTCGAGGACTTCCACGTCATAAGCTTCCAGCACCGACATCGACCCGTTCGACTCCGGTAATCCCCAGCTCACGGTGGCGGAACCGTCACCGGGAACGGCAACGAGGTTCAGGACCGGCGTGGGCGGCCCCGAGGGCACATAACTGATCTTGACCGACATCGGTGCGTTCGCACCCGGCGCTCCGAAGGTCATGCGGCCCGCCCTGCTGGTCTCTACCAAGAACCATGCGTAGGCATCGTCCCCGACCTCTAGCTGTGGATTGGCTAGGGTGGCCTGATAGGTCGCCGTAAGAGCCATGCCTGCCAGTTCCGAGGCCTTCGTCTCAGAGGTCACCGAGCCAGAGAGGGGACGGAGCGACACAGTGGCGTCCGCTGGGCAGGCACCCTCCTCACACGTAGCTGATCCCAGGCTCAACAAGGCACCATCGATCATGGATCCGTCTGGGATATCGGAGAGGTTGATAGCAAGTGCCGTCACGGTAGCGTTGCCCACCGTGCCGTCCACCGTGATCGCGCTTGCGTCCGTAAGGGCACACGGCGCGCCGCCGCAGCCGGTCGGATTGCTCTTGCCGGATTTCAGATACAGATGATCCTGCGCAAGGACCACCGATTGCGTGGAGGGCGCCGTGTTGTCTTCGCCCTCAACCGGGTCAACTGTGAAGGTCTCAGGCTCGCTCTTCGACGAGCAGATCTCCTGGATACACGTTTGAGCCTGCCAGGAATACGTCTGTCCGGCCTGCACGACTCCCTCGGGGACTTCGATGGATACGCGCTCCCTGCCAGGAACAGTTCGCTGTACCAGCGGTACGGATCCGACGGGCTGTCCGAGGCTGTTCAGGAGGAAGAACTTGGCGGTGACGGCGCCGCCGGACGGTCGGGCTACCACCGCCGAAAGGCTGGGAACCTGGGGATCGCCCAGGCCTGTTCCGGTGTCGGTCGGGGCATACGGCGCGTCCGTGGTGATGCGGTAGTAAGGGGTCTCGTTGCAGATACGGACCGGGATGCCGCTCAGGCAGGCCTTGATCTTGAATTTGAAGCTGTCGGGGCTGCCCAGCTGGAACTCGTTGCTCACCACCTGACCCGAAGGCGACCCCGTGACAGGCGGGAAGAGTTGCGCGGAGGTCCTTGCCGCGACCTCGTTGGACGCCGGGCCCATTTGGCCGGCGCTGTCAACCGCCACGATCCGGTAGTAGTACTGGCCCTGGACCATGCCGCTGTCGCTGTAGGTCAGGCCGTTCACCGTGGCGACGCGGGTGGCCGCCGACGGGGTGAAGCCGGCGGTCGTCGAGCGGTGCACCTGGTAGGTGACCGTGCCTCGGTCGTCGGTGGCCGCGGCCCAGGACAGGTCGACGGTGTCGGGACCGGCGACCGCGTTAAGCGTCCCCGGAGCGGTCGGCGGATTGTCCACCGTCGCCGTGTTGCCGACGGCGGTGTTCATGTCGGACTGGACCTGCCCTTGGGTGAGAGCGACGTTGTAGACCCTGACCTCGTCGATCAACCCGCTGAAGTACTCACCGTAGATGCTGTTGCCTCCGATGCGCAGAGGCGCGGTGCTGGACGCGAGGTTGCCGCTGACAGTGCTCTGGGCGACCACGGTGCCGTTGACGTAGGTCTTGATGACTGTGCCGTCGTAGGTGCTGGCGATATGGCTCCAGGTATTCGTCGGCAGCGCGGTCGGGCCGGTGACGCTGGCGATGCTTCCGCCGATCTGCAGCTAACTCGTGGGTCCCGACATCCCCATTCCGGGGAAGAAGCCACCGTTGATGCTGGAGTAAAGGGCGTAGGACGCATCGCTCGACGCCTCCTTCATGATGACCGTGCGGTATCCGCTGACGCTGGAGGGCTTGACCCACGCCTCGATGGTCATCTTGTTCGTGAGCTGCAGTGAGGCGGAGTTGTTCACATTCACCCTGCTGGAGGTGCCGTTGAACGACAATGCCTGGCCGAACTTGCCGACCGCCCAGGCCGTGCCGCTCGCCGTGCCCGCGTTGCCGGTGCCGGACTGGTCCGCCACCGCCGTTCCCGTGCCCTCGTTCATCCCGTACGCGGCGACCAGCCCGGGAACGGCGGTGCCCGCCGGGGACGGAGACGGAGTCGGCGACGGACTGGGGCTCGGCGACGGTGTTGTGGTGGGAACCGGGATGGGCGTAGTCGGGTCGGAGATCGAGACCAGGTAGTCCAGCTTCTTGCCGTCTATGGAGGTCGAGGAGTAGTTGACCTTCACGTCGCTGGTGCGGGAGATGGCGTCGGTACCGGCGATCGAGTCGATCGACTCCCCCGTCACCGTGGGAATCTCCGGTGGCAGCAGGTAGTTGACGCTCAGCTTCGGCGGCGACTGGCCGGACTCGACGGAGTAGAACGACCAGTACTGGGCCGAGATCGGGTTCGACTCGTCGGGCCAGCTGGACCGGGTGTCCTCCGTCGACTTGAGTTCCACCCCGTAGAACCCGCCTCCGGCCGACCAGTTCCTGGCCATCTGGGTGACGTTGAGACTGGTGACCGTGTCGGAGCCGCAGCTGGGGGTGATCGTGACCGCCCCCGTGCTCGTGGTGGACGGCCGCAGGTTCCACGACAGCGAGTCCGTGTCCCAGGAGGAAGTGACCGGCGACGCGGTGAGCGTACGACCCACGCATGAGCCGGCGTAGGAGCCGAGCAACTGCAGCGTCGCCGACTCCACGTACTTGCCGGCGACGCCGCCGGCATCGTCGCCGAAGCCCACATAGCCCCGAAGGAAGTTCGGGTAGATCTTGTTGGTGTAGGAGCACACGCTGCCCGAGCAGCGGCGCTCGGACTGGTAGTACGTGCCGGTGCCGACGTTCAGGACCGAGTCGGTCGCGTCCGCGGCACCCGTCCTGGACTGTATCCAGGCATCCATCGTCGCGGTCAGCGAGACGGTCGGATCGACGGTGACGGGGTACGTCGTGTCCTTGTCCGCCAGGAACTTGGGATCCGGTTTGATGACGAGCGTCTGGTCACCGGCCTTGCCGACCACTTGCGTGTCGATCTGGCCGCGCATGTTCGGCGCGGACTTCGCGTCTGTGCTCGGCGCCTCCATCATGAACGGCTCGGCCGCAGAGGCCACGACCTTGCCCTTGGCGTCGGTCAGTTTCAGCCCGCCCGCCTTGGTCTCGCTCAGCTTCAGGCCCTCCGTCCGCACCGGGAGACGGAACTCCACAGGGCCGGTGGGCCGCTCGCGCAGCACCACGTCGTGCCGGAAGCCGGTGGCCAGCGCGGTGACGACCAGATCCGCCTTGAGATCAGATGTGGAGATGTCGTAGATCGCCTTGTTGCCCTCGATCCGCGGCTTGGGCAGTTTCGCAGGCCAGTCCACTGCGAACGACTGGCCCTTCTCGGCACGTTCCAGAGTTGCGAGGTGGGTGTCACCGCCATCGCCGATCCGCACGCCCACCTTCGCGACCTTGGGATAGAGCGCGCCGTCGCGCTCCTCAAGCGTTGTGTCGACCCAGCGGAACGTGCCATCCGGCTGCTTGACGCGAGCGGGTCCCGCCCAGGTCTCCGTGGTGAGATGGGAGTCGGGATATGCCCAGGTCCAGCTCGTCTCGCTGTCCATGGACCGCACCTGCACCGGCTTGCCTTGTTTTTTCGCCTCCGCGATCGCCTGCCGTAAAAGGGCGTCCGCATCCCTTGGTTTCGGAAATTGCGTCAGCGGTGGCGGCACCGGTTGCGGAACCGCGCCGGACGCCTGGGAGGCGTCCTCTGCCATCGCCGGTAAGCCCGTCGCGAGTACCGCCAGGACCAGAGCCGCCACCAGGGTTTTCCTCCTCCCCGACGACCGCATGGAAACTCCCCGTAAAACAGGGAGAACGCGCCGCAACTTTCTCACAAATTCCCCTTCGTAAGAGGTGGGTTGCCACGCGCTTTTGTATCAGCCATGCGGACACATGCACAACATGCGACAAGCGGGGAACTTGGTCAGAAAAAAATATATTTTTTCTGGATGCCACTAAAATGCATATAGAAAATTTCCATTTCCCGCAAAAATCAACAAAGATCATCGTGCTATCACACGGCGGGCGCTTCGCGCACGGCACCGGGTGGGTGATCGCCACCAACAGCAGGGCCGGACGCGGCCGGGAGGTTCTATCTGGCCGACACGGTTCGTACGAGGACGAACCCGGTGTTCAAGGCGGCGCATCCACGCGGGGTGGTCCGGCCAGGCCCTCCCGGTCACGAGGTTCTGGTCGACGTGCACCTCGCTGTCCACCCACGTGCTACCGCCGATCTCGACGTCCAGGGCACAGGCCGGATACGCGCTTCTCTCCCGGCCCTTCAGCACCCCCGCCGCCGCCAGCACCAGCGGGCCGTGGCACAGCGCCGCAATCGGACCTGCCCGCCCAGGCAGAAGCCGACCACGCATACGCGGCCGGCGTGGTCTTCGCCGAAGTGAACCGCGGGGAGTGGTCGCGCTGGTGATCCCCGGCGGCCGTGCGCGAGTATGCCGGGGCGACCGCGACGCCCAGGAGATCGTGCGGCGCGGCCGCGTCATGGGTGCCAGAGGCGACAGGATGAGGCCCAACGACATCAGGGCGGTCGTCTTCTTGAGCTCCTCCATGCCCATGGGCCGTTTCAGTTCGACGACCGTCACGACGACGTTGCTCGGCAGCCGGTCGAGAAGCAGCAAGGCATCATGTGACACCTCGGGCGCGACACCGAAGAGGAGCGGCATCATGTCCGTGTAAGGCAGATCCGGCCGCCCTCTTCACGCGGTCGCTTACGCTCTCAGTAACGGCTGCCGTTTCGCCGCAAGAATCCGGGGTCCGCCACACCCCAGTGCAGCACTCTCGTCTTCTCACAGCCGTTGAACTTTTCGGGTTCACAGGATGACAGCCCCGATAGCGGATCCGTCCCCGAAAGTAGGTGTCGTGATCAGCCCGCCGGGACGGCGGCCCTCAGCACCTTCATGAACGCGCGCATCCAGGCGGGGTGGTCGGGCCAGGCCCGCCCGGTCACCAGGTTCCGGTCGACGTGCGCCTCGCTGTCGACCCAGGTGCCGCCGCCGTTCTCGACGTCCGTGGCGCAGGCGGGGTACGCGCTGCTCTCCCGGCCCTTGAGCACCCCGGCCGCGGCCAGGATCAGCGGACCGTGACAGAGCGCGGCGATCGGCTTGCCCGCGCCGGCGAAGTGCCGCACGATCTCCTGGACGTCGCGGTCGCCGCGGAGGTACTCGGGCGCGCGCCCGCCGGGGATCACCAGCGCATCGTACTCCGCCGGGTCCACGTCGGCGAAGGCCACGTCGGCCGCCCAGGTGTGGCCCGGCTTCTCGGTGTAGGTGTCGAAGCCCTCGACGAAGTCGTGCACGACGAACTGGAGCTTCTTCGCCGAAGGCGCCGCGATGTGCGTCTTGTAGCCCTCCTCCAGAAGCCGCTGGTATGGATACATCACCTCCAGGTCCTCGGCCGCGTCGCCCGTGATGATGAGCACTTTCGCCATGGCGGGTAACTCCCTTCGCGTACGGTTGCGCCTCATCCTGCGCACGTCCTCTCCGGCGGGTCAACGGCTCACCGCGACGCCGAGCCCCCCGGTCGCTCTCGGATCGCTCTCCGGATGGGAACAGTTGGCACCGGCACCCCCGGGGATCCGCTAGAGTTGAGCACGCGTCGCCGGGGAAACCCGAGCGATGGCTGCGGAAGTGGCTCAGTGGTAGAGCATCACCTTGCCAAGGTGAGGGTCGCGGGTTCGAATCCCGTCTTCCGCTCGGAGCCCGGACGACATCCGGGCACGGGCGATTAGCTCAGCGGGAGAGCGCTTCCCTGACACGGAAGAGGTCACTGGTTCAATCCCAGTATCGCCCACCACCCATATCCTGGCACCCCTGCGGCGGTACCGCCGAGGCCTGGCAGGCCGTCCTTCCGCCTCATCGGCAATCGAATCCCAGGTGGCGACGTCTCCGGTGCGGCTACTTCCCGCACCGGCATCACCCAGGACATTCGCGCAGCGACGTCCTCGACGGTGACGCCCGCGCGCATCCGCGCACGCACATGGCGGCGCCAGGCCGTCGACACGGACAGCGGGACGGACATCGGTGGTGCCGACGCCTGCCGCGGCAGGCGTCGGCACCGATATATATGAAACGACCGCGGTGCCGGACGCGCTTTCCCCGGCGTTCCGCACCGCCGGTGCGGCCCCCGCCATGAGCACCGGCGTCGTCTGTGGGCACGCCCATCCGTACCGGCCTGTGCGACGCGCCTCGTCGTAATCATTTTCTACCAATTATCACCATCTGAGCGCAATCTATTTTCTGCAACGATCCCGAGACATGGTCTTGATAATCCCTACATGACGACATTTGTCGGCGAATCAGCCCTGCCTGAGCCCTGTCGTGAATTGCGACAATGGCGACAGACGAGAACGAGACCGCGCCCTCCGGACGATTCTTCTCCGCGTTTGTATGAATCCGCGCGATATGCGGGCTCACCAGGACGCCACGACGAGGGCCTGCGGCGCGGCCCGGCGCATCCGGGTCCGCAGCCAGAGCAATTGAACGGCCGTCTCGGGGGTGCAGCGACCGGCCAGGTCGAGGAGATCGTCGTCCTTGAGCCCGCGGGCGACCAGTGCGACCACGCTCCAGGAAAGCTCGCATTCGGTCGCGAGAAGGTACAACCGGTGCAGCTCGCGCAGCAGGACCAGACCGCCGCCGTCCCCGCCGTTACCGCCTTTTCCTCCGGCCGCGCGTGCGGGCGTCAGCCGCAGGCGTACCGCCGTCACGAGACCCACCCCCTCGGGGCCCGCCCGCTGGAGCTCCGTCCTCGTCGCGTCCAGAATCGCCGGATCCGGCGCCCACGGCTCCATCCGATGCTCCATCTGCTGAGGGCCCCGGTATCGCCGCTGGAACGGCTCGAGCCGCTCGGCGTGCGCCCGGCACTGCGCGGCCAGGCGCTCGCACACGCCGCACAGGTCGGGCTCCCGGGGATGGCCGCGCCACAGCGCGTGGAACCCGCCGGACAGCTCGTGCTCCGTCAGTAGCAGGAGCTCCAGATAGTCCGCCAGGTGGACGGTCACCGATCGGCCCACCCGGAGACGGCCTTCCCGCCGGCCGTACGCGCGGTGTCAGTGCCCATGGCCCCCACCCTTCTCCGGTGATCGCGGACGTCAGACCTCCTCGTAGCGTTCGCGTACGGCGACGCCGTGCCCGAGGGGCGCGGCGGCGGAGCAGACGCCCTCCACGGCCGTGAGCGCTCCGGCGGGCTCCCCCGGCCTGGGGGCGACCCGCACCAGGCGCACCGCCACCGCGGTGCGCAGCGGCTGCCGCGACACCGGGTCCCACGAGGTGAGCGTGAGCTCGGCCGCCGCCCGCGCCACCGCCTCGGACCGGCCATCGAGCCGGAGGACGACGGCTCCCGGCCGCACACCCGACAGCCGGGCGACGGCCTCCAGCGCGCCCCGGGGCGACTCGGCCCGCACGAGGTCGCCCTCCTCCACGCCGTACGCCGCGGCGTCGCCCGGATGGACCTCCAGGTGCGGCGGGGCCGGAGATCGGCGCGGCGCCCGGCAGACGAGGAGAACCAGCGGATGCTCGTCGTCGGCCACCTCCGGAGACGGCTCGTAGTCGGCGGCGTGGAGGAACGCCCGCCCCCGGGGGTCGTCGGCGCGGTACCGCTCCTCGCCGTACTCCGCGCCCGTGGCCAGGTCCGCGCCGAACGCCTGGCAGCGCCCCGGCTCGGTGGCGAACCTCCCCCCGGCGTACAGGCGTTCCGCGCCGTAGGAGCCGGCCGGCGTGCAGGGCCACTGCACGCCGCCGGTCCGCAGCCGGTCGTACGTGATGCCGGTGTGGTCGCAGGGGCGGCCCCCCGAGCAGGCCTTCCACGCCTCGAACGCCGACTCGGCGTCGGTCCAGCCGACGAGCGGCAGGCCGTCGCGGTCGCGCAGGTCCATCCGCCGCGCGTAGTCGAGCAGGACGGCGAGGTCCGCCCTCGCCTCCCCCGGTGGCTCCACCGCCTTCTCGCACAGGTGCACCGTCCGGTCGGCGCCGGTCACCGTCCCGGTCTTCTCTCCCCAGGCGGCTACGGGGAACACGACGTCGGCGAGCCGCGCGGTCTCGGTGAGGTACGGATCCTGGACGACGACGAACAGGTCCTCGCGGGCGAGGACCTGTTCGAGCCCTGGAGTCGCGCTCACGGGGTCGGACGCGGTGATCCACAGCAGCCCGACGGAGCCCTCCTCGGCGTACCCGAGGATCTGGGTCGCGTGGGTGGCCGGCCCCCAGTGCGGAATGACGGCGGGGTCGACGTTCCAGAGCCCGGCCAGTTCGCGGACGTGTCCCGGGTCGGCCCAGTTGCGCAGGCCGGGCAGGTCTCCCGCCGAGCCCGTCTCCAGCGCGTCGCAGCCCGGGCCGCCGAGCTGGAACAGCCCCGCCCCGGGCCGGCCCAGCATGCCCAGCAGCAGGTGGAGGTTGTCGACCTGGCAGGCCGCGGCCGTCGCCTGGTTGGAGCCGAGGAAGGCCGGGCCGACGGTCGACACCAGCCGTTCGGCGGCGCCCAGGATCTCGGCGGCCTGCTCGATCCGGGCGACCGGCACCCCGCAGATCTCGGCCGCCCGCTTGGCCGGGTAGGCCTCGACGGTCCGCCACAGCCGTTCGACGCCGACGGTGTGCGCGGCGACGTAGGCCGCGTCGTGCCAGCCGTTCGCGAGGAGTTCGTGCAGCAGGCCGTTCAGCAGGGCCACGTTGGTGCCGCGGCGCACGGCGAGGTGGACGTCAGCCTCCCTGGCCGCGGGCGTCCGGTCCGGATCGGCCACGATCATCGCGGGCGGCCCGGGGCCGAGCCTCCGGTCGAGCATCCGCTCCCACAGCACGGGGTGGCAGGCCGCGCAGTCGTGGCCCCACAGCGCGAGCGCGTCGCAGTGGTCCACGTCGGTGTACGAACCGGGCTGGCCGTCGGTGCCGAAGCTCGCCGCGAGGGCGGCCGCTGCCGCCGCCGCGCACCCCCGGGTGTCGCCGTCCATGTGCGGGGTGCCGATGCCCGCCTTGCCGATCACGGCGAGCGTGTAGTGCTCCTCCAGGAACAGCCGGGGCCCCGTGTGGAACGCGATCCGGCCCCAGCCGCCGGGCGCGGCGAGCAGCCGCCTCGACCGCGTCACGACGCGGTCCATCGCGGCGTCCCACGTCGACTCGACCAGCCGCCCGCCCTCGCGTACGAGCGGGCGGGTCAGCCGTCCCGGGCGCGGCCGCCAGGCGGGCCACTCGCGCGGATCCAGCCTCCCGTGGTTGACCCGGTCACCGGCCCGGCCGCGTACGCCCACCACCCGCCCGCCGCGCACCGCCAGGTCGACGGCGTCCCCGTGGGAGCCGGCCGCCGACGCCGCGGGTACCCAGCGCTCGACCTCGTCCTCGGTGACGCCGTCCTCCAGGAACACGTCGACCCGCACCGGCCACGGGCTGCCCAGGCGGATGACCGGGGGAAGCGCGTCGCGCATGCGCCCCGGCAGGGCCGCGGCCAGCCGTTCCACCGCGTCGGGAGGTCCGTACGGCGTGCGCCGCCCCCTGGGATCGGCGATCCGGTCCAGCACCTGGCACCTCCGCGGTGACGATGTGTGAACGACGCTCCCCGTACCCGGCGCAATGTCCTTCTGATCCCGGATTCGCCCGAACTGACCGGTTCCTTTTCGAATACTTTCCTCGGCGTGATCGCGGAGTCACCCGGCCGGTGAGCCGCCCAGTGAGCCGTTCAGATAGCGCTCGGCCAGCTCGCAGCTGTCGCGTGTGTAGCCGGCGCCGAGCCGGGCGGCCACCTCGGCGGCCTGGTGGGAGCCGATCCAGGCGACGAGCAGGAGACGGCGGAACATGATGAACGTCCAGATCTCGGCCTCGTCCTCCTTCGGGAGGTCGAGCACGGTGCGGTAGCCGCGCACCCACGACTCCGCCATGTGCGGCACCTCGGGCCGGTGCTCGATGAAGCTGACGGCGGCGGCGAGGTCGTAGAGGTACCAGCCGAGGCCGCAGTCGTCGAAGTCGATGACGCTCGCCTCCGCCTCGCCGTCCACCAGCAGGTTGGCCAGGCGGAGGTCGGCGTGGATGAGCCCGTACCGGTCCGGGCCCCTGCCGTACCGCCCCAGCCTGCGGCGCAGCTCGGCCTCAAGGCGGGCGAGCACGGCGTGCGCCTCCCGGTCCACCCCCACACCGTCCTGCCACCTGCCCCAGCGGGGCGAGGGCCCGAAAGCGGCGTCGAGGTCCCAGTGGAAGCGGGTGAAGGAGGCAGGCCTCGCCCAGCCGCGCGCGTGCCGGTGCATGCGGGCGGTCAGCGCGCCCAGCCGCTCGAACTCCTCCACCAGCCGGTCCTCGGCCGGTTCTGCGCCGGGCAGGAACTCGAACATCACACAGCGGCGGGGCTCGGCGCCCGGATCCTCGACCGTGACGACGCGGGACCCGTCGCGGGCCGGCAGCACTCGCGGCGTGACGACGCCCGCCTCCTCGCGCAGCGCCTCCAGCCAGGCGAGCTCGCTGGCGATGGCGGCCGGGGACTGGTAGCCGAGCCGGTGGACCCGGAGGATCGCCCGTGTCTCCCCGTCGTCCACGGTGAAGGTCGCGTTCTCCGACACGTTCAGCAACGTCACGACGGCGTCCGGGGGCAGCCCGTACCGCTCCAGGGCACGGCGGGCGACCCCCTCGACGCGGGCGAGGACGTCTCCGCCACCGGACAGGTCGTGGACCTGCATGCGCACTCCTAACGAATCAGTCGGCCGGTCGCCCCTCATCCTCCCCTGTGATCTCCGCTCTGGTGATCCGGCCCCGGCGGACGGGTGCCGGGGCCGGGTCGCGTCTCAGCTCAGCGGTTGGTCCACAGATGCCAGAACCAGTCACCCTCGGAGCAGGTGTAGTGCTCCCAGTGGCCGCGGTCGATCCCGCCCTGGCCCGCCGCCACGCACCGCGAGTGGCTCGTGAACCAGGTGCGGTACACGTCGTCCCCGGCCGGTCGTCCGGCGGCGGCGTGGGCGGCGGGCGCCGCGAGAACCAGCGGGGCCGCGAACAGGGCGGCGGTCACGAGCGCCGCGATCCCGGCGCGCTCCAACGATCTGATCAACGGATACCTCTTCTCTGCGAAGCACTGACACATGACAACGCAGAGCTACCCGTCAATCACGCTCCGTATTCGGAGAATTTACGTTCGGTCCCGCACGAGCCGGTCGATCTCGGGCCGGTGCGGCATCGAGGTGCTCGCGCCCTCGCGCCGGACCGACAGCGCCGCCGCCGCCGAGGCGAAGCGCAGCGCCCCCTCGGGGCCGAGCCCCTCGGTCCTGGCCACCGCGAGCGCGCCGGCGAAGGTGTCCCCCGCCGCCGTGGTGTCCACCGCCCGAACCGGTACAGCGGGCTCGTGGAGGCGGACGCCGTCGCGGGAGCCGTACAACGCGCCCCGGGCGCCGAGCGTCACGACCACCTCGGGAACCAGGTCGAGCAGCGCCTCCAGCGCGTCGCGCGGGTCGTCCCGCCCGGTGAGGACCGCCGCCTCGTGCTCGTTCGGCACGATGACGCCGACCGCGTCCAGCAGTTCGGTGGGCAGCGGCACGGCCGGGGCGGGGGTGAGGATCACCTCCGTGCCCGTCACGGCGCCCGCCACGGCGCCCGTCACGGCGCCCGTCACGGCGCCCGCCAGGCACGCGGCGGCGACCACGGCCTCCATCGGCAGTTCCAGTTGCAGGAGCAGGGCGCGGGACCGCCCGATCGTCTCCGCGTCCTCCGCCGAGGGACCGGTGAGGGTGCCGTTCGCCCCCGGCACGACGATGATCGAGTTGTCGCCGCCGTCCTGCACGACGATGTGGGCGACACCGGAGGGGCCGGGGACGGTCCGCACTCCGCGCGTGTCGACGCCCGCCCCGGCGAGCGCCGCGCGCAGCCCCGGCCCGAACGCGTCGTCGCCCACCGCCCCGAGGAACGCGACCCGCCCGCCCGCCCGCGCGGCGGCGATCGCCTGGTTGGCCCCCTTGCCTCCGGGGATCGTGCGGAAGGCGCGGCCCGTGATGGTCTCCCCTGGCTTGGGGGCCTGCGCCACGTACGCCACGAGGTCCATGTTGGCGCTGCCGAACACCGAGATCACGGCCGGTCTCCCCCGGCGAGCGCGAGCGCACGGACACGGGCGCGGGCACGGGTGGCGAACGCGGTCGCCGGCCCGCCTCCGGTCGAGCACCGGACCATCAGGCCCGGCTCCACGGTCACCACGCGCGGCGGCAGCGAGCCGTCCCGCAGACGGTCGAGCAGCAGCCTCGCGGCGGCCCTGCCACGCTCGGCCCAGCCGAGCGAGACGCTGGTCAGCGACGGCCACGCGACCGAGGCGAGGTCGGTGTCGTCCATACCGACCACGGCGACGTCGCGGGGGACGTCCCTGCCCTGCTCCCGCAGCACGTCGAGGGCGCCGAGCGCGATCAGATCGCTGGCGCACATCAGCGCGTCGAGACCGGGAGCGCGCGCCAGCAGCGCCCGCGCGGCCCGGGCGCCGCGGTCGCGCGTGAAGTCGCCCACCTCGACCAGGTTCTCGTCGTACGGCAGGCCCAGCAGTTCCAGCGCCTCCCGGTAGGCGGCGGCGCGGGCCGCGCCGGGCGCGGTGCCGAGCGGGCCGTTGAGCAGGCCGATCCGCCTCCGGCCGAGGCCGTGCAGGTGGTTCATGGCGAGCAGGACGCCGGTCCGCGAGTCGCCCCGCACGTTGTCCACCGGCGTGCCCTCCGGCACCGGGCCGACGACGACCACGGGGACCCGCGCCGTGGTGACGGCCTCGATGTGCTCCGCCCCGACGCCGCGCAGCGGGCTGATGATGAGGCCGTCCACGTAGCGCTCCCGCAGCCCGCGCAGCACGCACACCTCGTCCTCCGGGTCGCCCTCGGTCGAGTGGAGCAGCAGGCGGTATCCGGCCGCCTTCAGCACGGCCTGGATCTCCCGCACCATCGCCACGTAGACGGGGTTGCCGATGTCGGACAGCGCGAAGGCGATCTGGTGGGTGCGGCGGTTGCGCAGCGAACGGGCCACCGAGTTGGGCACGTAGCCGAGTTCGTCGGCCGCGCGCATGACCCGGCGCACCGTGTCCTCGCGGGTGGGCAGCCCGTTGAGCACCCGCGACACCGATGCGATCGACAGGCCGGCGCGTTGCGCGATCGTGGTGATCGTGGGACCCTCGGTCACGGCCACCTCACTCTGGGGAGACTCTCGGGTACTCGTCCACGCGTGGCAGCGCGCGGGGAGCTGTAATCGTTTTCGGCGTGGACGGCCCTTATCAAAGCGACGGCCACCAGCAGCGTCAAGTAACCGAGACGTAAAACGTCTAGATCACCAAGCCGCAACAAGCCGCGCGTTGGTTCTGCTCTTCGACCGGTTTCGCCCTAGAATCCGCCGATGTGAACGAAGGTCACGAGGACCCGCCCAAGCTCCCCACCCGGGAGCGATCCTCCCGGCCCGGGACCGGCCGCCACCGACGGCCGCTGCCGGCCGACCTGCCGGCCGACGCGCCCGCCCTGGTCCTGGCCGTGCCGGGCAGGGCCGGAGATCCGGCGGGCCAGGGCGACGTGGCCGCCGAGGTCGCCTCCATCGTCCGGATCGACAATCCGCAACTCGACCTTCGCATCGTCTCACTGGCCGACGGCGGCACCGATCTCGTCAAGGAGTTCTCCGACATCGCGGCCAAGCGGCCGGCCGGCGGACCGGCGGCGGTGGTGGTGCCGCTCGTCACCGGACCCCATCCCCGCGTCCGGCGCGCCGTGCGGGACGCCGTGACGCAGAGCGGGGCCGCGGTGCGGATCACCGAGCCGCTCGGCCCGCATCCGCTGCTGGCCGAGGCCCTGCACGTACGGCTGTCCGAGGCGGGCCTGGCCCGCGCCGACCGCATGCGGCTGTTCAACGTCTCCTCGCCCGTCGACGGCATCATCGTCGCGACCGCCGGGGGCGACGAGGCCGCGCGCGGGGCCGACGCGACGGCCGTCCTGCTGGCCGCCCGCCTGACGCTTCCCGTCGTCCCCGCCGCGCTGGACGGCGTGCCGACGGTGCGCGACGCCGCCGAGCGGCTGCGCAAGATCGGGGCCAACCGCCTCGCCATGGTGCCGTACGTCATCGGTCCCGAGACCGACAGCGAGCGGATCACGACGGCGGCCGAGGCCATCGGCGCCGGCTGCGCCGAGCCTCTCGGCGCCCACGAGTCGGTGGCCCGCATGGTCTGCGTCCGGTACGGCGCCGCCTTCGGCGGTTTCGACGGCTTCGACGACTTGTCGGACTGAGCCTCCCCGGCCCTCCCCGCCCGCCTCACCCCTGGGGTCAGGGCAGCGGGCGGCGGCCGGGGAAGCCGAGGTCGCTGCGGTGGTACCAGCCGAGGGCGGTCTCCCCCTCCAGCCAGCACAGCCGTACGGACACGCCGCCGAGCACGGCGGGGAAGTCGACGAGCAGCGGGGCGACGCCCTTGATCTCGATCTCCTCGGCGTCGAACCAGCTCAGGATCTCGTCCATCCGCGCCTCCAGGCCCTTGGCCTCGGCGAGGCCGCCCAGAGCGGAGGTCCCGGCCTGCCGCAGGTCGTGGGTGAGCTCCGCGAGGTCGGCGCGGACGGCGACGAACGCGCGGGCGTGCTCCAGCACCTCCGGCATCAGCGACCCGGCCTCGTCCAGCGTGAAGATCCTCGCCACGCTCCGGACGCTACCGCATCGGCCCGCCGGAAGGTCACAGGCGGCGGCGCAGCAGGCAGAACTCGTTGCCCTCGGGGTCGGCGAGCACATGCCACCGCTCCTCGCCGGTCTGGCCCACGTCGGCCCGTACGGCGCCGAGCTTCAGCAGGCGCTCCAGCTCGTCCTCCTGGTCGCGGTCGGTGGGGTTGACGTCGATGTGCAGGCGTAGCTTGCCGCGCTTGCACTCCGGCACGGGCGCGAAGACGAGCGTCGGCTGGAGGCCGCCGAAGCCCACGCCCGGCGGGCCGATCTCGATCCACCCGTCCGTGCGCTGGAGGACCTCGAAGCCGAGCACCTCGCACCAGAACGCGGCGAGCCGCTCGGGGTCGTGACAGTCGACGACGAGTTCGCTGATGCGACAGGCCATGACTGCGGCTTTACCCGCGGACGGGCTCCCCATGCAGCGGGCAGTGGGCGACCTCCGGATGGGCCGCCAGCCATTCGATCCGCTGCCCGCTCTCGTCGTCCATGGGCGTGTAGACCACGATGCGGGTCTCCGGCGGCGCGGCCAGCGCCATGCTGGTGGACGTCAGGCGGATCAGGCCCACCGACGAGTGCTTGAACAGCTTCATCCGGACGCCCGGTCTGGCCACCTCATGCATCGCCCACATTCGGGCGAACTCCGGGCTGGCCACCGACAGCCGGGTGACGAAGCCCGTCCAAGCCGGCTCTCCCACATGCCTGCCGAAGGCCGCCCGCAACGTCGCGACCATCTGCGGGAGTTCCTCGTCCTTGTTCACGAGCGGGCAGCAGCAGTCCGGCATGGTGAACACCCGCCACAGGACGTTACGCTCGAGCCGTGGCCGATCGACCACGGACGCGAAGATCGTGCCGTAGGCGGCGTTCCAGGCGAGCAGGTCGTAACGCCCGCTGTAGACGCACGCGGGCAGCGGGTCGAGCCGGCGCAGGATCGTGTGCACCTCGGCGTCGAGGCCCTCCCCGTCGCCCGCCGGATCGGCGATCTCCGGCAGGTCCGCCAGCCGGTAGAGGTGCTCCCGCTCGGCCGCGTCCAGCCGCAGCGTACGGGCGATGGCGTCGAGCACCTGCACCGACGCGTTGATGGGGCGGCCCTGCTCCAGCCAGGTGTACCAGGTCACGCCCACACCCGCGAGCTGGGCGACCTCCTCCCGCCGCAGGCCCGGTGTACGGCGGCGCAGGCCGGGCGGCAAGCCGACATCCTCGGGCCGGATCCGCTCGCGCCTGCTGCGCAGGAAGGCCGCGAGCTCCTCACGCCTGGTGTTCCTGGTGCGAATCCCCGTCGTCACCTCCCCATCTTGGCGAGTGCGCGACCGCGTTGCCAGGTGGTGTCAGTACCAGTATCGGCAGGCTCTCGTTACCGGTATCGCGACGGCCGCATCGTTGCCGCCATGACCACTGTCACCACCCGCGCGCCGGCCGCGCGGCGAACCTCGCCGAGTCTGCTGCTCACCGTCATCCTGGCGGGGCAGTTCATGGCCGTCCTCGACGCCACCATCGTCAACGTCGCCGCGCCCACGATGCGCGCCGACCTCGGGGCCACCGGCTCCGGACTGCAACTCGTCATCTCCGGCTACACCGTGGCGTACGCGATGCTGCTGATCACCGGGGCACGCCTCGGCGGGCTGCTCGGCTACCGGCGGCTGTTCCTCACCGGGCTCGCGGTGTTCACGGCCGCGTCGCTGATGTGCGGGCTCGCCCCGTCGACCGGCGTGCTGATCGCCTTCCGGCTGGTGCAGGGCGCGGGAGCCGCCCTGATGGTGCCCCAGGTGCTCAGCCTGATCCAGATCACCTTCGACGGCGCCACACGGGGGCGGGCGCTCGGCGTCTACGCCACGGTCATCTCGGTCGGCGCGGTCGTCGGCCAGGTGCTCGGTGGGCTGCTGGTGACCGCCGACCTGTTCGGCACGGCCTGGCGGCCGGTCTTCCTGGTCAACGTGCCGATCGGGCTCGCGCTGCTGGCCGTCGGCGCCCGGACGCTGCCCGCCGCACACGTGCGGCGTGAACAGGGGCTCGACGTGCCCGGCCTGGTCACCCTGTCGCTCGCGGTCTGCCTGCTGGTCGTGCCGCTCGTGCTCGGCCACGAGGAGGACTGGCCGCTGTGGGGGTGGGTCGCGATGGGCCTGTCGGTTCTCGCGTTCTGCGCGTTCCTGCTTGTGGAGCGGCGTGCGGCGCATCCGCTCGTCCCCGGCCGCCTGCTGCGCGCCCCCGGGGTGGCCGTCGCCGCGTCCGGCATCTTCCTCGTCATGGCGGCGTACGGCGGCTGGCTGTTCGCCATGGCCCTCCACCTGCAGGGCGACCTCGGCGACAGCGCCCTGCGGGCGGGCTGCCTGTTCATCCCCGCGGCCGCCGCCTTCGGACTGACCAGCCTCAACTGGAAGCGGCTGCCGGCCGGCCTGCACCGGCCGATGATCGTCGCGTCCGCCGTCGTCACCGCCGCAGGCGAGCTGGCCCTGGCGGCGGCGCTGGCCGGCGGCGGCCACGGCGAGCCGCTGCTGGAGATCAGCTTCGTGGCCATCGGGGCCGGCATGGCGGGCACGTTCAGCCCGCTCATGGCGGTGGCGCTGGCCCGGGTCGCGCCCGCCGACGCGGCCGACGCCAGCGGCCTGCTGGCGATGATGCTCCAGCTCGGCCAGGTCGTCGGCGTGGCCGTCTTCGGCACGCTGTT
Organism: Microbispora sp. H10949; assembly: GCF_014161435.1. Classification (NCBI taxonomy): domain Bacteria; kingdom Bacillati; phylum Actinomycetota; class Actinomycetes; order Streptosporangiales; family Streptosporangiaceae; genus Microbispora; species Microbispora sp. H10949. The sequence goes on along the minus strand of NZ_JABBWZ010000003.1, from coordinate 419,418 downwards.
CCTCAGCCTCGCCCCGTCCACGCACGCCGCCACGGTGACATCGCTGTGGCTGGCCGCGGTGTCGCTGGCTGCGGGCGGGTTCGCGCTTCCCCTCCTGCGCACCCGCCGGGTCAACCGATGAGCACTCGGTGAGTGCTCAGATGAGGCCGAGGGCGAGCATCGCGTCCGCCACTCTCCTGAAGCCGTCGATGTTGGCGCCGGCCACGTAGTCGCCCGGCATGCCGTACGCGTCGGCCGTCTCCAGGCAGCGGGCGTGGATGTCGCTCATGATCTCCTGGAGCCGCCGCTCGGAGAACTCGAACGTCCATGAATCGCGGCTGGCGTTCTGCTGCATCTCCAGGGCGCTGGTGGCCACGCCGCCCGCGTTGGCGGCCTTGCCGGGGCCGAAGGCCACTCCGGCCTCCTGGAACACCCGGATGCCCTCGGGCGTGGTGGGCATGTTGGCGCCCTCGCCGACCGCGACGCACCCGGCCCGCACCAGCGCCTCGGCGTCCTTGCCGGTGATCTCGTTATGCGTGGCCGACGGCAGCGCCACCTCGCAGGGCACCTCCCACACGCTGCGCCCGGCGACGTACGCCGCATCGGCGCCACGACGCTCGGCGTAGTCGCTGAGACGGCGCCGCTCGACCTGCTTGACCTGCTTGAGGAGATCGAGGTCGAGGCCCTTCTCGTCCACCACGTAGCCGGAGGAGTCGGAGCAGGCCACGACGACGCCGCCCATCTCGCGCACCTTCTCGATCGCGTGGACGGCGACGTTGCCCGAGCCCGAGACGACCACGCGCCTGCCCTCGAACGACGTGCCCTTCGCCTTGAGCATCTCCTCGACGAAGAAGGCGCAGCCGTAGCCGGTGGCCTCGGTGCGCACCTGCACGCCGCCGTAACTCAGCCCCTTGCCGGTGATGACGCCGGACTCGTACCGGTTGGTGATGCGCTTGTACTGGCCGAACAGGTAGCCGACCTCCCGCTGCCCGACGCCGATGTCCCCCGCGGGCACATCGGTGTACTCGCCCAGGTGCCGGTACAGCTCGGTCATGAAGCTCTGGCAGAAGCGCATGATCTCCCGGTCGGAGCGGCCCTTCGGGTCGAAGTCCGCGCCTCCCTTGCCCGCGCCGATCGGCAGGCCGGTCAGGCTGTTCTTGAAGATCTGCTCCACCGCGAGGAACTTGACGATGCCGAGGTAGACCGAGGGGTGGAAGCGCAGCCCGCCCTTGTACGGCCCGAGCGCGCTGTTGAACTCGACCCGGAAGCCGCGGTTGATGTGCACCTCACCCCGGTCGTCCTCCCAGGGCACGCGGAAGATGATCTGCCGCTCGGGCTCGAAGATGCGCTCGATGATCTTCTGCTCCGCGTATTCCGGATGCTTGCCCAGCGCGGGACCGATGCTCTCCAGGACCTCGCGCGCGGCCTGGTGGAACTCCGCCTCCCCCGGGTTGCGGCGCAGAATGTTGTCGTAAACGCCCTCGAGCCTTTCGTGCAGCACTCGATCGCTCCTAGCTTCTGCCTGATTTCTCCCAATTCACTGTATCGATGACGAGGTTGTGAGAAGGACCGTCTCACCGGCCGGGACGGACGACGGCCCGCCAGACGTCGATGACCAGGACCGGCCGCATGCCGACCGACTCGTACAGGCCGAGCGCCGGGGTGACGTTGTTGGAGTCGACGTGCAGGATCGTCCCCACCCGCCCCCGCCGCTCGTCGGCGGCGAAGGCTCTGCTGAGCAGCAGCTTCCCGAGGCCGTAGCCGCGGAAACCGGGCCGCACCGCGAGCGTGCGGACATATCCGCAGTTCTCGTCGGACACGAAATGGTCGGTCCCGAGCAGCATCGCCGCCGGCTCCCCGTGGACGCGGGCCAGCAGAAGCTGCCCCCAGTCGTTCGCGCTGGACGACTCCATCTCGGCGGTCCACTCCTCGAACGTCTTCGGCACGAACCCGAAGTGCTCGGCGAAGCCCTCCTGGTGCACCCGATGGGCTGTCCGGAGCACCGCCTCGCACCCGGGGGCGCCGGCCTCGACCCCGACCCCGGGCAGGAACACCGGCCGTACGCCGGAGTGGTCGGCCCGCATGCGGTGGAAGCTGGTGGCGGGGGCGAAGCCGCGCCGCTCGGCGGCCTCGCGCATGGCCTTGTCCTGCTCGTAGAGGCTGATGTCCACCACCGCGTGGTCGTGCCCCGCCTCGCGGGCGAGATCGGCGGCCCGGCCGAGCGCCAGGTCCCACAGGAGGGCGGCCGCACCGGGCTCCCGCGCCTGCACGTCGATGTCGACGTTCTCGCTGGCGCCGTTGCGCCTGGCGTAGCCCCAGCCGAGGAGCCGCCCGTCGGAGCGGACCAGCCAGCTGTCGTGGTCCAGGTCGAGCTCCTTCAGGGTGTCGGCGATGTCATCGAGCGTCCAGTCGGGCCTGCCGGTCACCTCGATGTCGTGCTCAGCGACCAGTTCGTGCACGGTCACCGCGTCGGCGACCACCGGCCGCCGGATTTCGTAGTCGTTCACGTCGCATTTGTACGTTGAGTGACTTGTGAGGGACTTGCCGGAGCCTTGTGCCGCCATGAAAGTTTCCCGCACCCCGGGGCGCCCCGCGTGCGGGCGCCCGTCGTAGGCGCTGATCAGAGGGGGCGATACCGAAAGACATCCGCCTCGCGGTTGATCCGGGCGCGACGGTGTGGATTCCATGGTCCCGCAGTGGCAGGCGGCTGCACGCGATCGAAGGCAGCCGCGGGGTTCACGAGCCGCACGGCGGCCCGCCGTCCCGGGAGCATCGATGTCCAAGCGTCTCACCGAGCGTCTCAGCGCGTGTCTCAGGGCACGTCCCAGCGTGGCGCTCGCGACCGCCGTCACCGCGCTGGCCGCCGGCGCCGCGTTCGTCACGGCCGGCCCGACGGCGGCGGTGGCCGCGACCGGCGGGTTCGACTTCACGCGGGCCCAGGTCGCCGCCACCGGCCTGCAGACGCCCTGGGGACTGACCTTCCTCCCGGACGGCAGCGCCCTCGTCTCCGAACGCGACACGGCGAACATCATGCAGGTGCGTCCCGGTTCGTCGCCCGTACGGGTGGCGACCGTCCCGAACGTGTCGCCCGGCGGAGAGGCGGGCCTGCTCGGCATCGCGGTCTCCCCCACCTACGCCGAGGACCAGTGGGTCTACGCCTACTTCACCGCCGCGTCCGACAACCGGCTGGTCAGGTTCAGTCTGAACGCCCCGCAGACGCAGCAGGTGCTCCTCTCCGGCGTGCCGAAGGCCCAGTTCCACGACGGCGGGCGGATCGCGTTCGGCCCCGACGGCATGCTGTACCTCTCCACGGGCGACGCCGGCACCTCCGCCAACGCGCAGAACCTGAACAGCCTGGGCGGCAAGATCCTGCGGATGCGGCCCGACGGCAGCGTGCCGCCGGACAACCCGTACGGCTCGCGCGTGTACAGCTACGGCCACCGCAACGTCCAGGGGCTCGCCTGGGACGAGGGCGGACGGCTGTACGCCAGCGAGTTCGGCCAGAACACCTGGGACGAGCTCAACTACATCGTCCCCGGCGGCAACTACGGCTGGCCCACCTGTGAGGGCGTCTGCACCGACTCGCGCTTCCGCAACCCCATCGTCACCTGGAGCACGTCCGAGGCGTCGCCCAGCGGCCTGGCGTACGCCAACGGCACGCTCTTCGCCGGGGCCCTGGCCGGGAAGCGGCTGTGGACGGTGCCGGTCAGCGGCGGCAGCAGGACCGGCAACCCGGTGGCCGAGTTCCAGGGCACGTACGGCCGGCTGCGCGCCGTGGCCGTCGGGCCGGACGGGTGGCTCTGGGTCGGCACGAGCAACCGCGACGGCAGGGGGACCCCCGCGGCGAACGACGACCGGATCCTCCGCGTCCCGCCCGCCGGCGGCTCGTCGCCCAGCCCCTCTCCCAGCCCTTCGGCCTCGCCGTCGCGCAGCCCCTCCCCGTCGCGGAGCCCGTCGGTCAGCCCGTCCGTCAGCCCGTCCGCGAGCCCGTCGGCCGGTCCGCGCGCGTGCTCCGCGACGTACCGGATCGTGAACCAGTGGCAGGGCGGGTTCCAGGGCGAGCTCGCGGTGCGCAACTCGGGGACGGCGGCCATCACGTCGTGGACCGTCACCTTCGCCTTCCCCGACGGCCAGCGCGTCACGCAGTCCTGGAGCGGCCGCTTCACCCAGTCGGGCGCCGCGGTGACGGTCGCCAACGAGACGTACAACGGCGCGCTGGCACCGAACGCCTCGACGACAGCCGGCTTCAACGCGAGCTGGTCCGGCGCCAACCGGGTCCCGTCCCCGATCAGCTGCACCGCCGGGTGACCGGCACGCTCATCGGTCTTCCTGACGCACGGCGTTCGGACGGCGATCACTCCTCGTAGTCGTCGTCCCAGTCCGGCCAGGGGAGACCGAGCCTCTCGGCGAACTCCGGGCTGCCGCCGACGATCCTGGCGTGCGGCCTGGGGTCGTTGCCGCGCAGCCAGTCCACCAGACGCGCCGCCTGGTCACCCGCGTCCGTGTCGTCGATGAGGACGGTCCACTGGAGCTGCACCCACGGCTCGTCGTCCGGCCGATCTCCCCCGGCGGACGACGGTTCGCGCGGATGCCAGAAGACGACCTGGATCTCGTCCCGCCGGTCGGCCTCCGCGTAGGTTCCGCCCGCTTCGCACTCCCACGCCGCCAGGAGGCCGGGATCCTCGCGCAGCGAGCGGCGCACCTCACGGGCGACCGTACGGGCGGGCCACTCCCAGCCGTGATCGTCCACGGCCCGGGCGACGACCTCGTCGTAGGAACCGGCGGCGAAGCGGAACGGCTCCAGCTCGACCGCCAGCGAATCGGGGTCGCGCCAGCCGCGCCAGACGACCGTGTCACCGTCACGGACGATCGTGACATAGAGGGCTCCACAGCACCCCTCGGTGCAGTACGCCTCGGCCAGCCGTACCTCCCGGCCCTCCTCGGTCGCCTCAAGCCCGCCCAGCAGGTGCTCCGGCTCGTACGGCCGGCCCTTACGGAACGCCCGCGCGACGACCGGCCGGCCGTTGACCAGCGGCCTCGTCTCCACGCGGCCCGGCAGCGCCGGATCGGGGACGACGACATGCACCGCCAGCCGGTCTCCCCCGTCCCCCGCAGGCCACGAGGGGAATCGTGGCACGACCGGCAGGGCGGCGATCGCCCGGCGCGCCCAGGCCGCCCGCCGGCGGGTCACCGGGTCGGGCGACCGTGCCGCCCCGGCGAGCGCCTCCGCCGCGCGCGCCGAGGTGAGCAGGCGGCGCAGCCGCTCCAGCGTCGCCTCCCGGACGCCGGGCCGCCACGGCAGGCACGCGGCGTGGCCGCTGGTCAGGTCCTCCGCGAGAGCGGCGGCCGAGGCCAGCGAGTCCAGCTCCGGGGGCACGGCCGCCGCGCGTACGGCGAAGGCCGCGAGGGCCCGGCAGGCGTCGTCGTAATCACGCAGCGCGGAGAAGTCCTCCCAGGCCATCGCCTGGAGGAGCCGGCCCGCCACGAGGACCGCCTGGTCGACGGTCTCGCCCTCTTCCAGGACGTCCGCGAGCCGTACGGCCTGGGCCACCCGCAGCGCGTGGCCACCGGCCGTGGGATCCTGGTCCGTGGCGTGCCGGAGCAGCCAGGCGACGGCGACGGGATCCTCCGCCCGGCACATCGCCTCGATGGCACGGCTGAGGGTGAGCAGTGCCGACCGCTCCGCCAGCCACACCAGCGCCGCGGCAGAGCCGGGAATCGGCTCCAGCACGGCCACGGCCACGGGCCCGAGACAGCGCAGCAGGCCGAGCGTACGGACCAGGGGGACGTCCTCCGGGCCTGCCCTGCCCGCCAGCAGGCACAGGCCGGTCAGCGCGGGACGGCGGTCCCTCGCGTGCCGGGCCAGCCAGACGCCCGTCTCGCGGGCAGGCTCGGTGGCTAGCCAGGGCAGGCCGTCCAGGACGTCGGGCCTGATCGCCCACGCGGGGACGTCCAGGGCGCGGAGGTCCTCGTGCAGCTCGTCGAGGGAGCGACCGGGGCCGTCGAAGTGGGCGCGGAGCACCGCGGCCAGCGCGGCTCTGGCCCGCTCGACGGAGAAGGAGCCACCGCCGGGCCGGGGACCTCGGTGGTCGGCGTCGTCGGGGTAGGGGCGCCCGCCATTGGGAAGGGGCGCGTCGGGTGTCAGCGCGTGCAGGCAGGACGCGTGATCGAACAGGGACAGCCTGTGGTCGAGCGCACCGCGCTCGCGGGCCAGGCTCACCGGCCGGAGACGAACTCGATTCTCTCGTTCATGCCACTCACGATGTCATCCCCGCCCGCCGACGGCAAGATCGAATGCGTGGGCGGCCGTACGCGCGACAGAGTCACGGCCCGCGCTCCCCGACCGCCACCGGGGAGCAAGCCGCCGTCCCGGCCACGCGAGGCCGGTCACGTTTCCATGGGTGCCGTCAAGCATGTGGTGGGACAGAACCGCCAATCATCTCGTGGGACCAGACAAGTCCTTAGATAAATTCCTATATACGTCTTAACGGGATGAGAAGGGGGATACGTCCCCTTACGGGAGGCGGTGGACATGGAGTTGCGCGCCCAGCTGCAAGATTGCGTCGGCGAGCTCGATGGCCTCGAACGCAGCCTGGAACGGTCACTGGGCGTCATGCGTGGCAAGCTGGAGGCTGCGATCAACGTGCAGCGCCGGTACGAGGCGGACGCCGCCCATGAGCTGCGCACTCCGGTGGCCGGGCTGCGGGCCCAGCTTGAGGAGGCTCAGCTCAACCGTGCGGAGATCGATCTGGACAGCTTGCTCGAACGCGCCCTGAGCGATGTGAACCGGCTGCAGGCGATAATCGAGGACCTCCATCTGCTCTGCGAGCTCCAGGAGGCCGCGCGACTGGTCGAGCCGGTGCCCGTGGACCTCGCGGAGGTCGCCCGGGCGCAGGTGCCCCGGTGCGCCGGCAGGCACGAGGTCAAGGTGAAGGCGGAGCCCGGGCTGGTCGTCTCCTCGGTGCCCGCGAGGCTCGGCCGCCTGCTCGCGGAACTGCTCGACAACGCCCAGCGTCACGCGCGCTTCCTGGTGCGGGTGGAGATTCGGCGCGCCGGAGACCTGGGCGAACTGGTGGTCAGCGACGACGGGCCGGGAATCCCCGCGCACGAGCGCGAGCGCGTCTTCGGCCGCTTCACGCGGCTCGACGACGCCCGGTGCCGCGACCGCGGCGGCACCGGCCTCGGCTTGGCGATCGTCCGGAACATCGCCGAGATGTACGGCGGCAGCGTACACGCCGAGGAGGCGGCCGGCGGCGGCGCCGCACTGGTCGTACGCCTGCCGCTCGCCCACCCCGCGGCCCCAGGCTGAGCAGTTCGCCAGACGACAACGACAGCGCTGCGCGAGATCTTCGCCGCGACAGGGCCCGCGGCTGGACGATCTTCTTCCAGCCCGTCGGGACGACAAGGCCGCATATCTCGGACCCCCGCGGAAGATCATCACTATATAGCCTTGAATGTCCCAAAAAGTGAGTATTAGTCAAGGGATGTATTGACTCGGGGTTGATTAGAACTGAAACACATGGTTCCAGAGTGACTGTCTGTTCTTAGTCGTGACGTGGTGCTACGGTATGTGCCTGTTCACCGCCCTGCTGTGAAACGGCACCGCATGGCCGTCCCGCCTTACAGGGAGAACAGCAGGTTCGACGCGGCCTTGTCATGCTCTGCCGCCACCCCGAGGACGCCGATGTCAGTAGATGCACCCCACCGGGCGCGGAGAAGGTTTTCACCAAAGGAACTGGTGGTCCTCGCCTTTCTCGGCACCGTGATCATTACGGCCTGCGCGTGGTTGTGGGCGATGTCCATCGCCCCTTATGAGGCCAGAGAGCTTATGGCGCTCGTCGGCGGGGTCTCGGCCGTACTCCTGTCCGGCGCCGTCGCGGCCGCCGTCCACTACGCCGGCACCGGTCGCCGGCTGCGTGAGCGGGCCGAGTGGGCCGGCGCGCGGTTCGCCTGGCTGGAGCGGGAGACGCTGCGGACGGCCGAGGAGTCGCTGCCCTCGCTGGGACGTCAGGTGCGGGACGGCGCCTCGGTCGCCGACGCGCTCTCCCGGATACCGCAGCCCCCGGACGGCCCGCTGCGGCACCTGCTCGAAGCGGCCGGGCACGAGCTCGAACTGCTCGGACGCGAGCGCGCCGCCGCCCAGGTGTCCCGCGATGCGACCGAGAGCGAGATCTCCCGGCTGATCGACGACACGCTGCCGGAGCTGTTCCGGCGGATCCAGACGGACCGGATGTCGGTGAGCGCCGCGCTGGCCGAGATACGCCTGCCGGGGCTGGACCCGCTACGCGACCTGCTGCGCGAGACGGCGCGGCAGCTCTCCGAGAGCGAGCGCAGGGGCACCGCCGTGATGGCGGCGTGCGCCGGGGCCGCGGCCCGGGTGCAGGCACAGGCCACCAGCCTGCTCGCCCGGCTGCGTGAGCTGGAGGAGCAGTACGGCGAGCATGAGGAGGTGTTCGCCGACCTGCTGGACCTGGACCACCGCGTCTCCCAGATGAGCCGGCTGGCGGACAACATCGCGCTGCTGAGCGGCGGCCGCTCCGGGCGGCGATGGACCCGGCCGATCGTCATGGAGAGCGTCCTGCGCGGCGCGATGGGCCGCATCAGCGCCTACCGGCGCATCCGGCTGCACTCCACCAGCACCGTCGCCGTCGCCGGGTACGCGGCCGAGGGCGTGATGCACGCGCTGGCCGAGTTGATGGACAACGCCGCCACGTTCTCGGCGCACGGCACCGAGGTCCACGTGTACGTGGACGAGGAGGACGCCGGCGTCGTGATCACGATCGAGGACAGTGGCCTGGGGATGCGCCCGCGCGAGCGGCAGCACGCCACCAGGCTCGTGTCCGAGCCGCTCGACCTGCGGACGCTGTCCGGTACCCGGCTGGGCCTGGCGGTCGTGGGACGCCTGGTCGACAAGTACGGCCTGACGGTCAGCTTCCGGTCGTCCGCCCGCGGTGGCATGGGGGTCGTGATGCTGATCCCGCGCCTGCTGATCACGCAGCCCCTGTCGGCCACCGTGCCGCCCGACGCCGAGGCGTCGGTCCGCCACCCCGTGCGGGCCGCCGTACATGCCGCCGTGCAGGCACCGGCCGTACCCGCGCAGGAGGGGCCGGCCGACGCGTCCGAAGACCTGCTGCCCAGGCGGCGCCGGGGACAGACGCTGGCCGAGGCGACCAGGGCGCGGCAGGCGTCGCCGGCCAAGCCCGCGCGCGAGGGGCCTGACTCGGCTGCGAGGTTCGCCGCGTTCCGCCAGGCCGGCGGCCGCGGACGTACTTCCCCTTCAGCCCCTCCCCCGGCCCCGGGCGACTCTTGACACACGTCCGCCGACCACCGGACGTCTTTGGATTCACAGATGAGGAGGCAGGGGGCGTCCCTCCCGCGCCGAAGGGGCACCCCGTCGTTTCTATGAGCACAACCGACGCTTCGCACACCACCGATCGTGACTTCGACTGGCTACTGGAGAACCTCAAGAACAAGACCCCGGGGATCAGGCATGTGCTGGTGCTGACCAGGGACGGCCTGAAGATGAGCTTCACCGCCGGCCTCGGCCGGGACGGGGCCGACCAGCTCTCCGCCCTGGCCGCCGGGATCCAGAGCCTCTCGCTGAGCGCCTCCGCCGAGTTCGGGGACGGCATCGGAGCGGGGCAGGCGATGGTGGAGTTCGCCGGCGGACTGCTGCTCATCGTGCCGGCCGGGGACGGCGCGCACCTGGCCGTGGTGGCCGAGGAGGACGGCGAGGTGGGGCTCATCGCGCACAACATGAACGAACTGGTGGAGCAGATCGGGGTGTACCTCACCGCGGCACCGCGGCAAGCGGAGAACAGCGACGACCGCGGATGACACGGCGAGCCATCGACCAAGAAGACCCTGACCGGCTCTACACGGTCACCGGTGGGCGTACCAGCGCCGATGAGAAGACCTTCGACTCCGTCTCCCTCATCGTCAGCGAGTGCGCCCCGACCCCCGGTATGCAGTCCGAGCACATCAAGATCCTGCGGATGGCCCAGCGGCCGACGGCGGTGGTGGAGATCTCGGCGGAACTGCGGCTGCCGGTCAGCGTGGTGAAGATCCTGCTGTGCGACCTGCTGGACACCGGTCGCATCACCGTCCGTCATCCGTCGATCGCCGCACAGGCCGGACGACCGGATCCCGAAATCCTCAGGCAGGTGCTCGTTGCACTCCACAACCTCTGACCAGATGGCGGCCACCACGCGAACGCCGCTGCGCACGACCGCCGCGGACGCCCTGAAGATCGTGATCGTCGGCGGGTTCGGGGCGGGAAAGACGACCATGGTCGGCTCGGTGAGCGAGATCCGCCCGCTGAGCACCGAGGAGCTCATGACCCAGGCGAGCGTGGGCATCGACGACGCCAGCCGGGTACGGACCAAGTCGACCACCACGGTTGCCTTCGACTTCGGCCGGATCACGCTGAACGAGAGCAGGGTGCTCTACCTGTTCGGCGCGCCCGGTCAGCAGCGGTTCTGGTTCGTGTGGGACCAGTTGTTCGCCGGCAGCCTGGGCGCGGTCGTCCTGGTGGACGCCCGCCGCCTGGAGGATTCCTGGTACTCCATCGACCGGCTGGAGCACCACCGGACCCCGTTCGTCGTCGCGGTCAACCGCTTCACCGACGGGCCCACCCTGGATTCGGTGCGCGAGGCGCTGGCACTGTCGCCCGAGGTCCCGCTCATCGAATGCGACGCGAGAGAGCGGTCCTCGTCCAAGCACGTGCTGATCACGCTCATCGAGCACCTCACCCGCACCTACGACCAGTTGCCCGCCCGAGAGAGCATGCCGTGACGAACTCCCCTCCCCTGCCCGAACCCCCAGACCCGTACGCCGCCTCGCCCGCATCGCGGCATGCCGAGCGGAGACGGGAGCCGCTGGAGGGATACGCCGACCACGCCGATGCCGTACCACTGCACGCGTCACTGATCGGCGACGACCCGACCGCGCTGTTCCAGGAGATGCGCCGCGAGCACGGCCCCGTCGTCCCCGTTCTCCTCGACGGCATGCCCGTCTGGTACGTGATCGGTTATCGCGAGCTGCACCATGTCACCAGCCAGCCGCAGTTGTTCAGCCGCGACCCCAGGCGCTGGAACCTGCAGGACCTCCTCCCCCCTGACTGGCCGGCGCGCCCGTATGTGACGTGGCAACCGTCCGTGATGTACACGGAGGGGGCCGAGCACCAACGGCGGATCGGCGCCATCAGCGACGCGCTGGACAGCGTCGACCGCACCGAGCTCGCCCTGATCTGCGAGCAGATCGCCGACCACGCGATCGACGAGTTCTCCGGGGACGGCCAGACCGACCTGATCTCCCAGTACGCCGACCGGATTCCGGCTCAGGTCATCACCCGGCTGTTCGGGCTGGCGGAGACCGACCTGCCGGAGCTGGTCAAGGACGTCAACCACGTGCTGAGCGGGGGCGAGGAGGCCCTCCCGGCGGTCACCCGGATTCTGGACAAGCTAAGCCGGCTCATCGCCGACAAGCGCGCCCTGCCGGGCCACGACCTCACCTCGCACATGCTGGCACACCACGCGCGGCTCGCCGACGAGGAGATCGTCCAGGACCTGATCATGACGATGATCTCCTCCCATGACAACTGCTCCAACTGGATCGGCAGCACCCTGCGGCTGATGTTGATGGACGACCACTTCTCGATGAGCCTGCAGGGCGGCCGCAGCAGCGTCGGCGAGGCGCTGAACGATGTGCTGTGGAAGGACCCGCCCACGCCGAACATGCCCAATCGCTGGGCCGTGCAGGACTGCGAGCTGGCCGGGCGGCGCATCCGCCGTGGCGACATGCTGGTGCTCGGTGTCGCCGCGGCCAATGCCGATCCGCAGGTGCAACCGGCCGCGCATGCCGGCTCCGGCGCCAACCGGGCGCACCTGGCCTTTGGCCACGGTGAGTACGGTTGTCCCTTCCCCGCGCCCGAGCTCGGCGGGATCATCGCCAAGACGGCCGTGGAGGTCCTCCTCGACCGGCTGCCCGACGTCTACCTCACCGTGAAACCGGACGCGCTGCGATGGCGCCCTTCGCTGTGGGTTCGCAGCCTGGAGGCCCTGCCCGTACGGTTCAGCCCGGCCGTGCCGACCGGCCGGGGCCCGTGGGGTGAATAGGGTGCTCACATGGAATACGGACGACTTGGCACCACTGGTTTGAAGGTCAGCAGGCTCTGCCTCGGCATGATGAGCTACGGGGAGCCCTCCAAGTGGGGCGGCTGGGCCCTGGAGGAGGATCTCGCCGAGCCCATCGTCCGCAGGGCCGCCGAAGGCGGGGTGACGTTCTTCGACACCGCCGACATGTACTCGGCCGGCGTCAGCGAGGAGGTCACCGGGCGGCTGCTGCGCAAGATCTTCGCCCGGCGCGACGACTACGTGCTCGCCACCAAGGTCTACTTCCCGATGGGCGAGGGCCAGAACGACGGGGGCCTGTCCCGCAAGCACATCATGTCGGCCGTCGACGCCTCCCTCACCCGCCTGGGCACCGACCACGTCGACCTGTACCAGATCCACCGGTGGGACGACGAGACGCCGATCGAGGAGACGATGGAGGCGCTGCACGACGTCGTCAAGGCCGGCAAGGCCCGCTACATCGGCGCCTCCAGCATGCGGGCCTGGCAGTTCGCCAAGGCCCAGCACACCGCCGACAGGCGCGGCTGGACCCGGTTCGTCTCGATGCAGAACCACTACAACCTCCTGGACCGCGAGGAGGAGCGGGAGATGATCCCGCAGTGCCTCGACCAGGGCGTGGGACTCATCCCGTGGAGCCCGCTCGCCCGCGGCCTGCTCGCCCGCGCCGGCCAGACGGCCGACACCGCGCGGCAGACCGGCGACGGCGCCCGGCAGCGGCAGCTGTACGGCGGACCGGCCGTCGAGGAGATCCTGGACCGGGTGGCGCGGACCGCCGCCGACAGGGGCGTCTCGCCCGCCACCGTCGCCCTCGCGTGGCTGCTCGGCCGTCCGGGCGTGACCGCCCCCATCATCGGCGCGACCAAGGAGCACCACGTGGACGACGCGCTCGCCGCGGTGGACCTCACGCTGACCGAGGAGGAGATCGCCTTCCTGCAGGAGCCGTACCAGGCCAGGTCGCCGCAGTACTAGCGGGCCGCCCCGCCGCGGAGCGGCAGGCGGGTCACGACCGAAATGCGTTGCCGGGGCCGATGACGGGCGGCAGGCTGTACGGGTGCTGATCCGACGTGAGAACCCCGGCGACGCCGAGGCCGTGCGCGAGGTGGTCGCCGCCGCCTTCGCTCCGCACCAGGAGGCCCGCCACCCGGGCCGGCCGCACGTGCCGCCGGTAGAGGCGGTCCTGCTCGACGAGCTGCGTACGGACCCGGGCTGGCTGCCGGAGCTGTCGCTCGTCGCGCCGGCGCGGGACGGCGGGATCGCGGGTCACGTCCTCTGCACCAGGGCCCACGTGGGGACCGTGCCCGTGGTCGGCCTCGGCCCGCTGTCCGTGCATCCCGCCCACCAGCGGCGGGGAGTCGGATCGGCGCTGGTGCACGCCGTGCTCGGGGCGGCCGAGGCGCTCGGCGAGCCGCTGGTGGGGCTCCTCGGCGACCCCGCCTACTACAGGCGGTTCGGCTTCGAGCCCGCCTCGGCGCACGGCGTCGCGGCGCCGGACCCGTCCTGGGGCGAGTTCTTCCAGGTGCGCGTCTTCGGGCGGTCCGCGCCGCGCGGACCGTTCACGTACGCCGAGCCGTTCTCCCGCGTGTGACCGGCCTCTGACCATGCCCTCTGACCATGCGCCTGGCCCCGGTTCCTGTCGTACGGCTGCCGTACGCTGGCGGACATGGGACGGGCCAATGACGAGGCGGCCGCGGCGCTGCAGGAGTACGCCGAGCTTTTCGCGCTGAACGGCGGGGACGCGTTCCGGGTGCGCAGCTACCAGAAGGCGGCCAAGTCGATCGCGGGGTTCCCCGGAGACCTCGGCGAGACCGACGTCCGGTCGATCCCCGGGGTGGGCGAGGCCATCGCCAAGAAGGTCGAGGAGTTCCTCGCGCGGGGCAGCTTCCGGCAGCTCGACGACCTGCGCGCGCGGGTGCCCGAGGGGGTGCGCAGGCTGACCCGGATCCCCTCGCTCGGCCCGAAGAAGGCGCTGTTCCTGTTCCAGGAGCTGGGCATCGACTCCCCCGCCGCCCTGGCCGAGGCCATCCGGGCCGGCCGCCTCGGCGGCGTGCGCGGCTTCGGCGCCAGGACCGAGGAGAACCTGCTCAAGGGCATCGAGCACATGGAGCGGTCGGGCGACCGGGTCCACCTCGGGATCGCGACGGACCTCGCCGAGCGGGTCGTCGCCTCGCTGCCCGCCGAGAGGATCGCCGTCGCGGGGTCGCTGCGGCGGATGCGCGAGACGATCGGCGACATCGACGTCCTCGCCGTCGGCGATCCCGGCCTGATGGACCTGTTCGCCCGGCAGCCGTACGTCACCGAGGTCATCGCGAAGGGCGAGCGGAAGACCTCGGTGCGGACCGACCGCGGCCTGCAGATTGATCTGCGGCTGGTCCCGGCCGAGTCGTGGGGCGCCGCGCTGGTCTACTTCACCGGCAGCAAGGAGCACAACGTCCGCATCCGGGAGATGGCGGTCAGGAAGGGCTGGAAGCTCTCGGAGTACGGCCTGTTCGACGGGGAGCGGCTGATCGCGTCGGAGACCGAGGAGGAGATCTACCAGGCGCTCGGCATGCGGTGGGTGCCTCCCACGCTGCGTGAGGACGGCGGGGAGGTGGAGGCCGCGCTGCGCGGCGAGCTGCCGCGTCTGGTGGAGCTGGGCGACCTGCGGGGCGACCTGCACACCCACACCGACCTCACCGACGGGATCGCCTCGCTGGAGGACATGGTCGCCGCCGCGGCCGCCCGGGGCTACTCCTACTACGCGGTGACCGACCACGCGCCCGACCTGGTCATGCAGCGGATGACGCTCGACAAGGCCCTCGCCCAGCGGGCCCGCATCGCCGACCTTCAGGCGAAATATCCGGACATGCGGTTGCTGCACGGCAGCGAGCTGAACATCGCTCCCGACGGCTCGGTGGACTGGCCGGCCGAGGTGCTGGCCGGGTTCGACGTCTGCGTGGCCTCGGTGCACTCGCACTTCACCCAGTCGCGGGAGGAGATGACCCGCCGTTTCGTCACGGCCTGCGAGAACCCGCACGTCCACGTCATCGGTCACCCCACGACCCGGAAGATCGGCAAGCGGCCTCCGGTGGACGCCGACTGGGACGCCGTGTTCCGCGCCGCCGCCCGGACCGGCACGATCATGGAGATCGACTCCTATCCCGACCGGGCCGATCTGCCCTCCGATCTCGTGCGGCTCGCGCGCCACCACGGCGTGACGTTCTCCATCGACAGCGACTCCCACGCCATCCCGCATCTGGCCCACCAGAGGTACGGCGTGGGCATCGCCCAGCGGGCCTGGCTCACGCCGGACGACGTCGTCAACACCTGGCCGCTCGACCGGCTGCTGGCCCGTCTGGGCGGCCGGTGACCACCCCTTCGCTCTCGGGTCCCACGATCTCCCGGCCTCCCCACAGCGCGTCGTCGGCGGGCGCCGACGGCTTCACCTATGGTCATCGGGAGAAGACGGACGTACCGTGAGCCGAGCGATCACCTAGCGAAGAGGTGGCCGGTGGCCGTCAGCGCACGACTGGAGATCCATCAGATCAACGTGGGGCAGGGCGACTCCACCCTGATCGTCAACCGCGATCTCGGCAAGGTGGCCGACGCGATCCAGGCCACGTCGGGCCTCGTACTGCCTTCCGAAAAGATCGACTATGTTCCCTACGCGATCCAGCACGGCGTTTCCCTCGACGGCACCGTCGCCAAGGCTCTGCTCATCGACGGCGGCGACGACGAGTACGGCGGTGACGTGATCGACTACCTGCGCGCACACGGCGTCCTGGAGGGCCGGCGCACGGGTTACCTCGGAAATCTGACGGTCCTGGTCAGCCACCATCACGACGACCACATGGCCGGGCTGCGCAGCCTGTTCAAGCAGCAGGAGCCCGCGTCGTCCAAGGCGAAGGGCGGGAAGGCGCCCGGCCTGACGGCGAGGTACCAGCCCGGCGCGGTCTTCCATGCGGGTCATTTCGGTGTGCGGGCCCCCGCGTCCGCCCGCTACGACGCCTTTCTCAAGGACCTCGACCAGGCCCAGACGATCCGCACGAGGAACCGCACCGTGGTCCACACGCTCACCACCGGAGGGCTGGAGAACGGCGTCCCCGCTGTGATCGATCTGGGGGCCGGTGCGGACGACATCCCCATCAGGGTCCGCGTACTGGCCGCGGCGCAGGGCGTCTACGACCCGGCCATCAAGCAGGTCACCGAGATCCGTTCCGTCGGCTCGGCCGTGGACCAGAACGACCGGTCGGTCGTCGTCATGGTGGAGTACGGATCCTTCCGGTACTTCGCGGGCGGCGACATCGCGGGCAACGGCGGCCCTCAGGGAGGCAACATCGGCCAGAACGCGATGCAGAAGTCGGGCAAGCGGTACTACTCGGTTCACGCGGACGTGGAAAGCGTTCTCGGACCCGTCCTGGAGTCGGCGTTCCCCATGACCCAGACGTACACCGCCGGGGTCGCCAAGTACCCGTGGCCCGGCTACTGCACCGTCATGAAGGCCAACCACCACGGCAGCTCCTCCAGCATGGACGTTCACCTGCTCGCGACGTTGCGTCCGCTGATCGTGCTGATCAGCTCGGGAGTGAAGGCGCGCTTCCACCGTCACCCGACACCCGAGGTGATGCGCCGCCTGGCCGGCGCGTGGACCGACCGGAAGGGGAAGTCCGTGCCCAACTCGGTGGCGCAGGTGTACCTGACCGAGGTGGCGTCGCGGGTCCGCAGCAAGGCGTTCGCCACCCAGCTCGGCACCGCGCGGGTCCTGGGCGACATCGTCGTACGGCCTGTGGACGAGACCGTCACCGCGCTGCAGAAGGCCACCGCGTCCGGCGGGGAGCTGAAGGTCCAGGTGTACGGCACGGGGGTCAGCACCACGATCTACGACCGTCAGACGTCCCTGTGGCCGACCGAGACCGTCAAATCGCAGGACAGGTATCCGATCGGGCCCTGGATGCACACCGACACCCACTGACCGGGACGGAGGCGGGGCGTGGCGCTGGACGCGGAACTCATCGACGGCCGATGGCACCTGCGGGGTGTCACCCCGACCAGCGGGCCGGTGCTCCTGGGGCGGTGGCACTTCCGCGTCGGAGACCACTGGGTCGGCTTCGACGACGACTTCAGCGAGCCGTTCGTCATGCGCGCCTTCTTCGACCCTCCCGCCGGCACGACCAGGCGGGAGGGGTACGGCCACGTGGGCTACATCCAGTTCATGCGCATGACCCACCACGGCAGGCCCATCCCGCCGCAGGTGTTCGGTGGGCGGCTGGCCGACCGCGAACCGTACGCGCGCGAGAAGGACAACTATCGGTTCGTGGACATCATGGGCCCGAAGGATCTGAAAGCGTCCGGCCTCAGCTCGCCGTTCTACGCGTTCAACGCCTGGCTGAGCGACCCGTCGCTGGGCAACGTCCCGGCCTCCTACGCGGTCCACCCGCTGCCGAACGGCTCGCTGTACGTGCCCGGGGCCCCCGACCCCCGCGCGTCCACCTGCGCCTCGATCGTGGCGCCGGTCACGCCCGGGCTGCTCACCAGAGGCCGCATCACGAAGGTCCTCGAAGGCCGCGATCCCGCCAGGGTCGTCGAGGTCGACAGGGCCGACGTCCGCGGGCGTGAGCCGTACCGGATCGCCCTGGACGAGCTCACGGGCGGGGGCGGGCCGCTCGCCGGGCTGGACGAGAGGGGCCTTTCGGCGCGCGCGATCGGCGAGTACGTGCTGCTCGCGCTCCCCGACGACGAGGATCTCGGCGAGACGCTGGTGGTGCGCGGGGAGCAGTGGCGGGGCACGGGGACCAGGGTCAGCGTCCACGTACTCAGCGCGTACGAGATGCGGGATCTTGAAGGCTGCCTCGGCAGGGCCGCCATGCGGCGGATCAGCGACCATCTGGCGTCCCACCAGTGGGACCGGATCCGTGCCGCGACGGGCCGCGGCACCAACGGCCTGCTCCGCGACTCCTTCGACGTCACCTCCGGCGACAGCGGGCCCTTCGACCCAGCGGACGTCGACGACGTCACCTTCGTGTACACCACGATCGTCTACGGCGTGTTCCCGCACCAGCAGACCCTCTCGCGACAGCACAGGGCGATCAGCGGCATCGTCTGGCGGGCGGGCTACCGCTGGGACGAGGACACGGGACGCCTGTCGCTCACGACCGTGGTCGCGCCGGAACCCGCGACGGTCGGCCAGAAAGACGTGCTGCTGTTCAACGTCCGCAACGCCTCGACGAAGGCCACGGCCGCCGCCGTCGTGGACCCCTACGAGTTCACCACCGCGACGATGCGGCGGCAGCCGTTCGGCGGCGGCGACCCCGTCGCCTTCGTGACGCCGAACGGCGAGGCGATCACCCCCTGAGGAGCTGTTGCGATGCCCGGCCCCGTGCCCGACCTCGTCCTGGCGGCGTTGCGCGACCGGCTGGTCGCGGCGCGGACCCCGCTCCCGGCCCCGGACACGGGTTTCTCCTACCCGCTGAACGCCACGACGCTGCCCACCGGCAGCGACGGTGACCCGGGCGCCGTGCTGAGCGTCCTGACGGGCGCACTCGGCCCGGCGCCGGTCATCCAGGCGGGCGAGCCCGCCCTCGCGGCGGGCGTGCTCGTCCTGGACGGCCGGTCGGCGGTGCTCGGCGGCGGGCGCCCGCAGCCCACCACGCTGACCTTCGACGTCATCGCCGACGGGAGCCTGCGCGCCACCTGGGCGGTGACACCGGACGCCGGCTGGGCGCTGCCCGACGCGTTCCCCGCGCTCGGGGACGGCCCCTGGGAGACGGTGCCCCTGACCGAGGTGGTGCTGCTGTGCACCACGTACGCGCACGCGGACGACCGCGCCGCGGCGCAGCTCCGGCCGGGCCTGAACCTGTGGGCGACGCTGACGGTCGACCCGGCCCTGCGGCACGCCGGTGCCCGCGATCCCCTCACCGTCCGGGTCGGCGGCCCGATCACGGTCGGGGCGGCGGGATCGGCGTCGTTCACCTTCACCGGAGACCGCCCGCTCGGCGCGCTGCGGATCACGCGGATCGGGCAGGCGCCTCTCACACTCACCGAAGGCGTGGTGGCCCTGACCGCGGAGCCGGTCATGACGATCAGCGGCCGTGTCCGGCTGGGCGAGCAGGTCCTGGACGCCGTCGTGGACGTGCCGTCGGGCTGGGAGACGATGCTCCGGCTGGTCCTCACGCCGCCGGACGACGCCACGCTCGGCGCCCGCGCCGCGCTGAGCCTGCTCGCCGAGGCGGACGTGCCTGCGGCCTGGCTGCCCGCCGCGCTGCTCGACCTCGCGGGCGCGCGGGTCAGCCGCTACGAGCTGCTGTTCGACCCGTCCGGCGAGGAGCCGTCGCAGGCGGCGTTCACCCTGAACTTCGCCACGGCGGCGCGGTGGACGCCGGTGCGCGGCCTCGACCTGGCCGTCACCGCGCCCGTCCTCACGGTCACGGTCAACAGGGCGGCGTGGCGCGGGCGTGACCCGATCACGGGTTATGGGGCGAGCCTGCAAGGCACCCTGCTGGTCCGCGACCGGCCGTACACCGTGCTGGCGGAGGCCGGCGAGGACGGCCTGTGGTGGCTGACGGCGTCCGGCGACGTGCCGGGGGTGGACGTGCTGGCACGCCTGGCGGGCGTGGGTCAGGCCGAGGCGCTGGAGGTCCTGCCCCCCTCGCTGCGCGAGCTCGGCGACCTGCGCACCCCCGCGCGGATCGCGATCGCGGTCGACCCCGGGAACCAGGCGCTCGCCGAGGTGTGGTTCCGGCTCGCGCAGACCCGCCCCTGGCCCCTCGCCGGGGGCGCGATCACGGTGTCGGGCTGGACGGCGGACGTGGAGATACACCGGGACGACGGCTCACGGGCCGTCCGGGGCCTGCTGTCCGGCACGGTCGGCCTGGGCTCCACGCGGCTGGAGGTGACGCTGCCGCTGCCCGCCGAGGAGGGCACGCTCACCCTGGAGCTGGCCGAACCCGTGACGCTGCCGACGCTGGGGCAGGCGCTGGCCGTGCTCGGCGTGCGCCCCGCGGGGCTTCCCACGGCGCTGGACACGCTCGGCGGGCTGTCGGTGACGGCGTTCACGGTCTCCGCCGACCTCGCGGCGACCACGATCGTGGGCCTGTCGGTCATGGCGGAGCAGGCGGCCGACTGGGAGATCCTGCCGGGGCTGACGGTCACGGGGGTGCGCCTGGCGCTGGCGACGTCGGCCACGGAGGCGGTCGCGGGCGCGGTCTCCGGCGTGGTCGTGCTGGCCGGGCGGCGGGTGGACGCGGCGATGCGCCGCAACCCGGGCGAGGGGCCGTGGACGTTGTGGATCGCCCAGGCCGACCGTGTGCACGTGCGCGGTTTCGCCGAGCTGGACACCTGGCTGGGACCGGCGGCGCTGCCCTCCGGTGTTCCCGCGAGGCTGCCGTTCGCAGGCGGTCTCGACGTCGGGGAGGCGCATGTGCGGTTCGGCGGGCCGGGCGGCACGGTCGACGAGGTGGGGGTGGTCGTCCGTACGTCGGACCCCTGGCCCGTGGGACCGGTTCCGCTGACCCGGATACGGGTCGCGCTGACCGTTCCCTACCCGATCTCGCCCTCGACCGTCCACGGCGAGATCTCGGCCGTGGTGACCATCGGCGGGGTGCCGATCGGAGTCGGCGCCGCCAGGCCGGCGGACGGCGACTGGGTGTTCACCGGCACGCTGCTCGACGGCCTGTCCGTCGACGTCGTCGCGGCGGCCAACACCGCGGGCTCCGGATTCGCGCTGCCCGCCGGCGCGGTGGCGCGCGGCCTGCCGGCGACACTGACCGTCCGGCGCGCCACCGTGACCGCCGTCCCCGCCATGGGCCGGTTCGCCTTCACCGGCGACATCGCCCTGAAAGCGTGGCCGGTGACCGTCGGCGGGGCGAACCTGCTGCTGGCCGCGCTGACGGTGGCCGTGGAGGTGCCGGACCGGGACGCCCCCGCCGAAGCCCACATCGGCGCGGCGTTCGCCTATGCCGGCATCAACGCGGCGGTACGCCTCAAGCTGGGCGGTCCCGATCGTGCGCTGGTCCTCGACGGCGTGGTCGCCGACGCCCGGACGGTGGACCTGCCGGCGGTGACCGGTGGACTGGCCTCGGCCGCCACGGCGTGGACGCAGAGCGCGCCACCCGGCGCTCCCTCGCTCGTCTTCGGCGGCTCCGCCGTCCTCCGTCTCGACGTGCCGGGATCCCGTCTCCTGCTGTCCGGCTCCGTGCACTACGGCACGGCGACGACGGCCGGCGCTCTCGTCTACACCGAGGGCACCGGCGTGTACGCCGTCGCGCTGTCGATCGGGCCGGGGTTCAGGTTCGGCGACCTGGTTCCCGCGCTGGCGGCCGTCGACGACGTCCTGCACGTCACCGAGGCGCGGCTGATCGTCTGCGACGCGGGCGGCCGGTCGCTCGGCGACCTCGCGACGGCCACGAACGCCGTGCTCGGCGAGCTCGCCCCCACCGGCCCGCGCCCGCTGGACGGACTCGACGAGTCCACCCTCTCGCTGCACGCCGGGGCGTACTTCACGGCCTCGGTCGATTTCACCCGGCCGGGCGTCTTCACCCGTCTGCTGCAGATCGGCGACTCCGGGAGCACGCCCGTGGTCCACGTCACGGCCCAGGTCGACCGCCTCACCCCGGCCGCCACGGCCTTCACCGCCGGCCTGCCCACGATCACGCTGCTCGGGCGAGTCGCGTTCGCGGGGCTCACCCTGACCTACCGCGGCACGGACGCGCACCGGCTCACCCTCGTCGGGCAGGTCAGGCTGCTCGCCCTGTCCTCCGCCGCGTACGCCTTCGACGTGCGGCTGACCGTGGACGACACGGGAATGACCGGCATCGCCACGAGCGGCCAGCAGATCGCCGAGCCGCTCGGGCTTCCCGGGATCACCCTGAGCGCGCTGTCGCTGGAGGTCGGCTACAGATGGGCGACCGCGGACACCCCGCGCTCCACCCGGCTCGTCCTGCGTGGCGGGCTCCGGCTGGGACCGGCGCCCGCGCCGGGAGGGCAGGACACGCGGCCCGCGCTCACCGGCACGCTGGTCCTGCGCGACGGCGCCCCCGTCCTGTTCCACGTGACGCTGGCCGCCGACCTGTCCATCGGCGACTTCCTCACCCAGTGCCTGACGGGCGCGGGGGCGTCCTGGCCCGGCGCCTACGTGGACGTGACACTGCTGGCGGGCACCCGGCTCTCCTACTACGTGGCGGCGGCGGACCCGGGCGGCGCGTACGCCGGGGCCGCGACCCCGCCCTTCGAGGACGGCTTCACGGTCGCGGCCACCATCCGCGTGACGCTCGTCGACCCGGTGACCGTGCGCGGACTGATCAGGGTCGTCAAGGAACAGGCGGGCGACGCGTCCTACTCCGCCGTCGAGGCCACCCTGGCCCTGCCGTCCGCCGTCGACCTGGGGCCCGTCTCGCTGGCCGGCGGCGGCCCGCCGCCGGTCGCAGGGCCGTACACGGGAGGACCGTCACTGGAGCTGCGGACCGGGCGCACGCCCAGCCTGAGCCTGATCACCGGGGTGAACTTCCTGGGCGCGCCGTTCGTGAGCGCCGCGGTGACGGTGCGGCGCGACGACGGCCGGACCAGGTTCTCCGGGACGGTCACCGCGGCGCGCGGCCCGGCCCCGTTCCGCGACGCCCAGTTCAGGCTGACCTGTGCCAGTGGTCCGGGCCGGGCGACGCAGCTCACCGTGGACAACTGGCCGAGTTTTCCCTGGCCGCGCGCTCTCGTGGACGTCGTCCAGACCATCAAGGACATCTGCGGAACGGGCGGATCGCCATGCGGGCGGATCAGCGAGGCCGTACAGGCTGCGTTCGACACGACGTTCCACCTGGCGCCGAGCGCCGCGCTGGAAGGGACGTCGCTGGTGTTCACGCTGACCGGCACGTATGACCTGACCGTGCGCGGCGCCGCCGGGCCGTTCCTGGCCGTGACCCTGCCCGCGCTGACCGTCGGCGTCCCCGTGACGACCCGCTGGGAGGACCTGCCGGAGGTGCTGGCGTCCGGGGTCGCGTCCTCGTCGGCGACCGTCGTACGCGACCTGCTCCGCCGGTCGGACCAGGCGGCGCTGCTGCTCGCGATGGCGTTCGGCCCCCAGGCGCTCGCGGTGGGCCTGAAGCTGGCGTGCGACGAGCTGGTGGACGCCGGGGTGGCAGCCGCGGCCGACGCCGCCGCGGCGGCCATCGCGGCGGCCGGCGGAGTCATCGCCGCCGGGGCCGTCACGGCCGCCTCCGCCGCCGTGGCCGCCTCGCTGGCCGACTCGCGCTCCCGCGCCCCGGCCCGCGACAACGGGCCCCTGCCCGGCCACGTTGCGGTGAAGCACCTGTCGTACGGGGCGGGGAACTTCGCCCTCGCCTGGGACGCGGCCAGGGGCGCCACCGGCTACGAGGTCGAGGTGCACGCCCCCGGCGGGGGGCTGCTCGCCCCTGCCCTACAGGTGACCGGGCGATTGACGGCGGCCGTGCCGGTACGCGTCGAGGAGATCACCCCGGGCGTGCACACGGGACGCGTGCGCGCCCTGCGCGGCACGACCACGGGCGATTGGGCGGCCATCGGCGTCTCCCTGCTCGACCCGCCCCGGGGCGTGGTGGCGTACTGGGGTGCAGCGTCGGTCCTGGTGTTCTGGCAGGCGTCGCAGGG
Organism: Microbispora sp. H10949; assembly: GCF_014161435.1. Taxonomy (NCBI): domain Bacteria; kingdom Bacillati; phylum Actinomycetota; class Actinomycetes; order Streptosporangiales; family Streptosporangiaceae; genus Microbispora; species Microbispora sp. H10949. The sequence goes on along the minus strand of NZ_JABBWZ010000003.1, from coordinate 395,719 downwards.
CGCGGCGGCGTACGAGGTGCTGATCAGCGACGAGAGGGGTGAGGAGGTGGCCCGGGTGCGGAAGACGTCCGGGCTGAAGGAGGCACCCGCGCTGACCCGCCGGGACGGCTGGCCCTTGTGGGTGCAGGTGCGCGCCATCGCAGGCGAGGTGGGCCCCTGGTCAGAGCTCGTCCCGGTGGCCGACCAACCCCCCGGGCGCTGACCGGTCAGTCGGCCGCGGCATCCTCATCGAGACCGAGCCCCGCCTGCCCACCCGGCCGCGTCCCTGAGCCGGCAGCCATCACGCACGGACCAGCGCAATCGGCGTCGACGCACCAACCGCCCTCTCAGAGTTCCCGGAGGATCGCCTGGAGCAGGGACTCGGTGTTCCTGGCGGGCTCGGCCTGCACGCTGAGCTCGCTCATCACGACGGTGTAGTCGTCGACGTCCTCCTGCTTGTCGAGGTAGAGAGCGCCGCTCAGCTGCTCCAGGTAGACGACGTCGGAGAGATCGGGCTCGGCGAACCGCAGGATCGTGAAGGAACCCCCGGCGGCGGCGTGACCACCGGCGCGGAACGGCAGGATCTGCAGGGTCACGTCCGGTCGCGCGGAGACCTCGATCAGGCGCTCGATCTGGCCGCGCTGCACAGCGCGGCCGCCGACGGGACGGCGGAGCGCCGCCTCGTCCATGACGGACCACAGCCGGGGCCCGTCGGGGTGGTCGAGCAGCCGCTGACGCCGCAGGCGGAGGCTGACCCGGCGGTCGATGTCGGACATCGACGCCCTTCTGTGGCGCACGCGGAAGACCGCGCGGGCGTACTCCTCGGTCTGCAACAGGTCGTTGACGAACTGCGCCTCGAAGGTGCGGATGGTGGAGGCGGCCTCCTCCAGCCCGACGTACGGCCCGAACCAGCTGGGCAGCAGGTCGTTGTACTGGTGCCACCAGCCGGGCACGGCGGCCTGCCGCGCCAGTTCCAGCATCGTCTCCCGCTCGGCGCTGTCGGTGACGCCGTAGAGGGTGAGCAGTTCGGCCAGGTCGTGCTGCTTGAAGGGAATGCGGCCGAGCTCCAACCGGCAGATCTTGGAGTTGGAGGCGCGGATCGCCCGCCCCGCCTCGTCCCGGCTGATGTTCCTGCTCTCACGGAGGCGGCGTAACTGCCCGCCGAGCATCATGCGCAGGACCGTCGGTCCGCCCCGCGGCTGAGCCGGTCGTCCGTCCGTGAAGGTCGTCCCCGCTCCAGCCGAGATCATCTCTGTCCTCTCCTCGCTCCGCACGTGGCGCATGGCCAAGTGATGCGCCTGTACCGGCGCTTTCGAACAACCATGTCATATCGGATCACCATTCGTGGGGCGGCGGCTGTAACCGGTTGCAAGGGAATCCTGACCGGCCGCGATCGTCTGGCCCGGGTCACGGCCACACCTCGACATCCCCCGGCGGCACCCGGGAGAAATGCGGCGGTAACGCGCCACTGCCATGATGGTCACGGTACGCAGGCGAGTGATCGCCGAGCGCCGGGGAGGAGTGCCAGGAGGATGACGAGATGCGCCAGCTGACGGCACTCGACGCGCAGTTCCTGTCCGTGGAGTCGGCGACGACCGCGGCCCACGTGGCCGGTGTGGCCGTCTTCGACCCGTCGTCCTCGCCCTCGGGGGACCTGACCCGCGAGGCCCTGCTCGCCCTGCTGCGCGAGCGGCTGCACCTCGCCGCGCCGTTGCGGATGCGGCTGGCCGACGTGCCCTTCGGCCTGGACCGGCCGTACTGGATCGACGACCCGGACGTGGACCTCGGCGCGCACGTGCGCGAGACCACCCTGCCCGCGCCGGGCGGCGAAGGGGAGCTCGCGGCGTACGTGGCGGACGTCCACGCGCGGCGGCTCGACCGGAGCCGCCCGCTGTGGGAGGCGCACCTCATCCACGGCCTGGCCGACGGGCGGGTCGCCCTCTACATGAAGGTGCACCACTGCGCGATCGACGGCGTGACGGGGTCGGAGATCCTGACGACGCTGCTCGACCCCTCACCGCAGCCGCGCCTCGTGGAGGCGCCCGCGCCCGCGTCCCCGAGCCCCGCGCCGCCGCAGCCGCCCGGGCTGCTCACGATGCTCGCCGGGGCGATCACCCGGACGATCGTGCAGCCGGTGGAGGCGCTCTGCTCGCTCGCCCGCGCCGCCGCCGACCTGGACGCGATCCCGGTGCTGTCGGCGCTGCCCGACGCGCGGCTGGTGGCCCAGGCGGCCCGCGCGCTCGCGGGAGACCCGCGCCGGCTGCCGGAGACGCCGCCGCTGGCCGCGCCGCGCACGCCGTTCAACGGCCCTATCTCGGCGGCGCGCGCGGTCGCGTTCGGGTCGGTGCCGCTCGCGGAGGTCAGAAGGGTGGCCAGGGCCTTCGGCATGGGCCCGAACGACGTGGTCATGACGCTGTGCGCCTCGGCGCTACGACGCTGGCTCCTCGCGCACGACGCGCTGCCCGACCGGCCGCTGGTCGCCGCCGTGCCGGTCGCGCTGCGCGCCACGGCGGCATCGCCCGGCACGGCGGACGGCACGGCGGACGGGCGGGTCGGCAACCGCATCTCGGCGATGATCACGCCGCTCGCGACCGACGTCGCCCGTCCCGGGGAGCGCCTGGCGGCCGTACGCGCCGCGCTGGGCGCCGCCAAGCGGCGTTTCGCCGTCTCCCACCGCAGCTGGCTGGACGACGTGTGCGCGATGGTGCCGAACGCGTTCGCCGCGCTGGCCACGCCGCTCGTGTTCCGGCTCGCGGGAGTGGCGGGGGCGGGCGTGAACCTCGTCGTGTCGAACGTGCCCGGCCCGCGCCGGCCTCTCTACCTGTGCGGCGCGCGGATGCTCTCCTATCACCCGCTGTCGGTGGTCACCGACGCCACCGGCGGGATCAGCATCACCTGCGCGTCGTACGACGACCGGCTGGACTTCGGCGTCGTCGTGTGCCCCACCCGGGTGCCGGACGTGTGGAGCGTGACCGGCCACCTGCGCGAGGCGATGGACGAGCTCGTCGCGCTGCTCGACGAGGCGCCGCAGCATGGGAACCCCGGGCGGGAGTCGCCCGAGGAGCGCCAGGAGCCGGAGGAGCGCGAGGAGCCGGAGGGGCGCCAGGAGAAGGTGCCGGCCTGAGGACGTCCGGCGAGCCGGCGCCGCCGAGCGGCGCGGCTCATTCGGTGCGGCTCATGAGTGCGGCTCATGAGTGCGGTTCACCGGTCGCCGGACGGTGGCGGATCGGCGGCAGATCAGTGGCGGATCAGTGCAGCGCGTTGGCGATCAGCTCCGCCACCGCGTCGGGGTCGATGTGGTGGCCGGTGAGCAGGCAGATGCTCTCCTGGTAGAGCAGGACCGCGGCGAAGGTGGCGGCGGCGGCCTCCACCCGGGCGGCGTCGCCGCGCCCGCCCGGCAGGGCGAGCTCCAGGGCGAACCTGGCCCTGCGGATGATCTCGCTGTTGAGACGGCCCAGCCGCTCCCGTACGGACAGGTGGGTGTCGGCCTCCCGGAACAGGATGCGCCGCATCGCGGGGGACGCCCGCAGCGGCAGCCCGCGGGCGAGACGCGACAGCGTGCCCGCCGCGTCGCCGGGCAGGGCCTCGACCTCCTCCTCCGTGACGACCGTGCGCTCGTCCACCAGCGAGACCAGCACGTCGATCTTGCGCGGGAAGTAGTGGAAGACCAGTCCCTTGGGCACCCCGGCGAGCTCGGCGATCCGCGCGGTCGGCGTCGCCTCGTAGCCGCCGCCCGCGAACAGTTCCTCGGCGGCGTCGAGGATGCGGGTGCGGGCGTCGCCGTCCTGCGGGCGTGCCCTTCTCCGGGAACGGGACCAGGCCTTGGCGGTCTGGAGGGGGTGGTCCACGGACCGAACCCTAACCAGAGCGGGTGCTCCAGCACCATGACGCGAGGGACAGGGCAGTCATACGCCCGGCCGCGGGCGGGTGGCTCGCGGCCGGGCGTACGGGGGCGCCGGCGGGGTGCGGCCGGCGTCCCATGTCAGTGCGTCACCTCGGCGGCTCGACTCAGCGGCTCACCTCGGTGACCCGCGTCAGTGGCTCGCGTCAGTGACCGGTGGCCTGCTCGGCGCCGATGCCGGTGAGCGACCGGACCTCGATCTCGGCGTACTTCGACGCGCTGTACTCCTTGCTCAGGACCGTGCCGAGGTATCCGCACAGGAAGCCGATCGGGATCGAGAAGATGCCGGGGTTCGACAGCGCGATCAGGTGGAAGTCCACGTCGGGGAACATCGCCGTCTTCGCGCCGGAGACGACCGGCGAGAAGATCACCATCACCACGGCGCTGATCAGGCCGCCGTAGATGGCCGCAACCGCACCCGCGGTGTTGAACCTCTTCCAGAACAGGCTGTAGAGGATCGCGGGCAGGTTGCCCGACGCGGCGACCGCGAAGGCCAGCGAGACGAGGAAGGCCACGTTGAGCGACTGGGCGAAGATGCTCAGCGCGATCGCGACCGCGCCGATCACGAAGGCGGCGATCCGGGCGACCACGACCTCCTGCCGGTCGGTCACCTGGCCGCGCTTGAACACGTGGGCGTACAGGTCGTGGGCGAAGCTGGAGGACGAGGCGAGCGTGAGCCCGGCGACGACCGCGAGGATCGTGGCGAACGCGACCGCCGCGATGACCGCGAGCAGCACCGTGCCGCCGACGTCGCCGAAGACCTGCGTCCCGATCTCCTGCGCGAGCAGCGGCGCCGCCGTGTTGCCCGACTTGTCGATCTTGCCGTGGACCAGGGCCGCCGCGCCGAAGCCGAGGACCAGCGTCAGCAGGTAGAAGACGCCGATGATGCCGATGCCCCACAGGACCGACTTGCGGGCGTCCCTGGCGGTCGGCACCGTGTAGAAGCGGATGAGGACGTGCGGCAGACCGGCGGTGCCGAGAACCAGGGCCAGGCCGAGGCTGATCAGGTCGATCTTGCCCCAGATGCCCTGTGCCTCGGTGCCGTACTTGAGGCCGGGCTTGAGGAACGCCTCACCCTTGCCGCTCGCACCGGCGGCGTCGCCGAGCAGGCCGGACAGGTTGAAGCCGAACTTGCCCAGCACGAGCAGGGTGATGAGCGCGGCACCGACCATCAGCATGACGGCCTTGACGATCTGCACCCAGGTGGTGCCCTTCATGCCGCCGAAGACGACGTAGACGATCATCAGCAGGCCGACCGCGATGATCGTCCAGACCTTGCCGGTCTGCGAGGTGACGCCCAGCAGCAGCCCGACCAGGGAGCCCGCGCCGACCATCTGCGCGAGCAGGTAGAAGATGCTGACGACGATCGTGGACACGCCGGCCGCCGTGCGGACAGGGCGCGGCGACATCCGGAACGCCAGCACGTCGGCCATCGTGTACTTGCCGGAGTTGCGCATGAGCTCGGCGACGAGCAGCAGCGCGACCAGCCAGGCGACGAGGAAGCCGATCGAGTAGAGGAAGCCGTCGTAGCCCGACAGCGCGATGATGCCGGCGATGCCGAGGAACGACGCGGCCGACATGTAGTCGCCGCCGATCGCCAGGCCGTTCTGCAGGCCGCTGAACGAGCGGCCGCCCGCGTAGAAGTCGGACGCGCTCTTGGTGTTGCGGCTCGCCCAGAACGTGATGCCGAGCGTGCCGGCGACGAAGACCACGAAGAGGATCGTGGACAGGGTCTCGTGACTCACTTGGCGCCCTCTCCGACCTCGTCACGGCTCTCGGCCCCGGCGCGCAGCTCGTCGGCGATCGGGTCGAGCTTGGCCGCCGCGTGCCGCGAGTACGCCCAGGCGATCAGGAACGTCGAGACGAACTGCAGCACGCCGAAGACGAGGGCGACGTTGATGTTGCCGAACAGCTTGGTGCCCATGAAGTCCCGGGCGAAGCCGGACAGAAGCACATAGAGCAGGTACCACACCAGGAAGGCGATGGTCATGGGGAAGGCCCAGGACCGGTAGCGGCGACGCAGCTCCTGGAACTGCTCACCCGCCTGTATACGTTCATAGACCGATGGATCGTGCTGGACGGTCACAAGATCTCCTTGGGCAAGTGATCTGAATCACCACAACGTAGGAGCGTGGTGCGCCCGCCGACGAGCCCCGGGGGCCGCCGCGTCGCCCAGCCGTACCGCCCGATCGTTCACATGGCGCGACGATGCGACGAATGGTCGGTTGCGCGCGCCGAACGGCCGGCCGGCGCGGGGAAACCGGTCACATGTGACGAGGACGCCAGTCGCCGCGGTCGACGTTCAGCGTCTCCGGCGTGTGCAGGCGGACCATCGTGCGCGCCACGCCGCGCGGCACCCGTGAGGGCGTCAGCAGCGACACCGTGACCATGACCGTGAACGACACGGGCACCGTCCAGGCGGCCGGCTCGGCCAGCAGCGAGCCCGCCCAGCCGGTGTGCGGGCCGCCGCTGATCGTCACCACCACGGCGGCGCAGGCGAGCCCTCCCCCGGCCAGCAGTCCGGCGAACGCCCCCGTCGTGGTCAGCCTGCGCCACCAGATGCCGAGCACGAGCAGCGGGCAGAACGACGAGGCGGCCACGGCGAACGCGAGCCCCACCACGGTCGCCACCGGAAGCGATCTGGCCGCGCCCGCCAGCGCGAACGGCACGACCACCGCGAGCACGGTCGCGTAGCGGAACGAGCGCACCCCGCCGCGCAGGATGTCCTGCGCGATCACCCCGGCGACCGACACCGTCAGCCCCGACGAGGTGGACAGGAACGCCGCGAACGCGCCCGCCGTCACCAGCGCCGTGAGGAACTCGCCCACCGGGCCGCCGACCAGCCGCCCGGGCAGGGTGAGGACCACGGTGTCGCCCGCCGGCATGCCGTAGACGTGGCCGAGGTATCCGTACACGGCGGGCATCACGTAGAAGGCGCCGAGCAGGGTGAGCACGACGAGCGTGGTGCGGCGCGCGGCCCTGCCGTCGGGGTTGGTGTAGAAGCGGACGAGCACGTGCGGCAGTCCCATGGTCCCGAGGAACGTCGCCAGGATCATCGAGTACGTCTCGTACACCGGGTGGTCGCGGCCGTGCAGCGGCAGCGCCCACTCGTCTCCGGCGGCGAGCCCCGGCGCGCCGCCGGACCACCAGGCCATCAGCATGAACACCAGCGGCAGGGCCAGCGCGGTGAGCTTCAGCCAGTACTGGAACGCCTGCACGAAGGTGATCGACCGCATGCCGCCCGACAGCACGTTCGCCGCCACCACCGCCGCCACCAGCAGGCTGCCCGCCCACGGCGGCGCCCCCGTGATCGTACGGAAGACCAGCCCGGCGCTCTGGAACTGCGGCATGAGGTAGAGCCAGCCGATCAGCACGACGAGGACGCTCGACAGCCGCCGCACGGCCATCGACTCCAGCCGCGCCTCGGCGAAGTCGGGCAGCGTGTAGGCCCCCGAACGGCGGAGCGGCGCCGACACCAGCACCAGCAGCACGAGGTAGCCGCCGGTCCAGCCGACCGGCAGCCACAGCATGTCGGCGCCGAACGTGAGGATGAGCCCCGCGACGCCGAGGAACGAGGCCGCCGACAGGTACTCCCCGCCGATCGCCGAGGCGTTCCACAGCGGCGACACGGTGCGGGACGCGACGTAGAAGTCCGAGGTGGTGCGGGACATGCGGATGCCGAACGCGCCGATGAGGACGGTCGCCAGCAGCACCACGCCGACGGCGGCGATCTGGCCCACCTACGCTCCGTTCTCTCTCACCGGCGCACCGTGCTCACCGGCACGGTCCTCACCCGGCGCACGGTTCCTACCCGGCGCACGGTCCTCACCGGCGCTCCACGAGGTCGGCGAAGTCGCGTTCGTTGCGCTCGGCCTGCCGGACGTACAGCCAGGCCCCGACGACGAGCGCGGGATAGATCAGCCCGGCGAGGACCACCCACGGCAGCGGCAGCCCGAACAGGTCGGCCGCGCGCAGTTCCGGGGCCAGCAGGAACAGCAGCGGCAGCCCGCCCACCACGCACGCCAGCACCGTGCATACGAAGAGGGCCAGCCGGAACTGCGTGCGCACCAGCGAGCGCATGTAGACCTCACCCAGGTGGGTCTGCTCGTCGATCTCCCGGGTGAGCGGATGGCGGCGCCGGCGGGCCGCCGCCGTGCGCGGGCTGGTCACCGTCACCCGGCGCGGTCTGCCCGTCACCGGGCCTGGCCCTTGCGCGCCCGGCGGACGAGCAGGTCGCGTAACTCCCGGGTGTGCCGCCGGCTCACCGGGATCTCGGTGTCCCCCACGCGCACCACGCACTTGCCCGAGTCGATGTGCAGTTCGTCGATGTGCCTGACCGCGACGAGATGGCTGCGGTGTACCCGCAGGAACCCGGCCGACGCCCAGCGCTCCTCAAGCGTCGCCAGCGGGATGCGGACCAGATGGCTGCCGGTCGCGGTGTGCAGCCGCGCGTAGTCGCCCTGCGCCTCGACGTACCGCACCTCGGTGCTGGCCACGAACCGGGTCACTCCGCCCAGTTCGACCGGGATGGTGTCGGCCTGCGGCCCCTCCCCCGGTTCGCCGCGGCTGCCGCAGACCCGGCGGATCGCCTCCGCGAGCCGCTCCGGCCGTACGGGTTTGAGCAGGTAGTCCTCGGCCTTGAGCTCGAAGGCGTCCACGGCGTGGTCGTCGTACGCCGTGACGAACACGATCTTCGGCGGGCGGGTGAACTGGGTCAGCAGCCGGCCCAGCACCACTCCGTCCAGCCCGCGCATCCGGATGTCGAGGAACACCGCGTCGACTGGCCTGCCGTCCGCGATGGCGCGGTCGAGCAGCTTGAGCGCCGCGGCGCCGTCGCGGGCGGTCAGCACCTCGCCGATGCGGGGGTCCGCTCTGAGCAGGTAGGCGACGTCCTCCAGCGCGGGCTGCTCGTCGTCCACCGCCAGGACCCGCAGGCCGCTCACGATCACCCCTTTCACCGGCCGATGCTCTAGAGGGTGATGACCAGGACGACCGGAAGTCAACGTTTGCGCGTGTCACGAGACGGTGTCAGAGCACCGACACCCCGGGGTGGTATTTGGGGATCCGCACGGTGACCTTGGTGCCCGCTCCGGGGCCGGTCTCGACCACCAGCCCGTACTCGTCGCCGTAGACCTGGCGCAGCCGCTCGTCCACGTTGGCCACCCCGATGCCGCCCGCCCCCGAGCGGTCCTCCCCGGCCAGCGCGCGCCGCAGCCGTTCGGGGTCCATGCCGACACCGTCGTCCTCGACCGTGATGCCGCACTCGGCGCCGTCGTCCTCGGCGATGATCGTGATCCGCCCGGCGCCGGGCTTCGCCTCCAGGCCGTGCCGTACGGCGTTCTCCACCAGCGGTTGCAGGCACAGGAACGGCACCGCCACCGGCAGGACCTCAGGAGCGATGCGCAACGTCACCAGAAGCTGGTCGCCGAACCGGGCCCGCTCCAGGGTGAGGTAGCGGTCGATGGACCGCAGCTCCTCGGCCAGCGTCGTGAAGTCGCCGTGCCGCCGGAAGGAGTATCGGGTGAAGTCGGCGAACTCCAGCAGCAGCTCCCTGGCCTGCTCGGGGTCGCTGCGGACGAACGACGCGATCGTGGTCAGCGAGTTGTAGATGAAGTGCGGGGATATCTGCGCCCGCAGCGCCCGCACCTCGGCCTCCATCAGCATCGTCCGGGACCGGTCGAGCTCGGCCAGCTCAAGCTGGGAGTCGACCCACCGCGCGACCTCCTGCGCCGCCCGCACCAGCCCGGCCGAGGCGTGGTCGCCGTACGCCGCGAGCGAGCCGACCACCCGGTCGTCGGTGGTGAGCGGGACGACCACGGCGTGCCTGACGGGACACTCGGGCAGCGCGCAGGCGAGCGCCCGCACCTGGGTGCGACCGTCCTTCAGCGTCTCCGCCGCGTGCTCGAACGCGTCGGCGGCATGGTGGTCGCCCGCGCCGTCGTACACGAGCAGTTCCTCGCCGTTGGTGATTGCGATGGCCGGGGAGCCGAGCAGCTCACGAAGATGCCGCGACGCCTTGAGCGCGCCGGCCTGGGTGAGCCCGGCCCGCAGCGGCGGCGCGGCCAGCGACGCGGTGTGCAGCGTCTCGAAGGTCGCCCGCTCCGCGGGGCTGCTGCCGAGGTCGCGGCGCCCGCGCAGAACCCGCCAGAGCACGACGGCCGGCACACTGACGAGTACGGCGACGACGAGCGCCGTGACGACCGGTTCCACGCCGCCGCAGCCTACCCCCCGCCGCCCGCACGGCTTGAGCGTCGGCCCCGGCGCTACAGGTCCTGCGGATCCAGCTGTGCGGTATCAGCGGGAGCCGGGCGGGGACCAGCATATCTGAACTACTTCAGATACGCTGGTCACATGAGTACGAGAACGGTTTCCTACAGCGCCTTCCTTCGCGGTCCTTCGCAGGTGCTTCCCTCACTCGACAGCGCCGACGTCATCCTTGAGCGACGCGACGACGAAGACCTCGTACTGATGCGCGCGGAGCGTTTCGAGGCGGGTGCGGCCAGCCTGCGCATCGCTGCCCGCGCTCTGGCGATCGTCGCGCGCCGGAACAACAGCCTCGCCGAAGATGTCCTGGCCGAGGAACTCCCCTGGCTCACCTGGCTTCCGGACACTGAGCGTCCTGCCTGTGTGAGCGAGCTGCTCAACCACCTCATCGCCGGGGCGGACACGGGAGAGCTGCTCCCGTTCGCGCGTGCGTTGACGGCCTGGCGATCGACTGCCGTGGTGTGGAGCGATCCGGAACTGGCCCGGGAATTGCAGGGTCCCTTCCCTGGTGACGGTCCCGAGGTCCCTCGTCCATCCGAGAGTTCGTGATGCCGGGGCGCGGTGACGACGTCCCGCGGCCGATTCCCTGGACAGTACGGTTCGCTGATCGTCGCGCGGCTGAAGGCTGGACACATCTCCTTCGCCACGCCGCTGAGAATCTCGACCGAGCGTGGGTGGCCATCACTGCCAATCCGCGTCGTGTGGACAGCCGTCAGCACCGGCTCAAGGGCTCCCTCGGTACCGTGAAAATGGTCGGCGTGGTGCTGGAGCAGTGGCAGTACGAAGCAACCTCGGGTGGACGTATCTGGTACGCGATCGATGACGGCGAGCGCACGATCTGGATCACCCGGGCTGGGGCGGGACACCCCAGGCAGACCGATGCGTGATGCGGACCGGCCGGGAGCTCACAGCCGCCGCACGTCCAGGGCGAAGTCGACGGTACGACGACGGCCGGCAGGATGAGGCGGGCGAGGGCGCGCACGGACACCGTCCGGTCCGGCATCTCACTCAGTCGCCGGCGTCCAGCGCGGCGCGGATGCGGGCGGCGTAGTCCGCGATCTCGGCGTCGCCGTCGTACTTCACGCGGGGCCAGAAGAAGCCGCGCAGACCGTCCTTGCGGTTGCGCGGCACGACGTGGACGTGCAGGTGGGGGACGCTCTGGCTGATCCGGTTGTTCATCGCGACGAACGTGCCGGCCGCGCCGGTGCCCGCCTCGACCGCCCGCGTGACGGCCTGGACCCGGGCGAAGAACGGCCCGACCTCCTCCGGCGGAAGGTCCGGGAGGGTCTCGACGTGGCCGCGCGGGACGACGAGCACGTGCCCCTTGAACACCGGGCGGGTGTCGAGGAAGGCGGCGGCGACCTCGTCGTCCAGCACCACCCGCGCGGGCCGCTCCCCCGCCACGATCTCACAGAACACGCAGCCGTCCACGAGACCCATTCTGGATCACGCACGGGGTCGTGGACGTGCCACGCGGAGGCCGGGCACCGCCGCCGCCTTCCCGCGGCCGGCGTACGGCGGATGCCCGGCCGGGGATCACTCCTGGGCGTTCTTCGCGGCCTGCTGAGCGTCCTTCTGGACCCGTTCGATCTGGTCCTGCGTGACGTTCAGCGCGCCGAACTGCTTGACCGCCTGATAGTAGGTCCAGGCGAGGCCGTCACAGGTGCTCTTGCTGACGCCGGAGTATCCCGCGCAGACCTGCCGCATGTCGAAGTAGAACCCGTCGTCCACATGCGACTTGTTGCCGGAGAACTGGTTCACGGCCTTGTAGTTGCGGTAACCGAAGTCGTGCCGGCGGCAGGGCATCCTGAAGTCGAACCCGAGCGGCTGGTCGGGACTGCTGGAGCACAGGTCCGTCGACCAGTCGAAGGCGTAGGCGGCCCAGGCCGCCTGGTCCTGCCAGGCCGAGCGCCAGCTGGCGGCGCTGGAGGCGGTGGGCTGGGTGAAGGTCGACAGTGCCGCGAGCTTCTGTTCGAGGGTCACGGCGTGTGCGGGGAGAGGCGACGCGAGTAACGCGGCGAAGGACAGGGCGGCGGCGGTGAGGGCGCGTTTGACCATGGGCTCTGCCTTTGGGTGGGGGGTGCTCTCACGGCAGGAATCTGCCACCGCCCAAGAATGAGCCCATATATCCGGAAATTCTCGCGCCAGACCAAATCGAGATCACGGCGGACGTTCGTGCACAATGGCTGTTTACATCGATGACTCGCTCTTGTAAGTGAAGCCTGATCAGCCGGCGGTTCTCCCGGGCCGTCATGGCGGCGACGACACGCGATCCTCGGCGCGGACCGTACGCCGGTGACGGGTCATGGGGCGGCGGGCGGCCGGTCCAGTCCGGTCAGCCTGGCCAGGGTGGCGAAGCCGTCGTCGGTGCCGGGCCAGTGGCGGCGTACGGCGGGCAGACCGGCGCGACGCACGACCGAGCGCAGGACCGCGGTGACCACGATGGCGTCGTCGGCGTATCCGAGGACGGGGATGAAGTCGGGCACCAGGTCGATGGGGAAGGCCAGGTAGGCCAGCAGCAGGCCGAGCCGCACGCGCACACCGCGGGGCAGATCGGGGTCGGCGGCCAGACGGCGCACCAGACGCAGCACGTCGGGCAGCAGCCGCAGCGCCTCACGCAACAGTCCCCCGCGCGGCCGGACGACCGCCAGCATGCCGATCAGAGCGATCCAGGTGACCAGCAGCGCGACTACGACGCCGATGAGCAGATCCCATGCCCACGATCCGGTCACGCCCACTCCCCCAGGTCACGGCCGGGCGGCCCGGCGGCCATCAGCGGTGGCAGGACGCGGCAGGCGGCGCGGCCCATGCCGCCACGGCCGTAACCATACGCGGCATGGGCATGCGCCGTCAGCCGGTGCGGGACTCGCTCAGGCCCTCTTCGGGGGCCGGCTCCTTCGGGGGGTCCCGGGGGTCGACGTACGGCTCCGCGGGGGACTCGCCGTCGGCGATCCTGCGCCCGCGCTGGAGCTCGGCGTCGAGCTGGGCCCCGGTCAGGATGACGATGTTCGACAGCCACAGCCAGATGAGGAAGACGACCACCGCCGCGAGCGTGCCGTACGTCTTGTTGTAGGAGCCGAACCGCGCGACGTACAGCCCGAAGCCCGCGGAGACCACGACCCAGGCCACGACGGCCAGCAGGCTGCCCGGGCTGAGCCAGCGCACGCCGGGCTGGCGCACGTTGGGCGCGGCGTAGTAGAGCAGCGTGATCATGCCGGCCGCGAGCAGCACCAGGACCGGCCACTTCACGATGCTCCAGACCGTGACCGCGGCGGGACCGAGGCCGAGCATCCCCCCGGCGATCTCGGCGAGGCGGCCGGTGAAGGTCACGGCGAGCACGGAGGCCGCCATCAGGATCACCAGCAGGAGCGTCAGGCCGACCCGGAGCGGGGTGACCTTCCAGAACGGACGGCCCTCCCGGATGTCGAAGATGGCGTTGGTCGCCCGGATGAAGGCGCCCATGTAGCCGCTGGCGGCCCACAGCGCGAGCAGCAGACCGGTGATCGCGAACACCCCGGCGGTGCCCTGGTGCTGCTGAACGTTGGCGAGGCCGGTCTGCAGCAGTTCCTGGACCGGCCCCGGCGTCAGCGACTTGACGTTGTCGAGCAGCGGACCGATGGCGTCCTGGCCCAGCAGGCCGAGGATCGACACCAGCACGATCAGACCGGGAAAGATCGACAGGACGGCGTAGTAGGTCAGCGACGCCGCCCAGTCCTGGACGTTGTCCTCCTTGAACTCCTTGGCCGTGCGCTTGGCGACTCCGATCCAGTCGCGGCGCGACAGCCTTTCCAGCGGCCCCTGCTCGTCCTCGGGGTCGGTCATCGGTGGGCGAACCTCCGGGTGAACGTGTTGTGCTTCGCGGCCGCGAACACCCGGCCTCCGCGCATCGCACGGGTCCCGCCGAACATGCCCTTGCCGAACGCGCTCTTTCCCGCCATGCCCTTGCCCGGCATGCTCTTCCCGAACATGCTCGCGCCGCCGAACTTGCCCTTCCCGCCGAACATGCCCTTGCCGAACGCGCTCCGGCCGGACATGGCCTTTCCGCCGAAGACACCCCCGCGGCCGAACATGCCCTTCCCGCCGAACATGCCCTTGCCGAACATGCTCCTGCCGGGCATCCCCATGCGGGACATCGCCGGGCGGCCGCGCATGCCGGTCCTGCCGTACAGGCGGATCCGCGCGGGCAGGCCGGCCTTCGCGGAGAGGCTCCGCCTGCCCGTCACGCCCCGCTTGCCCAGCAGACCCGGCCCGCTCAGGAAGATCGGCACGCCGAGCCCGGCGGTCTTCGCCGTACGGCCCCTGCCCCCGGTCATCCGGCGCAGCAGCAGCACCGCACCCCCGGCGGCGGCGACCGCGCCGGCGGCGGCCACGAGGCCTGGACCGGTTCTGACCTGCTCACCGGCCCGGCCGGCCGCCTCACGCATGTGCGCCGGGGCGGCCTCACGCACCCGCCCGGCCACTCCGGTGGCCCTGGCCCGCGCCGCCGTCATGGTCGCGTGCATGCGCTCCTGCGCCCGGCCCTTGATGTCCGCCTTCGCGGCCAGGGCCTCGATCGTGTCCCCGAGATCGTCGCGGGTGCGCTCGATGTCCCGGCGCACCTCCGAGATCTCGTCGTGGCCCTTGTCGTGCTCGCCGCCTTTCCTCCCGGTCTCGGTCTCGGTGCCCCCCGTCGTGTCCCGTGCCGCGGCGACGGGCTCCGGGCCGGGCCTGGCCTGCCGTACGGCGTTGAGCGACTCGGTGTCGGTGACCGGCTCTGACACGTCCTGTCTGTGCACTCCCACGGTCCCGGCGTTGGGCCGGGCCGCACCGGGGTCGGTCTCGGTCATCTGCGCGCACTCTCCTTCATGACGTCGATGTCTGCCTTGAGGCTGCGCATCGCCTCGTCGGGAGTGGGCGGCGCCGCCCGGGACATCTGCTCCTTGCCCACCAGGGCGAGCAGCCCGGCGATCGCCAGCAGCGCGGCGCCCACGATCAACGCGGCGGCCCAGGCCGGCAGGATCAACGCGAGCGCCAGGATCGCCGTGGCCACGAGGGCACCCCCGCCGAGCAACGCGACGACGCCGGCGGCGCCGAGCAGGCCGGCGCCCATGCCGGCGCGCTTGCCCTTGCGAGTCATCTCCAGCCGCGCCAGTCGCAGTTCGTCGCGGATCAGCCGGGAGACGTCCTCGGACAGCCGGCGGACGAGATCGCCCGTGGACGGCGACTCCTTCTGGATGGTCATGGCCTGCCTCCCTTCCAGGTTGGGAAGCGCCTACCCGCAGCCAAGAGCCCTAACCACCACCGTCCCCGGGGTGAACGGAGAGACCGGAACAGATGAAAGTTTCAGTTCGGTACGCACACGTTTTTTGTCACAGGCGGGCAAAAGGCCAGCAAGGGGCCTCGGCTCACGGCACCGTACGGCCACGGGGTGAGGCTCCGGCAACGCGTGATTGACATACCGGGGGCCCAATCCACAATCCTGATGTGGGAGCGCTCCCATCGTATCGGTTCAGATCCACCCCTGCCCGCATCGGCTGTCGAATCCGCTACCTGGCACTTCTTCAGCCGATGCTTCCCACCCCTATTCTTTTTGGAGACCCCCCGCAAATGCGAACGAGAGCTCTTAGCACGGGAGCGCTCCCACGATCGCGGAGACGGATCGCCCTGCTGGCGGCCGCCACCGTGTCCGGTGGCCTCCTCGTCGGGCTGACGCAGACGCCTGCGTCCGCCGCCGTGGCCTGTGATGTCCAATACGCACTCAACTCCTGGGGTTCGGGCTCCGGCGGTTTCACCGCCAGCCTGGACATCAAGAACCTTGGCGACCCGATCAGCAGCTGGACGCTGAAGTTCAACTTCCCGAACGGGCAGAAGCTGTCGAACGGCTGGTCGGCCAACTGGAGCCAGAGCGGCGCCACCGTCACGGCCACGAACATGTCGTGGAACGGCAACCTCGGATCCGGCGCGACGACCAACGTCGGGTTCCAGGGAACGTGGACCGGCAGCAACAACAAGCCCGCCTCGTTCTCCGTCAACGGGGTGACCTGCGGGGCCGTCGTGAGCCCGTCCCAGTCTCCGTCCCAGTCGCCCTCGCAGTCGCCGTCCCAGTCCCCGTCGCAGTCGCCTTCGCAGTCGCCCTCGCAGTCGCCGTCGCAGAGCCCTTCCGCGTCGCCGTCGACGAGCCCCAGCACGGACAACCAGTACGTCAAGAACTTCCTGACGATGTACAACAAGATCCACGACCCGGCCAACGGGTACTTCTCGCCGCAGGGCGTGCCGTACCACTCGGTCGAGACGCTGCTCGTGGAGGCGCCGGACCAGGGCCACGAGACGACGTCCGAGGCCTACAGCTACTACCTGTGGCTGGAGGCGATGTACGGCAAGGTCACCGGCGACTGGTCGAAGTTCAACACCGCGTGGCAGTCGATGGAGAAGTACATCATCCCGGCGCGCGCCGACCAGCCGACGAACGACAAGTACGACCCCAGCAAGCCGGCGACGTACGCGGGTGAGTGGAACGACATCTCGGGGTACCCGTCCAAGCTCGACAGCGGCGTCAGCGTCGGCACCGACCCGATCGCGAACGAGCTGAAGAGCGCGTACGGCACCTCCGACATCTACGGCATGCACTGGCTGCTGGACGTCGACAACACCTACGGCTTCGGCCGCTGCGGCGACGGCACCACCAAGCCGGCGTACATCAACACCTACCAGCGCGGCCCCGAGGAGTCGGTCTTCGAGACCATCCCGCAGCCGTCCTGCGACACCTTCAAGTTCGGCGGCCCCAACGGGTTCCTCGACCTGTTCACCGGTGACGCGTCGTACGCGAAGCAGTGGAAGTACACCAACGCGCCGGACGCCGACGCCCGCGCCGTCCAGGCCGCCTACTGGGCGCTGACCTGGGCGACCGAGCAGGGCAAGCAGTCGCAGATCTCCACCTCCGTGGCCAACGCCGCGAAGATGGGCGACTACCTGCGCTACTCGATGTACGACAAGTACTTCAAGCAGCCCAACTGCACCAGCACCTCCTGCCCGGCGGGCACCGGCAAGAACGCGTCGAACTACCTGCTGTCCTGGTACTACGCCTGGGGCGGCGCGACCGACACGTCGGCCGGCTGGGCGTGGCGCATCGGCTCCAGCCACAACCACTCGGGTTACCAGAACCCGTTGGCGGCCTGGGCGCTGTCGAACGTCAGCGCGCTGAAGCCCAAGGGCTCGACCGCGGTCACCGACTGGTCGACCAGCCTCACCCGCCAGCTGCAGTTCTACAAGTGGCTGCAGTCGGCCGAGGGCGGCATCGCCGGCGGCGCGACCAACAGCTGGGAGGGCCACTACGCCGCCCCGCCGTCGAGCCTGCCGAAGTTCTTCGGCATGGCCTACGACTGGCAGCCGGTCTACCACGACCCGCCGTCCAACCAGTGGTTCGGCTTCCAGGCCTGGACGATGGAGCGCGTGGCGGAGCTCTACTACGCCAGCGGCAACGCCGACGCCAAGACCATCCTCGACAAGTGGGTCGCCTGGGCGCTGGCGGGCACCACGGTGAACTCCGACGGCACCTTCCAGATCCCCTCGACGCTGGTGTGGACCGGTCAGCCGGACGCCAGCTTCAGCGGCACCGGGATGCCGCCGGCCAACACCGGCCTGCACGTGACCATCCGGGACTACACCGACGACATCGGCGTGGCCGGTTCGTACGCCAAGGCCCTGATGTTCTACGCGGCCAAGTCGGGCAACGCGCAGGCCAAGGCCACGGCCAAGGCTCTCCTGGACGGCATCTGGAAGAACAACCAGGACGCCAAGGGCGTGTCGGTCAACGAGACCAAGACCGACTACAACCGCCTCGACGACCCGATCTACGTCCCGTCCGGCTGGAGCGGCAAGATGCCGAACGGTGACCCGATCAACAGCAACTCGACCTTCATCTCCATCCGGTCCTGGTACAAGAACGACCCGGACTGGCCGAAGGTCCAGTCGTACCTGAACGGCGGCTCCGCGCCGGTCTTCCGCTACCACCGCTTCTGGGCGCAGACCGACGTGGCCACCGCGCTCGGACAGTACGGCCTGCTCTTCCCGAATGGCTGAGCACGCCGTGTAGGCCGGGGTGCGGTGTCGCCTGACCCTTCACCGCACCCCCAGTAAGCCGGGGCGCGGCGGCGCCTGACCCGCCGCCGCGCCCCCGACCCCCCCACCTATGCGAGGCACACCTTCATGCGGCGTACGTTCCCGGCTCTGGCGGCGCTGATCATCTCCTCGGCGGTCGTCCCGGCCGCCGTCCCCTCCACCGCCGCGGCGGCCCCGGCGTACAACTACGCGGAGGCCCTGCAGAAGTCGCTCTTCTTCTACGAGGCCCAGCAGTCCGGCAAGCTGCCGTCCACGAACCGCGTCTCCTGGCGCGGCGACTCGGCCCTGAACGACGGCAAGGACGTCGGCCTCGACCTGACCGGCGGCTGGTTCGACGCGGGCGACCACGTCAAGTTCGGCCTGCCGATGGCGGCGAGCACGACGATGCTGGCGTGGGGCGCGGTCGAGTACCGCGACGCCTACACCTCGTCCGGGCAGATCTCCTACCTGCTCAACAACCTGCGCTTCGTCAACGACTACTTCGTCAAGGCCCACCCCTCCCCGAACGTCCTGTACGGGCAGGTCGGCAACGGCGGCGACGACCACAAGTGGTGGGGACCGGCCGAGGTGCTGCCGATGGCCCGGCCCGCCTACAAGATCGACTCCTCCTGTGGCGGCTCCGACCTGGCCGGCGAGACCGCCGCCGCGATGGCCGCCTCCTCGATGGTCTTCCGGCCCACCGACGCGACGTACGCCGACAAGCTGCTGACGCACGCCAAGCAGCTGTACACCTTCGCCGACACAGTGCGGGGCAAGTACAGCGACTGCATCACCGACGCGGCCGGCTACTACAAGTCCTGGAGCGGGTACAACGACGAGCTGGTCTGGGGCGCCATCTGGCTCTACCGCGCCACCGGCGACTCCTCCTACCTCGCGAAGGCCGAGTCGTACTACGCCAACCTCGGCACCGAGCCGCAGTCGACGACCAAGTCGTACAAGTGGACGATCGCCTGGGACGACAAGTCGTACGGCTGCTACGCGCTGCTCGCGAAGCTGACCGGCAAGCAGCAGTACGCCGACGACGCCAACCGCTGGCTCGACTGGTGGACGGTCGGCGTCAACGGGCAGAAGGTCGCCTACTCCCCCGGCGGCCAGGCCGTGCTCGACCAGTGGGGGTCGCTGCGTTACGCGGCCAACACCGCCTTCGTCGCCCTCGTCTACAGCGACTGGCTGACCGACGCCACCCGCAAGGCGCGTTACCACGACTTCGCCGTCCGCCAGATCAACTACGCGCTCGGCGACAACCCACGCAAGTCATCGTTCGTGGTGGGCTTCGGCGCGAATCCGCCGCGCAACCCGCACCATCGGACCGCGCACGGCTCCTGGTCCGACAACCTCAGCGAGCCTGCGCAGAGCCGCCACATCCTGTACGGCGCGCTCGTCGGCGGCCCGACGTCGGCCAACGACGCCTACACCGACAGCCGCAGCGACTACACGATGAACGAGGTCGCCACCGACTACAACGCCGGTTTCACCAGCGCGCTGGTCCGGCTGGTCAAGGAGTACGGCGGCACTCCGCTGGCCGGCTTCCCCGGCACGGAGACCCCGGACGGACCGGAGATCTACCTCCAGGCGTCGGTCAACGCCACGGGCTCGACCTTCACCGAGATCAAGGCGCTCGTCGTCAACCACTCGGCCTGGCCGGCGCGGGCGCTGAGCGACGGGTCGTTCCGCTACTACTTCACCCTCGACGGCGACACCACGCCCGGCCAGATCACGCTGAGCTCGGCGTACACGCAGTGCAAGCCGCCGACCGGCCCGACGCAGTTCTCCGGGAAGATCTACTACGTCACGATCGACTGCTCGGGTCAGGTCGTCGCGCCGCAGGGGCAGTCGCAGTCGCGGCGCGAGGTCCAGTTCCGGATCGCCAGCTCGGGCTCGTGGGACCCGTCGAACGACTGGTCGTACAAGGGCGTCGCGACGACGCCGGGGTCCACGCCGGTGACCGTGGAGAACATCACGCTCTACTCGGGCTCCAACAAGATCTGGGGCAACGCGCCCGGCACGGAGCAGTCCCCGTCGCCGAGCCCGTCCGCCAGCCCGTCCGGCAGCCCCTCCCCCTCGCCGAGCCCGTCGGTCTCCCCGTCCCCGTCCCCGTCCCCGTCCCCGTCCCCGTCGCCGTCGCCCAGCCCGACGCCGACCTGCCCGCCGTCGAACACCGGTGACTGCGAGCCGCCGTTGTCGCCGTCGCCGTCGGTCAGCCCGACGCAGTACGGCAAGGCCTGCACCGCCACGTACAAGATCACGAGCTCGTGGCAGGGCGGCTTCCAGGCGGACGTCACCGTGCGCAGCTCCGGCACCACGGCCATCACCGGCTGGACGGTGGGCTGGACGCTGCCGAGCGGCCAGAGCATCTCCCAGCTGTGGAGCGGCACGCTCAGCCAGAGCGGGTCGAACGTCACGGTGAAGAACCTGTCCTGGAACGGAAACCTGGCCCCCGGCGCCACCACGAGCTTCGGCTTCACCGGTAGCGGCACCGGCTCCATCCCGTCCCCCGTCACCTGCACACCCGCGTAGCCCCCGTCCCGGGCTCGCCCCAGTCGCCCGCCTTCCCCAGTCGGACCCCTCTCTGGGGAAGGCGGGCATCCACCTTTCTCCTGGCAAGTCGGCACCATCCATACGGACATGACCGAGGGAAGGAAAGCACGATGATCAGGACGACAATCGCCGCGGCGGCGCTGGCCCTGGCGTCCGTGGGGACCGCGGCGGCCACGGCCGCTCCGGCCGCCGCCGACTCGCTCGGCTGCACCGCGACCTACGTGATCAGCAGCGTGTGGGGTGGCTCGCAGAGCTACGGCGCGCTCGCGCAGGTGACCGTGCGCAACAGCGGATCGTCGGCCATGAAGGGCTGGCGCGTGTCGGTGCGTTACACCGACGGCACCGTCGTCAACCGGGTCGGAGGAGCCGTGTCACTCCCGGTGATCGGCCTGCCGGGCATCTACGCGTTCGGCAACGAGAGCTACAACGGCGCCCTCCCGGTGGGCGGCTCGACCGTCTTCAGCCTCCTGACCAGCGGGGGCGGAGGCGGCGCTCCCGCCGTGACCTGCACGCCCTCATGACCGGCTCCTGACGGCGGCAACCACACGACGATCCCCCCGGGAGGCCTCCTCCCGGGGGGATCGTCGTCATGCGCTGTGTCGTGTGACACGTCGGAAACGGTTCACCAAGCCACGTCCGCCGGCCTCGTCACCAGGCCTCCGGCGGCAGGTTCACGTCGCCGACACGATCGTAGATCACGGTCTCGTCCGCAAGCCTGACGACCACCACACGGCGGGCCAGCCCCGCTCTCTCCAGCGCCTTCGCGGACTCCACCGCGTTCTTCGCGTAGTGGTAGCGGTCACGGCTACCGGTGTACGGGCTCTCCCTGTCGCACCTGACCTCGTAACGGTCGTCAGGCCACGGATGGGCGAGCCCGTCCAGGTTGCGGCGCTCGATAGCGGTCGCGGTCATTGCACACCTCTCTTATCGCGGGGACCCCCGCTCAGAAAGACCCCCCTGCCCCCCATTCATCCAAGTATTCCTCATATGCAACATATGTTTCATGCGACCCCCTCGAATGGGGGTTCGAGGTCAGCAGGGTGTCACGCGGAGGGCAGGCTCACCCGGAAGACGGTGCGTCCGGGGCGGCTCTCGACGTCGACCGTCCCGCCATGGGCGGCCACGACCGCCCGGACGATCGCGAGCCCGAGGCCGCTGCCGCCGGAGGCGCGCGAGCGTCCCTTGTCCGCGCGGACGAACCGTTCGAAGACCTCGCCCTGGAGGTCCGCCGGGATGCCCGGGCCGTCGTCGGTCACGGTCAGCTCGACCCGTCCGGAACCCGGGCCGGACCCGCCCGGCACCCCTTCACGTACCGCCCCTTCACGTACCGCCCGCTCACGCAGCGCCACGGTGACGGTCGTGCCGGGCGGGGTGTGCGCGCGGGCGTTGCCCAGGAGGTTGACGACCACCTGGTGCAGCCGGTCGGGGTCGCCGGGGACCGTCACGGGTTCCTCGGGCAGGTCCAGCCGCCAGTGGTGGCCGGGAGCGTAGACGCGGGCGTCGCCGGTGGCGTCGATCACCATCCGGGTCAGGTCCACCTCCTCGCGGGCGAGCGGCCGGCCCGCGTCAAGCCGGGTCAGCAGCAGCAGGTCGTCGACCAGCTTGCCCATGCGGGACGACTCCGCGTCGGCGCGCTCCAGGGCGTGGCGCACGCTCCCGGGCACCTCCGCGGGATCGCGCCGGGCGAGCTGGACATGGGCGCGGACGGTCGCGAGCGGGGTGCGCAACTCGTGGCTGGCGTCGGCGGCGAAGGTGCGCATGCGTTCCTCGCTGGCGTGGCGGTGGGCCAGCGCCTGCCCGACGTGGCCGAGCATGCGATTGAAGGCCAGCCCCACCTGGCCGATCTCCGTACGGGGATCCTCGTCGGGGACCCGGTCGGGCAGCGCCACCTCGCCGTCCGACAGCGGCAGGCGGGCGACGCGCCGGGCGGTGGCCGCGACCCGGTCCAGCGGGCGCAGCGAGAGCCGCACCCACACGGCCCCGGCGACGCCGGTCACGAGCACGACGACGGCGAACACCGCGATCTCGGCCAGTTGCAGGCGCCGGACCGTGTCGTGCACGTCCGCCAGCGGCAGGCCGGTGAGGAGGATGTCCCCGCCGGAGCTCCGCACGGCCATCAGGCGATACCGCCCGAGCCGCGACAGGTCCAGGGTGTGCCCGGCGCCGTCGGGCGGCACGGAGGCCAGCGCCCTCTCGTCGGCCGCCGGCAGGGACGGGTCGGCCCGGCCCACCACGGCGGGCGTGCCCACCTGGCCGTTCACGACCCGGACGCCGAGCGTGCCGGGCGCCTGCCCCCGGGTGTCCCCGCGCTCGGCGAACGGGTTCCGCCCGTCGTACCCGTGGGGGTGCTCCTCGCGCTCCTCGTGCTCCAGGCTGGCCGCGTACCGGCCGGCCTGCATGCCGAGCTGCTGGTCCACCCGGTCCACCATGAACCGTTCGAGCAGCAGGGAGGACGCGGTGCCCGCCGCCGCGCAGGCCAGCACGAGCAGCACGAGCGTCCCGGCGACCAGCCGGGCCCGCAGCGTGCGCGGCGGCCTCAGCCGTACCCTCACGGCTTGAGGACGTATCCGACGCCCCGCACGGTGTGGATCAGTGCGGGGCGGCCCGCGTCGATCTTCTTGCGCAGATAGCTGATGTACAGCTCGACCACGTGCGCCTGCCCGCCGAAGTCGTACGACCAGACCCGGTCGAGGATCTGCGCCTTGCTGAGCACCCGCCGGGGGTTGCGCATGAGGAAGCGCAGCAGCTCGAACTCGGTCGGGGTGAGCTCGACGAGCTCTCCGCCCCGGGTCACCTCGCGGGCGTCCTCGTCCATCACGAGGTCGCCGACCGTGAGCCGGTCGCCCTCGGCCGTACGCGCCATCCCGGCGCGGCGCAGCAGCCCGCGCAGCCGGGCGAGCACCTCCTCCAGGCTGAACGGCTTGGTCACGTAGTCGTCCCCGCCCGCGGTGATCCCCGCGATGCGGTCCTCGACGGAGTCACGGGCGGTGAGGAACAGCACGCAGACGTCCGGGGCCTCCGTCCGGAGGCGGCGCAGGACCTCCAGCCCGTCGAAGTCGGGCAGCATCACGTCCAGCAGCACCGCGTCCGGCTGGAACTCCCGGGCGGTGCGCACCGCCGACGCGCCGTCGCCGGCGGTGCGCACGTCCCACCCCTCGTATTTCAGGACAGCGCCCAGGACCTCGACGAGGTCGGGCTCGTCGTCGACCACGAGGACGCGCACGGGCGTCCCGTCGGGGCGGACCAGATCAGGCAGGCCGTTCGATGTCGTACGCATGATGATGCCAGGGTCCTCCCCACTGCTCCGGCGCTTCCTCTGAGAACGTTCTGCGAATCCTATGAAGGCTCCCGGCGTGCCCCTGTTCATAGGAAAACAAGAGGTTCGGTTGGCAGCGTGAGTCGCGCACGAGGAAAGGGAGGCACCTTTGACCACGACCTTCGCCGGCCGGGCGGCGGCCACGGGCCACGCGCAGCCGCCGCCACGAGGGGTGCTCGCCCGCCCGGAGGCGGTTCTGGCGGTCATCGCCGCGGGGACGGTCGCCGTGGCCGGCCTGTGGTGGGCGCACACGCCCGCGGTCGCCGGCCTCGACGGCTGGCTGACCAACGCGGGCCGGATCACCGGGCTGCTCGCGGGGTACGCGATCGCCGTCCTGCTGGCGTTGATGGCCCGCGTCCCGGCGCTGGAGCGCGGGGTCGGCGCCGACCGGCTCGCCCGCTGGCACTCGATGGGCGGCCGCTACGTGGTCGGCCTGTCGGTCGCCCACCTGCTCCTGATCACCTGGGGTTACGCGGTGGCCGAGCACACCGACGTGGTGCGCGAGACGGTCACGCTCAACCTGACCTATCCGGACGTGCTCAAGGCCACGGTGGCGCTGCTGCTCCTGGTCGGCGTCGGCGTTGTCTCCGCCCGCCGGATCCGTCCGAAACTGCGCTACGAGACGTGGTTCCACCTGCACTTCTACACCTATCTGGCCACCTGGCTGGCCTTCGGCCACCAACTGGCCACCGGCGAGGAGTTCATCGGCGACCGGCCCGCGCAGGTCGCGTGGTACGCCCTCTATCTGGGCGTCGCCGCGCTGCTGGTCTGGTACCGCTTCCTCACGCCCGCACGACTGGCCCTGCGCCACCGGCTCAGGGTCGCGCGGGTGGTGCGGGAGGCGCCCGGCGTCGTCAGCGTCCACGTCACGGGACGGCGGCTCGACCGGCTGCGGGCCGAGCCGGGCCAGTTCTTCCGCTGGCGGTTCCTGACCCGGGACCTGTGGTGGTCCGCCAACCCCTACTCGCTGTCGGCCCCGCCGCGGAACGGCGAACTGCGGATCACCGTGAAGGACCTGGGCGACCAGAGCCGGTCTCTCGCCGGGCTGCGGCCGGGCACCCGCGTGCTCGCCGAGGGGCCGTACGGCGCCCTCACCGGGCGGGCACGCCGCGCGCGCAAGGTCCTGCTCGTCGCGGGCGGCATCGGCATCACCCCGCTGCGCGCGCTGTTCGAGGCCCTGCCCGCCGCCCCCGGCGACCTGACCCTCCTCTACCGGGCCCGTGACGCGGGAGACCTGGTCCTCCGCGCCGAACTGGAGGAGATCGCCGCGACGCGGGGCGCGACCCTGCACTACTGCGTCGGCCCCCGCGCCCTCGTCGGCGACCCCTTCAGGCCCGAGACGCTGGCCGCGCTCGTGCCCGGCCTGCGCGACCACGAGGCGTACGTCTGCGGGCCCGACGGAATGACCACCGCCGTCGTCGCCGCGCTGCGCGCCGCCGGAGTCCCCCGCCGCCGCGTCCACCACGAATCGTTCGAGTTCTGAACCATCCCCGGATTGGAAGTTCCATGCGCAGAGCCATTCTGGCCGTGCTCGCGACCGCCGTCGGCCTCGTGCTGCTGCTGTCGTTCAAGCCCCATGAGGTGACCTCGCCCGCCGCGCGCCCCGCCGCCGTGGCCGAAGGGACCGGCTCCGGTCTGGGGGACGGCGACGGCGACGGGGACAGGGGCGAGGACGGGGGCCGCTTCGGCCGGGGATTCCCGGACTCCTCCGGGCCCCGGGATGCGCAGACCCAGGAGACCCAGTCCCAGGAGACACTGGGCGGCTGGAGCGGGGCGGGAGCCACCGCCGGCGCCACCAGCGGGGAGAAGACCGTCACCGGTGACGCCGCCGACACCCGGTGGGGGCCGGTGCAGGTGGAGATCGTGATCGCCGGCGGGAGGATGGCCGGGATCAGGGTGCTGGTGGCCCCGCAGAACAACCACCGGGACATCGAGATCAACAACGAGGCGCTGCCGATCCTCGACGAGGAGGCGCTGTCGGCCCGGTCGGCCCAGATCGACGTGGTCTCCGGCGCCACCTACACCAGCGACGGCTACATCCGCTCGCTGCAGAGCGCCCTCGACAAGGCCGGCCTCTGATGCGTCACATCGAGCACGTCATGGGCACCGTCTTCTCCTTCGACATCCGCGACTCCGACGGGCCCGACTCCGACGGGCGCCACTCCGACCCCGGGCCGTACGTCGCGGAGGCGGTGGCCTGGCTGCACCACGTGGACGAGGTCTTCTCGACGTACAAGCCGGACAGCGCGGTGAGCCGCCTGAGCCGGGGCGAGATCACCCTGGCCGGCTGCCCGGCGGAGGTGGCGGACGTCCTGCGCCTCTGCGAGTCGGTCGCGCTGGTCTCCCACGGCTACTTCACCCTCCATCCCCGGGGCCGCCTCGATCCCTCCGCCCTCGTCAAGGGCTGGGCGGTCGAGCGCGCCTCGGCCATCCTTCGCGCGGCGGGCGCCGCCGACCACTGCGTGAACGGCGGCGGGGACGTCCGGCTGTCCGGCTCGCCCGCGCCCGGCCGGTCCTGGCGCGTCGGCGTCGCCCACCCCCTCCGGCCGGGCGAACTCGCCGCCGTGGTGTCGGGGACCGACCTCGCCGTGGCGACCTCGGGCACCGCCGAACGCGGCGCGCACGTCGTCGACCCGCACACGGGCCGACCGGCGACCGGGCTGGCCTCGGTGACGGTGGTCGGGCCCGATCTCACCCTGGCCGACGCGTACGCCACGAGCGCCTTCGCCATGGGCGCCGCGGCCAGAGACTGGGTGGAGGGCCTGCACGGCTACGAGGCCTTCGCCGTCACCTCCTCCGGCGCCACCTGGCGCACCTCCGGCCTCCGCCCCCGAAGCCCTGGCCTGACCATGACCTGACCTCGGTGCGCCGTCACCGCACGCCCGCCGTCATCGACGGCGAGAGCGGCACCGAGGCGATCGCTCGATCAGCAGGCGGCGGCCAAGGTCCCGGCGCTCTGTACACGGTCCACCTTGATGTGGATCGCCTGACTGGCCGCCGCCTTGGGGGCCTGCACCGGCTGCGCCGCTGCGGCCGGGGCCGCCTTGGGCTGCACCGCCCGGACCTCCGCGCTGATCTCGACGCTGTGATCGATCGCCAGAGCCGCAGTGAAGGTACGCGAACTCAGGATGTGGTCGAAGAGCTTCTGCAGATCGTCACCCTTGGACTTCCGGATCGCCTTCCGCTCGGCACGGTCTATCTTGGCGTACGCCCAGATGTTCGTGTCCTTGGTGTGGCCTTCCAGGCATTCGAAGATGAAGTAGCTGCCGTGCTGGCGAAGGATCCCCGCGAGTGGGATGTCGTAGTGGTTGAGCACCTTGTCGATCTTGGCTGAGTCGGCCGGCCGCCAGGGCTCGGCACCGATCCTCAGATGGATCTGACCACTCATCGTCACCCTCCCTCCACTCCGGATCTCCAAAGCAGGCGTTGAAGCGATCCCTGTCATCATCTGTCCACGGACGCTTCGAGTCTAGATTCTCAACCGAAACGTGAACCGGGTTCCACGCGTTCGGGGTGAACCTGACGCGAAATAATGCCTCACGGAATGTTCCCGCCGTCGTGTACCTGGCACCATCGCCGGTGGCGGGCGACCTCCTGTTCGGGAAGCAACGTACGGCCTCGTCGACTGTCAGCTTGCCGCGCATCAAGGAGACGGCGTCGGCAACGTGCGGTTTTACCGGCTCGTCCTTAAATGGCCGACCCTTGACGGGGCGGTCCCTGCTGCCGTACTGAGTGAGAATCTCTTCGTCTCCGCTCCTCTCTCTACGCCTGAACAGTCGCATGAGGAACGATGGTAAAGCCTGGGCAATAGCACTGTGATCAGGACGGCACTTTCCGCGAATAAGTGCAGGTCGCAGCAGCCAAAATAGTGAAAAATCGCTACATCTGAACACTCCGGCGCATTCTTGCGTATACAAGGAACGGCCCTTACCTGTATTCACGCCATATCAGCATGAACTTCACGCGGCGTGTCATCGGGCGAGGGCCTGCTTGAGGCGGGTGGCGGCGACCACGGCGGGCCACAGGCGGGTGGCGAGGTTGCGGGCGAGGATGCCGCCTCGCGTGGCGGGGGCCAGGAGCGCCGACGCCTGGCCGACGGCGCGCTGCCTGGGCTCGACCAGGCGCCGGTGGACGGCCTCGTACCGGCCGAAGGCCGCGCCGGGGTCGCCGGGATGGGCGGCCAGCGCCTCGGCGAGGGTGAACGCCCCCGTCATCGCCAGCGTGGAGCCGTCGCCGAACAGCGACACGCACGAGGCCGCGTCGCCGAGGAGCGCGACCCTGCCCTTCCACCAGCGGGGCAGGCGCACCTGGCTGACGGAGTCGAAGTAGAGGTCGTCGGCCGTACGCACCCGTTCGAGCAGTTCCGGCGCCCGCCAGGACACGTCCGCGAATGCGGCGGTCAGCATCCGCTTGTGCTGCCCGGTGTCGCGGTGGTCGAACCCGGGCTCCGCCGGGCTCCGGTAGAGGAAGAACGCGCCCGCGGACATGGGGCTGACGGCGACCGCCTTGCCGGGGGCGTTGTGCATGAGGATGTCCCGGCCGTTCCCGGCCACCGCCTCGACGCCGAGCGGTGTCGTCGCGACGTACAGGCCCATGTGGCGCACGAGGCCGTTCTCCTGGCCGAACGTCAGGCGCCGCGTCACCGAGTGCAGGCCGTCGGCGCCGATCACCAGGTCGAAGCGGCGGGAGCCGGCGCGCTCGAAGGTGACGTCCACGCCGTGCTCGTCCTGGGCGAGCCCCGTGACGGAGTCGTCGAAGAGGAACTCGGCGTCGTCGCGGCTCGCCTCGTACAGGATCGACGCGAGGTCGCCGCGTGGCACCTCGACCTCGCCCGGCCGCTGTACGGCGCGCATGTCCATCCGGGCGACCCGCCTGCCCGCCGCGTCGACGAAGCTGACCCCGGTCGTGCCGGTGGCGGCCTGGTGCAGCCGGGGCAGGACGCCCATCCGTTCGGCGACCGCGACGGCGGCTCCCCTGACGTCCACCGGGTTGCCGCTGGACCGCACCTCTCCCGCGCGTTCCACGACCGTGACCTCGAAACCGTGCCTGGTCAGCCAGTAGGCCAGCGTCGGCCCCGCGATCCCGGCCCCCGAGATGAGCACCGCGCTCATGGCACACCCCCTAACCGGAGGAATTTCCTCCGCATGATGACGGTATCCTAACCGGAGGAAAATCGTCCAGATCCTCTTGAGGTGACCGTGGAGAAAGGGCTGCGCGCCGACGCGCGCCGCAACCGGGATCTGATCGTCGCCGCGGCCCGTGAGCTGTTCCTGGAGCAGAACGTCGACGTGCCGCTGGAGGAGGTCGCCCGCCGGGCTGGCGTGGGCGTCGGCACGCTCTACCGCCGCTTCCCCGACCGGGACGCGCTGCTGCGCGCCGTCGGCGAGGAGAGCCTCCGCCGCCTGGCGGACCTGGTGGAGACCGCCGGGCGGGAGGAGCCGGACGCGTGGCACGCGCTGTGCCGCTTCCTGCGCGGCGCGGTCGCCCTGCGGCTGGGCGTGCTCGCCGCGAAGCTCGATCCCCTCCTGCACCAGCGGTTGCGCGTCGGCGCCGACCTGCGGGAGATCCGGCAGGGGGTCGTCGCCGCGGTCCTGCGGCTGACCGAGCGGGCGCAGGCGGACGGCGCGCTGCGCCCCGACATCGGTCCCGGCGACATCGCCCTTCTGATGACCCTGCACGTCTACACGCCACCGGCCGTCCCCGGCGAGGAGGCCATGGCGCGGATGGTGGAGATCATGCTGGACGGCCTGCGCGCCGACCGGAGATCGCCCCTTCCCGGGGCTCCGCTCGACGCCGACGCCCTGCGCCGCTACACCACGGTCGACGGCACTCCCCCCGGTTGACGGCCGGCCCCAGCAGTACGACAAACCGTCCCAGATCATCAGTAATCACGGAATTTCCGGTCGCCGGTCGTCGCTGGAGGCTCCGGTTGCGGCGAACATACGGCGCCGGAGGCGCTGCTAGCGTTCCGGGGTGGCGGGAGGAGACGGTGTGCTCGTGCTACACGCGGCCTGGGACGGCGGGCGGCTTGTGCTCTGGGCGGAGGAGACGGCCGGCGTGGAGCCGGTGACCTCCAGGGCCAAGGTCCGGCCCCATCCCTTCGCCGCCCCGGCGAGCGCCCTCGTCGCCGCGCTGCCGGGCTGGGGGGAGGCGGCGGCCGAGGCGGCAGGAAAGGCCGTGCCGGGTGAGGTGGTGCTCCTCCTGCCCGGTTCGGCGTCCGGTCCCCTGCCCTCACCGGAGACCGGGTTGCAGGTCCGCGCGCGCCGAGCCGGGATCAGGCCGTGGCGGGTGCCCGCCCTGCTGGTCGACGCCGGCGCGGCGATGCGCCTGCTCACCACGCTCGGCGAGGCGGCCCACACACCGGTGGAGTCGCCGGAACCGGACGACCGCCTCGCCGACATGCTCCCCGGGCCGTCCCTGCGCTATCTCGCGGTCGTCGCGGCCCACGCCCGGGAGCTGGTGCGGCGGGGCAGGGTGCTGCCCCAGCTCGTCACCGAGGACGGCGGCTACGCGGCCCGCTGGCGGCCGGTGCTGACCGGCCCGCACGCCGACCGCTTCCGCGAGCTCGCCGCCGCGATGCCGCCGGTCTGCCGGGCCGTGGATGAGGAGCGCCCGTCCGCCCACGTGCTGATGGAGGCGCTGGCGGGCCTGGCCGACGCCGCCGTACGGCAGGCGCTGCCGGAGCGCCTGCTGGGCGGGCACCGTCCGGGACGGCGCGCTCCCCTGGCCGACCGGTGGACGGTGGCCCTCACCGGCGAGGAGGCGGACCTGCCCGGAGCCGGCCAGGAGGAGGCGGAGGCGCTGGCCCGGCCGCTGCAGGAGTGGTTCCGGGCGGCCCACCAGCTCGACGGCCCGGTCAGGGTGTGCTTCCGCCTCGTCGAGCCCGAACCTGAGCCCGAGCCCGAGTTCGAGTTCGAGCCCGAGTTCGAGCCGGGGCCCGTGTCCGGTCCCCGGCCCGGCTCCGCACCGGTCGCGGGCCCGGCCGTCGCCGCCGGGTACGCCGCGGCCCACGCGGGCGCTGCGACCGGAACGGACGCGGCGGCCCACGCGGGCGGCGGCAGGTGGCGGGTGGAGTTCGCGCTCCAGTCGGCCGAGGACCCCAGCCTCTACCTGCCCGCTTCCCTCGTCTGGACGGGCGAGACCCTGCCCGGTCTGCCGGGCCTTCCCGGGCGGCCGGACGAGACGCTGCTCGCCGGTCTGGGCCGGGCGGCCCGCCTCTATCCGAGGATCGACGACGCCCTCCGGGAGGCCCGGCCGGCGCACGTCGACCTCGACGTCGAGGGCGCCTTCCACTTCCTGCGCCACGCCGCGCCGCTCCTCCAGTCGGCCGGGTTCGGCGTGCAGCTTCCCGCGTGGGCGGGCCGCGCCCGGCTGGGCCTGAAGCTGACGGCCCGGTCGCGCTCCGGGCCGGGCGCCGCCGCCGACCAGGGGTTCGGGCTGGCGCAGCTCGTCGACTTCCGGGCCGAGCTGGCCGTCGGCGACGAGACGATCAGCGAGGCGGAGCTGGCCGAGCTGGCCCGGCTCAAGGTGCCGCTGGTCCGGCTGCGGGGGCAGTGGGTCGAGCTGGACGCCCGGCAGCTCGGGGCCGCGCTGAAGGCGGTGGAGCGGCGCGGATCGGGCCAGATGACGGTCGGCGAGGTCGTCCGCGAGGTGGTGCACGGCGGGGACGACGACCTTCCCCTGGTCCGGGTGGACGCCGACGGCCTGCTCGGCGACCTGCTCTCCGGCGAGGCCGACCGCCGTCTCGAACCCGTGGCGACCCCCGCCGCCTTCCACGGCACGCTCCGGCCGTACCAGGAGCGGGGTCTGGCCTGGCTCACCTTCATGTCCCAAATCGGACTTGGAGGCATTCTCGCGGACGATATGGGACTCGGTAAGACTCTTCAGACATTGTCCCTTCTTCTGCGCGAACGCGAGGAAGAAGGGCGGGCGGGGGCGACGCTGCTGGTGTGCCCGATGTCGTTGCTCAGCAACTGGCAGAAGGAGGCCGCCCGGTTCGCACCGTCGCTGGAGGTCTACCTCCACCACGGCTCGGGCCGCCTGCGCGGCGCGGAGCTGGCCGAGCGGGTCGCCGCGGCCGACATCGTCCTCACCACCTACGGCACGGCGTTGCGCGACCGCGACGTCCTCGCCGGGTTCACCTGGGCCCGGGTCGTCTGCGACGAGGCGCAGGCCGTCAAGAACTCGGCCGCCCGGCAGGCGCAGGCCGTACGCTCGCTCCCGGCGCGGACGAGGCTGGCGCTGACCGGCACGCCGGTCGAGAACCATCTGGCCGAGCTCTGGTCGATCATGGAGTTCTGCAACCCCGGCCTGCTCGGACCGGCGAGGGCCTTCCGCGACCGCTACCAGGAGCCGATAGAACGGCACGGCGACGAGACGGCGACCGCCGCGCTCAAGCGGGCCACGGGCCCGTTCGTGCTCCGGCGCCTCAAGACCGACAAGACGATCATCTCCGATCTGCCGGACAAGATGGAGATGAAGGTCTGGTGCACGCTGACCCCGGAGCAGGCGAGCCTCTACCAGGCGGTGGTCGAGGACATGATGGGCCGGATCGCCGGCAGCGAGGGCATCGAACGGCGCGGGAACGTGCTGGCCGCGATGACCCGGCTCAAGCAGGTCTGCAACCACCCCGCCCACCTGCTCAAGGACGGCTCGCGGCTGGCCGGGCGGTCGGGGAAGCTCGCCCGGCTGGAGGAACTGGCCGAGGAGATCGTGAGCGAGGGCGACAAGGCGCTGGTCTTCACGCAGTACGCCGAGTTCGGCTCGATGCTGCAGCCCTACCTTGCGGCTCGGCTCGACCGCCCGGTGCTGTGGCTGCACGGCGGGCTGCCGAAGAAGACGCGTGACGCGCTGGTGGAGCGGTTCCAGACCGGCGACGAGCCGATGATCTTCCTGCTGTCGCTCAAAGCGGCGGGCACCGGGCTCAATCTGACCGCCGCCAACCACGTCGTGCACGTGGACCGGTGGTGGAACCCGGCCGTGGAGAACCAGGCGACCGACCGGGCGTTCCGCATCGGGCAGACCCGGAACGTGCAGGTCAGGAAGTTCATCTGCGTAGGCACCCTGGAGGAGCGGATCGACGAGATGATCGAGCGCAAGCAGGCCCTGGCGGAGAGCGTGGTCGGGACGGGCGAGGACTGGATCGCCGGGCTGTCCACGGCGGAGCTGCGCGAGCTGTTCCGCCTGTCCCCCGAGGCGGTGAGCTGAGTGCCCGCCGGACGGGACGGCTGGTTCGAGGCCGCACGGCCCATCAGGGTCGACGGCGGCATCAGGGCGCGCTCGAAGCGGGGATCCATCGGCGAGCAGTGGTGGTCGCGGCGTTTCGTCGACGTCCTGGAGCTCATCTGCGACGCGGGCAGGCTGAGCCGGGGGCGCGCGTACGCGCGGCGGGGCCAGGTGCTCGACCTCGACCTCGGTCCCGGCCTGGTGAAGGCCAGGGTGCAGGGCTCCCGCCCGGAGCCGTACGACGTGCGCGTGCGGATCACGGCGTACGGCGCGGACGAGTGGGCGGCGCTGACCGGGGCGCTGGGCGCGCGGGCGGTGCACCGCGCCAAGCTGCTCGCCGGGGAGATGCCGCCGGAGATCGAGGACGTCTTCGAGCAGTGCGGGCTGCCGCTCTTCCCGGGCGAGCGCGGGCTGGACATGGAGTGCTCCTGCCCCGACTGGGGGTTCCCCTGCAAGCACCTGTCCGCGGTGCTCTACCTGCTGGCCGAGGCGTTCGACGCGGACCCGTTCCTGGTGCTGGCCTGGCGGGGCATGGCCAGGGACACGCTGCTCGACGCCCTCCGCCACACCGGCGGGCGGACCGGCGGGACGGGCGGCGTGACGCCGGCGCCTCTCGACGTGACCGACGTCCCCTTCGCGGAGCGCGTCGGCGACTTCTACGATTCGGGCGTCTCGCCGGCCCGCCTCGGCCCGCCGGCCGATCCCGGCTCGCCCTCCGACCTGCTGCTGCGCGCGCTGGACCCGCCGCCGGTCAAGGCCAGGCACATCCCGCTGCTCGACCTGCTGCGGCCCGCCTACCGGGCCTTCGCCGCCGAGGAGGACGCGTAGCGGATCACGTGTCCACGAAGTCCTGCGGGACCATTACCCGCAGTCCGTTGGGGATGCTCTTCAGCACCAGCGGGGTACGCAGCCGCACCTCGCCGTCGATGTCGGCGGCCAGCGGCGGGTCGGTCTCCAGCAGCATCTCCTGGCCGGTGACGAACGGGCCGCCCGCGAGGCTGGTCCATTTGCCGGTGGTCGCCCGTACGAGCGTCTCCCCGAGCAGCCGCAGCCGCTTGCCCGAGCCGAGCTGGTAGGCCACCAGCCTGCGGTTGTCGATACTGACGTCCCTGGCGATCTGCCAGCCGCCGTGGAACCGCCCGTTGGCGATGTTGAGCTGGTGGGTCAGCAGCTCGTGGCGTTTGCCGTCCACGGTGATGTACGCGCGGAACGGCCGGTGCCCCGGCAGGATCGTGAGCGCGGTCAGCGGGTAGGCGGCCCGGCCGAGCATACGCTTGACCCACGGCCTGACGGTGCCGGCCACCTCGACCGACACGCCGAAGCTCGCGAGGTTGGCGAACGGCCGGTCGCCGCACATCCCGAGGTCGATGTCGGCCACCTTGCCTCCGCTGAACACGCCGATCGCCCCGGCGAGGTCGAGCGGCAGCCCGAGGCTGCGGGCGAAGTTGTTGGTGGTGCCGAGGGGCAGCACGCCGAGGGCGACGTCGCGGCCGGCCACGTGCCTGACCGAGCTGCTCAGCGTGCCGTCTCCGCCGCCGACCACGAGGAGGTCGGGCCCGGCGTCGAGCGCGCGGGTGAGCACGTCGCGCAGCCGGGAGGGGTCGGTCACCGGATGGACGCCGGTGAGCCGGAAGTCCCCGTCCTTCAGCAGCCGCAGCACCTCCGCGTAACGGCGGCGGCCCCGCCTGGACCTGGTGTTCACGACGACGGCGGCCTTCCGGTCCCGGTGGATGGCCGCGGTGTGATCCGCCTTGCTCCGCACGCTGACATGCTAGGGGCCGCCGGGCGCGGGCGCGCATCGCCGCCGGCCGTTCCCGGCCCCGGATCGGGACGCCGGGACGCCCCCGGCATGGACGTGCCCGGCACGCCGTCCATGAGCGGACGGCGGCCGGGCACCGTGACCATGCACCGTGGCAGGGCTCGTGACCATGCACCGTGACCATGCACCGTGACCATGCACCGTGACCATGCACTGTGGCCACACCACGGGCTGCCGGGTGGCGTCACGCCACCCGGTGGCCGTTACTTCTTGGCGGGAGTGATCTGGACGACCGCACCCAGGTTGAGCGGAAGCGGG
Source organism: Microbispora sp. H10949 (assembly GCF_014161435.1). NCBI lineage: Bacteria > Bacillati > Actinomycetota > Actinomycetes > Streptosporangiales > Streptosporangiaceae > Microbispora > Microbispora sp. H10949. The sequence continues at coordinate 360,322 of NZ_JABBWZ010000003.1, read as the reverse complement.
CTGACCAGCTTGATCTGCACACCGAGCTGCTTGCCCTCGTCACCGGGGTTGCCGCTGCCGAGGATCGCGCCGCCGATGTCGGTGCCGTAGAGGTCGGTCGCCGGCGTGCCGTCGGGGTTGACGATCCTGGTCGAGTACGGCTGGTTGTCCTTGGACGGGATGACCACGGAGGCGTCGCGGTGACGGTAGTACAGGCTGCCGTCGCGAAGCTCCAGGCCGGGGTACCAGCCCTTGGCGTCCGTGAACTCCTTCACCGCGGACTGCTTGCCGAACGAGGTGCAGTACTCGGTGAACGGCTCGCCCTCGACGCACTCCTTGAACGGGTACGTCCCGGCGAAGTTGAACGCGGCGTTCGACGACTGCGGGCGCGACGGGAGGTTCTTCAGCGTGCTCGGGTCGTGCGCCGCCGCCTCGCCCGTACGGCGCAGCGGCTCGTAGTGCGAGTCGACGAGGAGCAGCTGGCCCTTCGGGCCCACCGACGGCAGGTCGAACGTCGTGTCGGACACGTTGTTGTTGCCCTGCGAGGTGTCGCGGTACCAGACGAGCAGGCCCGGGGCGTTGTAGGCGATCTTCTCGACCTTCCACGCGCCGTCGCGCAGCCAGGTCGTGTCGTACGCGTACTTCAGGCCCTGGTCGAACCCGTCGAAGTTGCGCCACTCGGCGAGGTAGTACTGCGCCGCCTGCACCCGGCCGGGGTGGATGGTCCAGCCGCCGCCGGTGGTGTCGGTGAACGTGCCCTTGACGGTCGTCCAGCCGTTGGCGCCGCCCTCGACGTCGTCGGTCCAGACCGCCGTGGCGCCGTTGGTGACCGAGAAGTCGTCGTTGAACCAGCCACGCTCCACGGAGGCCGCGTCCGTGTTGTACCGGAAGCGGATCTGCACGGTCTTGCCGGCGAACGGCGCGAGGTCGGCGTACAGGTGGTGCCAGCCGCCGCTCTCGCCGGTCAGGCCGTACTTCTTGCCGCCGTAGTCCTTCATGCGGCCGTTGGGGTCGGTGTAGTCGTCACCGGTGCTGACGAGCGTGCCGTCCTCGTCGAAGATCTTCTGCTCGGCCCAGGTGGCGCCGCCGTCGGCGGAGACCTCGAAGAAGCCGTAGTCCCAGTCGGCCTCGATGCCCCAGTCGCTCCACCAGCGGAACTTCACGTCCGTGCCGGCCGGCACGGCGACGGTGCGGACGAGCTTCTGGTCGGCCCAGTTCTGGTCGCTGTTGGACCACCACATGTTCGACCCGCTGTGCGGGGTGGACATGATGTTCAGCTTGTCCGGCAGGTTGATCCGTACGCCGTCCTCGGTGCCCTTCGGCGTCCGGGAGGCCTGCCCGATCACGGCGAGCTGCTTGGCCGCGCCCGGCTCGATGATCTTCGGGTTGGCCCAGCCGAGCACCCACTTGTCCCAGATGCTCATGTGCGTCGGCAGGGACTGGAAGATCGGCCCGGAGTGCGAGCCGCTCGACATCAGGTCCCAGAAGTCGACGTCGGAGTCGCCCGCGCCGGTGGTGTCGTACAGGTCCGGCAGACCGAGGTCGTGGCCGTACTCGTGGGCGAACACGCCCACGCCGGAGTCCTCGGGCTGGAGGATGTAGTTGGAGATCTTCTTGCTCGTGCCGGGGATCGTGTAGCCGCCCGCCACGTCGCTGGAGTGGGCCCACAGGGCGAACGTGCCCTCGTTGCCGCCGCCGCCGGACTTGTCCTCGCCCGCGTGGATCAGCACAAGGTGGTCGATGACGCCGTCGGGCTCGTCGAAGTTCCCGTCGCCGTCGGCGTCGGAGACGTCCTCGACGTCGTAGTCGGCCCAGGGGAACGAGGGGTTCGTCTTCACCAGGGTGTCGACCGCGTCGACCGCGAGCTGGGCGGCGCCGCGCGGGTTGTCCGGGTGGCCGGTCATGTCCTGCGGGTAGGTGCCGCACTTGCCGGCGCCGTACCACGCCTCGGAGTGCGGGACCTTCAGCCAGCCGACGGCCTCGCCGGTGACGGTGTAGGCGCCCTTCGACAGCTCCTCGTACATGTTCTTCATGGTGGAGCCGGAGATGTCGATGCCCTTCTTGCCGTCCCGGGGGTCCTTCAGGTCCGGCCGGACCCGGGTCGTGATCCCCTTGGAGGTGTAGAGCATGTTGTTGTAGTGGGCGGTGTTGAAGTCCGCCACCCACATGGAGTTGTTGTCCTTGCCCCCGCCGCCGGCCGTCGCCGGGTTGGGGATGTGGTTGTGGAGCGGGCCGTTCAGCTTGGTGCCGGCCGGCTCGGTCACGCAGTCGTTGACGTCGTCGGTCGTCTTCGGGTGCGACCAGCCGGAGAAGTCGTCGTTGGCCTGGTCGTTGAACTCGACCAGCAGCGTGAGCAGCTTGGCGGTGCGGGTCGTCTTCGCCTTCTTGTAGATGAAGTCGAAGGGGTTCTTGCCGGTCCTGATCGCCTGCTTCTCGTGCTGCGCCAGCACGCGCGCCGCGACGGGGTTGCCGGCCGCGAACTTGTGGTCGATCGCCGCGGCGAGGGCGGCGGTGCGCTTGGCCCCCTTCGGCGGGACCTTCTCCTCGGTGGTGGTGAAGTCGCCCTGCACACGCGGCGGTGCGTAGTTGATGTAATGGTCGGTGGCCGACGGCTGGTAGCCCGCCGTAGGCGCCGCCGCCGCACCGGCCGCGGCCAGACCTCCTGCCGCCAGCCCGAGCGCGGGCACGATCGCGGCGAGACGCCGGATTCTCTTGGACAACGAGATCCCTTCCCGTCCGGGTTCCCCGGACACCATGCACAGCGCGCCGGGATGAGCGCGCATGCGGGACCTTAGACGAGGGGGTAAAGGGATCGTAAAGAGCCGCCATGCATGGTTGTCAAAATGTGATGTGTACCAATATCCGTTAGTAATTCCGGTTGCGACCCGATATCGGGTCATGTCGTACAGTCCAGACGTGACCGAAGCGACCTCCGCGCCGGCCTCCGGGCTGGCCTCCGCGCTGCCGGACGGGCGAGTCCTCACCGACCCCGACGTCATGGACGCGTACGCGCGGGACCGCACGTTCGCACCGCCGGGCAAGCCGCTCGGCGTGGTGCTCGCGCAGTCGCGCGACGACGTCGTGGCCACGCTGCGCTGGGCGAGCGCGCACCGGGTGCCGGTGGTCCCGCGCGGCGCCGGCACCGGCCTGGCGGGCGGGGCGACGGCCGTGGACGGCTGCGTGGTCCTCTCCCTCGCGCGGATGACCGCGATCCGGGAGCTGTCGCCGCAGGACGAGATCGCGGTCGTGGAGCCCGGGGTCATCACCGCCGACCTCGACCGGGCGGCCCGCGCGCACGGGCTGATGTACGCCCCCGACCCCTCGTCGTACGAGATCTCCACGATCGGCGGCAACCTGGCGACCAACGCGGGCGGCCTGCGCTGCGTCAAGTACGGCGTGACCCGCGACTCGACGCTCGGGCTGGAGGTGGTGCTGGCCGACGGGCGGGTGCTGAACACCGGCCGCCGCACCATGAAGGGGGTCACCGGTTACGACCTGACCGGCCTGTTCGTCGGCTCGGAGGGCACGCTCGGCGTGATCACCGCCGCGACGCTGCGGCTGCGGCGGGCGCCGCGCGAGCTGTCCACCGTCGCGGCCGAGTTCACCTCGCTGCGCGACGCCGCCGCGGCCGTCGCCGCGATCATCGCCGAGGGCTGCCAGCCGTCGATGCTCGAACTGCTCGACCGTACGACCCTGCGAGCCATCGACGACTGGAAGAACATCGGGCTGGAGCCGTCCACCAGGGCCATGCTCATCGCGCAGGCGGAGGGCCCGGCCGACGAGTCCGCCGCCCGGATGGCGGAGCTGTGCGCCGCGGCGTCGTTCGTCGCGGTGTCGTCCACGCCGGAGGAGGCCGCCGAGCTCGTCGGCGTCCGGCGCCTCGCCTACCCGGCCAAGGAGCGCCTGGGCCAGTGCCTGGTCGAGGACGTGTGCGTGCCCCGGTCGGCGCTCCCCGAGATGATCGCCGCGATCGAGGAGACCGCCGCCCGGCACGGCGTCCTGATCTCGACGGTCGCCCACGCGGGGGACGGCAACGTGCACCCGGTGTTCGTGTTCGACCGCGGCCTGGCCGAGCCGCCGCCCGAGGTCTGGGCCGCGGCCGACGAGGTGTTCCGCGCCGCGCTCGCCCTCGGGGGGACGCTGACCGGCGAGCACGGCGTCGGGCTGCTGAAGAAGCGCTGGCTCGGCCTGGAGACCGGCCCGGTGGCCGCCGAACTGCACCAGGGCATCAAGCAGGTCTTCGACCCGCTGAACATCCTCAACCCCGGCAAGGCCATCTGACCGCCGTTCCCGATCCGGTAGCGTTTGGCACCGTTGGTGGGGTTACCGGGGTAATCGGGGGCGATGGTGGCGTTGGAGGCTGGGGACCCGGCCCGCCTGGGCCCGTTCACGCTCGTCGACCGGCTCGGGGAGGGCGGCCAGGGGGTCGTCTTCCTGGGCCACGGCCCGCAGGGCGAACAGGTCGCGGTGAAGCTGCTGCACACGCGGCTGACGGCGGATCCCGAGGCGCGGGAGCGCTTCCTGCGCGAGGTGGCGCTGGCGCAGCGGGTCGCGCCGTTCTGCACCGCCCCCGTGCTGCACGCCGACCTCGCCGGCAACCAGCCGTACATCGTCAGCGAGTTCGTGCCGGGCCCGTCGCTCCGGCAACTGGTGGATCGGGAGGGCCCGCGCCGGGGAGCGGCGCTGGAACGGCTCGCCATCAGCACGGCGACGGCGCTGGCCGCCATCCACCGCGCGGGCATCACCCACCGCGACTTCAAGCCGGCCAACGTGCTGATGGGCCCGGAGGGGCCGGTCGTGATCGACTTCGGGGTGGCCAGGGCGTTCGACTCGCCGCAGGCCACCGCGACCGGCGCGTCGATCGGCACTCCCGCCTACCTGGCTCCCGAGGTGCTGTCGGGCGGCACGGCGGGCGCCCCGGCCGACATGTTCGCCTGGGGCGTCACGATGGTGTTCGCCGCCACCGGCAGGCCCGCCTTCGGCGCGGACTCGATCCCCTCGGTCATCACCCGCATCCTGCGCGACGAGCCCGACCTCGGCGACCTCGCGGCGCCCCTGCGGGACATCGTCGCCGCCTGCCTGTCGAAGGACCCCGCGCCGCGGCCCTCCGCCCAGGACATCGTCGCGCGCCTCACCGGGCAGGCCCACCTCACTCCCCCGCCACCCCCGCCGCCCCCTGCGCAGGCCGCGGCTCCCCCCGGGCACGTCACCGTGCCCGCGGCGGCGAGGAGACCCCGGCGTACGGTGCTGACCTGGACGGCGGCCGGGATCGGCGTGCCCGCTCTGGTGGCCGCGGCCTTCCTGGTGCCGTCCTGGGTCTCGGTGCGGGCGGCCGGGAGCGAGACCGCAGCGACGGAGGCGCCCGGCCAGGCGGCGTCCGCGCCCGCCGAACCGCCGATCCCGCCGCCGTCCGGCCTGACCACTCCCTCGGGACACCGGACCGGGAGTCCCTCGCCGGGTTCCGCGACCCGGAGGCCCGGTTCGAGACCCGATGCGAGACCCGGTGCGACCGCGAAGCCCGCCGCCTCGCCCGCGCACGGCCGCCGGGCGCGGCCGTCCCCCACGGCGACCGGACCGGCGGCGGAGCCCACGGAGGCCCCTCCGACGGCGAAGGCCAGCCCGGCCCCGACGAAGGCCACCGCGACGCCCAGACCCAGCCCGACGGCGAAGGCGACTCCCACGAAGACCGCCGCGCCCAAACCCAACCCGTACACGGCCAAGGGCGTGTGCGGGACCGGCTTCGCCGTCGTCGACTCCCACTCCTACGGCGGGCAGGCGACGACGTACCTGCTCTACAACGCCTCCACCGGCCGCAACTGTGTGATCACGCTCTCTCGCTACACGATGCCCGCTAAGATCAGAATGAGCGTGGTGCTGAAGGTGAAGGGGGGCGCGTCGGCCGCCGACGCCGGCGCCTACACCGTGTACGCGGGGCCGCTCCGGCTGCCCGCCAAGGGCAGGTGCGTCATCTGGGGCGGCGGGTATGGGGGCGCCTCCTGGAGCAGCGCGTGGTCCCACTGCGGCTGACCCCGCGGAACCACGGCTGAACCAGGGCCGAACCACGGCCTGACCACGGCCGGCCAGGAGTGTGCGGCACGAATGTCACCGCCCGGTGGCAGACTCGGCTCGTTGACGTGATCGCGGACCAACCGGAGGTTCTCACCGTGACACAAGTCGGTTCGGTGGCGCCATGACCGTGCTCGTGAGCCGGCTGGACCCCTCCGGCGCCGAGTACGGCGCGAGGCGCGAGGCCATGCTGGCGAAGCTCGCCGAACTGGAGGCCGAGCAGGCGAAGGCCGTCGCGGGCGGCGGGCCGAAGTACGTCGAGCGGCACCGCGAGCGCGGCGGGCTGCTCCCCCGGGAGCGGATCGAGTTGCTGGTCGACCCCGACGCGCCCTTCCTCGAACTGTCCCCGCTGGCCGCTTGGGGCACCGAGTTCCCCGTCGGCGCGAGCGTGGTGACCGGGATCGGGGTCGTCGAGGGCGTCGAGTGCGTGATCACGGCCAGCGACCCGACCGTGCGCGGCGGCGCGTCCAACCCCTGGACGCTGCGCAAGACGCTGCGGGCCACCGAGATCGCGCTGCGCAACCGCATGCCGTACGTGAACCTGGTGGAGTCGGGCGGCGCGGACCTGCCGACGCAGAAGGAGATCTTCATCCCCGGCGGGCAGGTGTTCCGCGACCTGACCCGGCTGTCGGCCGCGGGGATCCCGACGATCGCGCTCGTCTTCGGCAACGCGACCGCCGGCGGGGCCTACGTCCCCGGCCTGAGCGACCACGTCGTGATGGTGCGGGAGCGGGCCAAGGTGTTCCTCGGCGGCCCGCCGCTGGTAAAGATGGCGACCGGCGAGGAGTCCGACGACGAGTCGCTGGGCGGGGCGGAGATGCACGCCCGCGCCTCCGGCCTGGCCGACCACCTCGCGGCCGACGAGCACGACGCGCTCCGTATCGGCCGGCGGATCGTGCGGCGGATCGGCCGGCGCGGGGCCGGCCACGCCGCCGCCCGCGACTACCCGGCTCCCCTGTTCGACGAGGACGAACTGCTGGGCATCGTGCCGGAGGACCTGAAGGTCCCCTTCGACCCCCGCGAGGTCCTGGCCCGGGTGGTGGACGGCAGCGACTTCGACGAGTTCAAGCCGCTCTACGGGCCGAGCCTGGTCACCGGCTGGGCGAGCGTCCACGGCCACCCGGTCGGGATCCTCGCCAACGCCCAGGGGGTGCTGTTCGGCGCCGAGTCGCAGAAGGCCGCGCAGTTCATCCAGCTCGCGAACGCCACCCGCACGCCGCTCGTCTTCCTGCAGAACACGACGGGCTACATGGTCGGCAGGGAGTACGAGCAGAGCGGCATCGTCAAGCACGGCTCGCTGATGATCAACGCGGTGGCCAACTCGACCGTGCCCCACATCACGATCGTGATGGGCGCCTCCTACGGCGCGGGCAACTACGGCATGTGCGGGCGGGCCTACGACCCCCGTTTCCTGTTCAGCTGGCCGAGCGCGAAGTCGGCCGTGATGGGCCCGGCCCAGCTCGCCGGGGTGATGTCGATCGTCGGCCGGGCCGCGGCCGAGGCGCGCGGGCAGGTCTACGACGAGGAGGCCGACGCGGCGATGCGCGCGGCGGTCGAGACGCAGATCGAGGCGGAGTCGGCGGCCTTCTTCCTGTCCGGCCGCCTCTACGACGACGGGGTCATCGACCCGCGCGACACCCGCACGGTGCTCGGGATGTGCCTGTCGGCGGTCGCGGGGGCTCCCGACCCCGGGCGGGCCGGCTACGGCGTCTTCCGGATGTGACGGGCATGCTCTTCGGCTTCCATATTCGCGGGGGTGGGTCATGATCGGGCGGCTGCTGGTGGCGAACCGCGGGGAGATCGCCCGCAGGGTGTTCCGCACCTGCCGTGAGCTGGGCGTGGAGACCGTCGCGGTCTTCTCCGACGCCGACGCGGACGCGCCGCACGTGGCCGAGGCCGACCAGGCCGTACGGCTCGGCGCCCCGCTGGCGTACCTCGACCCGGACCGCGTGATCGAGGCGGCCCGCCGCTCCGGAGCCGACGCGGTGCATCCCGGGTACGGCTTCCTGTCCGAGCACGCCGGCTTCGCCCGCGCCGTGCTCGACGCCGGCCTGACCTGGATCGGCCCCTCCCCCGAGGCCGTCGCCGCGATGGGCACGAAGATCGAGGCCAAGGCGCTGATGGCCGAGGCCGGGGTGCCGGTCCTGCCGACCATCCCGCTGTCCCCGGACGCCCCGCCCCAGCTCACGTTTCCCGTGCTGGTCAAGGCGTCGGCGGGCGGCGGCGGACGGGGCATGCGGGTGGTGCGCGACCAGGCCGGGCTCGCCGAGGCGGTCGCGTCGGCCCGCCGCGAGGCCCTGTCGGCCTTCGGTGACGGCACGCTGTTCGCCGAGCCGCTGCAGGAGGGCGCCCGCCACATCGAGGTGCAGATCCTCGCCGACGAGCACGGCACGGTCTGGGCCCTCGGCGAGCGGGAGTGCTCCATCCAGCGCCGCCACCAGAAGGTGATCGAGGAGGCCCCCTCCCCCGCCGTCACCCCCGAACTGCGCCGTGAGCTGAGCGACGCCGCGATCCGGGCCGCCCGCGCGATCGGCTACACCGGCGCGGGCACCGTCGAGTTCCTCGTGTCGGACGAGGGCTTCTTCTTCCTGGAGATGAACACCCGCCTGCAGGTGGAGCACCCGGTGACCGAGTGCGTCTACGGGGTCGACCTGGTCCGGCTGCAGATCGAGGTGGCCGAGGGCGCGCGGCTCGCCGCGCTGCCGCCGAGCCCGGTGGGCCACGCGATCGAGGCCCGCCTGTACGCGGAGGACGCCGAGGGACGCCCCCAGAGCGGCGTGCTGCACCGCTTCGAGATCCCCGGCGTGGACGGGGAGTTCGGCCTCGGCGCCCGGCTGCGGCTCGACTCCGGCGTGGTCTCAGGCGGCGAGGTGGGCGTCCACTACGACCCGATGCTCGCCAAGGTCGTCTCGTACGGCGGGGACCGGGCGGAGGCGGCCCGGCGGCTGGCGCACGCGCTCGCGCGGGCCCGCATCCACGGGCTGACGACCAACCGCGACATCCTCGTGGGCGTGCTGCGGCATCCGGACTTCCTGTCCGGCGCGCTCGACACCGGGTTCCTCGACCGGCGGCCCGTTCCGGCGTCGCTCGCCGGGCCCGGGGCCGTACGGCTGTCGGCCCTCGCGGCGGCGCTCGCCGGGGCGGCGGCGAACCGGGCGGAGGCGCGGCGCGACGGGGTGCTCGGCGGGTTGCCGAGCGGCTGGCGCAACGTGCCCTCACAGCCCCGGCGCACGGCGTACGACACGGAGGACGGCGGCCGCCTGGAGATCGCCTACCGGCTGAGCAGGGACGGGTTGCGGGCCGAGGGCTTCGAGGACGTCGCCCTGGTGTCCGCCGAGCCCGGCCGGGTGGTGCTGGAGACGGGAGGCCTGCGGCACGCGTTCGACGTGGCGGTCTATCCGGGCCCCGGTGATCGGCGGCTCGTGCACGTCGACTCGTCTCTCGGGCCGGTCCGGCTCACCCCGGTGGAGCGGCTGCCCGAGCCCGCGGCGCGGGTGTCGCCGGGGGCACTGCCCGCCCCGATGCCGGGTACGGTCCTGCGTGTCGAGGTGAAGCCCGGCGACGTGGTCGAGGCCGGGCAGCCGGTGGTCGTGCTGGAGGCGATGAAGATGGAGCACCTGATCGTGGCCCCCGCCTCCGGCACCGTGGCCGCCCTGCACGTGGTGCCCGGCGCGCGGGTCGAGGCGGGCGTGCCCCTCGCCGACATCGAACCCGCGCCCGAGACCAAGCCCGATATCAGGCCCGAGACCAGGCCCGATGTCGAGGCCCGCGAGGGAGCCCCCGCCGAGACCCGCAATGAGGATCACGAGTCGGCCGGTGTCCAGCCGTGGGATCCGTTCGCGGACACTACGGGCGCCCCGGCCCCCGGCCAGGCACCCGTGGCCGCCGACCCGGCGGGCGGCCTGGCGGCGGGCCGCGACGGCACCGGGCAGAACGCCCAGACGGACACGCGGGGCGGCCTCCCCACGGACGCCGGCGGCCCGGAGCCGGGCGCGGGCACGGCTCTGAGCGGCGGGGCTCCGGGCGGCACGGCTCCGGTCGCGGACCCAAGCGCGAACCCAGGCGCGAACTCGGGCGCGAACTCGGGCGCGAACTCGGGCACGGTTCCGGGCGGCGCGGTTCCGGGCGTGGACCCGGGCACGGCCGCGGGTGGTGGTGCGGTCGTGGCTCCCGGCCCGGACTCGGGCTCCGATCCGGGCGCGGCTCCGCGGGGGGAGGCGGAGCAGAGATGAACACGACCGGCGAGCCGGGGGATCTCGTGCGGTGGGAGCAGGCGGGTGGCGTGGCCACGATCACGCTCGACTCGCCGCACAACCGCAACGCCCTGTCGTCCCGGCTGCTCGCGCAACTCGACGAGGCCCTGTCGCGGGCGCTGGACGAGCCCGCCGTACGGGTGATCGTGCTGACCGGCGCCGGGCCCGTGTTCTGCGCCGGGGCGGACCTGAAGGAGCAGCGCGCGGGCGGGGCGCCGGTGACCGCGTCGTTCCCCGGCGTCATGCTGCGGATCTGGGAGAGCCCGAAGCCGGTCGTGTGCCGCCTCAACGGCACGGCCAGGGCGGGCGGCCTCGGCCTGGTGGCGGCGTGCGACTTCGCGATCGCCCCGGCGAGCGCGTCATTCGCGTTCACCGAGGTGCGGCTCGGGGTGGTCCCCGCGATGATCGCGGCCACCTGCCTGCGCCGCTTGGAGCCCCGGGCCGCGGCCGAGTACCTCCTCACCGGCGAGGTCTTCACCGCCGCACGCGCGGTGGAGATCGGGCTGCTCACCCGGGCCGTACCCGAGGAGGACCTCGACGCGACGGTGGCGCACTACACGGGCATGCTGCTGCGCGGCGGCCCCGAGGCGCTGGCGATCACCAAGCGGCTCGTCCGCGAGGTGCCGCTGATGCCGATCGAGGAGGGCCTGCGGGAGATGGCCGCGCTGTCGGCCGAGCGGTTCACCTCGGAGGAGGGGCGGGAGGGCATCCGGGCCTTCGCCGAGAAACGCCCCGCCGCCTGGGTCCCCTCCGAGATCTCGGGCGCGGAAGCCGCGCGATGACGGCCGGGGCCGGGCGACCGGGACCGCTGCGGATCGCGAACTGCGGCGGCTTCTACGGCGACCGGCTCTCGGCGGCGCGGGAGATGGTCGAGGGCGGGCCGATCGACGTCCTGACCGGCGACTGGCTCGCCGAGCTCACCATGTCGATCCTCGCCGGCAACCGGCTCAAGGGCCGCCCCGGCTACGCCCGCACCTTCCTCACCCAGATGGAGCAGGTCCTCGGCACCTGCCTCGACCGGGGCATCAGGGTGGTGTCCAACGCGGGCGGCCTCGATCCGGCCGGCTGCGCGGAGGCGGTGTCCGCCCTGGCCGACCGGCTGGGGCTGCGCGCGAGCGTCGCCCACGTCACCGGTGACGATCTCATGCCGCTCGCCGGGCCGCCGGTCAACGCCGGCACCGGCGAGATCCTGCGGGAGACTCCGCTGACCGCGAACGCCTACCTGGGCGGGCGGCCGATCGCGGTGGCGCTGGAGCACGGCGCCGACGTCGTCGTCACCGGGCGGGTCACCGACGCGGCGCTGGTCACCGGGCCCGGCATGTGGTGGTTCGGCTGGGGGCCCGGCGACCTCGGCCCGCTGGCCGGTTCCGTCGTCGCCGGGCACGTCATCGAGTGCGGCTGCCAGGCGACCGGCGGCAACTACGCCTTCTTCGAGGAGGTGCCCGGCCTCCCCGACTGCGGCTTCCCCATCGCCGAGCTGTACGCGGACGGGTCGAGCGTCATCACCAAGCACCCGGGCACCGGCGGGCTGGTCTCGACCGGCACCGTGACCGCGCAACTGCTCTACGAGATCGCCTCGCCCCGCTATCTCGGCCCCGACGTGACGGCCCGGTTCGACACCGTCCACCTGGAGCAGGAGGGGCCCGACCGGGTCAGGATCACGGGCGTACGCGGTGAGGCCCCGCCGGAGACGCTGAAGGTGGCGGTCACCTACGTCGGCGGCTACCGCAACACGATGACGCTGGTGCTGACCGGCCTGGACATCGCCGCGAAGGCCCGGGTCGCGCAGGAGGCGATCTGGGCCCGCGTGCCCCGGGACTCCTTCGACCAGGTCCACGTGGAGCTGACCCCCCTCGGCCCGCACGCGTACGAGCCGGGGACGGCCGCGGACACAGGCGGGACCGCGTTGCTGCGGATCACGGTCATGGACTCCGACGCCCGCAAGGCGGGACGGGCGTTCTCCTCGGCGGTGGTGGAGACCGGCCTGGCGAGCTACCCCGGCTTCTTCGGGCTGACGCCGCCCGCCGACGCCTCCCCCTACGGCGTCTACTGGCCCTCCTCGGTCGACGCCCGTGCCGTGCTCCCGGTCGTGACCGTCGGCGGGGTCCGCATCGAGGTGCCGTACGCGCCGCCAGGGCCGCTGGTCTCCCCTGACGCGTACGGCCCGACCGGCGGCGTCACGGATCACCAGGCGGCACCGCCGTACGCGGGTGATCTCACGGCCGGGCCGGTCCGGCCGCTGGGCCGGGTCGTGGGCGCGCGGTCGGGCGACAAGGGCGGCGACGCCAATCTCGGCGTCTGGGTGCGCGACCCCGCCCGCTACCCGTGGCTCGCGGCGTTCCTGACCGTGGAGCGGCTCGGGGAACTGCTGCCGGAGATCGGCGGGCTGCCGGTGGAGCGGTTCGCGCTGCCCAACCTGCACGCGCTCAACTTCGTGATCCACGGTCTGCTGGGAAGGGGCGTGGCCGCGAGCCCGCTCCTCGACGCGCAGGCCAAGGCGCTCGGGGAACGCCTGCGCGCGGTCCGCGTGCCGGTCCCGCCCTGAACTGCCTCGTGCCGCTCCCGCACTAGGATTGCGCAATCGCAGGACCGCCCGCATGCGGAGGTGGAAGTGAGCGGTTTCCATCAAGCCCGCATGGACCTGGGGGTCCGGCTACGCCGGCTGCGGGAGAACGCCCGCCTGTCCGGGAAGGACCTCGCCGAGCGGCTCCACTGGCAGCCGTCGAAGGTCTCGCGCATCGAGAACGCCCGCCAGACCGCCTCCGAGGACGACGTGGCCGCGTGGGGGAAGGCCGTGGAGGCCGACCCGCAGACGATCGACGCGCTGGTCAGGCAGGTGGCCGGGCTCCAGGAGCGGCAGGACTCCTGGCGGCAGCGGCACCGGAACGGCCTGGCCGCCCTGCAGGAGGACATCCGCGACCTGGAGACGCGCACCCTCCTGTTCCGGGCCTTCGAGCCCGGGGCGGTGATCGGGCTGCTGCAGACCACCGAGTACGCCCGGCACGTCTTCGGGAAGCTCAGGCGGCTGTACAGGTCGACCGCCGACGTGGACGACGCGATCCGGGTGCGCATGCGGCGCCAGGAGATCCTGTACGACCCCGCGCGGCGGTTCCGGTTCGTCATGCCCGAGTCGGTGCTGCGCTACCGGCTGGCGCCACCCGACGTGATGCGCGGCCAGCTCGACCGGCTGATCGCGGTGACGACGCTGCCGAACGTGGAGTTCGGCCTGCTGCCGTTCGAGGCACCGCTGCCGTCCGCGCTGACGAACTCGTTCTGGATCTACGACAACGCCCTGGTGGGGGTGGCCACCGGCACCAGGGACCTGCTGCTGCGCGACGCCGGCGAGGTGGATTTCTACGCCCGGGCGTTCGAGGAGTTCTGGGAGGCGGCGGCCTTCAGGGACGACGCGAGGGCGCTGATCGTCCGCGCCCTCGACGACTACACCCTCCACCAGCCGCGCTGACCCACACTCCGCGCCGCCCGCCCGCCGCGCTGACCCACGCACCAGGCCACCCGCCTGCCGCATGGACCCGCGCACCGCGTTCCCGCCCGCCGGGCCGCGCGCCCCGTGGCGCCGCGTCGGGCGCCTGGAGCCCTTCAGAGCCGAGTGGCTAGCGAGCGAAGCCCGGCGATCACCTCCGCGCCGCCGGGCGCGTGGTCCGGATCCACCAGCCACTGCAGCATCAGACCGCTCAACAGGGCGAGCGGCACCGAGCCGCCGAGCCCTTCGCGTCCTTCCCGCTGCCCCCTGGCGAGGTGTTCGCGTACCTCCGGTGACCGCTCGGCCCGCACCGCGGCCTCGAGTTGGGCCACCCACAGCGCCCGGTGCGTGGTGAAGCTGTCGATCAGCACCTGCCAGCGCTGTTCGGGCCTGTCGGACGGAGTGCGAGAGGCCAGCTCCTCGGAGAGCTCGTCGACCGCCTCCACGAGGGCCTGCGTGAGCAGGGCGTCCTTGGAGCCGAAGTGGTAGCCGATGGCGGCGTGACTGACTCCGGCGGCCGAGGCGATGTCACGGACGGTCGTGTGCGCCCAGCCGCGTTCGACAAGGCACCGCTTGGCGCCGGCCAGCAGGTCCTCTCGGTTTCCCATGCCGAGCAGCATACGGGATCGATTGACCATTTGGCTTATCCATATGGTTTGACCAAATGGACAAGACCCGGCTACGGTCGTGCCATGACAGCAACAAAGGTTCTGATCTCCGGAGCGAGCGTGGCCGGACCCGCCCTCGCCTATTTCCTGCGGCGCGACGGCTACGAGGTGACCGTGGTCGAGCGCGCACCGGACCTCCGCGACAGCGGGTACGCCGTGGACTTCCGGGGCGCGGCGTTCGAGGTCCTCGACGAGATGGGCATCCTGTCCGAGCTCCGCGAACACGACACCAGGATGAGCGGCACCCTCCTCGTCGACGAGGAGGGCACCGAGATCGGGCGGCTGCCCGCCGAGGCCTTCGCCGGCGAGCTGGAGGTGCCCAAGAGGGAGCTGACCCGGATCCTGCACCGCATCACGGCGGGCGACGTGACGTACGTGTTCGACGACTCGATCAGCGCGCTGACCGAGCGCGAGTCCGGGATCACGGCCGAGTTCGAACGCGGTGCCACCCGCGAGTTCGACCTCGTGTTCGGCGCCGACGGCGTGCACTCGAAGGTCAGACGGCTGGCCTTCGGCTCGCCCGCCGGCGCCCTGCGGCACCTGGGCCTTTCCGGCGCCGGTTTCAGCACCGTCAACCACCTCGGACTCCGCCGGAGCGGAATACTGCAGCACGGCGCGGACCGGGCGATCTTCCTGCTGAGCACGGGCGACGCCGACCGGCTCACGGTCAGCCTCTCCTTCTCCACCGCCTCCCCCGCGCTCGACCGGCGGCCCCGGCACGAGCAGGAGCAGGCGGTGCGCGCCGCCTTCGCCGGGCGCGGCTGGGAGGTGCCCCGGCTGCTGGAGGCGATGAGCGAGGCCGACGACTTCTATTTCTCCTCGTCCTGCCAGGTCCACCTGGACCGCTGGTCGGCGGGCCGGGTCGCGCTGGTCGGCGACGCGGGGTACTGCGCCGCGCCGACCAGCGGCATGGGCACCTCACAAGCACTGGTCGGTGCCCGGGCCCTGGCACGCGCCCTCGCCTCGGCGGGCGGCGATCACACGACCGCGTTCGCCGCGTACGAGGAGGAACTGCGGCCCTACGTCTTGGAGAACCAGGCGACAGGGCGGGAGACCGCGGTCACGATGTTCGGCGGAGGGGCCGCCCCTACGGATGCGCACACCTCGTGACCCCTCGCCGAGGCACCGCCGCCCTGGCGGACGCGCCGGACGCGCGGGCGACGCGACCCGTCCCGGCCGCGAGCCCGCGCGCCTCATCCGCCGGTAGGCGGTCCGTCACTCGCCCAGCACGGTCTGCAGGTCCATGACGTGGTCCTGCGTCTGCTGGAGCAGCGGGCGCAGCGCCTCGGCGACGTCGCTCAGGCCGAGCTGCTGGGCCTGCTCCACCCGCTCGCGGTAGCGGCGCAGCTGCTCCTGCTCCAGTTCGAGGTCGAGCCGCAACGCCTGCGCGCTGTCGGTCGCGACCGGGATCTCGGGAACGTGGACGCTCGGCACGCCGCCGAGGAAGTCGATCTGCTCGGCCAGCGTGCTCGCGTGGTTGAGCTCCTGGCCGAGGTGCTGCTTGAGCTCCTCGATGATCGACAGGTACTGCGCACCCTTGATCGTCGCCGCGTGCTGGACGTACTGCACGATCGAGCGGTACTCGCTCTCCAGATCCTCGTTCAGGAGGGCGATGAAGGCCTCCGTGTCCATGGGTGATCGTCCTTTCGTCATCGAGAGGCCCTTCCCGTACCCGCGAAGGTGGCGGCCGAACACGTCCGGTCCCGATATCGGCGCTGGGTATCGGTGCTCGTACGCGCTCAGCTCAGGCGGTAAAGGGTGCTTGTCCCGGTTCCGCCGTATTCGGACGCCGGGACGAGGGTCGCGTTGGCCTTGACCCAGGTGGTGACGGACGAGTCGGCCCCGCCGCCGGGTCCGCGTCCCTCGCCGAGCAGGACGTACCGCAGGCTGCCGTCCGCGGCGTACCTCTTCAGCAGGTCCACGGTCATCGCGGGATCGGAGCCGGTGAAGCCGCCCATCGCGATGACCGGCTCTCCGGTCGACAGGATGAGCGAGGAGGCGCTCTGCGCGCTTCCCACGGCGACCAGCCAGGTGGCACCGCCCTTGTTCCGCTTCAGGTAGGCGGCCATCTCGGCGTCCACGGCCCCGCCCATCCCTCCAGGTCCGCCCAGCCGTCCGCCCAGCCGTCCGCCCGTCCCGTCCTCCGGCCGCCCGGGCGGTGTGCCCTGGCCGGGAAGACCACCGGGGAGGCCACCAGGGAGGCCACCGCGCCCGCCGAAGAGGGCGCCGCCGCTCCCGGTCATGGGGCCTGCGGTGGGGTTGGTGCCGTTCACCGCCGCGCCGAGCGGCGTCACGGCGTACGCCGCCGGTCCGGCGAGCCCGGACACGACCGCCGCGGCCGATGCGAGCGCCGTGACCCGTGCCACCGCCGTGACCCGCGTGGCCGCACGGCGTCCGCGCCCGGCGGCGGGGTCCGCGTCTGGCCTCACGGGGACGAACGCCGAGGCCACCAGGGCGAGCACGGCCACCGCCGTCACGCCCGCGATCGTCCAGGCGAGCCAGGGCACGAACTCCGGCGTACGGCGCAGCACGGCGAACGACCAGGCACCCGTCGCGGCGACGGCCGCCGCCAGGACCGGTCGCCAGGCCCGGGACGTACGGGCCGCCCGCCACATCAGCACGCCGCCGGCGCCGGTCAGCGCGGCGATCGCGGGAGCCATCGCGGTCGTGTAGTAGGGGTGGAACGTGCCGCTGGAGAAGCTGAACACGACGTAGTGGACCAGCAGCCAGCCGCCCCAGAGCAGCAGCGCGGCGCGGACGGGCCGGGTCGCGGGCCCGTACCTGTGCCGGGCGGCCAGGAGCAGACCGCAGACGAGCGCCACCGCGGCGAACGGGAGCAGCCAGGAGATCTGCCCGGCCATGACGTCGTTGAACAGCCGCCCGGCGCCCGCCGTGCCGCCGAACCCGCCTCCCGGGCCACCTCCCGGGCCGCCGCCGAATGCCCGGGTGAGGCCCTCGGGCAGGTCGCCGGACGCCGCTGCGGGGAGCCGGGCCGGCCCGCCGTTGCCCGCGCCGCCGAAGACGCGGCCGAGGCCGTTGTAGCCGATCACCAGGTCCCACACGCTGTTGTCGGTGCTGCCCCCGATGTACGGCCGGGAGGAGGCCGGGGTCAGGTCGACCAGGACCATCCACCATCCGCTGGAGACGACGAGCACCGCTCCGGCGGCGAGCAGGCGCCCGATCCGCCGTACGAGCCGCCCCGGCGCCGCGTACAGGTAGGCGAGCGCGAACGCGGGCAGCACCAGGTAGGCCTGCAGCATCTTGGTGTTGAAGGCGAGGCCCACCAGCACGGCGACCGTCAGCAGCGTGCGCAGGCGCCCGGTGTGGGTCGCCTCCAGGCAGAACCACCCGGCCGCCACCAGCAGGAGCACCAGGATCGTGTCCGGGTTGTTGTCCCGGTCGATGGCGACGGTGATCGGCGTCAGCGTCATCACCAGCGCCGCCAGCAGGGCCGCCACCCCGGCCGCGCGCTCGCCGAGCCCGCGCAGCGACCGCCGTACGGCCGAGCCGACCAGGGCCACCGACCCGACCCCCGCGGCGGCCTGCGGCAGCAGCATGCTCCACGTGCCGAAGCCGAAGATCCGGGCCGACAGGCCCATGACCCAAAGCGCGAACGGCGGCTTGTCGACGGTGATGAACGACCCGGCGTCCAGCGCGCCGTAGAAGAACGCCTTCCAGCTTCGGGTGCCGGAGTAGATCGCGGCCGCGTAGTAGTCGTTGGCGTACCCGTTGCGGCCGAGCGCCCAGGTGTGGAGGACGGCCGCGAGGACGAGGACGGCCCACCTGCCCCAGCGCAGGAACGGAGTGGCAGGGGCTCGCCGGCCGATCGGGGTCATGGTGGCGAGCACGGTCATCGGGAGTCCTTGCCGGGCGCGAAGACCCAGGATCGCAGGAGCAGGAAGCGCAGCAGCGTGGCGAGGCCGTTCGCGACGACCACGGCGGCCAGTTCGGCCGCCCGCGGCGCCCCGGCGGGCAGCGCGGCCAGGCCCGCGCTGGTCAGCGCGAGCCCCGCGACGAAGGCGACGAGCCCGCCCAGGTGGTGCCGCAGGGCCCCCGCCCGGCCGCGTACGCCGAAGGTGAAGCGCCGGTTGGCGGCGGTGTTGGCCACCGCCGTCACCAGCAACGCGACCGCGTTGGCGATCACGGCCGGCAGGACGGCGCGCAGCGTCCAGAACAGCGCGAGGTGGGCGGCCGTGCTGATCACGCCGATGACCGCGAACGCCGGGATCTGCCTCCTGATGGACGTGGTGGCCGGGCGGGCCGGCGGACGGCGCAGGCTCGCGCGGGCGACCCGCCACATGCCGCGCAGGTCGCCGACCGCCGTCCTGACGATGTCCACCCGGCTGTCGGGGTCGTCCACCCAGTCGACCGGCACCTCGTGGATGCGCAGGCCGTGCTGCTCCGCGAGCAGCAGCAACTCGGTGTCGAAGAACCACTCCTCGTCGCGTACGGCGGGCAGCAGCGCCTGCGCCACCTCCGTGCGGACGGCCTTGAAGCCGCACTGCGCGTCGGAGAAGCGCACGCCCATCAGCGACCGCAGGAGCAGGTTGTAGGCCCGGGAGATGATCTCGCGCTTCGGGCCGCGCACCACGTTGGCCCAGGGAGAAAGGCGGGTGCCGATCGCCAGGTCGCTGTGCCCGCTCAGCAGCGGCGCGACGAGCGGCAGGAACGCGTCCAGGTCGGTCGACAGGTCGACGTCCATGTACGCGACGACGTCGGCGTCGCTGGCCTCCCACACCCTCCGCAGGGCCCGGCCCCGGCCCTTGCGGTCGAGGTGGACGGCCCGCACACCGGGCAGTTCGCCCGCCAGCCGCTCGGCGATCCGCCACGTGGCGTCGGTGCTCGCGTTGTCCGCGATCGTCACGCGGAAGCCGTACGGGAACTCGCGGGCGAGGTAGTCGTGCAGCCGCCGCACGCTTGCGGCCAGTACTCGCTCCTCGTTGTGGACGGGGACGACCACCTCGACCAGCCGGGTCCGGCGGGACGCCCCCGCCTCCGGCCCAGACACCATCGTTACGCTCATGGCCCCACGCTCGCGACCCCTGATGGGACCGCCCTGAGCCCTCGATTAACGCCGCATGAGAACCTCCATGACGCTGCGGGAGCGCCCCCACAGGCCGTTCTCGGCGCCGCTGCCAAGAGGAGACAAGCGGGGCCGGCGACTACAAGTGATATCACCAGAGCGGTCTTCGTTGATAGCATCGAACGGTGAAACAACTGCTGCTTCGGATCGATGACGACCTGCATCGGCGCATCACGCGCCGAGCTCACCGCACGGGCCGATCCATCAACGCGACCGCCGGAGAGATCCTCGCGAGAGGCGTCGCCGATGAGGCGCTCGATGCGCGGGCGGAACTGCGCGCCCGGGCCCGCCGCCTGGGTGTCCTCGCGGAGGGTTGTGTGCCCAAGACGCCACGGGTGACGAGCGCTGACCGCGAACGCGCTCTGGAAACGACCGAGGGTATCGGCCCCATACTCGACCGGCTCTGGGCCGAAGGTCGCTGACCGCCGCCGTGCTCACCTATGTCGACTCCTCCTTCCTCGCCTGCGCCTACCTTCGTGACGAACCTGGTCATGGTCGGGCTCGTGAGCTGCTGGACGACCCTGATCATCTCTTGGTGACAGGGACGCTGACGGTGGTCGAAGTGACCGGTGTCCTGGTGCGTGCGGCACGCACGCAACGACTGATGGATCTGGACGGAACCCTCGCGGTTCTATCGTCCGACCTTGGCGAAGACGGTCCTGTTACGCTGCTCGCCGCTCCTCGTGAGGCAGTCGAACAGCGCGCCACCGAGATCGTCTATGTCCATGCGTTGCGTGCACTCGACGCGATTCACCTCGCTCTGGCGGAGATCGCGGCGATTCCTCTTCTGGAGGAAGAGGGAGACAAGCTCGGCTTCGCCAGCCGCGATGGCTTTCAGGCACAGGCCGCCGAAGCACTCGGATTCGCTCTCGTGTGAACACGCGGCTGTGCCGGCGTGTCAGGTGGTGACGGTGGCGACGGGGTCGAGGCCGTAGGTGCGGGCGTAGCCGTTCTCCACGCCGACGAGGAGGTCGACGACCTCGAAATAGCGGTCCCAGAAGGGTGTTTCGCGCAGCGCGTCGATGAGGAGCTGATAGGCGTGGTGGTCATCCGCCTCCCAGACCCAGACGTCGGTGACGCGCGTGGAGTAGAACTCCGTGTCGTAGAAGCGTGACCGGACGCCGGTGGTCCTGGCCTCGATCGCGGGGACGACCTGGGTGGCAAAGGCGTCCGCCCGTTCCCGGACGGTCATGGCGAGCCATTCGGGCGTGGTCTTGACGAGCATGAACGCGGTGACCGGCGGTTCGGTCGTCTCAGCGGGCATGATGTGCTCCCTTTGTGGTGGCAGGTGGCCTCGGTCTGGTGGGCATCACGGATGCGCCGGCAGGCGTCAGGCGAGGACGGCGGGCTTGAGGGTCCGGGCGCACCACTGCTCGAAGGTGGTGGGGGAGGCGGTGTCCGGCGTACGGGTGACACCGGCGTCGAGGCCGTCGTCCTTGGCCCGCTTCATGTCGACGACGCCCTGGACGAACGCCTCGTTGAGGCCGTAACCGGCGAGGGTGGCGTGCAGGTCGTCGAGCGACTGGCGTTCGTAGCGGACGGGACGGCCGAACTGCTCGGTCATGATGCGGGCCAGGTCGTTCGGGGACAGGTCCCGTGGCCCGAGGACCGGGACGTCGCCGGTGCCGGTCCAGGAGCGGTCCAGCAGCAGGCGGGCGGCGACGGCCGCGATGTCGGCGACGGCGACGAGGGGGGCCCTGCGGCCGGCGGCGACGACGTCGGTGAAGACGCCCTTCTCGCTGATCGAACCGGCCTCCTCCAGAAGGTTCTCGAAGAAGGAGGGGCAGGCCAGGGCCCGGTAGGCGACGCCGGTCCCCGCGATGAGGTCGTCCATGTCGAGGGACGCGGTGACGAGTCCGGCGCGTCCGGCGACCGGGGTGCCGCGGCCGAGCGCGGAGACGCCGACGACATGGCCGACGCCGTGGGCGGCGAGCGCCTTCGCGGCGGGGCGGGTGAAGCCGCAGTAGGCGTCCGCCGGGGTCAGGGAGGCGTCCGGGGGGACGAGCCAGAAGACGGCGTCGGCGCCCTCGAAGGCCCGGTCGACGACCTCGGCGTCGCCGTGCGAGCCGGTGACCACCTCGACGCGTTCGCGTACCGGGCCGGGGAGCCTGGCGGGGTCGCGCACGACCACGCGCAGTTCCTCACCACGGGCGGGGGCGGACTCCAGGAGCAGGGACAGCAGCCGGCGGCCGATGTTCCCGGTCGGAGCAGTAATGACGATCATGAGAACCTCGTGGGTCGCGTCGGATCGGAACGCCCCCAATCCTGCGGAGGGCCACAGTGTTGCCACAATGGGAACTTCAGCATGGAATCATTGCCTGAAATGGAATTACGCTGGTGAACAGCTCAGATCCGATCATCGACGCCAATCTCGCCGTCGCGCTGGACGCCCTGCTGGCCGAGCAGAGCGTCACCCGCGCCGCCGCCCGCCTGCGCACCTCCCCCGCCGCCATGAGCCGCACCCTGGCCCGCCTCCGCCGCATCCTCCAGGACCCGCTCCTGGTCCGGGCCGGGCAGGCCATGGTTCCCACCCCCCGCGCCCAGGCCCTGCGCGACGAAGCCGCCGCGGTGGTGCGCCGCCTCGAAGCACTGCTCACCCCCGGCGCCGACGTCGATCCCGCCACCCTGCGCGGCACCTTCACCCTGCAGACCGCCGACCTCGTCGGCGCGGCGCTGGCTCCGGGACTGCTGCGACGGGCCCGGCAGGAGGCGCCAGGGGTCTCGTTGCGGTTCCGGGCCGAAGAGCTGGAGGCCGGGCCGGCCCTCCGCGACGGCCGCATCGACCTGGAGATCGGATCCATCGACCACGTCGACCCCGAAACCCTGGTGGAAGAGCTGGTCACCCTCCGGATGGCGGCGGCCGTCCGGCCCGGTCATCCCCTCACCGAAGGAACCCTGACCCCGGCCCGGCTCGCCGCCGCCGAGCACGTCGCGGTCAGCCGCCGCGGCCGGTTCACCGGCCCCCTCGACACCGCCCTGGCCGAGCGGAACCTCCACCGGCGGGTCGTCGCCGTCCTTCCCGGCCACCTGGCGGCGATGACCCTCGCCGCCCGCAGCGACGTCGTCTGCCTCATCCCCACCGCACCCCCCGGCGCCGGCCCCTCGCCTCTCACCGACCCCGCCGGCGCCCTCGGCCTCCGCCTCCTCGACATTCCCCTCCCGCTGCCGCCGTTGACCATCGGCATGGCCTGGCACCCCCGTCACGCCGCCGACGGAGCCCACCGCTGGCTCCGCGACGCCGTCCGCCGGACTCTTGGCGCACCCGCGATCACGTGAGGGGTCGTCAGCGGCGCGGGCCTCCCACGGAGACCGCCGCCTCGCCGGGGGCGAGGTCGGCCGGTGACGCCGGACGGCCCTCGCAGCGGGAGTCGGGCGGGATCGGCACAGGCGCGGGAGCCAGCCAGGAAAGGGCGCTCCGCTCGACGTTCCACTGGTGGAGGTCCACGGTGGTGTGCGGGACCGCGCCCGGCTCCGGGCAGAGTACCTGGGACACCAGCAGGTCGTTGCGTACGAAACGGACCGCGCCGGAGCGTTCGAGGATGGTGACGAGACGGTCGTCGCTGGCGATCACGTAGCCGATCGTGACCTGTTCGGCCCCGCCGTTCGGCTTGGTGGCGATCTCCATGGCCGTGAGCGGCAGGATCGGCGAGCGAAGCACCACCACTCCGGCGACCAGCGGAAAGAGCACGGCGAGCGTCCAGGTCAGGCCGTGCACCACCAGTGGCGCGGCGGAGGCGGGGACCGGCCCGGTGACCAGCGGGGCGAGCACGGGCGGCGCGGTGAGCAGGATCAGCGTGGCGACGTCACGCTGCGCCAGCGCCTGCATGATCGCCGGGCGGAACAGCAGGAGGACGAGGACGCCGGAGACCACCGGCACCACCAGGCAGACGGCCCGGATCCACGTCCGGTCCAGTGGGCGGCGTTCCCGCACGGTCAGCCCGGCCACCGCGAGTGTGAGCATGAGCAGGGTCGGCAGGAAACGGAGCTGCCAGCCGAGCAGCCCGACGCCCACGGCCACCGCGACCACCCAGTCGGGCACCCGGTCGGCGGACCGCGCCACCCAGAAGGAGCGCCGGGTGCTGAGCCGGTAGAGCGGCCCGAGCACCCGTCCGGCCAGCACCACGGCGGGCAGCACCCACACGAGCGTCAGCAGCACCGTCGTGAGCAGGCCGAGCGGGCTGACGTACTGCACGAGCAGCAGCAGGGTCTGCGTATCCTGCCTGCTGGCGTACCAGAGCCGCATCACCAGCAGCACCAGCGGGAAGGCGGGCAGGAGCGTCAGCACCCACTCCTGGTTGCGCTGCGGCGCGCGGATCCTTCCCGTCTCCCCGGCCTCAGCAGCCATCGGCGGAAAGGGCTCGCTCCCACGGCCACCGGCGCACCTGCGGCGCCTTCAGGCACGGCTGGGTGCTCTGGGCCACGTTCACCCCGGGATTGGCCGCCAGCATCGGACGGATGTGCCGGTCGTAGGCCTCCTCCCACATCCTGTTCTGCGGGTCCGCGTACGAGCGGTACAACGCCAGCTCGACCAGGGTGCGCAGGGCCGTGTTGGTGCCCGTGTTCACCGCCCACATCTCGGTCGTCTCCAGCCCGATGTCGTGGTGTCTCAGCTTCCCGCCGGACTTGGCGACGAATCCCGCCATGATCGCGGCGTCCGTGCTGACGGCGTCGTACAGGTGGGCCTCCAGCCCCTCGAAGCAGGCACTGATCTTGTTCTCCGCCGTCACCCTGGCGCCGCTCTCGGCCAGCGGGCCCTCCGAGGTCGAGGTGCCGAGCGTGCAGACCTTCTCACCGGCGAGCTGACCGAGGGAGGTCACCCGGGCGTGATCGGCCCGTGTCACCACCGACTGCTCGGTGAACAGGTAGGGGCTGGAGAGGCCGACCGACGGATCCTGCAGCCGTTTGGCGGTGATGCTGAACGTCGCCACCACGAGGTCGACGGTGACGAAGTTCCCGTCGGCGTCGGTGGCCTGGCGGCGGGCCCGGTCCTCGGTCTCGATGGACAGGAACTCCACCTGGTCGGGCCGGAAACCGAGCTCTCCGGCGATCATGTAGGCGATGTCGATGTCGAAGCCGGAGAAGGCGCCGGTCCGGTCGCGCAGGGCGATGCCCGGGGTGTCGTCCTTCACCCCGATCAGGAGCTTCTTCTTCCCCGTTAGCCGGGCCTGCTCGCGTAACTCGGCCTCGGTCGGCGGCCCGGCGGCGAAGAGGATCCAGCCGCCGACGAGAACCGCGGCCATGATGGCGGCCAGCCAGCCGTACAGCCGCAGCCAGTCTCCCCGGCGACGAGGTGGTCCGGCCTCCTGGGCCGGGGGCGCCGGCGGAGGCGGAGAGCTCGGCGCGGCCGGTTCCGCTTCCGGCCGCACCCGCCGCTGCCGGCGTCCGAACCGCTTCCCTGACTCCACCCGAGCAGCCTCCGTCGCAACGTCGAGCCCACCATATTCACGGAGATCATCCCGGAAAAGGGGTGTTCGCTTTCAGCGGGTGACTCGGAGAACGAGAACGCCCCGCGAGCACGCCGGTGCGCGGTGAGCCGCCAGGGCCGGTTCCGCGGAACGAGGCGGCCGGGTCAGTCGCCCGGCGCGGTCCCGGGCAGCACGATGGTGGCGAGGGTCCCGCCGCCCGGGGCGTTCTCCACGGTGACCTGTCCCCCGGCGTCCCGTACGGCCTGGGCCACGATGGCGAGGCCCAGGCCGGAGCCGGGCAGGCCGCGCGCCGACGGCGAACGCCAGAAGCGCTCGAAGACGTGCGGCAGTTCGCCCTCGGGTATGCCCGGTCCCTCGTCGCGCACGGTCAGCACGCCCTTGCCGAGCCGCACCTTGTCGAGCCGCACGGTGTCGAGCCGCACCGTGACGAGGCCGCCGGGCGGGCTGAACTTCACCGCGTTGTCGAGCACGTTCACCGCCGCGCGTTGCAGGCCGCGGGCGTCGCCGTGGACCTGCCAGGGATCGAGGCCGACGTCGAAGCGCAGCCCCGGGCCGCGCCGCCGGGCCCGCTCGACCGCCGCCGCCACCACTTCGTGGAAGTCGATCTCGGCCGACGACTCGCCGCTCTCCGCCTCGCGCGACAGCTCCAGCAGGTCGCCGACGAGGCTCGACATCTCCTCGAACTGCTCCTTGACGTTCGCCAGCAGCCGCCGCTTGGCCGCGGGCTCGATGGCGCGGCCCGTGGCCTCGCTGCGCAGCAGCAGGTCGATGTTGGTACGCAGGCTCGTGAGCGGGGTGCGCAGTTCGTGCCCGGCGTCGGAGACGAGCAGGCGCTGGCGCTCCTGGGAGCTCGACAGGGCGGCGGTCATCGTGTTGAACGACCGGCCGAGGCGGGCGATCTCGTCCTCCCCCTCGACGGGGATCGTGACCGTGAGGTCCTCCGTCCGCGCCACGTGCTCGACCGCGCGGGTCAGCCGCGCCACGGGCCGCAGGGCCGTACGGGCGAGCCAGAGGCCCGCCACGGCGGCGCCGGCCACACCGAGCACGCTGACCGACCCGAAGACCACGGCGAGGATGCCCAGCGTCTGGTCCATCTCGGCGGTGGAGCGGAACACGCTGATCGTCACCGGCGCGGGCGGCTGGGCGAGCTCCGGGAACCGGCCCGGCGGTCCGGGCAGCCGGGGCACGTAGCGGGTCGTGTGGACGAGCACGGAGGTCCCGTCGGTGGTGACCGCGTCCCGCAGGATCGAGCCCGAGGTCAGCGCGCGTTCCGCCTCGGACGGCCGTACGTAGGCCGAGCCGGCCCAGACGCAGACCGTGCCGTCGGGCGCGACGATCTGCCAGCTCCGCCCCGAGGGGTCCCAGTCGGGGCGGGGCCCGCGGCGCTGCGTCTCGTCGCCGCGGCAGTCCCGCAGCGCGATCGCGATCTGGTCGGCCGCCGGTCTCAGCCGGGTCAGCGAGCGGGCGATCTGGTCGCGCAGCTCGGCGCGGGCGAGCAGCCAGCAGGCCGCCGCCGACACCGCGACGGCCAGCGCGACCGCCGCCGCGATCAGCAGCGTGAGCCGGGACCGGAGCGAGCGGCGCCTCACGGCGACGACCGCAGCACGTAGCCCACCCCGCGCACGGTGTGGATGAGGCGGGGCAACCCGCCCGCCTCCGTCTTGCGGCGCAGGTACATGACGTACACGTCGAGCGAGTTCGACGTCGGCTCGAAGTCGAAGCCCCACACGGCGCCGAGGATCTGCTCCCGGGTGAGCACCTGGCGCGGGTGGGTCAGGAACAGCTCCAGCAGCAGGTGCTCGGTGCGGGTCAGCTCCAGCCGGTGACCGGCGCGGGTCACCTCCCAGCTCGCGGCGTCCATGCGCAGGTCGCCGAAGGCGAGCACGTCGCCGTCGCCGCTCTGGGCGGCGTACTGCCCGCCGCGCCGCAGCAGGGCCCGCACCCGGGCGAGCAGTTCGTCGAGCTCGAACGGCTTGACGAGATAGTCGTCGGCCCCCGCGTCCAGCCCGGACACGCGGTCGCCGACGGCGTCGCGCGCGGTCAGCATGAGCACGGGGACGCGGCTGCCCGCCGACCTCAGCCGCCGGCAGGTGGTGAGCCCGTCGAGCCGCGGCATCATGACGTCGAGGAGCATCGCGTCGTACGCCTCGCGGTTCCGCGCGGCGTCGTCGAGGAGGCCGAGCGCGGCCAGCCCGTCGCCGGCCGTCTCGACCCGGTATCCCTCGAACTCCAGGCTGCTGCACAGCGCCTCCCGCAGGGCGGGTTCGTCGTCCACCACCAGCAGCTTCGCGGCTTCCTCACGCACCGCCACACGCTATCCGAGCGTCATGAGAATCCGGTTAAAGGGCGCTTTGTCCCGTTGAGTGGCACCCGCCCGGCCGGCGATCCGGGGGCGAAAGCCGGACCGCGTTCATCCCGCCGAGTCACGCGTGGCCGAGGACGGCCATCGCGGCGTTGTGGCCCGGGATGCCGCTCACGCCGCCGCCGCGCCGCGCGCCCGCGCCGCACAGCAGTACCCGCTCGTGCGCCGTCTCCACCCCCCACGGGCCGCCGTGACCGCCAGGGGCGTCCTCCTCGCCGTACGGCCAGGACAGGTCGCGGTGGAAGATGTGCCCGCCGGGCAGGCCCGCGTCCCGTTCCAGGTCGAGCGGCGTCTTGACCTCCAGGCACGGCTCACCGGAGGGAGCGTGCAGCAGGCAGTCGCCGATGGGCTCGGCGAGCACGGAGTCGATCGAGGCGAGCGTGCGGGCCAGCGCCTCCCGCTTGGCGGCCGGGTCGGCGAACAGCCGGGCGGGCATGTGCAGGCCGAACAGCGTCATCGTGTGCGCTCCCGCCGCGCGCAGCTCGGGCCCGAGGATCGAGGGGTCGGTGAGCGAGTGGCAGTAGACCTCCGCGGGCGGCAGGTCCGGCACCCGCCCCGCCGCCGCCTGCGCGTACGCCGCGGCGAGCTGGTCGCGGCTCTCGTTGATGTGGAACGTGCCGCTGAACGCCTCGGCCGGCGTCACGGCGGGATCGCGCAGCCGGGGGAGCCGCGACAGCACCATGTTGATCTTCAGCTGGGCGCCCTCGGGCGTCTCGGGCGTCTCCCCGAGCAGCCGCGCGAGCACGGCGGGCGGCAGGTTCGCCAGCACCTTCCCGCCGGTCACCACGTGCTCGGCGTCGTCGTCCTGGCCGTCCGGGGAGACGTCCCGGAACGTGACCTCCCCCGTGCCGGGGTCGACGGCCAGCACCTCGGCCCCCGTACGGATCTCGGCGCCGCGCCGCCGCGCGACGTCGGCGAGCTCGGCGGTGACCGCGCCCATGCCGCCGACCGGGACGTTCCAGTCGCCCGTGCCGTCGCCGATGACGTGGTAGAGGAAGCACCGGTTGGCCAGCAGGTCGGCGGCGGGGTCGGCGAAGGTGCCGATCAGCGCGTCGGTGAGGACCACCCCGCGCACCGTGTCGTCGGCGAACCGCTCGTCCACGACCTGCCCGATGGGCCGCTCGAACAGGTCCCGCCACGCCTCGTCGTCGCCCACGATTCCGCGCAGGTCCGTACGGCCCGGCAGCGGGTCGAGCAGCGTGGGCGCGACCCGCCGGGCGACGTGGGCGGTCATCGCGTAGAACCGTTCCCAGGCGTCGAGGTCGCGCCGTCCGCCGGTGACGGCTTCGAACGAGGCGGCGGTGCGGGCGGCGTCCTCGTTGTCCACGAGGAGCCCGGTGCCGCCGGCCGGGGTGTAGGAGGAGAAGCGGCGGCGGCGCAGGTCGAGCCGGAGCCCCAGCTCTTTGACGATCTTCGACGGCAGCAGGCTGACCAGGTAGGAGTAGCGCGACAGCCGCGCGTCCACACCGGGAAACGCCCGCGCCGACACGGCGAGGCCGCCCACGTGGCCGAGCCGTTCCAGGACCAGCACCCGGCGTCCGGCCCCGGCGAGGTAGGCGGCGGCCACGAGGCCGTTGTGCCCGGCACCGGCGATGACGACGTCGTAGTGCGAACGTGGCATGGAGCGTTCTCCCGGGTCTACGAGGCTCGCTGCCCGAAAGGTATCGCAAGATTGCCTCCTGGACCCGGGCAGAATATGACGAAGCCGGACAATTTTCCGCCAACACGAACAGGAGCACCATGCGCGTTTCCGATGAGGTCGCCGAGGCGCTGGCCGCCCGCCGGCCGGTCGTCGCCCTGGAGTCCACGATCATCTCCCACGGGCTTCCCCAGCCCCGGAACCTCCAGGTCGCCCTCGAACTGGAGGAGATCGTCCGGGAGGCGGGCGCGGTGCCCGCGACGGTCGCGGTGCTCGACGGCGTCCCCCGGGTCGGCCTGGACAAGGACGGGCTGGAGCGCATCGCGACCGAGCCGGGCCTGCGCAAGCTCGGCTACCGCGACCTCGCCCCGGCCGCCGCGCTCGGGCTCAGCGGCGCCACGACCGTCTCCGGCACGTCGTTCCTCGCGGCCCGGGCGGGCGTGCGGGTGTTCGCCACCGGAGGGCTCGGCGGCGTGCACCGCGGCTGGACGTCGGTGCAGGACGAGTCGGCGGACATCGACACGCTCAGCCGGACCAAGATCACGGTTGTGTGCGCCGGCGTCAAGTCGATCCTCGACGTGCCCGCGACCCTGCAGCGGCTGGAGACGAAGCAGGTCAGCGTGGTCGGCTACCGTACGGACGAGTTCCCCGGCTTCTACCTGCACAGCTCGGGCGAGCCGGTCGACTGGCGCGTCGAGACGCCGGAGGAGGCCGCCGGGATCATGCGGGCCCAGGACGCCCTCGGCGGGCTGGAGACCGCGCTCATCGTGGCCAACCCGGTGCCGGCCGACCTCCAGCTCGACCCGGACCTGCACGACCGGGTGCTCGCCGAGGGCCTGCGCGCCGCCGAGGAGCGCGGCGTCACCGGGCAGGCCATCACCCCCTTCCTGCTGGAGTACCTCGTCGAGGGCACCGGCGGGGCGTCGCTGGAGGCCAACCTCGCCGCCGTACGCGGGAACACCGCCCTGGCCGGTCGGATCGCCGCCGCCTGGGCGGCCGGGTGAGCGCTCCGCCGGCGACCGGCCTGCTGGTGATCGGCGACGTGGTGACGGACGTCGTCGCGCTGCACGACGGGCCCCCGGCCACCG
This sequence comes from Microbispora sp. H10949, assembly GCF_014161435.1. Classification (NCBI taxonomy): domain Bacteria; kingdom Bacillati; phylum Actinomycetota; class Actinomycetes; order Streptosporangiales; family Streptosporangiaceae; genus Microbispora; species Microbispora sp. H10949. The sequence goes on along the minus strand of NZ_JABBWZ010000003.1, from coordinate 330,277 downwards.
GCACCGACACACCCGCCGACATCACGCTGCGGCCGGGCGGCTCGGGGGCGAACACCGCCTCCTGGGCCGCCCGCCTCGGCGCCGACACCCGCCTCCTGGCGCGGGCCGGGTACGACACCGGCGAGTGGCACGCGGCGGAGCTGACGAAGGCCGGCGTACGGCCGCACCTGCGGATCGACCCCGGCCGTCCGTCGGCCGTCGTCATCGCGATGGTCGACGCCAGCGGGGAGCGGTCCATGCTCACCAACCGGGGCGCGAGCGGCCACATCGGCGTGGACGACTGGGCGCCCGATCTCCTCGACGGGGTCGGCCGGCTGCACCTGTCGGCGTACACGATGTTCGCCGGGCCGGGCCTGGAACTGGCCCGGCTGGCCATGCGCGAGGCGGCCGGGCGGGGCATCCCGGTCAGCGTCGACCCGGCCTCCTGCGGGCCGCTGCGGGAGTTCGGCCGTGAACGTTTCCTCCGCGAGACCGCCCCGGCGGCCACCGTGATCCCCAACCGGGAGGAGGCGCTGCTGCTCTCCGGGGCGTCCGACCCGGACACGGCCGGGCGGGTGCTGAGCACCCGCTACGGCACGGCGGTCGTCAAGCTCGGGGCCGACGGCGCGCTGCTGGCCCGCGAGGGCCGTATAGTCGCCAGGGCGCCCGCTCCCCCGGCGGCGGTGGTCGACTCGACGGGCGCCGGAGACGCCTTCGCGGCGGGGTTCCTGGCCGCCACGCTGGCGGGCGGAACCCCCGAGGAGGCGCTGCGGACGGGGTGCGAGGCGGGGGCGATGGCGGTCGCGCAGGTGGGCGGCCGTCCGAAGTCTGGGAACTTTACCCTATTGACACCAATTGCTGGTTTGCGGCGTAAGCTGCACCATTAGCAACATGCGTCACTCTCGGGAGGGTGCGGTCATACCGATGGACGCCGAGTCAACGATCTGCCTGAGCGACCTGGTCCCGGCCCTGCGCTGGAGCCGTCCTCAGCAGGTGGCCGAGATGCTGGCCGACCCGCGCCTGCCCGGCGGGTGGTGGGCATCCGTCACGATCGGGCACGCGGTGCGGGCGACCGGCGTCGACTGGCTCTGCGAACGGCTCGCCCGGCTGGCCGTCGGCCGCTGGGACCATCTGCCTCTCACCGACCTGCTCCCCGCACTCCAGGTCCACACCGTGGACCCGGCCATGACCGGGTGGCCCGAGCCGGTCCGTACGGTGGTCACCCACCTGGGCGGGTGGTACCGGCTGCGCCGCATGACACCCGTCGACCTGCGGACGCCCAGCGGCTCGGCCTCGCCGGAGGCCCTCCTCACCACGATCTTCCGAGAGGTGTTCGGGCACCTGGGGGAATCGGGCGGCGAACAGGCGTCCGCCCCGGCCGCACAGGCGCTTCCGGGTGCGCAGCCGGCTCCCGGCGCGCCGCCTGTTCCGGGCACACAGCCTGTTCCGGGCACACCGGGCGCTCTGGCGGCACCGGGCGTTCCGGGTACCCAAGGCGCTCCGGGTACACGGGGCGCCGGCGCTTCGGGCGCGCAGGCGGTCCCGGGCGCCTCCACGGTCCAGCCCGCCGCCGGTCCCGTCTCCGGGCCGTTCCCGCAGGCTCCTCAGGTGACCACGCCGCCGGGACCCGCGGCGCCGGGAAGCACGGGGCAAGGAAGCACTGCGCAGGGAGGCACGGCGCAGCCGTTCCCCCAGCAGCCCGCCGCGGCCGCGCAAGGGTTCCCGGGCGCCCCGGGCCCGACCTCCCAGTCGTTCCCCGCCGCCGCCCAGGGACCCACCGCTCACGGACCCGCCTCGCAGGCCGACGGAGCCCCCTCCCAGCCCTTCCCCGCCGTTCCGGGCGCCACCTCCCAGCCCTTCCCCGCCGTTCCGGGCACGCCCTCCCAGCCCTTCCCCGTGGCCGGCCAGGGACCCGCGGCACAGGGACCCGGCTCCCCGCCACCCCCGCGGGTCAACGGAGCCCCTTCGCAGCCCTTCGGGCGGCCGGACGCCGTGCCTCCCGGCCAGGCGGAGCAGGCGGCCGTACAGCCGGGAACGGCCCCACCGCCCGCGAGCCTGCCGCCGGCTGGTGCGCCTCCCGGCCAGCAGGCCAGGCCCGCCACCCAGCCCTTCGCCCGGCAGCCCGGCGCCGCGCTCCCCCAGCCCCCGGCCCAAGCCGCGGGCCGGCCCACCGCCCCGTCCCCGTCCCAACCCGCAGCTCAACCCTCGGCCCAACCCGTGGCACAGTCCCGTACGGAGCCTCGTGGCGAGGCGCGGCCGGAGGCTCCGGCGGCGCCGGAGCGGCAGCCGGCCGACCTGTCCGCGCACCCGATGGTCGGGGTCGTCGAAGGGCTGTTCCGCGACTGGGACCCGCTCGCCCGGGCCGTGGCCGCCGAGCGGCTGTTCGCCGCGGAACCGGTGAGCCTGCGCGCGCTCGCGCACACCCTCGGCGTCGACCGCGAACTGCTCTCCCAGGCGCAGCGCACGGCGGAGGAGCGGGTGCTGCTGTGGCTGCGCTCCCCCGACACCGCACCGCTCACCGGACATCTGTTCGGGCTGACCGAATGGCTCGGCGCGGCGGCCACCCAGGAGCAGCTCATCGCGGCCGACCCGTCCCACCCGGTCGAGGTCCCGGCCCTCGGCACGCCGCTGTGGCGGGTGCTGGTCACGCTGATGCCCGACCGCCGCCTGCAGGACGGCTGGCTCGTGGTCGGCGACCTGGCCGGGCTGCGCGAGAAGACCCGCCACCTCCTGGCGAGCAAGCCCGCGGACGCCGATGTCGTGGAACTGCTCGGCCAGCTCGGCATCCGTGCCCACTCGGCGAAGGCGTGGCTGGACTCGATGCCCCAGGCGGGCTCGCCGTCCGCGGCGGACGCGCTGCCGACGCGGCGCGGTCCGGCGGGCAAGCCGGCGCCGCTGCCGCGCCGCACTCCGGGGGCGAACGGCCACCACCACGGCCGCGGCGGCATCCCGGTCCCCTCCCAAGCCGGCAACGGGCCCGACGCCGCCACGGCGCTGGCCGCGCTGAACGCGCTGGCGAGCGGCACCCGGGGCGGGGGCGTACCCCTGCCGCACCTGGTGCCGAACCCCCGTCCGACCTCGGGCCCGGCCTCCGACCCGCGCCGCTGGCAGCGGATCGACGTGACCAGCGGTCACCTGCGCGGCGAGCCGGTGGCGGTCCCCGAGGGGTACGCCGCCCAGCTGGGCATGCGTCCGGGGACGCTGCTGTCGGTCACCGGCCCGGGGAACAACGCCGTCGTCCTGGTGTGGCGTGACCGGCAGCCGGTGTTCGACTCGCTCCAGCCGGTGCTCATGCGGCTGAACGCCCGGCCGGGCGACTCGGTCTACGTGACCGTGGACGGCTACCGGCTCGACGCCCAGCTCACCTCGGCCGTCTGACCGTCCCCCGCCACGCGCGGCGCACAGTGCTCCATGAGCGATGCGTCGCGCGTGCGCGCCGGCCTTCGCGAGCCCGCTTCCGGGCATGATCACCTTCCGCGCCGGCCCTGACAGCCGCACGTCTTGACATGCAGCCATCCGGCTGCCAAATTAAAGGCAGCCAAAAGGCTGCATATCGATAGACGGCGATCCGGGAACGAGGGCGAGCATGGACGAGGTGTTCAAGGCGCTGGCCGATCCGAGCCGGCGCGCGCTGCTCGACTCGCTCAACGCCCGCAACGGGCAGACGCTGCGTGAGCTGTGCGCCGGACTCGACATGGCCAGGCAGTCCGTCAGCAAGCACCTCGCGGTGCTGGAGGAGGCCGGGCTCGTCACCACCGTGCGGCGGGGCCGGGAGAAGCTGCACTACCTCAACGCCGCGCCCGTGCACGAGATCGCCCACCGGTGGATCAGCCGCTACGACCGGGCCAGGGTCCAAGCCCTGGCGGACCTGAAACTCGCCCTTGAGGAGACCCCGATGGACGCGCCGACCTTCGTCTACACCACCTACATCCGCACCACCCCGCAGAAGCTCTGGCAGGCGCTGACCGAGCCCGCCTTCACCCGCCGCTACTGGGCCACGGAGTTCACCACGGACTGGTCCGCCGGCTCACCGATGACCTGGGACAACCACGGCGTGCTGATCAGCGACCCGGAGCAGGTCGTGCTGGAGGCCGAGCCCTACAGCCGGCTCTCCTACACCTGGCACGCCGTCACCCCGGAGCTCGCCAAGCGCTTCGGCTGGGACGAGGAGACGCTCGCCCGGCTGTCCGGCGAGGCCCGCTCGAAGGTCACTTTCACGATCGAGGAGCCCGCGCGGGAGGTCGTGAAGCTCACCGTCGTGCACGACGGCTTCGAGCCCGGATCGAGCCTGGCCGAGATGGTCAGCCACGGCTGGCCGAACGTCGTGGCGAGCCTGAAGACGCTGCTGGAGACCGGCGAACCGCTGCCGGCCGACGCGTGACCTCCCCGACCCCGATCGGCCCCGGCGACGCCGCGAGGCGCCGCCGGGCCGGCCCGCCTGGACGACCGCCCGGAGGACGGCGAGCGGCCCGGGGAGCATCGCGGTAGGCGGGGAGAAGGTCAGGCCTTCGGTCTGAGCATCTTCCGGTAGTAGGTCGCCGAGATCTCGTAGCCGAGGGCGCCGTAGAACTCGGCGGCCCGCCGGGTCGCCAGCGCGACGTACCCGGCCTGCCGCGAGCGGGCCCACGTCTCGAACTCCTCCAGCAGCCTGCGGCCGATGCCGTGGCGGCGGTAGCCACTCTCGATCATCGCCTCCTCCACCCAGGCGACCCTGCCGTTGGCGAAGAGCGTGATGTGGGTGAAGCCCAGCAGGTAACCGCGTACGGTCCCGTCCACGGTGGCGACCATGAGAAAGGCGTCCTCGTTCTCCAGCAGCTGCGGCAGCGCCGCGTCGAACGGCGCGCGCTCGGGCCGGAACGTCACCGCGAACTCGCGGGCGAGTGCGAAAATCTCGTCCGCGTCGGTCTGCTCGGCCCGCCGGAGCTGGAGATCACCAGACGTCATGAAAGGGACTCTAGGAGTACCCAGACACATACGTCCAATCCGACCCCCCCGCGAGACCGGCGGCAGGCGGAACCGCCTCACGTCCGCGGGCCGTCCGGCCGTTTCCCCCACCCGGAGTCGCCGTTTCTCGCGCTGGAGTGGAGTGACGGCCGAGGCCGCGGCGCTCTACCAGCCGCGGCACGGCTGCAAGCAGCGTTCAAGGATCATGCAAGAAATTCGCATTTCCATCGCCCTAAATTGCCGCTCATGAGAACGATGACTCGCGCCTTCGGTCTGGTGCTCGCCGCGGCGGTTACAGCACTCCTCGCATCAGCCACTCCGGCCAACGCACTTGTCGACGGGTACACGCACGACTCGCCGGAGCCGCCCGTGTGCACCAGCGGCAAAATCGGGAGCAACAGGCAGTACACGCATTGCAATTACACGCGCTACTTTGCCGTGTTCCGGTCGGGAGCCAGTTACTACGAGGCGGCACAGAAGATCAATCCAGAACTGTCCGACATCATCAGGTTTCTGGACGAGGCGGACGGCTGCGGCGCAGTACTGCTGACCAGCAGCAACACATACCTGCATTTTCCGACGAACGCGGCGGCATCCGATGAGTTCCAGTGGTTCCAGGGCGATCCGGAATATGGCGTCGAGACAATAGCCAAAGTGTCGCAAACCTGCATGTGGATCACCGAGGGCAGCTGACCCGGAAGAGCGGCACACGGTGACGTCCACCGCCTTGGCATGGCGATCGAAGCAGACCGATGCCTCCCTGACACGGGCGGTTGCGGCGTTCACCCTCACGCCGGCCGAAGTGCTCGTCCCCCGGGGAGCCGTACCGGGGCGTGGACGGGTTCAGACGGGCAGGCCGAGTTCGCGGGCGATGAGCATGCGCTGGACCTCGCTGGTGCCCTCGCCGATCTCCAGGATCTTCGCGTCGCGGTAGAAGCGGCCGACGGGGAACTCGTTCATGAAGCCGTAGCCGCCGAAGACCTGGGTGGCGTCGCGGGCGTTGTCCATCGCGGCGTTGGACGCGACGAGCTTGGCGATCGCCGCCTCCTTCTTGAAGGGCAGGCCGGCCACCATGCGCTCGGCCGCGTGGTAGTAGGCCAGGCGGGCGGTGTGCGCCCGTGCCTCCATGTCGGCGATCTTGAATTGGATGGCCTGGTAGCCCCCGATCTCCTGGCCGAAGGCCCGGCGCTCCCGCGCGTACCGCAGCGACTCGTCCACGCAGCCCTGGGCGAGGCCGACCGACACCGCGGCGATCGCCACCCGGCCCTCGTCGAGCGTCTGGAGGAACTGCGCGTAGCCCCGGCCGCGCTCGCCGAGCAGGTTCTCCTCCGGCACCCGGCAGTCGGTGAAGGAGAGCTCGCGGGTGTCGGAGGCCGACCAGCCGACCTTGGAATACTTCTTCGACACCGTCATGCCGGGCGTGCCCGACGGCACGAGGATCGTGGAGATCTCCGGCCTTCCGTCCTCGCGGCGGCCGGTGATCGCCGCCACCGCGACGACGGCGGTGATGTCCGTGCCGGAGTTGGTGATGAACGCCTTGGAGCCGTTGATCACCCACTCGCCGCTCTCGAGAACGGCGGTGGTGCGCATGCCGCCCGGCACGTCGGACCCGCCGCCGGGCTCGGTCAGCCCGAACGCCCCGAGGATCTCCCCCGCCGCCATCCCCGGCAGCCAGCGCCGCTTCTGCTCGTCGGTGCCGTACCGGAGGATCGGCATCGCGCCCAGCGACACCGCCGCCTCCAGGGTGATCGCCACCGAGGAGTCGACCCGGGCCAGCTCCTCCAGGGCCAGGCACAGCGTGAAGTAGTCGCCGCCCATGCCGCCGTACTCCTCCGGGACGGGCAGGCCGAACAGGCCCATCGCGCCCATCCTGCGGACGACGTCGTACGGGAACTCGCACCGCTCGTAGTAGTCCCCGATGACGGGGGCGACCACCTCGCGGGCGAACTCCTCCACCGACTTGCGCAGCTCGATGTGCTCGTCGTTGAGCATCTCAGATCTCCTCCGGTCGCTCCCCTTGGATCTTTGGCCTACTGCGGTCGACCACGCGGCGCCTCGCTACGGCGAGATCCGCGGGAAGCTCCCTGGCAAGGGCCTGGACGACGCGGGAGGGGCTCGGCCGGCCCAGGATTCCGGCGAGCCACAGGCTGGTGGCGGCCAGCGACCTGACGTCCACCCCGGTCTCGACGCCGAGGCCGTCGAGCATCCACACCAGGTCCTCGGTCGCGAGGTTGCCGGTGGCGCTCCTGGCGTACGGGCAGCCGCCGATGCCTCCGGCGGAGGAGTCGACGACGGTGATTCCCCGTCTCAGCGCGGTCAGCGTGTTGGCGAGGGCCTGGCCGTAGGTGTCGTGGAAGTGGACGGCGAGCCGCTCCGGCCCGACACCGGCCTCGGCGAAGGCGTCGAGCAGGTCCTCGACGTGGCGGGGCGTGCCGACACCGATGGTGTCGCCCAGCGACAGCTCGTGGCAGCCGAGGTCGAGCAGCCTGCGCCCGACCCCGGCGACCTGCGCGGGCGCGACCGGTCCCTCCCAGGGATCGGCGAAGCACATCGAGACGTACGCCCTGACCCGCACGCCGTGGGCCAGGGCCCGCTCGACGACGGGCGCGAACATCTCGAACTGCGACTCGACCGTGCGGTTGAGGTTGCGCCGCGCGAACGACTCGGTGGCGCTGCCGAAGATCGCGATGTCGGTGACGCCCCCATGGTTGGAAGCACAGTCGAGCGCCCGGTCGAGGCCTTTCTCGTTGGGGACGAGCACCGGGTAACGGACCCCGGGCACCCGGGGCAGGCTCTCCAGCAACTCGCCCGCGTCGGCGAGCTGGGGCACCCACTTCGGGTGGACGAAGCTCGTCGTCTCGATCGTGGTGAGCCCGGCCTCGGCCAGCCGGGCGACGAACTCGCGCTTGACCTCCACCGGCACGACGGCCGACTCGTTCTGCAGGCCGTCGCGCGGGCCGACCTCGTAGACGGTCACTCGCATGGCGTCACCACCGCCAGCACCGCGTCCAGGTCCACCGTCTGTCCCGGCCGCACCCGCAGTTCGGCGAGCACGCCGTCGTCCGGCGCCGTCAGGGTGTGTTCCATCTTCATCGCCTCCACCACGACCAGAGGCTGCCCGGCGGTGACCCGGTCGCCCCGGGCCGCCTTCACCAGCAGCACCGTTCCCGGCATCGGGCTGCGGACCACGCCGTCCCCGGCGAGCGCGCCGCCCGCCCGGTCTCCCGGGTCGCCGGGCTCGTGCCGGGTCACCGGCCAGGCCCGGCCGCCCTCGGCGAGCCAGAGCGTGCCGCGGTCGCGGGCGACCGCGTACCGGCGGGTGATCCCGCCGAGCGACACCACGGCCGCGCCGTCGCCGAGCCGCGTCAGCCGCGCCCGGCCAAGTGAACGTCCATTAACTTCGATCCGGGCGTCGCCGGCCGGTCCCACGATCCGCACCGGCACGCCGAGGTGGTGGACCGTCCAGGCGGGCTCCCCGATCCGCCAGCCGTCGTTCACGTCCCAGGGGTCGCCGCCGCCGGAGGGGCCGGCGAAGCCCGCGTGGAAGACGAGCGCCGCGGCGGCGAGCACCTCGTCCGGCACGCCACCACCGGCCGGGCCGTTCACCGGGCCGTTCACCGGGCCGTTCACCAGGCCGTTCACCGGGCCGTTCACCGGGCCGCCCAGCAGGTCGCCGAGGCGGCGCTCGACCAGGCCGGTGTCGAGCCGCCCGGCCGCGACCTCCGGGTCGGCCAGCAGCGCCCGCAGGAAACCGACGTTGGTGGTGACCCCGAGGATCACCGTGGAGCCGAGCGCCCGGTCCAGGGCCGCGAGCGCGCCCACCCGGTCAGGGGCCCAGGCGACCGCCTTGGCCAGCATGGGGTCGTAGTCGCTGCCCACCGCCATGCCCTCGGCGAGCCCCGAGTCGAACCTGACGTCCTGTCCGGCGGGCTCCCGCAGCGCCAGGATCCGGCCCCCGGTCGGCAGGAAGTCGCGGGCGGGGTCCTCGGCGTACACCCGGGCCTCGACCGCGTGGCCGCGCAGGCGCACCTCGTCCTGCCCGAACGGCAGCGCCTCGCCGGAGGCGATGCGCAGTTGCAGTTCGACGAGGTCGAGACCGGTGACCATCTCGGTGACCGGATGCTCCACCTGGAGCCGGGTGTTCATCTCCATGAAGGAGAAGCCCCCCGGGTCGGCGGCCGGGACGATGAACTCGACCGTCCCCGCGCCGACGTAGCCGACCGACCGAGCGGCCTCCGCCGCCGCCGCGCCCATGCGCGCCCGCGTCGCGTCGTCCAGCAGCGGGGACGGCGCCTCCTCCACGATCTTCTGGTGCCTGCGCTGCAGGCTGCACTCGCGCTCGCCGAGGTGGACCACGTTGCCGTGCGCGTCGGCCATGACCTGGATCTCGATGTGCCGGGGGCCGTCGACGTACCGCTCCAGCAGCAGCGTGCCGTCCCCGAAGGCGGCCACGGCGGTGCGGCGGGCCGACTCGATCGCCGCGGGCAGTTCCTCCGCCGAGGCGACCCGCAGCATGCCCTTGCCGCCGCCGCCCGCCGACGGCTTGATCAACACGGGGAAGCCGATGCGCCCGGCCGCCTCGGCCAGGTCGTCGTGGGGCTCCGCGCCGCCGGGGACGACCGGCACGCCCGCGCGGGCGACCGTCTCCTTGGCCCGGATCTTGTCACCCATTGCCTCGATGGCCTCGGGCGGCGGGCCGACGAAGACCAGGCCCTCTTCCGCGCAGCGGCGGGCGAACCCGGCGTTCTCGGCGAGGAAGCCGTATCCGGGGTGGATCGCCTCGGCGCCGCTCGTCCGGGCGGCCTCGACGATCCCGTCGGCGTCGAGATAGCCGCGCGGGAGCCGTACGGCGAGGTCGGCCTCGCGCACGTGCCGGGCGTCACGGTCGGCGTCGCTGTGGACGGCGACCGCGCGCACCCCCAGCGCGCGCAGCGTCCGGATGATCCGGACGGCGATCTCTCCCCGGTTGGCGATCAGCACACTGGTGAACATCACTCACATCCGGAAGACGCCGTAGCCGACGGGTTCGAGGGGGGCGTTCGCGGCGGCGCCGAGCGCCAGGCCGAGGACGGTCCTGGTGTCCACCGGGTCGATCACCCCGTCGTCCCACAGGCGGGCGGTCGAGTAGTAGGGGCTCCCCTGGCGCTCGTAACGGGCCCGGATCTCCTCGGGGTCGGCGTCGCCGACCATGGACAGGACGGTCGCGGCCTGCTCGCCGCCCATCACCGAGATGCGGGCGTTCGGCCACATCCAGAGGAAACGGGGCGAGTAGGCGCGGCCGGCCATCGCGTAGTTGCCCGCGCCGAACGAGCCGCCGATGATCACGGTGAACTTCGGCACCCGGGCGCAGGCGACCGCCGTGACCATCTTCGCGCCGTGCTTGGCGATGCCCCCCGCCTCGTACGCCTTGCCGACCATGAAGCCGCTGATGTTCTGCAGGAACACCAGCGGGATCGACCGCCGGTCGCACAGCTCGATGAAGTGCGCGCCCTTGAGCGCCGACTCGCCGAACAGGATGCCGTTGTTGGCCACGATCCCGACGGGGTGGCCGTGAACGCGGGCGAACCCGGTGACCAGGGTCGGGCCGTACTCGGCCTTGAACTCCAGGAACCGGCTGCCGTCCACGATCCGGGCGATCACCTCGCGCACATCGTACGGCCGGCGGGTGTCCTGGGGAACGATCCCGTACAGGTCGTGCGGGTCGTGCAGCGGTGGCTCGGCCGGAGCGACGTCCCAGGGGCGGGGGCCTCTCGGCGCGAGCGTCGACACGATGTCCCGGACGATCTTCAGGGCGTGCGCGTCGTCCTCGGCGAGGTGGTCGGTGACGCCGCTGACGCGGGCGTGGACCTCGCCGCCGCCCAGTTCCTCGGCCGTGACGGTCTCTCCGGTCGCGGCCTTCACCAGGGGCGGCCCGCCCAGGAAGATCGTCCCCTGGTCGCGGACGATGACCGCCTCGTCGCTCATCGCCGGGACGTAGGCGCCGCCCGCGGTGCAGGAGCCGAGCACGGCCGCGATCTGCGGGATGCCCCGCGCCGACATCGTGGCCTGGTTGTAGAAGATGCGCCCGAAGTGCTCCCGGTCGGGGAAGACCTCGTCCTGCTTCGGCAGGAACGCCCCGCCCGAGTCGACCAGGTACACGCACGGCAGGTTGTTGTGGAGGGCGACCTCCTGGGCGCGCAGGTGCTTCTTGACCGTCATGGGGTAGTAGGTGCCGCCCTTGACGGTGGCGTCGTTGGCCACGATCACGACCTCGCGGCCGCCGACCCGGCCCACGCCGGTGATGATCCCGGCGGCCGGGGCCTGGTCGTCGTACATGCCGGTCGCCGCGAGCGGCGACAGTTCGAGGAAGCGCCCGCCGGGGTCGAGGAGGGTGTCGACGCGGTCGCGCGGCAGCAACTTGCCGCGCTCGGCGTGCCGGGCGCGGGCCCGCTCCGGGCCGCCCCGCGCCGCCGCCGCGAGCCGCTCGCGCAGCTCCGCCGCCAGGCGCTCGTTCGCCTCGGCGTCGCGCTTGTACGCCTCGCCGCCCGGGTCGCACCGGCTCTCCAGCACCGGCCAGTCGCTTGTACTCATGCTCGAATGTTAGTCATCGTTAACTGACTCCGTCTACCATGGTGCCGTGAAGTCCCCTACCCGCAATCGGCGGGCCGAGATCCTCGACGCGGCCGCCGCCCTGTTCGCGGCACGCGGTTTCCACGGCGTGTCCATCGAGGACATCGGCGCCGCGGTGGGCGTGTCGGGGCCCGCGCTCTACCGGCACTTCAGCGGCAAGGAGGCCCTGCTCACCGAGATGCTGCTCGGGATCAGCGAGCGGCTGCGCGAGCAGGGGGCGCGGCTCGCCACCACCGCCGACCCGGACACCGCGGAGGCGGCCCTGGACGCGCTGCTGGCCGGGCACATCGAGTTCGCGCTGCGCCATCCGGCGCTGATCCGGGTGCAGGAGCGCGAGCTCGACAACGTGCCCGAGCAGGCCAGGCGGGCCATCCGGCGGCTCCAGCGGCTGTACGCCGAGGAGTGGGTGGCCGTGCTGGCCGAACTGCACCCCGACTGCCCGCAGGCGCGGCTGCGCGCCGCCGCGCACGCGGTCTTCGGCCTGCTCAACTCCACCCCGCACAGCGCGGGAGAGCTGTCCCCCGAGGCCATGGCCGGTCTGCTGCACACCATGGCCCGCGCCGCCCTGTGCCGGATCGGCTGACCGGCGGCCCTCCCGCGATCAGGCCCCTGATCAGGCCCTTCGGTCAGCTCCGGGTGAGGAGGGCGCGGGCGGCCTGCTCGATCTCGGCCTCGGACAGCAGCACGGCGCCGGCCGCCGGGCCCAGCGGCACGAAGCTGTCCCGGGAGGTCACCCGGGTGATCGGGCCGGTGAACCCGTTGTCGAGCAGCGCCGCCATCACGCCCTCGGAGACGCCGCCGCTGCGCCGGGTCTCGTCGGCGATCAGCACCCGGCCCGTGAGGTCGGCCGCGCGCATGAGGTCGTCGACCGGCAGGGGCGACAGCCACCGCAGGTCGAGCACCCGGCAGCCCATGCCCTCCGCCGTGAGCCGCGCCGCCGCCCGCAGGCTCATCCGCAGGCCGTTGCCGTAGGTGACGATGGTGAGGTCACGGCCGTCGCCGTAGGAACGGGCCCGGCCGACCGGGACGTGCGTCTCCGCCCAACGGGCCGGCGGCGCGTACGGCGCGAGCCAGCCGTCGTCGCCCTCCTCGAACAGGTCCCGGGCGTGGTAGAGCGCGATGGGCTCCAGGAACACGCACACACTGCCGTCCACACGGGCGGCGGCCAGGCAGGTGCGGAGCATCGCCGCCGCGTCGTCGGGCCGCGCCGGAGACGCGATGATCAAACCGGGGATATCGCGCAACGCGGCAATTGAGTTGTCATTATGGAAATGTCCCCCGAAGCCCTTTTGGTAGGCATATGAGGCAACTCGTACGACCAGGGGATTGCGGTACGCGCCCCGGGAGAAGAACTGCATGGTCGACGCCTCGCCACGAATCTGATCAAGGGCGTTGTGCAGATAGGCGAGATATTGGATCTCGGGCACCGGCAGCATCCCCGCCAGCCCGCTGCCGAGCGCGAGCCCGAGGACGGCCTGCTCGTCGAGCAGCGTGTCGAAGACCCGCTCGCCGCCGAACCTGCGTGCCAGCCCTCGGGTCACGCCGTACACCCCGCCCTTGCGGGCCACGTCCTCCCCGAACACCAGGACCCCAGGGTCGGCCGCCATGGCGTCGGCGAGGGCGCGGTTGACGGCCTGCGCGAGGGTGAGCCCGCCCTCCGACTCCGGGGGCGCGGCGAAGGCCCGGTCGCGCTCCCGCGCGGGCGCCGCCCGCAGGGCCCCGGCCGCCACCGCCCGCGGGTCGCGCGGCGCGAGCGGCGCCATCACCTCCTCCGCGGACGACAGCCGGGGCCGCCGCGCGCACTCCATCGCCAGCTTCAGCACGTGGTCGCGCTCGGTCTCGTAACGCGCCAGCAGTTCGTCGGGCTGGGCGAGGCCCGCCTCCACCAGCAGCCGCGCCGTACGGACGAGGGGGTCGCACTCCAGGTCGGCGGCAATCTCCTTGCGGGTGCGGTAGGCGATCTCCACGTCCGAGCCCGCGTGGCCCATCAGCCGCACCGTGCGCAGGTGCAGGAACGCCGGAGCGCGGTTGTCACGCACGTGGCGCACGGCGCGCGTCGCGGCGTCGTAGGTCTCGGCGAGGTCGCAGCCGTCGGCGTGGAAGTACTCCAGCGCCGGGTGCCTGGCCCGCTCGACCCAGTCGCGCGGGGTCCGCACGCTGATGCCGAGTCCGTTGTCCTCGCACACGAACAGCACCGGCACCTGCAATCCGCGATGGCTGCCGTACGCCGCGGTGTTGAGACCCGTGAGGGCGGAGGCGTGGTTCAGCGACGCGTCGCCGAATCCGCAGACGACGACCGCGTCGCGCGGCCAGGGCGACGGCAGGCCCAGCGTGCGCGCCCGCTCGATCGCGAAGCCGACGCCGACGGCCCGCGGCAGGTGGCTCGCGATCGTGGAGGTCTGCGGGATGACGGCGAGGCGGGGGTGGCCGAACACCTTGTGCCGGCCGCCCGCGATCGGCTCCTCGGCCGACGCGGCGATCCCCAGCAGCACGTCGCGCAGCCCCTCCTCGGCCAGCCGCCCGGCGTGGGCGGAGCGGGCCAGGTAGAACGCGCCCGACCGGTAGTGGAGCAGCGCGGGGTCGGTCGCCCGGAGCGCGGCGGCCACGGCGGCGTTCCCCTCGTGGCCGGACGACCCGATCGTGTAGAAGCCCTCGTCGCGCCCGCGCATCAGGCGGGCGGCGACGTCGAGAAGCCGGCTGCCGAGTTGCACCGCGAACAGTTCCCGGCACCGGACCCCGGTGAGGCCCGAGCCGGGCCGGACCGGCAGATCCGGGTCCCCGGCGGGCCCCGGGGTCAGCGCCCCCACGGCTTCGGCGAAATGGGTCTCCACTGCTTCCCGTACCACACGGCCGATTATGTCGCAGGATGCTCGCCCCGTCCCGCACAGTGGGAACTCCCGGTATCCCTCCACCAATTGATCAACTTAATTGACACAATTTGATGACGAATGTCATTTCTCTCAACCTATGCCGGTTATCGCCCGTCTACTTGAGAGGAATGACGTGGCACCCTCAGGCCGCGTTCACCGTTCGACCACCGGGAAGGATGGTTCAGCGGAATGTTGGAACGCATGCGCGCCGTGATCGCGGCGGTGGCCATGGGAGGAGCGGCCGCCCTGTGCGGAGCCGTGGCGCTCCCGGCCGCCGCGGGCGCGGCGACGGTGACGGCGCCGAGCGACCTCGCCGTCTCCCCCAGCCCCGTGATCGTCGCCACCGGCGCGGGCACGCCGGCGACCTTCACCTACAAGTCGGCCGAGGCGGGCACCGCCCGGCTCCTCGACGGATCGGGCCGGGCCGTCGCGCTCACCACCGGTCCCGCCGGCTCCGGCGCCTACTCGGCCAGGTACGGCTTCACCTTCAGGGACGAGCCGGGCGCCTGGAAGCTGGAGGTGAGGACCGGGGGCGGCACCGCGACCAAGGAGTTCCAGGTTCACTGGAACACCGGCCTCGACTTCGCCGCCTCGCCGGACGTGGCCGACCGCGGCGGCGTCGTCAGACTGTCCGGCACGCTCACCTACGGCGCGTCGCGCGGCTACGCCGGCCAGCGGGTGTACCTCGCCTTCAAGCCGGTCGGCGGCTCCTACGGCCGGGTCGGCTGGGTGACGACCGACGGGCGCGGCCGCTTCTCTGCCGACGAGAGGGTGGACAGGTCCGGCTGGTGGCGGGCCGAGTTCGACGGCACCACCGCCGCCGAGCCCGCGACGAGCGACAGCGACCGGGTCGACGTACGGGACGCCGCCCGGCGCACCCGCGTCACCGGCTTCGACGCCTCCCCCGACCCCGTCCGCGCCGGTGGCACCCTGCGCCTGCGCGGCCGGCTGGAGATCGGCGGCGGGGACTTCTGGCGCGGCTTCCCCGACCACCGGGTGAAGATCCTGTTCAAGCCCGACGGCGGCTACCGCTGGCAGTACGTCACCTCCGCCTGGACCGGTGACCGCGGCTTCTTCGCCGCGGACGTCAGGGCCAGGACCTCCGGCTGGTGGCGGGCCGAGTTCGAGGCCGTCACCGGCGCGACGGGCTCGGTGAGCTCGTCCGACTACGTGACGGTCCGCGCTCCCCGGCCCGTGCCGCCGCCCGCCGCCGACACCCGAGTGATCCGCTTCAACGCCGCCCCCGAGCCGGTCGGGTACGGCAGGTACCTGACCTTCCGCGGCGCGCTCCAGGTGTGGGACGACGGCTGGGAGGGCTACGGCCACCAGAAGGTGACCGTGTGGTTCAAGAAGGCGGGCGGCTCCTGGCACTACGTCAAGACGCTGCGGACGAACGTCTCCGGCAAGTTCTGGGGCAGGACCAAGGCGACGCGCTCCGGAAGCTGGAAGGTGGTCTTCCCCGGTGACGACGAGGCCCGGCGCTCGTCCAGCCGCGCGGACTGGGTCCGCGTGAAGCACTAGAGAAGACGTGAAGCACTAGAGAAGACGGTCAGGCCGGCCCGGGGCGGGTGTCACGCCCCGGGCCGATCCGCGTCACGGCCCCTTCGCGGACCGCGCGCCCCGTTTCCGAAAGTTTTCGGTCAGCGTCTTTTCTGTTTCGTTGTCATTCCCGATCCGATTTGCCTATGCTTCCGTGCCAGGTCGGCATGATTCCCCCGGGACAGCGGAGGACGTCATATGACGGGTGGTGCGGCATGACGGCCGGACAGTACAGACGGGCCCTGGCGGACTTGGTCGCCGAGGTGTCCGAGGGCGCGATCGGCGCCGAGGAGGCGCTCGCCGGCGAGCGCTCGCTGTCGGCGCTCGGCCTGACCTCGGTGGCCCGGGTGCGGCTCGTCGACGCGATCGAGGACACCTTCGGGATCGAGGTCGGCCTCGGCGGCGACTGGGCCTCGCTGGAGAGCGTCGACGCCCTCGCCGCGCTGGTGTCCCGGGCCGCCGAGCCCGCCGACCGGACCACGGCGGGCGCGTGACGACCCCGGAGGGCTCCCCGGCGCGGGGCGCGGGCGCGACGGTGGAGTTCCACGGCGCGCGGGAGGGCGAGGCGACGCTGACCTGGGGGCAGCGGCTGATCTGGCGGGCCGTCCATCTGATGGGGGACAGCCAGTCCTTTCTCAACTGCCCCTGGGTGCTGCCGGTGTACGGCAGGCGCGACCTCGCCACCGTGCTGGACACGCTGCGCGTGCTGATCGAACGGCACGAGACCCTGCGTACCACGTTCCACGGCACGCCGGACGGACCGGTGCAGCGGGTGAGACGCGACGGCCGGCTCACGGTGGACCTGGTGGAGGCGGGGGAGGAACGGGCGCTGCGGGCGGCCGAACGGATCTCCGGCGAACTGAGCACGACGGCCTTCGTCCACGACCGCGAGCTGCCGCTGCGCTGCGCCGCCGTCCTCAAGGCCGGGCGGCCCATGGCGCTGGCGCTGACCTTCTCCCACCTGGCCGTGGACTTCCAGGCCCTGAGCCTGCTCTCGGAGGAGTGGAAGGTCCTGCTCAGAGGGGAGGAGCCGCCGCCCGCCGACTGGCATCCGATGGACCAGGCGGCCCTGGAGCGCGAGGAGTCGTTCCAGGCGCGCTCGGCCAGGTCGATCCGCTACTGGCGGGCCGTCCTGGAGGAGGCGCCGCTCGACGTGTTCGACCATCCTCCGGGCCAGCCGGAGGACCCCCGGTTCATCGAGGTCGGCATGGAGTCGGTCGCGCTCGCCGCGGCGGCCGAGACGCTGGCCGAGCGGTGGACCATCAGCACGACCAGCGTCCTGCTCGGCGCGTGCGCGACCGTCCTGGCCACGGTGAGCGGCCGCACGAAGGCGGTCATGCAGCTCGTGCACAGCAACCGCCGCGACCCCCGCACCCGCACCATGATCGGCAACGTCGGCCAGGACGGCCTGTTCGTCCTCGACCCGCCCTCCGAGGGCTTCGCCGACGCCTGCCGGGAGGCGCACCGCGCCGCCTTCACGGCGTACCGCAACGCGCACTACGACCCCTTCGCCATGCAGGCCATGCGCGAGGACATCGGCCGCCGCCGCGGCCGGGAGCCGGACCTCGACGCGTTCTTCAACGACCGGCGGACCATCGGCACCTGGCCGGGAGTGCCCCGGCCCGCGGCCGGCGAGATCGCCGGCGAGTCCTTCGCCGACCTGACCGCGAAGACCCGCACGTACGTCACGAACGCCTGGCCCGGCGTCCGGTTCAAGGCGTTCTTCACCGTGGGCGCGGCCACCGACACGGGCCAGCTCAGCCTCATCGCCGACACCGCCTACCTGCCCCTGGAGACGGCCCGCGCCATGCTCCTCGGCGTGGAGGCGCTGCTGGTCCGCGCCCTCGACGAGGACGTCCCGCTCGCCGCCGTCCCCCGGGTGTGCGGGGTCGGCCCGTACGCCGGAACCGTCTAGTCCGTCGGAACTGTCTAGTCCGTACGCCGGAACTGGGCCACGGCCACGGCCAGCAGGACCGCGCCGACGGCGGCGACCAGGCCGAGTTCGAGCACCACCGGCAGCCGGTGGCCGAACCAGCTCACGCCGGGGTTGAGCATCGCGTCCACCTGCGGCGGCACGTCGATGTGGCCGAAGACCGCCCGGCGCATCGGATCCACGGCGTACGTCAGCGGGTTGACCGTCGTGAGCACGTGCAGCCACGACGGCAGACCGGCCAGCGGGAACATGGCGCCCGACAGGAACATCATCGGCATGATCGCCATCTGCATCACGCCGAAGAAGCTCTGCATGGTGCGCATCCGGGCGGCGAGCGTCACGCCGAACGCGGTGATCGTGAAGGCGGCGAGGAACATCTCGCCGAGCAGGGTGAGGATCAGGCCCGGCGAGTACGGCACGCCGACCAGCCCCGCGAGCGCGAGGATGATCACGCCCTGCAGGGTGGCGACGACGGCGCCGCCCAGGCACTTGCCGACCACGATCGCGCCCCGGCTGACCGGCGCGACCAGCATCTCGCGCAGGAACCCGAACTCGCGGTCCCACACGATGGACCCCGCCGAGAACATCGCCGTCATGATCACGGTCATCGAGATCATGCCGGGGTACATGAAGGTCCGGAAGTCGACGCCGGGGACCGAGCCCCGCACCAGCGTGCCGAGCCCGGTGCCCATCACGAACAGCCACAGCACCGGCTGCACCAGCGAGGACACGATCCGCGTGCGGTCGTTGGCGAACCGCAGCAACTCCCGGTGCAGCACCACCTTGACCGCCCGCAGGTCGTGGCCTCCGCCCGCCCGCGGCACGCTCACCCGGACCACGTCGGTCGTCATCCGCTCACCTTCCCCTGGCCATCGCGCGCATCCACTGGTTGCCGGTCCCCGACGACTCCGCGTCGCGGATCGTGGAGCCGGTGTAGGACATGAAGACGTCGTCGAGCGAGGGGCGCGACACGCTCACCGATCGGATCGGCACGCCGAGGCCGGCGAACAGCTTCGGCACGAACTCCTCCCCCGACGGGACCGCGAACGTCACCTGGCCCTCCCGTACGGCGGCCTCGACGCCGAACCTCTCCCTGAGCAGGACCATCGCGCGTTCGTCGTCGCCGGTCTGGATCTGCACGCGGTCCTTGCCGACGCTCGCCTTGAGCGCCTCCGGCGAGTCGATCACCACGAGCTCGCCGTGGTCGATGATCGCGATGCGGTCGCAGTACTCGGCCTCGTCCATGTAGTGCGTCGTCATGAAGATCGTGATGTCCTCGCTGTGCCGCAGCTTGCCGATGTATCCCCAGATGGCCGAGCGGGTCTGCGGGTCCAGGCCGACCGTGGGCTCGTCCAGGAAGAGCACCCGGGGCGAGTGCAGCAGCCCGCGGGCGATCTCCAGCCGGCGCTTCATGCCGCCGGAGAACGTCATGACCTTGCCGTCCCTGCGGTCCCACAGTCCGACCATGTCCAGCACCTGGCGCATCCGGTCGCCGACCAGGTCCTTCGGCACACCGTACAGCTCGGCGTGGAAGCGCAGATTCTGCTCGGCGGTCAGGTAGCCGTCCAGCGTGGGGTCCTGGAAGACCAGCCCGATGTTGCGGCGCACGGCGTCGCGCTCGGTCACGATGTCGTGCCCGGCGACGAGGGCGGTGCCGCCCGTGGGGGTGGCGAGCGTGCACAGCATGCTGATCGTGGTGGTCTTGCCCGCGCCGTTCGGCCCGAGGAAGCCGAACACCTCGCCGGGCGCGACCTCGAAGTCGACGCCCTTGACGGCCTCGACCTTGCCGTACGTCTTGCGCAGGCCGCGCACGGCCACCGCCGCGCCGAAATCGCCGGCCCGCGCGTTCATGCCACCCCCTCCGAAGGCCGCGGGCTCACGTGAACCGCCCCGCGCCCGTCGATCCGCTCGCTTCGCTCGTTCATGCGTCCTCCGCGAGAATCCGGAACATCGCCTGGCGCGTGCTCCTGAGCAGTTTCTTGGCCTCGTCGACCTGGCGGTCGTCCGCGACGTGCGTCAGATGGACGAAGGCCTCGCCGAGCTGGCCCCACAGCGTCCGCAGTTCGTGCCGGTCCGCGGGGAGGCCGCGGCAGACGTCCGCCCACGGCTCGGCCCGCTCGTCGGCCTGCCGCCCGCCATCCTCGGTCAGCCGGTACGTACGGCTGCCGCCCGCGTCCTCTCCCTGGACCAGTCCCTCGTCCTCCATCTGCTGGAGCGCGGGGTAGACCGAGCCGGGGCTGGGCCGCCAGACCCCGCCGCTGCGCCGCGCGATCTCCTCGATCAGCTGGTAGCCGTTGCGCGGCTCCTCGGTCAGCAGGCGCAGCAGGGCCGCGCGGACGTCGCCCCGCCGTACGCGCGGTCCCAGCGCGGGCGGCTGAGGGAGCCGCGGACCGGCCTGCGGCGGCGGTGGTGGTGGCGGTGTCGGTGGCGGCGGAGGCGCGAGCGGGGCCGCCGGGGGCCCTCCATCCTCGTGCATGCGATCCTCCAACTATCGAGATACATGAACGATATATCTAGATAGTTGGCGCGAACAAGCCCCCGCTCGGGTCCGCGCGACCAGCCCCGAACAACCCGGCTGCCCCGCCCCGCCGGGGCCGACGTCGAGCCGGCCGGGCACGCGCGGATCGGCTACGCTCGCGCCACCACGCGTCCCGAGCTCGACAAGACCGTCACGGGGCCCGGAACTACCAGGCGATGGGGCCGAGGCGATCGATGAAGATCCCGGTCGGCCCGTCAGAGGCGAGCGTCGCGAGCTCGATGATCGAGTCGGTGCCCTCGGTGACCGTCATCGCGCCGGTGTGGTTGTTCATGTCGGTGGCGGCGAACTTGCGGTTGACGACCTCTCCGGGGGTGGCGACGTTGAATTTGATCTCCGGGAGCGCCTGGGCGTATCGGACGGTAATCATGTTCAGTGCCGCTTTCGACGAGCTGTAGGCGAGCTCGTGCATCTTCGAGACCGGCTGATCCGGATCGGTCACGACCGCGAAGGAACCCCCGCCGCTGGACACCATCACCACGCGCGGGTTGTCCGCCGCCCGCAGCAGGGGGAGGAACGCGTGTGTGACCCTGATCGGCCCGTACACGTTGGTGTCGTAGACGGAATGGACCTCGTCGGCCGTCGCGTCCGCGGGCGGGATGATCCTGCCCGGCGCCCCGGCGTTGTTGATCAGCACGTCGAGCCGGTCGGTGTGCCGTCGCACAAGCCGTACGGCCTCGCCCACCGACTCGTCCGAGGTCACGTCCAGCGGGACCATGACCACGTCCACGCCGCCGGCGGCCAGTTTGCCGGCGGCCGCCCTTCCGCGTCCTTCGTCGCGCGACCCCAGGAAGACGGTCCACCCCTGTTCCCCGAGCCGCCGGGCCGCTTCGAAACCGAGTCCCTTGTTGGCACCGGTGATCAGCACCGAAGTCCGGTCCGTGTTCGTCATCGATCCTCACTTCCGTGGTTCGCCTGCCGCGTTCGTCGTCACGCGGCGTCCTGACGACCATGCAGACGCCGCCGACCCGACCCCTGTGACAGGACGCGGATGTGAGGTGAGTCACCGCGAGCGGGTGTCACACGGCGACGAGGACCGGCGTCTTGCGTGTGGCACACGTGTGGCAGAGTCGAGCGGCAACAGGCAGGGGCGGGGAATATGAACGAGCGGAGCGGTCGGACGACGGGCACAGCCGGAGCGTTCGCCGGCGGCGGCCGGACCGATGCCGCCACCGAGGCGTTCGTCACCCACCGCAACCTGCTGTTCACCGTCGCCTACGAGATGCTCGGGTCGGCCGCCGACGCCGAGGACGTCCTGCAGGAGACCTGGTTGCGGTGGTCGGGCGTCGACCTGGACACCGTGGAGGATCGGCGTGCGTACCTGGTGCGGATCGCCACCCGGCAGGCGCTCACCCGCTTGCGTACGCTCGGCCGGCGCAGGGAGTCCTACGTCGGTCCCTGGCTGCCCGAGCCGCTGCTGACCACACCCGACGTGGCCGAGGACGTCGAGCTGGCCGACAGCGTCTCGATGGCGATGCTGCTGGTGCTGGAGACGCTCGCGCCGGCCGAGCGGGCGGTGTTCGTGCTGCGCGAGGTGTTCGACGTCGGATACGACGAGATCGCCGACGCCGTCGGCAAGAGCCCGGCAGCGGTCCGCCAGATCGCCCACCGGGCACGAGCGCACGTCGCCGCCCGGCGGCCGCGCGACGTGGTCTCCGCGGCCGAGACCCGCGACGCGCTCCAGGCGTTCCAGCGCGCGGTCGAGACCGGCGAGCTGCAGAGCCTGCTCGACGTCCTCGCTCCCGACGTCGTCGCCCTGAGCGACGGCGGCGGCGTCAAGCCCGCTGTGCCGCGGCCCGTCGTGGGGGCCGGCAAGGTGGCTCGCCTGCTGGCCGCGGGTTTGCACAGGTTCGGGGCCGAGGTGTCGGTCGAGCCGGTGCAGGTCAACGGCTGCCCGGGTCTCCTCATGCGCATCGACGGGGAGATCGACGGTGTCGTCGCGATGCGGGTCGAGGGCGGTCTGGTCACCGAGCTCTACTTCGTGCGCAACCCGGACAAGCTGTCGCGTGTGGAACGGGAGACCGCGCTGAGCCGCTGAGGCCGGGAGCCCGCCCGGCCGGCGGCACTCGGCGAACAGGCTACAGAGAGCTACTTCGGGCCTGGTCGCGGGACCCGAGTGGGGCCCCGACAAGGACGTACCGGGCGTCCTCGCGTCTCACAGCCAGTCGCGGCGCTTGAACACCAGGTAGAGCGTGAGACAGACGACGCCCATGAGAACGATCGCCAGGGGGTAGCCGAGCATCCAGTGCAGCTCGGGCATGTGGTCGAAGTTCATCCCGTAGATCGTGCCGACCAGGGTCGGAGCGAACAGGATGGCCGCCCAGGCGGAGATCTTCTTGACCTCGTCGCCCTGGGCGATGCTCGTCGCCGTCAGCTTGGTCATCTCCTCGTTCTGCTGCTGGCTCACGAGAGTGGAGTTGACGATGAGGATGTCCTGGAGCATCTGCCGGAAGCCCGCCACACGTTCGGTGACCGTGATGGCGTGGTCGGACACGTCGCGCAGGTAACGCTGCAACTCCTCGTTCACGCCGTACTTGGGCGACCCCGCGATGAAGCCGTCGAGCATCGGCACGAGCGGGCTGGTCGCCCGCTGGAACTCGATGACCTCCCGTGAGAGGGCGTAGATGCGCCGCGGCGCGGCCGGGTCGCCGCCGAAGACCTGCACCTCGATCTCGTCGATGTCGTTCTGCAGCCCGGCGACCACGGGCGCGTAACCGTCCACCACCGCGTCGAGGATCGCGTACAGCACGGCCTGCGGGCCCTGGCGGAGCAGATCGGGGTCCGACTCCATCCGCCGGCGCACCTTCGACAGGTCGGGCGCCTCGCTGTGCCGCACGGTCAGGACGAAGTCGGGGCCCACGAAGACGTGCAACTCGCCGAAGGCCACCTTCTCCGGCTTGTCGAGGTACTGCGCCGCCCGCAGCACCACGAACAGCGTGCCGCCGTACCGGTCGGCCTTGGGCCGCTGGTGGGCGACGATGGCGTCCTCGATGGCGAGCTCGTGCAGGCCGAACTCCTCGGCGGCCTTGATCAGCTCCGCCTCCTCCGGCCGGTACAGGCCGATCCACGCCATCGCGCCCGGCCGCGCACGCAACGAGGCGATGGCGTCGCCGAGCGACAGCGGCGAGTCCACCCGCTCGCCGTCCACGTACACCGCGTTGTCGATCACGCTGTGCCTGAAGGAGTCCTCGCGCTCGCCGGCCCGTGGGTCCATGGAGTGTTCGGGAGCCTGCTCCGGCTTCGTCCTCATGAGTCCACTCAATCCGCGCAGTCCACGTATCCGCCGCTCTGCCACTTGTAGAAGGTAACCCCCGTTCGCACTTTCCCCGCGCACCGGGCGGGCGCGGGCGGCGTGGACGGCGTGGACCGGGCCCGCGGGCCGTACGATTCCGGGAGTGACCCCCCTCAAGGCCCTCTGGAACCATCTGACCGCCATCCAGGTCGCGCCCCCGCTCTGGCTGGTCGTCCTGTCCGGGTTCGCCGCTCTGGCGGTAGTCGCCTACCCGGTTTCGTGGCACTATTCCCGCGGCCTGATCACGATCGCGCACGAGGGCGGCCACGCGTTCGTGGCGGTGCTCACGCGGCGCAAGCTGCGGGGGATCCGGCTCCACTCGGACACCTCCGGAGTGACGCTGACCCGGGGCAGGCCGACCGGACCCGGCATGGTCGTCACCGCCGCCGCGGGATACGTCGCGCCGTCCCTGATCGGCCTCGGCGCGGCCTGGCTGGTCGCGGACGGGCGGATCACGCTGCTGCTGTGGGCCGTGCTCGCGCTGCTGACCTGCATGCTGTTGATGATCAGGAACGTCTTCGGCGCGGTGTCCCTGCTCGTGGTGGGCGGCGCGGTCTTCACGCTGTCCTGGTTCGCCCCGCCCGACGTGCAGTCCGCCGGCGCCTACGCCGCGGCGTGGTTCCTGCTGCTCGGCGGCGTGCGGCCGATCCTCGAACTGCAGGCCAAGCGCCGGGTCGGGCACGCGCCGGACTCCGACGCCGACCAGCTCGCCCGGCTGACCCACGTGCCCGGCACGCTCTGGGTGCTGCTGTTCCTGCTGGTCTCCACCGCGTCGCTCGTCTCCGGCGGCTACCTCCTGACCTCCCACTGGCTGCCGCTGTAGCACGAGTTGACCTTGACGCGGCGTCAGGGTCTTCCCTCCTCGACACGTCGGCCGAGCCGGAGACCCGCGACCGCCTGCTGGCGCTGATGCGCCCGATGTCCACACCGGACTCCGTTGCCCGGGGGGAGCACTTGTACCGAAGGCTGGCGGCGCTGAAGGGCGCCGCCGCGGCCGATCCCCGGATCGACGGTCTCGCGGCGGACCTCGTCGCTCACCTGCCCTCCGGCCTGGCCGACGCGCTGGGCACGGCGATGCCCGGCTCCGCGCACCCGTTCGCCGGCGCCTTCCTGGACGGCCTGTCCCCCGCCCAGGCCGAGGTCGTACGGCGGGCCCTGGATTTGCTGACACGGCGGGCGGCGCGGTGAGGCACGCCGTCGGGTACAGCAGGGAGCAGACGCCGATGACGGCGATCCTGTCCTTCGTACTGGTTGTGGAGACCGCGGCCGTGGAGCTGCTGCTGCGCCGCTTCGGGCTGCCCGACGTGCCGCGTCTGGCCATCCTGGCGCTCGACGTGTCGTCGGTCCTCGGCGTCCTCGGCGTGATGATCGTCTGCGCCCGCCGTCCGCATGTCGTGTCACAGGACGGCCTGCGGCTGCGATACGGCCCGTTCTTCACTCTGGACGTGCCCGCCGAGCTGATCGCGTCCGCCCGTCTCGACCGCCGCTTCGATGAGAAGCGGCTGCTGAGCCTGTCGGACGGCGAATTGGCTGTCGCGGTCGCGTCGCAGACGAACGTGGTGGTCGAGTTGCGCGAGCCGGTGGACGTGCCCCGTCCCCAGGGCCGGGCCCGGCGCCTGCGCTTCTTCGCCGATGATCCGTCCGCGGCGTTGCGGGCCATCGCCCAAGTTCTCGACTCCCCCTGAGCGCCTTTACATTGTAGATCATGGAGTACAGGCGAATACCGGATGAATCGGCGCGCCTTTGTGCAATGGGCACGATGATTTCCTTGATTCGGCCCCCCGTAAGCCGGTCGGGCACTTTCTCGCCGACGCGTTTCGTTGGGGTAGCCAGGAAGGGGGAATTCCTGGTGACGATTCGATTTCTTCCGGTCGTGGCCATCTCCCTTTTATGGTTACGTGTTGTCCGTCTGCTGGTCGGGGCCCGGCTGGAAAGGGACGAGTGGTGAGGCGAACTCGATCGGGCGGACCTCGATCGGGCGGGCGGCACGTCCGCGCGCGAAGGGTGACCGTCGCGTGAGCCCGGACCAGGCGCCGGAGGAACCGCCCGTGAGGCGGCCGCGCACCGGCCGGGAGAAGCTGATGCTGGCGGGGAAGACCGCCGGCGCCCTGATCACCTTCGCCGTCACCGTGGGCGCCTTCTGGATCGCGCTGGTCGACCGGACCCCCGGACCGACGATCGAGGAGTGGCGTCTCAAGGCCGAAAACACCTGCCAGCGCGACTTCGGCGACCTGCAGACCTCGCTGCACTCGGCGCTGCTCCAGGTGGCCCGGTCCTCGAAGGCGGTGCCGCCCGCCGGCACGCACAGCCCGGAACTGGCCGCCGCCGTGGCCTCGATAGACGACCTCGCCTCGGCGTTTCGCCAGATGAGCGCCGACCTCGCGGAGATTCCGGTACCGGAGGGATACGATCGCCGCGACATCGACGGGCTCCTGCGGGACACCCGGAGCTTCGCGACGGCGTTCACCGCGATCTCCACGGTCCTCGTGGACTACCAGGTGGACCAGGGCCCGCTCCAGGACCAGGCGGCGATGACGGCGATGCAGACGCTGTCGGCCAGCACGATGCCGTCGTGGGTGGCCGGCGCGCGGCGGCTCGGCCTCACCGAGTGCCTGGCCATCATGGGGACCTCCCCCCTGGGCCCGGCCACGCCGACGCCCGTCAGGTTCACGGTGGGGCAGCAGGCGCTGGTCGATCGCATCGACTCCCGGGTGCTGACCGGGTGCGTCCCCGCGTTCGCGGAGGAGGACGACAAGGTGATCGCCGCGGTGCGCTGCGCGGCCGTGCGCCACGGCCCGTCACGGCATCCGCTGGTGATGCGGTTCATCGACGCGAAGGCGATGAAGGCGTGGGTCGCCGGGTTGTCGAAGGGCCTGAGGTCGCGCGGCTGCGCCCGCGGCGACTCCTCCGGCGCCTGGAACCACGAGGGAAAGGTCACGGGGACGCTCGTCTGCAAGCCCGGATCGAAGGGCTCCTACCTGGCCGTGTGGACCTTCGACGGCGAGGACGTCGCGGTCCTCGCCGAGGCAGGCGACCGGCCGGCCATCTGGACCTGGTGGAAGGACAACGCCTACCTGCTGACCCCCTGAGCCCACCCCGTCGCGTACGGGGCCGGGTCAGGCGTGCGACAGGGTGGAGCCGCCGCGGTTCTTCAGCACGCGGAGCTGGGCGGGGATGCGCACGCGCAGCTCGGCGACGTGGCTGACGACGCCGACCGCCCGGCCGCCCTCCCGCAGCCCGTCGAGGATGTCGAGCACGTCGTCGAGCGTGTCCTCGTCGAGCGTGCCGAAGCCCTCGTCCACGAAGAGGGTGCCGATCTCCGCGCCCCCGGCCTCCTGCGTCACCACGTCGGCCAGGCCCAGCGCGAGGGCGAGGGAGGTGATGAAGCTCTCACCGCCGGACAGGGTGGCGGGGTCGCGCTCCACCCCGGTCCAGGCGTCGAGCACCCGCAGGCCGAGCCCGCCGCCCGACCGGCCCCGGTCGCCCGCGGTCCGGTTCAGGTCGTGCCGCAGCAGGTAGCGCCCGCCCGACATGTGGTCGAGGCGCTCGTTGGCCGCGTCCACGACCTGCCGCAGCCGCTCGCCGAGCACGTACGCCGACAGCCGCATGTGCCATCGGTTGTCACCGGAGGTGCCGCCCGCCAGTTCGGCGAGGCGCCGGGCCAGGCGGTGCCGCTCCTCGGCCGGCCGGTGGGCGCGCACCGAGGCGTCCAGCTCACCGGCGAGGGCGGTGAGCTGGTCGAGCCTGCTCCGCGCGCGGTCGCGGGCCGAGGTGCGCAGACCGTGCTCGCGCTCGGCCGCATCGTGCGCGGCGCTCAGCTCCGCCAGGCCGGCGGGCGGCTCGGCGGCGGCCGCGACCAGCTCGGGATCGGCCAGCAGCCCCTCCACCGTGGCGCGTTCGGCGTCCAGCAGTCCCAGCCGCTCGGTCATCGCCTCCCGGTCCTCCGGGGTGCGGACCGCGGCGGCGGCGTGCTCCACGCTCGCGAACCCCTCCCCCGACGCGGCGCGGGCCGCCGCGGCCCGCGCGGCCTCGCTCTCACGCCCGGCCTCCGCCGCCGTACGCGCCGCGTCGGCCGCCTCGCGCAGCAGGCCGGCCTCCTCGGAGAGGCGGTCGATCCGGGCGGCGAGCGAGGGGTCCGCGCCCCGCGCGGCGTCGATCACCTCGGCCAGCCGGCGTTCGCCGGTCTCCAGCATGTCCCGGTGGGCGCGGGCCTCGGCCAGCTCCGCCCCGGTCCGCGCGGCCAGCGCGCCCAGTTCCTCCAGCTCGGCCGTGAGCCGGGCAGCGCGGGCGGCGAGCTCCTCCTCCGCCTCCGCCTCCGACCGCGCCCGGCCGAGCCGGGCCTCCACGTCCGCGAGATCGCCCTCCAGTCCCGCGGCGAGGCGCTCCCCCTCGGCGAGCAGGGCGTCCCGCCTGGTCCTGGTCTCGGTCAGCAGCCCGGCCAGCTCCCCGGCCCGCTCGCGGGCGTCCTCCAGGGCGGCGGCGAGCCGTCCGGCCTCCGCCTCGGCCGCGTCGACCGCGGACGCGGCCGACCGCAGCCGCGACAGCTCGTCCCGGGCCTCGTCCAGGGCGGTTCCGGCGGCCTCCTGGGACAGGTCCCCGGCGCGGGACTCCGCGTCGGCGAGGCGCGAGGAGAGCCCCGCGACGTTCGCCTCCGCCGCCTCACGGGCGCGCTGGGCCGCGTCGAACGCGTCCTGCGCCGCCCGCTCGTCCTCGGCCGTGGCGGCCCGTACGGCGGGCTCGGCCGGGCGGGGATGCCCGGTCGCGCCGCACACGGCGCAGGGCAGCCCGTCCACCAGCCCGGCCGCCAGCTCGGCGGCCATTCCGTCGATGCGGTCCTGCCGCACCTCCTGGAGCCGGTCCCGGCGCTCCTGGGCCAGGTCGACCGCCGCGCGGCGGTCCCGCTCGGCCGCCTCCAGCTCGGCGGTCAGCGTGTCGCGGAGCCGCGCGCTGCCGAGCCGCTCCTCCGCCGTCCGGGCGGCGGCCTCCAGCGCGGGAATCCGCGCGGCCATGTCGCGCAGGTCCCGGAGCCGTTCCCCGGCGTCGGCCAGGGCCGCGGGCAGCTCCTGCTGGTCGGCCCGCGCCCGCGCCTCGTCATCCGAGAGCCGGGTCAACTCGCCGTCGAGCAGCGCGGCCTCCCCGGTGACCGCACGCAGCCGCAGCGCGGCGTCCCTGGCGGCGGTCAGGCCCGGAAGGCTCGCCGCCGCCCGGCGTGCCCCCGCGAGCCGCTCCTCGACGCCGAGACGCTCCCCGGGCAGCGCGGCGAGCCGCCCGGCCAGGCGGGCCTCCTCCTCGGACAGCGCCGCCAGCGCGCGCTCGGCGCCCGCCCGCTCGTCCCGCACCTCACGCAGGCGCGCCTCCTCGGGGAGGATCTGACGCACCCGGGCGATCTCGTCGCGCCGCTCCCGCTCCAGCACGGCCAGCCGCTCCGGGTCCGGCCACACCGGGCCGTCCGGAGCGCCGGGGAACGCGCGGAGCATGGCGTCGGCGGCCACCCGGCGGGCCTTGGCCACAGCCTCCGCGCGCTGCTCGGCCTGGCGGACGAGCGGCAGCACCCGGTCGGCGCGCGCCGCCTCGTCGAGCATCGCCTCGAGGTCGGATCGCTCGTCCGCCGCCGCGTCGAGCTCCTGGCGCCGGGCCAGGGCGGCGGCGTGCCTGCGCTGCCGGTCGGCGAGGGCCCGGCCGTCCTCCAGCCTGCTCCGGGCCGACGACAGGCCGGCCTGGCTCGCCGTGCAGGCGGTCACCGCATGGGCGAGCGCGCCCTCGGCGAGGCTCAGCACCTCACCCGACCAGGTCTCCGGTCTGTCCGCGTCCTCGGGCAGCGCGAGGTCTCCCGCCGCGCCGCGCATGCGGTCCAGCACCGAGTGGACCCGCTGGGCCAGCTCCTGCGCCTCCCGCCCGGACCGCGTGCGGTGGTCGGCGAGCCAGCGCTCCACCTCGCCGAACACCCGGACGGAGAAGAGCCGCTCCAGCAGTTCGCGCCGCTCCTCGCCCCCGGCGCGCAGGAACTTCGCGAAGTCGCCCTGCGGCAGCAGCGCCACCTGGCAGAACTGGGCGGCGTTCATCCCCGTGAGCGTGCCGATGAAGTCGCCGGCCTCGTCGCTGCGGGTGCTGCGCGCGACCCACCGCCCGCCGGGCTCGGTCAGCTCCTCGACCAGGGCCTTGGCCTTCTCCTCGACCAGACCCGAGCCCCTGAGCTTCGGCCGCATCCACGCCGGGGAACGGGTGACCCGCAGGCGCCTGCCCCGGATCGTCGCCTCCAGCGTCACCGACGGCCCCCGGGTAGGCGGCGCGTGGTCGCAGCGCAGGCTGCGGGCGCTCTCCCGCTGGCCGGGCACCCGCCCGTACAGGGCGTAGCAGACGGCGTCGAGCACCGTCGTCTTGCCCGCGCCGGTCGGGCCGTGGATCAGGAACAGACCCGCCTCGCCGAGCGCGTCGAAGTCGACCTCCTCCGTCCCCGGGAAGGACCCGAACGCGACCAGGCTCAGCCGATGCAGCCTCACCGGACCTCCTCACCCGGCACGGGCCGGCCGCTCACGCGCTCTCCCTGATGCGGCACGCCTCGACCGCCTCCTCCAGCAGCCGCCGTTCGTCGTCGTCGGCCTGCTCCCCGCGCACCTCGCGGACGAAGTCGAGCGCCACCTCGATCTCGGCCCTCCCGGCGATCCTCGGCGCCTGCGGAGCGCTCCCGGCCGCGCCGTCCGGTTCGAAGGCGAGCGCGAGCGTGTGCGGGAAGCGCCCGCGCAGGCGTTCCATCGCCTCGCGCGGGCGCACCGGGTCGGTCAGCGTCA
The DNA here is from genome assembly GCF_014161435.1 of Microbispora sp. H10949. Lineage (NCBI taxonomy): Bacteria > Bacillati > Actinomycetota > Actinomycetes > Streptosporangiales > Streptosporangiaceae > Microbispora > Microbispora sp. H10949. Next base: position 299,787 of record NZ_JABBWZ010000003.1, on the reverse strand, counting down.
CCTGCAGCCAGTGGTCCTCGTGCCGGGCGAGGCGGGCGTCGGTCAGCAGGTCGTCGATGTGGCCCCGCAGCCTGGCGACCGGGCGCGGCACCGGGGCCGGGACGAACTCCGTCCGCCCGCCGTCCAGGTCGGCGAGCCAGGAGCCCTTCAGGTGGCCGGCCTCGGAGAAGGAGTAGGCGATCGGCGAGCCGCTGTAGCGGACCGTCTCGCTCATCACCTGGCGCCCGTGCAGGTGGCCGAGGGCGACGTAGTCGGCGCCGTCGAAGGCGCTCAGCGGCACGTGGGAGACCCCGCCGACGCTGATGTCCCGTTCGCTGTCGCTCGCCTCCCCTCCGGTGACGAACGCGTGCGCGAGCACCACCCTGCGGGCGGCCGGGTGCGCGCGGACGCGCTCCATGGCGTACGAGAGCGCGGCGGTGTGGCTGCGCTCGGCCAGCTCCCACGGCCCCCGGACGAGCTCGGGCTCCAGGTAGGGGATGCCGAAGAACGCGACGTCGCCGATCGTGACCGGGTCCCAGGCCCGGGCGGGGTCGGTGCGCAGGTGCACGCGCTCCATCAGATCGGCGCCGAAGCCCAGCCGTACGGCGGAGTCGTGGTTGCCGCTGATCAGCACCGTGTGCGCGCCCAGCGCCTTGAGCCTGGCGAGCGCCTCGTTGCACAGCGCGACCGCGTCCACAGGGGGCAGCGCGCGGTCGTAGACGTCGCCGGAGACCAGCACGACGTCGACCCGCTCCGCGCGGACGGTCTCGACGAGGTGGTCGACGAACGCGGCCTGCGCGCCGAGCAGGCTCTCCCGGTGGAAGGAGCGGCCGAGATGCCAGTCGGAGGTGTGCAGGACACGCATGTCGCAGGAAGCTAACAGGTCCCGCCGACAAACGACGCATCAATCGTCACATCCGTGCACCGCGTGAAGAGCGAGTAATGACTTAACCTGGGTTCGGGATACGAGCACGCATGGGGGAGCGCCTCATGAACATCGGCCGGGGCACTCTCGGAGTGATCGCCGGTGTGCTGATGGTGATGCTCGCGACCATCGGCCACGTGCTCTCCCCGCCGGCCTTCGACCCGCCGCCGCTTCGCGCCTCGCCCCAGTTCCGGGACATCCCCGCGCAGCCGGCCGCCGAGGTGCGGCCGATCGCCGGAGCGGGTTTCGGCGGCGGGCGGTTCCGCACCGAGAAACTGCTCGTGCCGGCGAGGAACGAGACGCTGCGGGCGACGATCAGGGCGCCGTTGTCGCCCGGACGCCACCCCGCGTTCGTGTTCGTGCAGGGCTCGGGCTCGGGCGACGGCGGGGAGTTCACCCAGCAGGCCGAGTGGCTGGCGAGGGCGGGCGTCGTGACGCTCGCCTACGACAAGCGGACCGTCGGCTACTCCTTCCGCAGCCGCGACTTCGGGCTGCTCGCCGACGACGCCCTGCGCATGCTGCGGGTGCTGCTCCAGCGGCCGGACGTCGATCCGGCGCGCGCGGGCCTGTGGGGAGTGAGCGAGGGCGGCTGGGTCGTCCCGATCGCCGCCGCCCGCGACCCCCGGGCGGCGTTCGTGGTCCTCGTCTCCTCGCCGAACGTCTCGCCGCTGCGCCAGGTCGCCTGGGCGCTCAACGAGCAACTGCTGCGCCTGCACGCCCCGACCGGCGTACGCGACCTGCTGACCAGGGTCATGGGCGGCGTCGGCTTCGACTTCCTGCGCTACGACGGGGCGCCCGCCCTGCGCGGGATCACCCAGCCGGTGCTCGCGCTGTACGGCACCGACGACCCCTCGATCCCCTTCGTGGAGAGCACCCAGGCCCTCACCCGGGCGCTGCGGCAGAGCGGCGACACCGGCTACACCATCCGCTTCCTCGCCGGGGCCGACCACGCCATGCGGGTCAACGGAGGGGCGTTCGCGGCGGACTACCTGCCCACGCTCGCGAACTGGATCAAGGACCTGCCGCGCACGGCGAGACCATCGGTGCCCATCGCGGGCGCGACGCCGGTGCAGCGCTTCGAGGCCGCCGACGTGCCGGCCGCTCCGTGGTGGGGGGACAGCACGATCCTGTGGCTGACGCTCTGCCTGGCCGCGGTGGGATACGTCGCGGCCCCGGTCACCGAGATGGTCGTCCGCCTGCGCGGACGCGACCTGCGGTTCCAGGAGAACGTCCAGCGATGGCCGGCCATCCGGCGGCGGCTGCGGCGGATGGCCTGGATCGGGCTCGGCGAACTCGCCGCGGTCATCGCCTTCATCACGCTGATCGTGCTGTTCTCGGTGAACCAGGCCGGCGCCTGGCCCGCCGTACAGGCCGGGTGGCTGGTCGTACGGCTGCTCGCCGTCGCGATGCTGGCGCAGACGGTGGCGACGTTCGCCGCGGTCGCCGGCGGCCTGCGGGACGGCTGGGAGCCGACGCCCTGGCAGAAGAGCGTGCTCGCGGGCGTGCTCGGCGGAACGGCCCTGCTGCTCCTGACCGCGGCCTACTACGGCCTGTTCGCCTTCCCCTGGTAGGGCCGCGCCCCGGTCAAAATCCGGCAAGGACTGTTCCGGCTCGTGGCGGTCACGGGTTTTCCGCGGTCCGTGTCGCTTCAATTGAGCCGTGGTCACCCCTGGTCTGGCACGCCGGAAGGGCGCCGCGCCGGCGACGCGTCGCTCCGGGCCGGCGCGCGGAGCCGTCGCGCTCATCGCCTGGGTGGCGCTGTCGGCGGTGCTGCCGGGCGCGGCCCACCTGCGCGCGGGCCGCCGCCGCACAGGGCTGACCCTCCTCGGCGCCTACCTGACCACGGTCGTCTGCGTCGCAGGCGTCGCCGCGGGGGCCGACGCGGGCCTCGCCGGACGGGCGCTGGGATGGCTGAGCCAGATCTCCCTGGTCTTCGTGGCCTGCTCCGTCGCCTGGTTCTGGCTGGTCGTCCGTTCGTACGCCGTCCTGCGTCCCGCGGCGCTGCCGCGCTCGGGGCAGATCCTCACCGGGCTGGTCGCGGGCGTGCTCGCGGTCGCCGTCGCGGTGCCGTTCGCGGTCGCCGCCCGGTACGTCTCCCTGTCCAAGCGGACGCTCGACGCGATCTTCACCACGCCCGGCGGAGGCGGACCGGCGGGCGCCGCCGGGGCGGGGCCCGAGGATCCGTGGGCGGGCCGGGACCGGGTCAACGTGCTGCTGCTCGGCGGCGACTGGGGCGCCGACCGGATCGGGATGCGCACCGACAGCATCAACGTCGCCAGCGTCGACGTCCGCACGGGCCGCGCCGTGCTGCTCGGCCTGCCCCGCAACCTGGAGCACGTGCGGTTCCCTCCCGGCAGCCCGATGGCCGTCCGGTTCCCCTTCGGGTTCCGGCTCCCGGAGTATCGGCCCGGATGGCGGGAGGACCTGCTGTTCTCGGTGTGGCAGTACGCCGACGACCACCCCGAACTGTTCGGCGGCCACCGGCACATGGGCGCGCAGGTCCTCAAGGAGACGGTCGGCTACATCCTCGGCCTGCGCATCGACTGGTACGCGCTGGTCAACATCTGGGGCCTGGCGAAGATGATCGACGCTCTCGGCGGGATCGTGCTCACCGTGGACCGCGACATCGTGTACGGCCGGTACGACGAGGGGGTGGTCAGGGCCGGGACCCGCCGCCTGGACGGCACCGAGGCGCTGTGGTACGCCCGTTCCCGCACGATGAGCGACGACTTCGACCGGATGCACCGTCAGCGATGCCTGCTCGGCGCGCTGCTCGGCCAGGCCGACCCGGCGACCGTGCTGACGCGGTTCACCCAGATCGCGGCGGCCACCCGCCGGATTCTCAGCACCGACGTGCCGAGGCCGATGCTGGAGCACCTGGTGCCGCTGGCCTGGAAGGTCAAGCACGCCGGGGTGACCAGCCTCCAGTTCGTGCCACCGCTGGTCAACACCGCCTACCCCGACTGGGACCGGATCCGGCTGCTCACGGCGCGGGCGATCCGTGACTCACTGCACGCCCAGGCCTCTCCTCCGGCGACCCCGTCGAACGGCTTCCCGGCCGGTCCGCGGCGGCTCCGGCATCACCACTCTCCCTCTCCCGCGCCGGTGCCGTCCGTGCCGCCGTCGCCGGGGACGCCGAGCCCGATCGGGGACGGCTGCGGGGCGCCGGGCACGGCGACGGCGCGCTGAGAGATCACGACCCCGCCGGGGACCGGCGTGGTCCGTCCGTCCGGCGCGCGACGAAGGCGGGCGGCCGGCGTGACGCCGGGTGGATCAGACGCGGAACGACTCGCGGGCGAGGCGGCGTACGCGGTCCTCGTCGACGGTGTGGCCGAGACCGGGCTGGGTGAGCGGCACGGCGACGACCCCGCCGGACGCGCCGACCGGCGGGAGCACCACCTGAGCGCTGCGCGGCGGCTCGGCCACGTCGCTGGGCAGGGTGCAGCCGGGCAGGCTGGCGACGGCGACCGTCGCGGCCCGGGCCAGGCCCGCGCCGAGACCGCCGGCGCAGACGATGCCCCACCCGGCCTCCGCCGCGTGGTCGTGCGCGCGCCGCACCGCGCCGAGCGAGCCGAACCTGGCGGGCCGCAGCAGCAGCGCCCGGCCCGCGCCGAGGCGCGTCGCCTCGTCCAGCTCGGCCACGGAGGCCACCTCGACCGCGACCGCGGCCGACACCCGGTCCTGCAGGTCGGCGCTGGTCAGGAGGTCCTTGAAGGGGCGCTCGATGGCCACCACCCCATAGGCGTCCAGCGCCTCCAGCTGGGTGATCTCGGTGTAGGCGCCGCGCCCGTCCACCGCGATGGCCAGGCCCGGGTAGGCGGCGCGCACGGCCCGCAGCGGCTCGACGTCCCAGCCGGGGTGGACGTCCAGCGTCACGTGCCCGTAGCCCGCGCAGACGTGCCGGTTCACCCGGGCGACCATGCTCTCCAGCGAGCGGTCCGCCGCCAGCCTGACCGTCGCGATCAGGGACGTGCGGGTGCCGCCGAGGGCGTGGGCGAGCGGGACGCCGTTCATGCGGCCCCACAGGTCCCAGCAGGCCATGTCGCCGGCCGCGCCACCCGGATTGTCCCCCAGCTCCGAGGGGTGTTCCCAGTCGAGGCCGACGAGCGCGGGCAGAGCCCGCTCCAGCGGCCCGGCCGCGGCCGGATCGACGGCCTCGCCCCAGCCGACCATGCCGCCGTAGTCCGTGATCTTCACCAGGACGGTCTCCGGACGCCTGCCGTACGGCAGGGTCATCCTGAAGACCTCCAGCTCCCGGATACGCGGCACTCGGATCCCCTCGTTTCTTCCCCGTATCCCCGCCGGCGGCCGTTCCGTGGCGTCATGCCCCGGGCGGCCGGCCCGGCCTGCTCCACGGCGGGATTTCCGGGAGTCCCTAGACCTCCATGGTGCCCGGTTCGCGGCGGTGCTCGAACCGGCCGCCGACGACCGCGGCCGTGCCGGCCATCACGACCAGCAGGCCGAGGCACGTCACGTAGACCCACGCCCTGCCCCCGTACGCCGCGAACAGGGCGCCGGTGACCGCGACGGCGACGACCGCGAAGACCGACTCGCCGATGCTCAGCGAGGCGCTGTTGCGGCCCTCCTCCCCCGGCGCGGACAGCTCCAGCACCAATACCGACAGCGTCGGGAAGACCATGCCGATGCCCAGGCCCGCCACCAGCCAGCCCGCGAACGCCACGACGACCGGAGTGGCGGGGACGACGACGAGGGTGGTGACGCAGATGCCGGCGGCGATCAGCGTCGCGCCGAGCCGGATGGTCAGCGCCCGCGCGTGGGGCCTGCGCCCCTGGATCCACGAGCCGAGCGACCAGGCGAGGGCTCCTCCGGTGAGCGCGAGACCGGCCTCGGCCGTGTTCAGGTGCCGCTCCCGGACCAGCATCAGCGGGACGAACACCTCGGCGGCGAAGAACGACCCGGCGCCCAGGCCCCGCAGCGCGATCACCGTGGGCAGGCCCCGGGCGGCGCGCAGCGTGCCCCGGGGCAGCAGTCTCGGCAGCGCCAGCGCGAGGACCACCAGCCCGGCGCCCGCCAGCAGGACCCCCGCGCCCGCCGCGCCGCTGCCGTACTGCAGCAGGGCCGCGCCGACGGCGGCGCACACACCCCAGGCGAACCGGGGCAGGAAGGCCCGGCCCATCGCCTCCCTCGGCTGCCCGGCCGGCGGGGGCAGGCCGCGCCACATGACCAGCGCGGCGGGAACCGACAGCACGGCCACGCCCAGGAAGATCCAGCGCCAGCTCCAGGTCTCCGCCACGAAGCCGGTGACGGCCGGGCCGACCACCGACGGCAGCACCCACGCCGCGGCCAGCGCCGAGAACACCTTCGGGTGCATGGCGGAGGGGTACGCCTGGGCGACGAGGACGTACAGCGCCACGTTGAACAGGCCGCCGCCGAGTCCCTGGAGGAACCGGCCGGCGAGGAAGACCTCCATGGCGGGCGCGAACCCCGAGACCGCCAGCCCGGCGACGAACCCCGCGACCCCCGTCCACAGGGCGGGGAACGGCCCCCGCGCGTCGCTCCAGCGCCCGCCGACCACCGTGGCGATGACGTTGGCCGCCATGCCGCCGCTGAACGCGAGCCCGTAGAGGCGGTAGCCGTTCAGCTCCCGGCCGATCAGCGGCATCGCGGTGGCAACCGCCAGATACTCGAACGCCACGAGCATCACCAGGGCCACGATCCCGACGCTCAGGGAGCGGTAACGCTGGCCGAAGACGGTTGGAACGGACATTACCGAAGTCATGATACGGACCTTACAAATCATCGTCCGGGTGGCGTTATCCGGCATTGGTCGTAGGACCGGCGCTCGATGGCGGCCGCCATCAGCTCGGGGAAGGCGTCCGGGGTGCAGGCGAAGGCCGGCACGCCCATCGCGGCCAGCGCCGCCGCGTTCTCGCGGTCGTACTGCGGCGCCCCCTCGTCCGACAGCGCGAGCAGCACGATCACCTGGACCCCGGCGGCGGTCAGGGCGGCGATCCGGCGCAGCATCTCCTCCCTCGGTCCTCCCTCGTACAGGTCGCTGACCAGCAGGAGGATCGTGTCGGCCGGCCGGGTGACGAGGGTCTGGCAGTAGGCCACGGCCCGGTTGATGTCGGTTCCGCCGCCGAGCTGGGTGCCGAACAGCACCTCGACCGGGTCACGCAGCTGATCGGTGAGGTCCACCACGGCCGTGTCGAAGGCCACGAGGGAGGTCCTGAGCGCGCGCATCGAGGCGAGCACCGCGGCGAAGACGCCCGCGTACACCACCGAGACGGCCATCGAGCCGCTCTGGTCGACGGCCAGCACGACGTCCCGCCGGACACCCCGCTGCCCGCGGGCGTACCCGACGAGCCGGGACGGCACGACGGTCTTCCGCTCGGGCAGGTAGTTGCCGAGGTTCGCCCGGATCGTCCGGTCCCAGTCGACCTCGGCCGTCCTCCTGGGCCGGTGCGTCCTCGCCGAGCGGTCGAGCGCGCCGCTGACGGCGGCCAGGGTGCGTCGCGTCAGCCGCGCCTCCAGATCCCGCACGACCGTGCGGACGACGGCCCTGGCCGACTCGCGGGCCCGCTCCGGCATCAGCCGGTTCAGCGACAGCAGGGTGCCCACGAGATGGACGTCGGGCTCGACCGCCTCCAGCATCTCGGGCTCCAGCAGCAGCCGGGTCAGGTCGAGCCGTTCGATGGCGTCCTTCTGCATGACCTGCACGACACCGGCGGGAAAGTGTTCCCTGATGTCTCCCAGCCAGCGGGCCACCCGCGGCGCGGACGCGCCGAGGCCGGCGCCACGCCGCTCCTGCTCGTCGTAGAGGGCCGTGAGCGCGGCGTCCATCCGGGCGTCCGCGCCCTCCAGCGCCCCCTCCAGGCCCCCGTCCGCCGCTCCCTCGGCCGCGCCGCCCAGCACCAGCCGCCAGCGGCGCAGCCGCTCCTCCTCGCCGCCCATCAGGGCCTCCCGTCCGTAGCGCCGGACATCCCGTGGCCCAGGATCTCCCGTACGGTCCGGCCGGCCGCCGCCGCCAGCGCGTCGTCGTAGTCCGCCCCGTCGCCGGGTCCCGAGCCCGATGCCGAGCCCGGCGGGGAGCCGGAGCGGACCCGCCGGCCGATCATCCGCCGCTCCGGCGCCGGGAAGGCGCCGAACGTGCGCCGCAGCAACGGCAGCACGTCCACGAATTCCTGGGAGGACAGGCCGGTGAGCCAGGCGTCGACGGTGGCGAGCAGGCGCGCGTCGTGGACGAGCAGCAGGCCGCCCCCGGAGAGGAAGCCCTCCATCCAGGCCGCGGACCGGGCCGGGGGGTTGCCGGGCGACATCGACCGCGCCATGCGGGCGGCCACGTCGTCCTCCAGCGCTCCGGCGTCGGACAGCATCCGCACGATCCGGCCGTCGAGCAGCCCCGGCAGGTCGTCGCGCCGGGCGATCCCGGCCAGCGTCGTGAGCCACCGGCCGCTTCCCATCAGCCCGGCCGCCGCGTGGACGCCGTCCACCAGCGCCGCCATCTCGCGGGCGGCGTCCTCGTCCAGCCCCGTCAGAGCGGGGGACAGCCCGGCGCAGATCCGCGCCAGCATCGACTCGGTGACGCCCGCGAGGCCCTCGGTGCCGCGCACGTCCCCGTACCGGCGGGTCCGCACGAGCGCGGGCAGCGCCCCCATGAGGTGGCGCACCTCCCCGTCGAGCGCCGCCCGGTCCTCGATCCGCCCCAGCACGTACGGCAGCGCACCGGGAAGGTGGGCCGGCAGACAGCGTTCGACCAGCGAGGCCAGTTCGGGCAGGCCCGCGCCGCCCGCGAGGTCGCGGACGCGGGACGTCGCCGCCGCCTCGACCGTGATCCCCCAGACGGCGGCCTCGACGAGGGCCACGTCGAGCTCCGGGCGCCACTCCAGCGACCACGACTCCTTGAACGTCCCCTTGCCGCGCGCCCGCCGCGGAGTTCCCCATGGCACGTCCAGCAGGGCGAGCCGGTGCAGCAGCCGGCTGCGGCCGAGGTCGAGCGGCCTGCGCAGGTCGAGGTCGTGCTCCCCGGTCAGTGCCTCCGGCTTCATCCGCAGCCGCCGCTGCTCGTCGCGCAGGTCACGCCGCAGCGGCACCATCGGCGTGGAGTCCGGCACCCGCCCGAGCCGCTCCCCCACGACCATCCGCCGCTGGACCAGCTCGACCGGCAGCTCGTCACCGCCGCACAGCACCGCCCGCACCGCCTCGGTGACCTCCGACAGCCCGGCGAGCGGCCTCCCGCGCAGCGCGGCCAGCCCTTCGGCCAGCCGTACGGCCTCGATGACGTGCGCGGAGGAGACGGGCAGGCCCTCCTCGCGCAGGATGGCGGCCGCGCGGGCGAGCCAGCGCTCCACCGGGTGGCCGGGCGCCGTGAACAGGTGCTCGTACCACCCGGGCGCGGCGACGCCCGCGCCGTAGCCGGCGCCCGCCGCGAGCCGTCCGTGGGTCCACGGCACCCAGGTCATCTCGACCCTGACCCTGGGCAGGCCGCGCAGCAGCCGCTCGTCCTCCGCCGCCGAGGGCGGGCGGCCCGGCCCGTCTGTCGCCGCCGGGCCGGTCCCGGCCCGCGGAGCGGACCCGCTGGCGCGACGTCCCGGCAGGCCCGGCGCGGATGGTGTCAGCCCGGATGCCGATCCGGGCGGCGTCGATCCGGGCGGCGTCGCTCGGGACAGGGCCAGATCGGGCGCGGTGAACTCGGGCGCAGTGAACTCGGGCGCAGTGAACTCGGGCAGGGTCAGCGCGGGCAGGTGCCAGGCCCCGCAGACCACCGCAATCCGGGCGAAGCCCTCACGCACCGCCTTCCGCAGCGTCCTGCGCATGTACGCCTCGCGCCGGGCCTCCGTGCCCTCCGCGACGTGCCCGTCGCGTACCGCCCGCATCGCCTCGGCGACCACGTCGAGCGTCCCGGACTCGCCCCGGTGCTCGACCAGGTCCTCCCACCACCGCTCCGGGTCGTCGTACCCCGCCGCGCGGGCCAGTTCGCCGATCGGATCGCGGCGTGCGGGGTCGGCGTCGAGCGCGAGGCTGTGGCCGGCGGGCAGGTCGCAGAACCGCACCTCGGCGCCCGTTCCGATGCCATAGATGATCGCCTGCCACTCCGGCGAGAACTCCGCGAACGGCCAGAAAGCGGCCCGCGACGGCTGCCCTGGCACGTACGCCAGGAGCGCGACGGGCGGGCGCATGCCGGCGTCGGCGGCGAGCGCCACCAGGCCGTCGGCCTCGGGCGGGCCCTCGACCAACACGAGATCGGGCCGGATCCTGGTCAGCTCGTCACGCACCGCCCTGGCCGATCCGGGCCCGTGATGCCGCACTCCGAGCACCCATACCCGCGGCCCGCCCCGGCCTGCGCTCGCATCCCCGCCCCCGCCGGTGTCCCGGGCCCGGCCTTCGCCCCCGGCCACATTGGTGTCCCCACCCCGGCATTCGGCCCTGCCCCCACCGGTGTCCCGGGCCTGGCCCTGGCCCCCGCCCACATTGGTGTCCCCACCCCGGCCTGCGCTCGTGTCCTCGCCCTGGCGCTCGGCCCGGCTCTCACTCGGGCCGGGCGAGGCGGCGGCGGTCTCAGCCGGCATCGCGGCAGGCCCGGTAGAAGTCGCGCCACTCGTCGCGGTCGCGGACGACGGTCTCCAGATACTCCTGCCACACCACGCGGTCGGACACCGGGTCCTGGACCACCGCTCCCAGGATGCCGCCCGCGACGTCGGCCGGGCGCAGCACGCCGTCGCCGAAATGGGCGGCGAGCACGATCCCGCCGGTGACGACCGAGATGGCCTCGGCCGTGCTCAGCGTGCCGGTGGGTGACTTGACCTTGGTCCGCCCGTCGGCGGTCACCCCCGCGCGCAGTTCGCGGAAGACCGTCACCACCCGGCGGATCTCCGCCAGCCCGGTCACGGTCTCCGGCAGCTCCAGGGAACGGCCGAGCTGCGCCACGCGCCGGGTCACGATGTCGACCTCCTCCTCCAAGGTGGCCGGGACCGGCAGCACGACCGTGTTGAACCGCCTGCGCAACGCGCTCGACAGGTCGTTGACCCCGCGGTCGCGATCGTTGGCGGTGGCGATGACGTTGAAGCCCTTGGCCGCCTGCACCTCCTCCCCCAGCTCCGGGATCGGCAGCGTCTTCTCCGACAGCACGGTGATGAGCGCGTCCTGCACGTCGGACGGCATGCGGGTGAGCTCCTCGACCCGGGCCAGCCGTCCGTCCGCCATCGCGCGCATGACCGGGCTCGGCGTCAGCGCCAGACGGGAGGGGCCCTCCGACAGCAGCCGCGCGTAGTTCCACCCGTAGCGGACCGCCTCCTCCGCCGTGCCGGCCGTTCCCTGCACGAGCAGCGTCGAGTCGCCGCAGATCGCCGCGGCGAGGTGCTCCGACAGCCAGGTCTTGGCCGTGCCCGGCACCCCGAGCAGCAGCAGCGCCCGGTCGGTGGCGAGCGTCGCGACCGCGACCTCGACGATCCTGCGCGGGCCGATGTACTTCGGTGTGATCTGACCGCCGTCTCCCAGCACGTAGGTGGTCACCGCCCAGGGCGAGAGCCGCCAGCCCGGCGGTCGCGGCCGGTCGTCGGTCTTCGCGAGGATCGCCAGCTCGTCGGCGAACTGCTCCTCCGCGTGCGGGCGCAGAACGGTGGTCACGAAAGCTCCTTCAGCATGTCGAAGCGGAACCGCAGGGTCGCGGCCAGCTCGGGCACCTCTCCCGCGTGGGCGTACGCCGCGGGATCGAACCGCTCGCCCGCGAGCCGGATCAGCTCTCCGGCGTTCCACGGCTGGGTCCGCGTGGTCTCCACGATCTTCTTGAGCACGGCCCTCGCGAGCCGGGACCCCCATGGCCGCGGCACGCCGCCCAGCATCATGACCAGCTGGCCGTCCACCGGGTGGCCGGCCACCAGCTCGGCCGCCCGGTGAGATCGCTCCTCGGGCGGGAGCACGGCCAGCAGGTCGGTCAGCGGCTCGGCCTCGAACAGGGCACGCGCCCACGTCGCGTCCCGCTGCAGGATGGCGGCCCGGGTCCAGCCCATGCGCACCTCCCGCTCCCAGTCGCCGATCCTCGTCCGGGCGATCTCGTCCGGCGGCATGCCGAGGTGACCCGGCCAGAAGGACAGCGGAGTGTGCGCCACCACCTGCTGCAGCCACCAGCCCCGCGTCTCGATGCCGGCGGGCGGCCGGGCCCGCACGCCGTCGCGCTCCATCTCGCCGTCGCAGTCCGCCGGCGGTTCCGCCGAGATCCCGGAACCGTTCCCGGTCACGAACCGGGACGCCCGTGCCGTCATCCGGTGGGCGAGCCGCGACCGCGGCAGGCGGGTGAGGAGGTCGGCGGCGGCCTGCCGCACCTCACGGCGCCGGTCGTCGAGCGCCGCCTCAAGGAACGGCTCGTCGGCCATGCCGAGCCCCTCGGCGAGGATCATGACGAAGACGGCCCGGTCCTCCGGCGTCTCCGTGCTCCAGCCGCGTTCCAGCAACTCCCGCGCGGCCGCCGGATCGCGCCGGCGTGTGGCGGCGAGGAAGGCGCGTCTGTCTCCGCTCGTGCCGAGCTCCCACACCTCCCCCGGCGGCACGTGCGCCGGTTCCTCCAGCAGGTACGCCCAGGCGGAGTTGAGTCCGGCGAGCCAGCGGCCCCGGGCCCCGGTGACCGCCCCCAGGTGCGCGCGGATCGACCGGTCCCGCGCCCCGAGATCGAGCAGCGCGGGGATCGTGGCGGCCGGCACGCGCACCCGCCGCGCGGCCGCCGTCTCCAGCCACTCGGTCAGCAGCCTGTTCTGCTCACCCGCGAGCATCCGGGCCAGCCGGGCCGCGGCGGCACGGGGCACGGGCGGCAGCGTCTCCTCCGCGGCCGGAGCCGGCGGCGTGCCCCTCCCCGGCCGCCGCCCCGCGCGCATCCGGACCACCTGCTCGGCGGCCCGCTCCAGCAGGCTCTCGGGCGGGACGGCGCGGCGGCCGGCGCCCACCAGCGCGGTGGACACCAGTTCCTCCCACGAGCCGGTCATCGGGCGGCCCTTCTCACCAGGGGAACCGCGCGGGCCCGTCCTCCGGATACCGCCTCCACCGGTCGGCCTGCACCGAGGCCGGTCGCTCCGCTCCGGAAGCGGGGCGAGCGGCCGGGAGAGGCGGCCGGACGACCCGGCCGCCGGGCAGGCGTCGCGATCCTGAGCGTGGGCGCCGCCGGCGACGGCGCGACCACGGCCGGAACCGGCGTCATAGGCGAACCACCTCGCCCTCCTCGTCCCAGACCGTCAGCGGGAGCAGCCCGCGCGGCGTCCACTCGGCGGCGACCGTCACCGGCCGCCCGCCGGAGACAGCCAGCAGCCGCCACGGGACGCCCGCGGCAGGGTGCAACGGCAGGTGCGGCGCCAGCACCGCTCCCGCACCGCCGGTCCCATCGCTGTCGATCCCGGCGCCGTCGGCTCCCGCACGGTCGGGCTCCTCACTGACGACGCCAGCGTCGGGCCCCGCACCGCAGGGCCCCTCGCTGTCGACTCCAGCACCGTCGGCGAGGCCGTCCGGGCAGGGGACGACCCCGGCGAGCACCAGAGGCCAGGAGTCGGTCCAGGGATCGGCCGCGAGCACCTCCGCGATCAGCGCGGGGACCCGCGAGATCTCCGTCCCTGGTGGCGGGCCCGCCTCGACGTCGCCGTGCCGCACGGCCACCAGGGCGCGCAGCGGCGACGCGCCCGGGTAGAAGGCGAGATCGGCGTCGATCGTCGTGCCCGGCGGCGGGAACGACTCCGGCGGCTGCCCGACCGGCGAGAACGACAGCACCATCGCCGGGCGGCCGGTCGCGCGGCCCGCCAGCCACACACGCCGGGCGACGAGCCGCTCCTGCTCCTCGTCCCGGCAGCCGACGATGTCCCAGTGGTCCCGCACCACCGGGCCGGCCAGCACCGACTCCCTCGTGACGGGGAAGCCGACCCGGGTCCGTACGGTCTGCCGCAACGGCCCGGGCAGCGCGTCGGCGCGGCGGTGGGCGACGGCCAGCAGATGAAGCAGCGCGTACTCCCCGAGAAGGAGACCCGGCCAGTCCTCGGCGCCGAGCACCCGGGGCAGCCGGGTGACGATGCCCGCCACACCCGGCGCCTGAGCGTCGACCAGCCGCCTGGCGAGGTCGTCCCAGCCGGCCGGGCCCGTCTGGCGTGCCTGCGCGATCCCCTGCCCGATCTGATCGGCCAGCCACCGCTCCAGCTCCGACAGTCCCGCGGCGACCCTGCCCTCCCGCTGCTCGGCCTGCCCGCGCCTGACGGCCGCCCGCCCGGCCGCTTCCCCGGCACTGTCACCGGCACCGGTGCGGGCGGAAGGCGCCTCGATCGCCTGGTCCCGGCTCCGTCCTCGCGTCACGCGCCGCAGACTAGCCAGCGCCGCCGACAAAAACGCCCTCACGTCGGGACGGGCGTCCGGCCCTCGCCCGGCACGCCGCGGACGGCACCGGTCCTGCTGCTCCAGCGGTGGCGCCGGAGGGGAACGGAGGCCGTGGCGCGGCCTGTCGCGGTGGCCTCAGGGTCCCGGTGCCTTGAGGTGCCGGTGCCTTGAGGTGCCGGTGGCCTCAGGGCGTGCGTCGCGCGAGGAACACGAACTCCCGGCCCGGACGGTCCGGGGCCTCCCGCACGTCCATCACCTGGTAGCCGTTGCCGAGCAGGCTCGTCTCCACCTCGTCGCGGTCCCGGAACCGCAGCGTGGAGTCGGAGGTGACGACCGTGCCGTCCGCGAGGAACTCGAAGGTGTATCGGAAAGAGACCAGCGGCAGGGTGACGGCGGTCACCTCATGACGGCGCCGCACCGGTCCGATCCCCGCGACTTCCAAGGTGACCGGAGCGGAGTCGGCGGCCCACTCCTCCCATGCCCGATATCCGGGACGCCTCGTCTCGAACACGAGGTGGCCATCCGGGCGCAGCGCGGACCGAACTCCCCGCAGGGTCCGGGTCCAGTCGTCGTCGGTGAGGAAGACCTGCGCCACGTTTCCGGTCATCACCGCGAGGTCGAAGCCGAGAGCGGGCAGCGACGTGGCGTCGCCGTGGACCCAGGTGACTCTTCCGGCCGGGTCCTTCGATCTCGCCACCGCAAGCGACGCCTCGGCCGGATCGACCCCGACGACCGTACGGCCGCTGTCCGCGAGCAGGACCGCCAGGCACCCCGTGCCGCATCCGATGTCGAGCACGCGGCCCGCGCCCAGCTCGTCGGCGATGCCGAGGTAGGCCGCCAGGTCATCGCGGGCGCCGCCGAAGGCGTCGTAGACGGCCGCGAGGCGCGGATGAGCGAAGATCGCGTCAGGCACGCCACGACCATAACCGCGAGCGCCCCGACCCGGCGTGTCCGTCTCTCCGTACTATCCGTCCCGCGGCCGAGGCCCGGAACGCCTCGGGAGAGGCCGAACGCCGCTCCGGCCGCGGTCCCAGGAACTGTCGGTGCCGTCTGACAGGGTCGGAGTGTGAACGAGATCCCCGAGGCTAACTACTCGAAGAAGTGGGACGGCGACTCCCGGTCCGCTCCCGTCCTCGTCGGCGACGAGCGAGAGATCCTCACCGCCTCCCTGGACTGGCACCGCGAGACGTTCGCGCTCAAGTGCTCCGGCGTGCCGAAGGAACGGCTGTCCGACCAGGGAGTGCCGCCGTCCGTGCTGAGCCTCCACGGCATCCTCCGGCACCTCGCCGGCGTCGAGCGGTGGTGGTTCCGCATCCAGTTCGCCGGTGAGGACGTCCCGCTCCTCTACTACTCGGACGACGACCCCGACCAGGACTTCGAGGATCTGGGCGGGGACGTCGACGAGGCGTTCGCCGTGTGGCGTGCGGAGTGCGAGCGCTCCCGGGAGATCGTGGCCGCGGCCCGGTCGCTGGACGAGACCGGTGTCAAGCGGGCCACCGGCCAGCCGATCTCGCTGCGCCGCATCCTGGTCGACATGATCGCGGAGTACGCGCGCCACAACGGGCACGCCGACCTGCTCCGCGAGCGGATCGACGGCGCCACGGGCCACTGACGCTCCGCGCGGGCCCGCGCGGGCGGACCCGGCCGGGTGAGGTCACCGGCCGGGCAGGTCCCGCCACAGGTCGATGCCGTCGACCGCGCTCACGGGGGTGACCAGACGGCCGAGGCCGTCGATCTCGATGGTCACCTCGTCGCCGGGCGTCAGCGTGAAGTCCGACTCCGGCACGAGGCAGGTGCCGGTCGTCAGGATCACCCCGTACGGATAGCGGTCGGCGCGCAGGAGGTGTTCGACGAGGTCCTCGATCCGCCGGTGCAGCCGGCGGGTGCTCGCCGAGCCCGCCCAGATCTCGCGGGAGCCGCGCGAGATGGCGAGCCGGATGCCGAGGTCGTAGGGGTCGGGAACCTCCCAGGAGGGACGGATGCCCGGGCCCAGCGCGGTGGCGCCGAGATACATCTTCGCCTGCGGAAGATACAGCGGGTTCTCGCCCTCGATGGAGCGGGAGCTCACGTCGTCGCAGACGGTGTATCCGGCGATCTCCCCGCTGGCGCAGACCACCACGGCCAGTTCCGGCTCCGGGACGTCCCAGGACGAGTCGGGCCGTACGGCGATGGCCTGCCCGTGCCCCCGGACCCGCCAGCCGAGCGACTTGAAGAACAGCTCGGGGCGGGGGGCGTCGTACACCCGCTCGTAGATGTCGGGCTCGTGGCTCTCCTCCTTACGCGCCTCCCGCGACCTCCGGTAGGTGACGCCCGCGGCCCATACCTCCGTCCACCGATCCACGGGCGCGGCGAGTGCCAGTGTCAAGGCCGGGCCGGACGCCGCCGCGAGGGACCGGCGGAAGTGGTCGAGGCCGGACGAGAGCGCCTCCCCGAGCGAGAAGTCCTCCGGCAGCAGCCGGTCGCCCTCCTCGTCGCGCACGGCCCAGCGGGCGGGCCCGGGGACGCCGGTGTCGTCGGAGAGGTGGCCACGAACGAGTCGCATCAATGTGTGCCTTCACGAGTCGATGGGTTCCGGTGACGCGGGTGCCGCGGCCCCGCGTATACGACAGCGTGTACGAATCGGACCGTGAGAGGAAGGGTTTCGGTCACCGGGTGGGGGCCGACGCCGTCGTCACGGTTCTGTCGGGGCACCGTGCCATACTCGCGAACGTGGTCACGCGTACGCCGCAAAGGGTGCTGATCGGGCGTTCCTCCGAGCTCGATCAGCTTCTGGGCGTGCTCGACGGCGCCGCGGCCGGGCTCGCGGGCGTCGCCCTGGTGGGCGGCGACGCGGGGATCGGCAAGACGCGGATCGTGACCGAGCTGTGCGACCTGGCGCAGCGGCGGGGGTTCGTGACGCTCGCCGGGCAGTGCGCCGAGCTCGGCGACGCCCTGCCCTACCTCCCGCTGGCCGACGCGCTGCGCACCGCCGCCGCCGAGCCCGG
This sequence comes from Microbispora sp. H10949, assembly GCF_014161435.1. Taxonomy (NCBI): domain Bacteria; kingdom Bacillati; phylum Actinomycetota; class Actinomycetes; order Streptosporangiales; family Streptosporangiaceae; genus Microbispora; species Microbispora sp. H10949. The sequence goes on along the minus strand of NZ_JABBWZ010000003.1, from coordinate 282,597 downwards.
GGGGCCGGTCGGCCCGGCCGTCACCGCCCGCCCCGCCCTGCGGCGGCTGCTGCCCGGCGACGACGCGGGCCTCGCCGAGGAGACCGCCACCGGCGGCCTCGCCCAGCAGCGTCTGTTCGGGTCGGTCCTCGACATGCTGTCGGAGGTGGCCGGGCGCCATCCCGTGCTGTTCGTCTTCGAGGACCTGCACTGGGCCGACCGCTCGACCCGTGACCTGCTCGTCTTCCTCACCCGGATGCTGCAGCGGGAGCGGGTCTGCCTCGTCGGCACCTACCGCACCGACGATCTGCACCGCCGCCACCCGCTGCGCCCGGTCCTGGCCGAGCTGCGGCGCCTGCCGCTGGTCACCGCCGTCGAGCTGCCGCCGCTGGGCGACGACGACATGGCGGCGTACCTCGCCAGCCTCGACCGGTACGACGACGGCCCGGCCGGCGCGGAACGGGAACACGGCTTCGGCGCCCTGATCGAGCGGGCCGGGGGCAACCCGTTCTTCGCCGAGGAGCTGCTGGCCGCCAGCGCCGATCACAGCCGGCTGCCGGGCACTCTCGCCGACCTGATGCTCGCGCGGGTGGAGGCCCTTTCGGACACGGCCCGTCAGGTGCTGCGGATCGCCGCGGTGGCCGGGCGCCGGGTCGGCCACGACCTGCTGCGCGAGGCCGCCGGGCTGGGGGACCTGCCGCTGGAGGAGGCGCTGCGTGAGATCGTCTCGCGGCGGCTGCTCACGGCGGGCAGCGATGGATACGCGTTCCGGCACGCGCTCCTCCAGGAGGCGGTGTACGACGACCTGCTGCCGGGCGAGCGGACCCGCCTGCACGCCACGTTCGCCGCGCTGCTCGCGGAGCGCGGCGGCTCCCCCGCCGAACTGGCCCATCATCACCTCGCCGCCCACGACACGCCGGGGGCGCTGCGGGCCTCGGTGGAGGCCGGGCGGCTGGCCTCCCAGCTGGGGGCGCCGGCGGAGGCGCACCGGCATCTCGACCGGGCACTGGAGCTGTGGGACCAGGTGCCGGCCTCCGGGCGCCCGGCCGGGGAGAGCCGGCCGCGGATCGCGCTGGCGAGCGCCGCCGCGGCCGCGGCGGCCGGTGACTCCCACAGGGCGTCGGGTCAGTTGCGGCGGCTGCGCCGGGAGGCGGACGATCCCGTCCTCGTCGCCGAGATCGGCGAGCGGCTCGCCTACTACCTGGCCGACGCGGACGACGACCGGGACGAGGCGACCGCGGCGGCCCGGGAGGCGGTGGACCTCGCGCCGCACAGCCCGCTGCTGGCCAGAGCCCTGGCCACGTACGCGCGCACGCTGTGGTGGAGCTACCGGATCGAGGAGGCGACCACGACGGCGGCCAGGGCGCTGGAGGTCGCGCAGGAGACGGGCGCCCGCGACGCCGAGGCGAGCGCCCTCGTCGTGCTGGCGCTGTCGGAGGAGTCCTCCGACGACGTCGAGCGCGCCGTCGACCTGCTCACGCGCGCCACCCGCCGTCCCTCGGGCGACCTGTCCATCGACCTGCGGGCACGGTTCAACCACGCGCGCATCCACTACGAGCACGGCCATCTCGCGGACGCCGCCCGCATCGCCGAGTCAGGCGTACGGCTGGCCGCCGAGACCGGGCTGACCTGGAGCGCCTTCGGCACCGATCTGCGCTTCCTGCACTACCTCATCCACTACGCGGACGGCGACTGGGACGCGGCCGAGCGGCTGGCCGCTGCCTTCGGCGTGCGGGTCGGCACCCGCGCGGAGGCCCAGCTGTCGTCGTTCGCCCTCTTCGTCGAGGTGGGCCGGGGACGCGCGGGGGCCGAGGAGAGGCTGCGGTGGCTGACCCCGTTCTGGTCCGACGAGCTGGTCAGCTACATGGCGCGCGGGATGGCCGCCGAGCACGCCCTGTGGCACGGCGACCCGGAGACCGCGCTCGAACACGTCGACGCGATCCTCGCGACGCTCGAACCGTTCGACCCCGGCCTGATCCGGATCGCGGCGACTGGCCTGTGGGCGCTCGCCGATCTCGGCCGGACCGGCGAGCACTGCGACGACCTGCTGCGACGGGCCAGGCACGCGGCGGCCAACGGACCCAACGGCCCGCGGGCCCGGATGGGCCCGGAGGGTCTCGCCTGGCTGGCCCGGGCGGAGGCCGAGTGGCACCGCGCCCACGGCACGGCGGACCCGGAGGTGTGGCGGCGCGCCACCGAGGCCTTCGGCTTCGGCTTCGTCTACGAGGAGGCGCGGTCGCGCCGCCGGCTGGCCGAGAGCCTGCTGCGGACAGGTGACCGCACGGCGGCCCACGCCGAGTGGGAGCGGGCGGTGACCGTCGCCGCGGCGCTGGGAGCCGGTCCGCTGCTGGCCGCGCTGCGGGAGTCCGGGGCGCGCGCCGGTTTCCGGGACCCGACCGCGGCCGCCCCCGCGCCGGACGTCCAAGCCGGTGGTGCGAGCACGGCAGACGGCGGGAGCACGGCGGGCGGCGGCGCCTCCGGGCGGCCAGGCGGGCCCTCGGCCGGCCGGGAGCCGGGGCGGCTGGCCGGGCTCACCGCGCGCGAGCGGGAGGTGCTGGCGCACGTCGCGGACGGCCTGGCCAACCGCGAGATCGGCGAGCGGCTGTTCATCTCCCAGAAGACGGTCAGCGTGCACGTCTCGAACATCCTGGCCAAGCTCGGCGTCTCCAGCCGCACCCAGGCCGCCGCGGTCGCCCACCAGGAAGGCCTGACGGGCGCCGGAGATGGAAATACTGTGTAACCGAGGCCTGAGACCAGGAGCAATCGCGGAGGTGGCAGTGGCCCGGCAGATCGTTTCCGTCGTCGGTGGTGACGAGCTCACTTCGGGCATGCCGTACGCGTCCGTCAACCCGGCGCGGCCCTCGCAGACCGTGGCGGACGTGTCGCTCACGGACGCGGCGGGCTTCGCGGACGCCTGCCGCGCCGCGTCGGCCGCCCAGCGGGAGTGGGCGCGCGTCCCGGCTCCGGTGCGCGGACGGGTGATCGCCTCGATCGGCCGCCTCGTCGAGGCCAACACCGAGGCGCTGGCCCGCCTGGTGACCGAGGAGATCGGCAAGCCGTACGCCGAGGCGCTCGGCGAGGTCCGCGAGATCGTGGACACCTGCGACTTCTTCCTCGGCGAGGGCCGCCGCCTCTACGGGCAGACGATCCCGTCGGAGATGCCGGACAAGAGCCTGTTCACCTTCCGCGTGCCGGTCGGGGTCGCGGCGGTCGTCACGGCGGGCAACTTCCCCGTCGCGGTGCCCTCCTGGTATCTGGTGCCGGCCCTGCTGTGCGGCAACGCGGTGGTCTGGAAGCCCGCCGAGTACGCCGCGGCGTCCGCGCACGCGCTCTACCGGCTGTTCGCCGCGGCCGGGCTGCCCGGCGGCGTGCTCAACATCGTGTTCGCCGACGGGGAGCAGACCTACGCGGGGCTCGACCGCGCGCTCGGCGAGGGCACGGTGCAGAAGGTCGGGTTCACCGGCTCCAGCGCGGTCGGCCGCCTCGTCGGCGAACTGTGCGGACGGCACCTGCAGTCGCCCTGCCTGGAACTCGGCGGCAAGAACCCGATGGTCGTGCTGCCGGACGCCGACCTCGACCTCGCCGCTGAGGGCGCGTTGTTCTCCGGGTTCGGCACGGCCGGTCAGCGGTGCACCTCCCTCGGGACGGTCATCGTCCACGAGGACGTGCACGACGCGTTCCTGCGCAGGTTCGCCGACGCCGTGCGGAGCGCGAAGATCGGCGACCCGAACGGCGACGTGCTGTACGGCCCGCTGCTCGACCAGAGGTTCGCCGAGCGGTACGAGGAGTACCTGGGCTGGATCCGGCCGCACCACACCGTGCTGCCCGGCCCGGTGGGCCGCATAGACGGCGAGGGCCTGTACTACCACCCGGTGATCGTGGACGGCGTCCGCCCGGACGACCGGCTGTTCCTGGAGGAGACGTTCGGCCCGATCGTGGGCGTGACCACCTTCTCCACCCTGGACGAGGCGATCGACCTCGCCAACCGCCCGGGATACGGCCTGTCGTCGTCCGTCTACACCTCCGACCCGAAGGCCGTGTTCCGCTTCCGTGAGGGCGTGTCGGCCGGGATGGTCAGCGTCAACAACTCGACGTCCGGGGCGGAGGCGCACCTGCCGTTCGGCGGGAACGGCAAGTCGGGCAACGGCAGCCGGCAGAGCGGCATGTGGGTGCTCGACCAGTTCACCCGCTGGCAGGCGATGAACTGGGACTACTCGGGCCGGCTGCAGAAGGCCCAGATGGACGTCGCCGAGATCATCCCCGACCTGGGCTTCCGGCTCTGACCCCGCGTCCTATCGCCGCCCGCGGAAGGTGCGCCGCAGGTCGTCGACCCACTCGCCGGGGATCTCCCAGGGGATGAAGTGGCCGCCGCGGTCGTGGGCGGCGAGGTTCACGAGGTTGTACCAGGCGGCCCTGTCGCTGCCGAGGAAGTGCTCCACCCGCTGGTCGGTGCGGACGCCCGGCGGGTTCTCGTGCCCGACGAAGGTGATGCCGGTGGGCGCCTCGACGACCGGCCACCGGTCGTGGGAGGGGGTCCACGGATAGCGGTTGTTGTTGGCGTAGGTGCGGATCGACGTGCCGATCGAGTTCGTCACCCAGAAGATCATCGCGTGGGTCAGCAGGTCGTCCTTGCTGAAGACGGTCTCGACGTCGCCGCCGTTGTCGCTCCAGGTGACCCAGCGTTCCAGGATCCAGGCGAGCATCCCGGCGGGCGAGTCCGACAGGCCGGCGGCGAGGGTGCTCGGGGCGAGCACGTGCGCGGCGAGATGGACGGCGAAGCGCTTCTCCAGGGCGACGACCCGGGCATGGACGTCGGCGGGCAGGCCCTCGGGGATGGGCCGGCCGCCGCTGAGGTCCCAGGCCCGGTCGCCCGAGAACAGCGTGAGCTTCTGCCCGGAGCCGATGTGGACGCCCAGCAGCTCATCGGCGTACTTGTGCCCGAGCTGGCCGGTGACCAGGGCGCCGACGTCGCATCCGGCCGCGGCGTACCTCTCGTGACCGAGGACGCGGGTCATGAGGACGTGCCAGATGTCGGCGATCTTCCAGAAGTTCATGTCCGGATGGCCGGGCAGCGGGGTGGAGAACCCGAAACCGGGCAGCGACGGCACGATCACGTCGAACGCCTCGGCCGGGTCGCCGCCGTACGCGCCGGGGTCGGCCAGGGGGTCGATCACCTTGGACCAGTGCCAGAACGTCCAGGGCCAGCCGTGGGTGAGGATCAGCGGCGTCGGGGTGGGCCCGGCGCCGGGCCGCCGCATGAAGTGGACCGGCACGCCGTCGATCTCCACCTGGTAATGCTCGTAGGCGTTGATCGCCGCCTCGGCCGCCCGCCAGTCGTACCCGTCGCGCCAGTAGGCGACGAGCTCCCGCAGGTAGGCGCCGTTCACGCCGTAACGCCAGTCGTCGTTGCCCACGTCGTCCGGCAGGCGGGTCAGCTCCAGGCGGCGGCGCAGGTCGTCGAGCACGTCGCCGGGCACGTGGATCGGCCGCGGCTCCAGCGGGAACGGCCGGTTCCCGGCGCCGCGGGTCCCGATGGTGTCGGTCGTCTCATGGCTCGTCATCGTTTCCTCCAGCCGTCGAAGGGGGGTCGGCCGGCGCAGTCCCCGGCACGGCCCCCTCGTGCAGCTCGACCATCCGGGCCAGGGCCGGGAGGGCCGCCGCGATGGCGGCCCTCTCCCCGGGCCCGAGCCGGGCGGCGAGGTCCGCGAGCCGGGCCATCCGCTCGCTGCGCCGCCCGTCCACGATCGCGGCGCCGGCCGCCGTGACCCGCACGAGGACGGCACGGCCGTCCGACGGGTCCGGGCGGCGCTCCACCAGGCCCTCGCGCTCCAGCTTGGTCACCATCTGCGTGATCGCCGACTGCGTGACCTGCTCGCCCGCGGCCAGGTCGGTGAGCCGCTTCGGGCCGCCGCCCGCCAGCGTGTGCAGCACGGACAGCGTGGTGAAGCTCAGCCGCCGCTCCGCGGGCAGGCGGATGTGCATGCGCGTGAAGTCTTCGAGGACGTGGGTCAGCTCCGCCACGCTCAGCTCGGGGAAGTCGGGCACGCGGCAAAATATATCAGAAACTTAATTAAGCAACTGAACCATACGAGAACGGCGATCCCCGGTGGGGGACGCCCACCGGGGATCGCCGTTCGGAGATAGCGCGGGGTCAGGCCTCGGGGCCCCGCCTGCCGTCGTAGCCGAGCAGCCGCATGGCGACCTCCGGGTCCATGGCCGCCGCGAGAAGCTGGGCCCGTTCGGCGGCCCGGTCCCTGGCCTCCTCGGCCCGGCGCCGCCCCGCCTGCTGCGTGCGGACGAGCAGGATCGCCACCGCGATGCCGCCGACCACCGCGACGAGCGCGACCGTCAGCAGCACCGCCGTGCCCGCCGGGACGCCGCCGACGACGGCGGCGCCCCGCGCGCCCTGCGGCGAGGCGAACAGCAGCGCGCCGAGCAGCACGAACAGCACCACCGCGACGACGAGGCCGAGCACCGCCCACAGCGCGCCGTACGACCGGCGCCGCGGCGCGGACGCCTCCCCGGGCGGCGTCTGGCCCGGCAACGGCGTCGCGGTCATCGGAGGCGGCGCGCCGTTCCACGGCACGAAGTCCGGCTGGGGCGGCTGCAACGGCTGGGGCAGGTGCCCGTTGCCGCCCGCCAGGCCGTTCGGCTGCGGGGCGAGCACCGGCGCGACCCCGCCGGAGGCGGCCACACCCGAGGAGGGACCGCCGGAGGAGGGCACGACGACGGACGCCTCCAGCGTCCGCATCCTCGGCAGCGGAAGCTCGAGCGGGACCTCGCTGTGGCCGTGATGGGCCTCCACCGCGGCCGTGTGATAGCTCTCGATCTCCTCGTAGAACTCGTCGGAGGCGTAGACGGTGCCGTCGATCAGCGGCCCCGGCCTGTTCTCGATGACCGCGACCACGTCGTCGCCGTTGAGCGTCTTGTGCTGCTCCAGCGCGTGCGCGACCGACAGCACCTCGCGGCGGTTCTCCCGCAGCAGCTCGGCCGTCTTCTCCAGCAGCCGGCTGAGGTTGAACTCGATCCGCTCGGGGAGCATGTCGGGCAGCAGCTCGTCGCGCCGGCCCGCCGGAGTGCCGGTGCCGGGCTGCGGCTGGGCCGCCTTGCCCTCGCGCAGGCCGAGCTCCTGCAGCGCGGGCAGCGAGGCGACCCCGATGCCCATGCCCCAGTGGGCCTCCATCAGGCCGGTGATGGCGGTGGCGGACTGCAGGTCGCCGGAGACGCCGGAGGAGTTGTCCTCTCCGAAGAACATGCGCTCCCCCGCCAGCGAGGCGAGGGACACCATGATGTCCGACTCGTACTCCGACTTCCACCGGGTGAACTGGTCCTCCGGCTTGATGCTGGCCACCATGCCGAGGTAGTCGGCGCCCTTCTCGATCGTCGCCAGGTCGATCTCCAGGTGGCGGCGCGTGCGGTAGGCGGCGACCGCGTGGCAGGCCTCGTGCACGGCCACGGCGTGCCGCTCGCGCTCGATGTACTCGACGTCCTCCGGCGGCCCGAGCTGCTTGAGCCGCTTGGCCCGCATCACGTCCGACCAGGTGATGGTCTCCCGGCCGTCCCGGATCGCGGTGATCAGCGACTCGTTGACCAGGTCCTTGATCGTCGCGCCGGTGGCGTACGGGGTGATCGTGGCGAGCTTGTCGATCTGCTCGTCGGTGAGCTGGTGGCTGACCTTGTCGAAGTAACCGCGGTACGTGCGGATCCGGCCCGCCTTGGAGGGGTAGCCGACCTTGTAGATGCGGTCGATGCGGCCGGGGCGCAGCAGCGCCTCGTCCAGCGCCTCGGGCAGGTTGGTCGCCATCATGATGAGGATGCGGTACTTCGGCGGCGGCTTGGGCCGCATGCCGAGCAGCCGGCGCACGTACCGGTTGACGAAACCGCGCGGCTTCTTCAGGCCGGAGATCTCGGTGAGCAGCGCCTCCAGGGTGCCCATCCCGCCACCGCCGCCCATGCCCCCGCCGTACATCAGGCGGTTGACGAAGGCGCCGGTGCGCGGCATCCGCGCGGGCGCGGCCTCGGCGGCCGGGCCCGCGGCGTGGCGGCCGAGCACGGTGCGGGTGTGCGGGTCGAGGTAGGCGAAGCCGTGGCAGCCGGCGTCCTCGAACGGCGCGGGGGCCGAGCGCCCCCAGCCGCCCGGCCCGCCCTGGGCGAGCGCGCCGCGGTTGCCGAGCGAGTCGGCCTCGTCGAAGAAGACGATGACGCCGCCGTACCGCAGGGCCAGCTTGCGCAGCTTGCGGAACAGCGACTTGACCTTCAGCACGCCGACGCCGAAGAACATGTTGATGAACGCGCCGGGGTCCACGAAGACGTACGGCTTGCCGGTGGAGCCGGCGACCGCCTCGGCCATCAGGGTCTTGCCGGTGCCGGGCGGGCCCCACAGCAGGATGCCGCTCGGCACGTAGCCGCCCCTGGCCTCGATCTCGTCCGGCTTCTCCAGGAAGACGATGTTCTCCTTGACCCGCTCGACCACGTGGTCCTGGCCCCACACGTCGGAGAACCGCGTCTTGATGTCGTCGGGGTAGTAGACGTCCACGCCGCCGCGGGACAGGAACCAGAAGATCGCGACGAACTGCCCGACGGCGAGCACCATCAGCAGCATGATCTGCAGGACCATGGGGAGGAAGCCCCACACCGTGGCCGGCACGTTGAACAGCGCCTGCAGCGGCGAGGTCTGCTGCACCTTGGCGAGCACCAGCGCGATGACCACGATCCAGACGACCCACTTGATCGCCCGTGCGATGCGGTAGCGGTTCCAGTCGTTGAACCTGCGGTGCGTCCAGCGGTTCCAGCCGCCGAAGACGCCGCGCGTCCAGAACCGGTGGTATCCGGCCGAACGCTCACTGATCAGGAAGTGGATCTGCCGGACCACTTCGAGGCCCGCCAGCCACAGGATCCAGGACGCGTTCCGCACGGTCAGCAGGAAGGCGTCGGAGACGGAGATGATGCCCTCGTACGTGGCGATCTCGTTCCAGAGCAGCACGCCGAACGCGACGGCGAGCAGGATCAGGAACTTGCTCCTGTCCCACAGCGGCAGTCGTTTCCGGGTGCGCGGGTCGCGGTCCTCGGGACCCGACCCCGGTTCGCGAAGCCCCTCGTGGTGCTTCGGTGGGAGGGCCGTGCTCATATGAGGGGCTCCTTCACGGATTGATGATGCGCTTGACCTTGAAGGACTTGACGATCGCGGCGATCTCCGCCGCCCGCTGGCGGTAGCACGCGGGCGAGCAGCGGATGAGAAGGGTGGAGGTCGTCGTCCCGTCGGCCGACAGGTAGGCGGTCTTGTCGAACGTCTGCACCGGCCCCTCCGCCACCCGGTAGTTGTAGACGGTGTGGACCCCCTTGACCCCGTCCACGATGGGCAGCACCTCGTCGTCCAGCAGTTCGAAGCCGGACAGGCCCTCCGTCTCCAGCTCCTTCTGCTGGTCCTCCGTCAGCGGCACCGGCATCGGCGGGGACACGCGCAGCAGGTTGAGCGACGCGGCGTTCTGCTTGTCCTCGGTGAGCTTCTCCACCTTGGCGAACACGAAGGGTTTGTCCTCGCCGCTCGCCGGGCCCCGGACGAGGTGCAGGATCGACGGCTGGTCGTGGGCGTCGAACGCGGCCGTCCAGAGGGCCTGTTTCGCGAGCTGCGCGGTGGCCGACTCCGTGCCGCCGAAGATCTGTTCGTCGATCGTCTTCTGGTCGACCTGACGCCACGAGACGGGGACCTTGAAGTAGGTGTCGCCCGTGTCGTCGTGTACGTACGTGTACTGGGGGCCGGCACAGCCGGACAGCACGGAGGCGGCCATCGCCGCCCCTGCGACCGTTCCCACCACCCCGGTCCTTACCCGCGGTCTTTCCACCAGGGCCCAACCTCCGCTTTGCGGGTCTACGAGGTAGTAGTGCCCGTTCTCAAATCGTTCTTCTCACGGTAGATCCGCGACGCCTCGGAAAACTAGACCGAATCTTGCCCGGATCCGTACTCCTCCTGTTACATCGAGGTTGCGCGGCTCCGTACCCGCCCGCCGGCAGGGCGGCGCGTCACGGATGGCGATACCCACCGGAGCGCGGCCGGAAGCGGCCCTCGGCCCATCGGACGGCCGCCCGGAAACGAGATCTCTTCTGCGGAAGGTGTAACACCTCGGCGGCCGGAACACGACAACCTGAGTGCATGCCGCCAGATTCACCGCGGAGGGACCGGACGCCATGGAGCAGGCCCACGGAGGGGACGGCGTCGGCCAAGGGCCGGACGGCCTCTTCGGCGCGCTCGCGGAACGCATGTTCTCGGAGGTGTGGTCCCGCCAGGTCCTCACGTGCCGGGAACGCCGCCTGCTGCTGGTGGGCCTCCTCGTGGGCCAGGGCATGGACGACGCGCTGGAGCGCCACCTCGACACCGCCCTGCGGTCCGGCGAGCTGACCCCGGCCGAACTGCGCGAGACCGTCGTCTTCCTGACCCTGTACGCCGGGTGGCCCCGCGCGACCCGGCTCAGCGCCCAGGTGGAGAAGCTGATCTGCCGCACCGCCCGCGCGTGACCCGGCGCGGCGGCGGGATGGGTACGCTGCCGTCATGCCCACCGCACTCATCACCGGCGCGACCGCCGGGATCGGCGCCGCCTTCGCCCGGCGCCTGGCAGCCGACGGGTTCTCCCTGGTCCTGGTGGCCCGCGACGAGGAGCGCCTGACCGCCTCCGCCGAGGCGCTGCACAAGCGGTACGGCGTGACGGCCGAGACGCTGCGCGCCGACCTGGCCACCGAGGAGGGGATCGCGGCCGCCGAGGAGCGGCTGCGCTCGGGGGTGGACCTGCTGGTCAACAACGCCGGGTTCGGGCATCCCGGCGGCTTCCTCGACACCCCGATCGACGACGAGGTCCGGATGCTGCGGCTGCACTGCGAGGCGGTGCTGCGGCTGACGCAGGCGGCCCTGCCGTACATGATCTCCAAGGGCCGCGGCGGGGTCGTCAACGTGGCCTCGGTCGCGGCGTTCCTCCCCGGAGGCACCTACGGCGCGTCGAAGTCGTGGGTGGTGAACTACAGCACCTCGGCGGCCGGCCTGGTCGGCCGCCGCGGCGTGCGGGTGATGGCGCTGTGCCCGGGGTTCGTGCGGACGGAGTTCCACGGCCGGGCCCAGCTCGACATGTCCCATCTGCCGCCCTTCGCGTGGCTGTCGGCCGACCGCGTCGCCGCCGACGCGATGCGCGACCTCGCCCGCGGGGCGTGGGTGAGCGTGCCGTCGGCCCGCTACAAGGCGGTCGTCGCGCTCCTCCGGCTGCTGCCGGTCAACCTGCTCGGCCGGATAGCGCGGGTCCGCTACCGGTGACTCAGAGCCGCTCGACGTTCGGGCCGCGGCAGCGGCCCCGGGTGTCGAAGACGAACCGGCTCGCCCGCTGGACCAGGTCGTAGTCGTAGCAGTCGGGCGCGCCGAGCACCACGACCACATCCGCGCGCGCCAGTTCGGCGGCGTCCGGCTCGACGACCTCGACGCCCGCGGGCACCAGCAGGTCGCCGGCGCGGGAGTCGGCGGCCCGGGGGTCGGCGGCCCGCACCCGGGCGCCCAGCCGGCACAGCGACTTCGCCACCTCCACGGGCGTCAGGCCGAGCAGCAGGATCCGGCTGCCCCGGACCGCGCGGCAGCGCCGGTTGAGCGCGAGGCCGATCCGGTCCACCACGTACGCCGGCATGTTCGCGTTGACGTCGTTGGCCGCCTCGATCAGCCGGAAGCCGCGCCCGGCCCGGTGCCTGACCGCCCACGGCACGTACGACACGTCGACCGGCAGGCACGAGTCCGGCAGGCCCGGACCCGGCCGCGCGCCGGGTCGGCCGTACGGGGTGCCGGCGGCGGCCTCGGCGGCCTCCCACACGTCGACGCCGAGCTGCCCGGCGAAGATCGCCAGCTCGTTGGCCAGGGCGGCGTCCAGATGCGCGCGGGCGCCTTCCAGCAGCGCGCACAGCTCGGCCACGCGAGGTGACGACACCGGCACGGTCTCCCGCACCAGCCGCCCGTAGAGGTAGGTCACGGCGCGCAGCGAGGCCGGGCCGACGCCCGACACGACCTTCGGCGTGTTGCCGATCCGCCAGCGGGGGTCGCCGGGCTCGGCGCGGCGCGGGCTGTGGCCGAGATGGAAGTCCTCCCCCGCCCGCAGCCCCGACCCGCGTTCCAGGACCGGCCCGACGAACTCCTCGGTGGTGCCGGGGTAGGCGGCGGTCTCCACCACGACGGTCGCCCCCGGGCGTACGAAGGGGGCGACGCGGCCGGCGGCCGTGCCGAGCGGGCCGAGGTCGGGCGCGCCGTCCCGCATCCGCACGGCGACGGTGAGCACGCAGAAGTCGAACCCGGACGCGTCGGCGGCGTCGGCGCTGGCCGTGTAGCGGCCGGAGGCGTGCGCGGCGGCGAGCTCGCCCGCGCCGACGCCCTCCACGCAGGGCTCCCCCGCGTTCAGCCGCTTGACCCGCCACTCGTCCTCGTCGAGGCCGACCACGCGGAACCCGGCCTCCGCGGCGCGTGTCGCGAGGGGCAGGCCGGCCGGGCCCTGGCCCACGACCACCAGCTTCTCCGCCATGGGACGACTGTAGGAGCGGCCGCGCCGCCCGCCCCGCGATTGCCGGACGGACCGCTGTAAGGCTTGGGTACGGATACGGAAAAGTCTCTTCCGGCGGCGTCTGGGCGTCCGGTCGCGACGGGACGGGCGGGCTAGCTTCTCCGACATGATCAGGGAGGAGCCAGCATGAAACCGGACGACCGGATTCGTGTCATGGAGATAATCGCCCGGATGAACGTGAGCGGTCCCGCCACCCAGGTCACGGGGTTGTGCGAGCGGCTCAGCCCGGTGGAGTTCGACCACCGTCTCTACACCGGCTACGTGGACGGCGGCGAGGGCGACCATCTGCAGCTTCGCGACGCGACGATCCCGGTCCACCGGGTGCCGGGCCTCGGCCGGGCGATCAAACCGGCCGACGACTACCGCGCCCTGTTCGGGCTGGCGAACGCGATGCGCGAGTTCCGGCCGCACATCGTGCACACACGGACCACCAAGGCCGGCGCGCTGGGCCGCCTCGCGGCACGCCTGTCGGGCGCCGGCGCGGCGCGCGTGCACACCTATCACGGTCATCTCCTGGACGGTCAGCTCTCGCGCCTCCGCCGGGCCGTCTACACCCGCACCGAGCGCCGCCTCGCGTCCATGACCGACCGCATCGTCACGGTCGGCGCGCGGGTGCGCGACGACCTCCTCGCCGCCGGGATCGGCCGGCCCGAGCAGTACGTGGTCATCCCCCCGGGCACCCGTCTCGGCCCGCTTCCCGACCGCGCGCGGGCGAGGGCCGCGCTGGGGGTCCCGCTCGACGCGCCGGTCGTCGCGTACGTCGGGCGGCTGAAGAAGGCCAAGCGGCCGGACCGGCTCGCGGAGGTCGCCCGGGCGGTCCTGGCGCGGCTGCCCGGCGCGCGGTTCCTCGTGTGCGGCGGCGGCGAGCTCAAGGAGGAGCTGGAGCGGGCCGTCATGCCGATGTGGGACTCCTTCCGCCTGCTCGGGTGGCGGCGCGACGTCGAGACGGTGTACGCGGCGGCGGACGTGATGCTGCTCACCTCCGACAGCGAGGGCACGCCGCTCTCGCTCGTGGAGGCCGGCATGGCGGGGCTGCCCGCGGTGGCCACGCGGGTGGGCAGCGTGCCCGAGATCGTCGTGGACCGCCGCACGGGGTTCCTCACCGAGCCCGACGCGGACGAGATGGCCGACCACCTCGTGCGGCTGCTGGTGGATCCGGGCCTGACCCGGCGGATGGGCGAGTCGGCCCGCGCGTGGACCTGCCGGGCGTTCGGCGTGGACCGGCTGGTGGCCGACACCGAGGCGCTCTACCGCACGCTGCGCGGCGCGGCGCGGTCGGAGGTGGGCAGCCGGTGACGCCCCTTCTGACCTCCGCGCTCGCCGGGGCCGCCGGCTGCCTGCTCGCCGCCGCGGGCCTGCGCCCGGTCCGCCGTACGATCCCCTGCCTGGGCGGGATGACACTCGCGGCGGTGACGGCGGGTGCCACGGTGGCCGCCACGGCGGCGGCCCTCGGCCCGCCGGACCGGCGGGTGAGCGCGGTCCTGCTGGCCGCCGCGGCGGTGGCGCTGCTCGGCCTGATCGCGGACGTGGGCGCGCTGCCCCTCGCCACCCGCCTGGTCGTGGAGTCGGTGGCGGCGGGCGGCGTCGTGCTGTGCGGGGTGCAGGTCACGCTGACAGGCGACTGGCCCGACGGTCCGCTCAGCGTGATGTGGATCGTCGCGATGACCAACGCCCACGCGCTGCTCGACCGGCTCGGCGGCGCGCTCGCCGGGGTCGCCGCCGTCGCCGGGGCGGGTCTCGCCGCCGCGGCGCTCCTGCTCGCCGACCCGGCCCTCGCGGTGCCCGCGGCGGTCCTGTCCGGCGCCTGCCTGGGGTTCCTCCCGTACGGCAGGAGGCGCGGCAGGGGGCGGGGGAGGGTGCGTCTCGGGCCGTCCGCCGCGCTGTTCGCCGGGTTCGGCCTGACCTGCCTGGCGGTCGCGCTCGCCGCGGGACGCGGCCCGGCCGCGATGACGGCCGGGATGCTGGTTCCCGCGCTGGCGGTCGCGCTGGGAGCCGGGCTCTACGGCGTCCGCCCCCGGCGGTGGGCCGGGGGCGGACGGCGGGGCGCGCCCGGAGGTGTGCTCCGGGACGCGCGCCGGGACGCGCGTCAGGGCGTGCGCCGGGCCTGAGAGGCCGGCGCCTTGGGGCTCAGCGGCCGATGTTGGCCTCGTGGCCGATGGACAGGCCCGAGTCGACGTCGAAGAAGTGCAGGTTGTGGGTGTCGACGACGAGCTCGATGTCCTGACCGGGGCGGACGTGGCTGCGGGCGTTGACGCGGGCGGTCCACAGCGACTTGTCGCCGGTGAGCGGCAGCGACGTCTCCTCGTCGTCGCCGTCGTTCGCGGCGGCCACGGTGTCCTTGTGCTCGACCGGCGGGGCGTCGATCGTGAACAGGACGTTGATCTCCGAGCCGAGCTCCTCGGTGACGGTCGCCTTGACCGGGACGTGCGCCCAGCCGGCGCCGTTGCCGCTCGCGGAGCCGGAGTCCTCGAAGTCCGAGGGCCGGATGCCGAGGATGATCTTGCGGCCGATGTAGCGGTCGAGGCCCGGCTTCTCGGCGAAGGTCGAGTCGGGGACGGGCAGGCGGTAGCCGGCGAAGGCGACGGTCGCGCCGCCGTTGTCGCGGACCAGCTCGGCGTAGGCGAAGTTCATGGCCGGGGAGCCCATGAAGCCGGCGACGAACAGGTTGACCGGGTCGTCGAACAGGTTCTGCGGGGTGTCGACCTGCTGCAGAATGCCGTCGCGCAGGACGCAGACGCGGTCGCCGAGGGTCATGGCCTCGACCTGGTCGTGGGTGACGTACACCGTGGTGACGCCGAGGCGCTCGTGCATCTGGTTGAGCGAGGCGCGCATCGAGACGCGGAGCTTGGCGTCGAGGTTGGACAGCGGCTCGTCCATCAGGAAGGCCTGGGGCTCGCGGACGATGGCGCGGCCCATCGCGACGCGCTGGCGCTGACCACCGGACAGGGCGGCGGGCTTGCGCTTGAGGTACTGCTCCAGGCCGAGCATGCGGGCGGCGTCGTTGACCCGCTTCTGGATCTCCGACTTGGGCATCTTGCGCAGCTTGAGGCCGAAGGCGAGGTTCTCCTCGACCGTCATGTGGGGGTACAGCGCGTAGTTCTGGAAGACCATCGCGATGTCGCGGTCCTTCGGCGGAAGGTGGTTCACCACGCGGTCGCCGATGACGATCTCGCCGCCGCTGATGTCCTCCAGGCCGGCGATCATCCGCAGGGCGGTGGACTTGCCACATCCCGACGGGCCGACCAGCACCATGAACTCGCCGTCCTTGATCTCCAGGTTGAGGCCGTTGACGGCCTTCACCCCGCCCGCGTAGATCTTGTCGACACTGTTCAGAACGATAGAAGCCATGCCAGTCCTTCGCGCTTGCGAGTCAAGAGCAAGTGGATACGTTTTCATGACTGTCCCGTGAAATGCCGCCTATTGTCAAGATTTCGGTCACATGCCGGATGGAATCATGGTGGAATCGTTTCCATGAATGGTCCAGCGCAGCGGCGAATAACGATCAAGGAAGTGGCGGAGGCGGCGGGGGTCGGGGTGGCCACCGTGTCACGCGTCCTGTCAGGAGGCTCGGCGAGCCCCGAGACCCGGGAGAAGGTGTTCGCCGCCGCGGCCAGGCTCGACTACCGGCCGAGCGCGCTCGGGCGCAACCTGCGGCGCCAGCGGACCGGCGGCGTCGGGCTGCTGGTCCCCGACATCACCGACAGCTTCTACGCGCGCCTGGCCGACGGCGTGCTGTCGTGCGCCCGTTCGTACGGCGAGCCCGTGACGATCGGCGTCACCGGCGACGACCCCGAGCGGGAGGCCGAGCTGATCGGCGCGCTGATCGAGCAGAGCATGGACCGGCTCATCGCGGTGCCGTCGGGGGACGGCGACATGTGGGCGCCCGCGTTGCGGGCGGGGCTCAACGTCGTGTTCGCCGACCGGCGGGTGCGGACCGACGTGCCGAGCGTGGTGCCCGACGACCGGGCGGGCGTGCTCACGGCGGTGGAGTACCTCGCCGGGCTGGGCCACCGCAGGATCGCGTTCCTCGCCCGGCACGGGCAGTCGCAGCGGGTGGCCGCGTTCCTGAGCGCGGCGGCGTCGCTGGGGCTGCCGGTCGACCGCGACCTGGTCGTGCACGCGCGGGCGAGCCGCGACTCCGCCTACGCGGCCGCCGCCGGGCTGCTGCAGCACCACTCGGACGTCACGGCGGTCCTCGCGGGCGGCAACGTGCTCGGCGAGGCGGCCGTGCTGGCCGCCCGGGAGCTGGACGTGCGGATCCCCCGGGACGTGTCGCTCATCATGTTCGACGACGTGCCCTGGGCGGAGCTGTGCTCCCCGCCGCTGACGGTGATCGCCCAGCCCGCCCAGGACATCGGGTACCGCGCCGCCGAACTGGTGCTGCGGCAGGGGGGCCGCCGGCCTCCGGCGGTCACGCTGCCCACGCGGCTCGTCGTACGGGCGAGCTGCGGGCCCCGGGTCGCGCCGCGCCGGTCCTCCTGACGTCCGTCAGGAGACGACCTTCTCGATCGCCTCGGCGATCTCCGGCGACTCGGGCGCGACACGGGGGCGGAACCGGGCGACCACCTCGCCGTCGGCGGAGACGAGGAACTTCTCGAAGTTCCACTCCACGTCGCCCGCCGACCCCGAGGCGTCGGGGACGGCGGTGAGCTCGGCGAAGAGAGGGTGCCGTCCCGGGCCGTTGACCTCGGTCTTCTCCAGCAGCGGGAAGTCCACGCCGTACGTCGTGGAGCAGAACTCCACGATCTCCTCCGCCGAGCCGGGCTCCTGGCCCATGAACTGGTTGCAGGGCACGCCGACGACGGTGAAGTCGCGGCCGGCGTAGGCCCGCTGGAGGGCGACCAGGCCGCCGTACTGCGGGGTGAGGCCGCACTTGGAGGCGACGTTGACCACCAGCGCGGCCCGCCCGCCGAGCAGGCCGCCGATGGTCGTGGCCGTGCCGTCGATCGTGTTCACGGGGATCTCGAGAACGCTCATGTCCGCACCATACGTCCCGTCTTCCCCGCCGTGCCTCGCAGGGCCCCCTGATGCGCGCCGTGTCGTCCCGGTCGTCCCGCGCCTCTGGCCGACCGGTGCCCCTGGTTAACCTGCGCCCCTGGAGACGGTCGGCGTTGGGCGGCGGATCGGCAAAGAACCGTCCGCGGCGTGTCGCGAATGCCGCCGCCGGGGCGGGCCGCCGTATTTCAATCCGCGTGAGGACCCGTCGCGGTGCCCCCCGGAAGCTCTTCGTGATCCGGTGCGGGCCGAGCGGACGGCGACGCCCGCGCCACGGGCGTACGGCCGCGAAGGGCGCCGGCGCGCGCCCCTTCCGCACGCGACCCGATGACAAGGACCGATTTGGACAGCAACAGCGTTCTACGCAGCACAGTCGCCGCCGTCGTCGCGGCCGCCCTGACCGGTGGCGTGACCGGCAGCCTGGGCGTGAGCGGCAGCCTGGGCGTGAGCGGCGTCGCATGGGCCGGAGAGTCGGCCACCACTGAGTCGGCCAATGAGTCGGCCGGTGGGTCGGCGGCAGTGCCGGCCGGGCAGAACGCCCGTCAGATCACGCACCTCGGGGTGTGGACGATGCGGGCGGCGCCCGAGGCGCCGAGGTTCCGGGCGCCGGCGAAGGCGCTCAGCAAGGCCTACGCCTTCCGGCTTGTCACCCGCCGCACGTGGTCGGGCCAGGAGTTCCAGTGCCTGGACAGTCTCTGGACCAGGGAGAGCAACTGGGACCACCGGGCCTACAACTCCGGCTCCGGCGCCTACGGCATCCCGCAGGCGCTGCCCGGCGACAAGATGGGCTACGTCGCCCAGGACTGGCGGTTCAACCCGCAGACCCAGATCAGGTGGGGGCTGCGGTACATCAAGGGCCGTTACGGCTCGCCGTGCGGCGCGTGGGGCCACTTCCGGTCCCACAACTGGTACTGAACACCGGCGCGCGGGCCGGGGTCTCGTCAGGCGAGGCGGAGCACCAGGACCAGTGCTCCGGCCGCGGCGGCGAGCGCCCCGGCCCAGGCGACGCGGGCGTCCAGCCCGGAGCGGAGCGGGCGCCCGTGCCGCAGCGCCCGTTCCAGGGTGCGGTGCCGCAGCCCGGTGCGCAGGAGCAGGACGGCGCCGGCGAGCGCCACCACCCCGAAGGGGACGGCGAGGCCGGGCAGGTCGTCCCGCACCGCCGCTCCCGCCGCTCCGATGCCGGAGCCCGACATCAGGACCGCCGTCCGCACCCAGGCCAGCCGGGTCCGCTCGCCGTGCAGGCCCGGCCCGGGGCCGCCCCCGGACGTGGTCACGCGAGCACCCTCGGCACGAGGATGAGGAGCAGGGCGAGGAGGGCCACCCCGGCCACGCCGTACCCGAACATGGGCGCCAGGGCGGGCGGCGGGAGCGCGCGGTCCTCACGCAGCGCGCGGTCGATGTGCCGCCAGCGGGGATAGGCCGAGCCCGCCGCCAGGGCGGACAGCAGCACGAGCACGACGGCGAGCAGCGTGCGCACCCACGGGACGAAGACGCCTTCGGGCACGACCGCCATGGCGATGCCGCCCGCGCTCAGTGCGAGAGCGGTGCTGATCCAGGTGAGGAACGTGCGCTCGTTGGCGAGCACGAAGCGGGGGTCTGGCTCGTTCTCGTTCCCTCTCATAGGAGAACGCTAATTCTGCCCCTTTTCCGGCAGATTTCCCGGGTTGTGGCTATTTCCGGATCTCTTGGCCAGGCCCTCCGGCGGCCGGGTCAGATGCAGGCCTCGCTGACCTCGCGGAGGTACTTCGCGCCGTCGGTCGCCACCCTCTGCGCCGCGTCCACCGCAGCGTTGGCGTCGTCGACGTTCAGCTTCTGGAGGCTGTCGGCCAGTCCCTGCAGGGCGTCCCTGAGGCTGGTGTCGGCGGCCTTGTTCGCCATGTCCTCCAGGTCGGCGGCGCCGTCCTCGATCTTCTTGCGCATCGCGGCGGGATCGTCGGCGACCTTGCCGATCTCGCTGACCGTGCGGCTGATCACCTTCGTCGCTTCGGCGCACGACTGGGCCTTGTCCGCGGTCGCGCAGCCCGAGGCGAGCAGGACGGCGGCGGCGCAGGCGGCGGCGAGGGGGAGGAGTCGCATACCGATCACCCTACCCAACCGTCCCCCGATCGCCGCGGCTTCGCACGGCGGCGGTTCCCGCACCCTCCGCCCGTCCAGTGCCGCCGTGCCCGGCGCCGCTTCGGTGTTCGACGCCGCCGTCTGCGGCGCCGTTCTGCGCGGACGGCCACATGACGCCGGCGACGACGGCGCGGAAGCCCGCCGCCACCTCCCGGACGAAGACGGTCCCCGGCACCCCCACCCCGCGCAGCGCAGCGCCGTGGTCGGCCACGACCACGGCGACCACGCCGGCCAGCAGGGCCCACCACAGGGCCGCGGCCGCCGCCCGCGTCAGCCGGGACGACCTCCGGAAGGACCACTGCAGCCGGTCGCGGTGGAACGGCACGTGGCGAAGCTCGTCGGCGAGGATCCGGCCGGCGACCTCGGCGGCCAGCGGATCATCGGCGCCGTCGCGCACGGCCCGGTAGTAGGCCAGCGCGACCACCTCGGCGAGCATGAGGACCATCAACTCCATGCGCAGCCCGAGGAGCCGCCGCAGCCGGACGAAGACGGTGTCGGTCCAGTGACCCGGGAGGGTCGCCGCGCCCGCCGCCTCGATCAGCCGGGCCAGCAGGCGGGCGTGTTCGCGCTCCTCCGCGACGAACAGCCGGACCGCGGCCGCGTACACCGGGTCCCCGGCCCGGGCGGCCTTGCCCGTGAGGAAGGCCCCGTCGCCGTCCTCGCCCACCTGGAACCGCTGGAGGCTGCGCACCAGGGCGGGGTCCAGCCGCGCGCCCCGGCTCCAGTCGGGGTCGCCCCACGTACGGCGAAGCAGCGCGGCGCCCTCGAAGTCGCGCAACCAGTTCGTGAAGTCACCGATGTCGACCGTCATGGCCGGGAACCTACGGCCCGGGGATGCAGATTCCGGGGGCGGGTTTGTAGAGGTTTGAAGGAGAACGCGGCCGGGCCAGTCGAGTGGGGGTCATAGCATCTGCGGCATGGGATCGTGTGAACATCTGCTCGTGACCGCCGAGGCCGACGCGCTCACGCCGGAAGGCTGTCAGGAGTGCCTGAACCTCGGTATGCACTGGGTCCACCTGCGCAAGTGCCTGACCTGCGGCCACATCGGCTGCTGTGACTCCTCTCCCGGCAAGCACGCCACCGCCCACTACAAGGAGACGTCCCACCCGGTGGTCCGCTCCTACGAGCCGGGCGAGAACTGGCGCTGGTGCTACCTGGACCAGCGCCTCGGCCAGTAAGCCCGGGAGCCGCCCGGCGGCCGCTCAGCCGCGTTCGAGCGTCGCCTCCTCGAAGTCGAGTTCCTGCATCACCCGGTGGAGCACCTCGTCGTCGATGCGGCGCTCGTCGCGCAGCCGTACGAACACGTCGCGCTCGGCGGCGAGCATCTCCCGGCGCAGCCGCCGGTAGAGCGCGGCGGGCGTCTCCTCGCCCTCCGCGCCGGTGCCGCCGCCGAGCCGCTCCCAGGCGTGCATGGCCCGGCGCTCGGCGCGGGTGCGCAACTGGTCGACGACCTCCTCGTGGACGTCGCGCACGCCGTCGGAGGTGAGCTCCTCCAGCCGTGACAGCGCCGCCGACGCGGCGGCCTGCTGGGCGCCCGCCTCCGCCAGGTCGTCGGCGTACCGCTCCCTGGCGGTGGAGACCCCGAGCTTCCTGATCAGCCAGGGGAACGACAGGCCCTGCACGATCAGGGTGCCGACGACGACGGCGAACGTCAGGAACAGCAGCAGGTTGCGCTGGGGGAAGTCCTCGGGCAGGGCGAAGGCCGCGGCCAGCGACACCACCCCGCGCATCCCCGCCCAGCTCGTCACCACCACGTTCTGCCACGACGGCGTCTTCGGCTCCCGGGTGCGCACCCGCTTCGACAGCATCCGCGGGAGGTAGGTGCTGGGCGGCACCCAGGCGGCCCGCACGAGGACGACCACCAGGAACAGCACGACGGCGTACGTCGCGAGCCGCGCGGGCGGCTGGCCGTCCAGCCCGGCGAGGATCGGGCGCAGCTGCAGGCCGATCAGCGCGAACACGATGGACTCCAGCACCAGGTCGGCCACCCGCCAGACCGCCCCGGACAGCAGGCGCGTGCCGTACGAGCTCCGGCTGAGCTCGTGCCCCAGGTAGATCCCGACGATCACCACGGCGATCACGCCGGAGGCGTGCACGGCCTCGGCCGCCAGATAGGCGGCGTACGGCACGAGCAGCGAGACGCCGTTGGCGATCAGCGCGTCGTCGAGCCGCCGCAGCACGAGGCCCGCGATCCGCGCGATGGCGAGGCCGATGACGAGGCCGAGACCGGCGGCCAGGAGGAACTGCCCGCCGACGTCCAGCACTCCCCCGGCGGTGCCGGCGACGGCGCCCAGCGCGACCCGGTAGACGGTCAGCGCGGTGGCGTCGTTGAACAGGCTCTCGCCCACCAGGATGGTCAGCGCCCGCCGCGGCAGGCCGAGGCGGCGCCCGATGGCGACCGCGGACACCGCGTCGGGCGGCGCGATGATCGCGCCGAGCGCGAAGGCCGCGGCCAGGGGAAGCTGCGGCACCATCGCGTGCGTGACGAACCCGACCACCACGGTGGTCATCAGGACGAGCCCGACCGCGAGGAGCCCGACGGGCCGGGCGGCGTCGCGCAGCCGCAGATAGGAGCTGTCCAGCGCCGCCGAGTAGAGCATCGGCGGCAGGAAGACCAGCAGGACGATGTGCGGGTCCAGGCTGTAGTCGGGGACGCCGGGCAGGTAGGAGGCGGCCAGCCCGGCGACGACCAGGAGCAGCGGGGACGACCAGTCCCGCCATCGGGCCAGGGCGGCGACGGCGAGAGCGCCGGCGGGAAGAAGCAGGAACTGCAGTGCCGTTGAGGTGTCCATCAGAGGACGAGGTTACTTACAGCTGGAACCCCTGCCGACCACCGGCCCGTAAATCGGCCTACCAGCCCCGCGCGTCCTCCCAGTTCTCCTGACCGTCGTCCGGCCACTGGCCCGGGCTCTCCCCGGTGGTCCGCCCGGAACGCCGTCTTCCGTGGCGCTCGTGCTCCGCCTGCGGGTCGGGGCCCTGGCCCGCCGGCCACTGGTCCGGCCGCAGCCGCTCGCCCGTGTGGTAGAGCGGCGGTTCGTTCATGTACGGCCGGACGGAGCCGACGCCGAGGGGATCGTTCGGGTCGACCGCCGGGGGCTGCTGACGGGGGTCCGCCAGGGGCCCGGTCTGGGTCGCGGAGGACGCGACGAGGCGGTCCTGCGTGGGGGTCCCCCGGGCGACGAGCACGTCGTTGGGGCCGAGCGCGGGCGGGGCGGGGTGGGCCTCGGGGGCCGGGGCGGGCGGCGGCACCGGCGGGCGGGCGTACTGCCCCGTGCCGGGAAAGTCCGGATACTCGTAGTCGCCCTGGTAGTCACCCTCGTAGGTGCTCTGGTAAGTGCTCCGGTAGTCGCCGCGGGCCGGCTGCTCGGGGTAGCCCGCGTCGTGTCCCCGGTGGGCGTCCGGCGCGGCGTACCCGTTCTCGCCCCGCGCGTACGCGTCGTGGGCGGCGCCGTAGCCGTCCTGGGCCTGGCCGTAGGGGCGCTGCGGCGTGGCGTACGGATCGTCGGCCGTGTACGGATCGCGCGTGGCGTAGCCGTCTCCGGCCTGACCGGCGGCGTACCCGTCGGGCGGCGTGGCGTAGCCGTCCTGGGCCTGGGCCGCGTAGCCGTCCTGCGGCCGGGCGCCGTAGGGGTCGGCGGCCTGCGCCGGGTAGGCGTCCTGCGCCTGCGCGGCGTAGGGGTCCTGAGCGGGGTACGGGTCCTGAGCGGGGTACGCGTCCGCGGCCTGCGCGCCGTACGCGTCCCTGACCGGGGCGGCGTACGGGTCGTGGGCGGGATAGGGGTCCTGGGCCTGCGCGGCGTACGGGTCCGGGGCCGCGTAGGGGTCCTGGGCCGGATAGACGTCCCGGCTCTGGGCCTCCTGCTCCTGCCGCTGGGCGTGCGCCGGGTATGCCTCCCGGCCGGCGCCGGCGTAGCCGTCCTGGTCGGGCGCCTGCCGGGGGAAGGGCCCGGTGCCGGCGTCCTGGTCCGGGACGTCCTCCTCCGCGAAC
The DNA here is from genome assembly GCF_014161435.1 of Microbispora sp. H10949. Taxonomy (NCBI): domain Bacteria; kingdom Bacillati; phylum Actinomycetota; class Actinomycetes; order Streptosporangiales; family Streptosporangiaceae; genus Microbispora; species Microbispora sp. H10949. The sequence continues at coordinate 258,945 of NZ_JABBWZ010000003.1, read as the reverse complement.
CCGTCGTCCAGGGTGTCGATCAGACGTCCCACGTCGTCCATGGGCATACGGAAACTGGCCGTGCACATCTCGCCCCGCCACAGACTCAGCACCAGCGTGCCGTCGTGCCAGGTGACCCTGAGCACGCGGTCCTGACCCCGTGCGTCGAAGAACACCTCGCCGAACGATGGCAATGGGACAACTTCCGACATGGCAGTCATAGTGCCTTTACCAGCCCTTTTTCGTCCACTCGATCCCGGGAACCCTGGCGCAACATCCGCTTCGTCCTCTTTGACCTCACTGGGAAGATCGCCGTTGACCTTGAGAGCACTGGTATCCAGTGTGCCATGCGGGCCGGGAGGGAGTTCCTGGAACGCCAGGATGTGGTGAACGCGGCACGCACGAGATGTCGGTGGCAGGGGGTAGCGTTCTGCCGTGCCAAAGGACCGTCCCGAGCTTCCGCCCGTCGAAGAACTCCTCACCGCCGCGGTGACCGCGGTGGGCGGCGTCGAGCGCCCGGGCCAGGTCAAGATGGCGCAGGCGGTGCGCGACGCCGTCGAGAGCGAGGAGCACCTGGCCGTGCAGGCGGGCACGGGCACCGGCAAGTCCCTGGCCTACCTGGTGCCCGCGATCAGGCACGCGGCCGAGAGCAAGAAGGCCGTGGTGGTGTCCACCGCCACCATCGCGCTGCAGCGCCAGCTCGTCGACCGCGACCTGCCCCGGCTGGCCGACGCCCTGGAGGGCCTGCTGCCGCACCGTCCCGAGTTCGCGATCCTCAAGGGGCGCCGCAACTACCTGTGCCGCCACAAGACGGCGGCGGGCATGCCCGAGGACGAGGACGACCAGCTCTTCGACCCGCGCGAGGTCAGCGCGACCGGCCGGATGGTGCAGCGGATCCAGGACTGGGCCGACGAGACCAAGACCGGAGACCGCGACGAGATCGTGCCGGGGGTCAGCGACCAGGCCTGGCGGCAGTTCTCGGTGACCGCCCGGGAGTGCCTGGGCGCCCAGCGCTGCCCCAGCGGCGCCGACTGCTTCGCCGAGCTCGCCCGGGAGCGGGCGGGCGAGGCCGACGTCGTGGTGACCAACCACGCGCTGCTCGCGATCGACGCGATGGAGGACTTCGCCGTCCTGCCCGAGCACGACGTGGTCGTCGTGGACGAGGCGCACGAGCTCGCCGACCGGGTCACCTCCGTGGTCACCGGCGAGCTGTCCGAGGCCACGGTGAGCCTGGCGGTGCGCCGGGCGGGACGGCTCGTCGAGCAGGGGGTGGCCGACCGGCTGCAGGAGGCGGGCGAGGACCTGCGCGCCCTGCTGGGCGCCGCGCCGCCCGGCCGCGTCGACACGCTGCCGCAGTCGCTCGGGCTGACGCTCTCTCTGGTGCGGGACGCCGCGTTCGCGTGCATCACGGCGCTCGGGCCGCGCAACAAGGACAAGGACGACCCGGAGAACGCCGGGCTGCGCAAGGCCGCCTTCACCGTGCTCGACGACGTCCACGACACCGCGCAGCGGATGCTCGACGCGTTCGGCCCGGCGGCCGGCGGGACCGGCTCGGGCCTCAGTGCCGACGACTCCGATGATCCGGATTCCAGGGCCTCGGACTCGGGGTCCTCAGGCACCCGGTCCTCAGTCACCCGGTCCTCAGGCACCGGGGCCGCGGCGTCCGGAGGGCCCACGGGCCGCGCGGGCGGCGACGCGGAGGCCGAGGAGATCCACCGGGCGGAGGTCGTCTGGCTGGAGGAGGGCCGCGGCCGCGTCCCGCCCACCCTGCGGGTCGCGCCGCTGTCGGTGGGCGGAATGCTGCGGGACAAGCTGTTCGGCGACCGGACCGTCGTCCTCACCAGCGCCACGCTCGCACTGGGCGGCACCTTCGACAGCCTGGCCCGGCAGTGGGGCCTGCGGCCGGGCGAGTGGACCGGCCTGGACGTCGGCTCGCCGTTCGACCACCCGCGCCGCGGCATCCTCTACGTCGCCACGCATCTCCCCCAGCCCGGCCGCGACGGCCTGCCGGAGGCGTACGTCGACGAGATCGCCGAGCTGATCGAGGCGGCGGGCGGGCGCACGCTCGGCCTGTTCTCCTCCATGCGGGCCGCCAAGGCCGCGACGGAGGCGCTGCGCGAACGGCTGGACGTGCCCCTGCTCTGCCAGGGCGACGACGCGACCGGGCAGCTCGTCAAGCAGTTCGCCGGAGACCCCGCCACCTGCCTGTTCGGCACGCTCTCCCTGTGGCAGGGCGTCGACGTGCCAGGGCCGTCGCTGACTTTGGTGATCATCGACCGGATCCCGTTCCCGCGCCCCGACGACCCGCTCGCCTCCGCGCGGCAGCGGCACGTCGCGGCCAAGGGAGGCAACGGCTTCATGGCGGTCGCGGCCACCCACGCCGCGCTGCTGCTGGCCCAGGGGGCGGGCCGCCTGCTGCGCTCGATGGACGACCGCGGCGTCGTCGCGGTGCTCGATCCCCGGCTGGCCACGGCCCGCTACAGCGGGTTCCTGCTGAACTCGCTGCCGCCCTACTGGCGCACCACCGACCCCGCAAAGGTCCGCGAGGCCCTGCGCCGCCTGACCGCCGACCTCTGACCTCCGAGCGGGACCCAGCGCCACCCGCACAACACCTCTGCCCCCGCACCGGCACCCCCGCGCGCGTGCAGCGCTCCCGAAGCACGCGCGGACGGCGTTCGAGAGCGGGACCGGCGGCCCAAGCCCCGCCGGGCGCTCTCCGCGATGCCTAGGCGCTGCCTCACATCCCCGTGATCGCGCCGAACGTCTCGCCCGCGTCGAGCCGCCGGACGAGGTCGAGCACGACGTGCGGCCCGCCGTTGGCGGCGACCCACCGGCTCACCCGGCACGCCGCCCGGGCATAGGTGGTCCGGTCGGCGCCGGCGGCCCGCAACCAGGCGTCCAGCGTCGCGGGCAGCGGGGCGTCCGTGCTCACGAGGCAGCGGTCGGCCGCGGTGCCCGGCGCGGTGCCCGGCGCGGTGTCGGGCTCGGCGCCCGGCGCGGTCTCGGGGGCGAGATACCGCGGGTCGCCGGAGACCAGGACGGCCAGGCCCTCGTCGAACCACTGCGGCACCTTTGCTCCCGAGTCAAGCCGGGCGTGCAGCTCGACGTGCGACATCTCGTGGGAGGCGATGACCGGGTCCACGCCCGAGGGCGACAGCATCACCGCGCGGTTCAGCACCGCGACGCCGCGCTCCCCGCCGCCGCCGATCCGCCGGTAGCAGCGGTCGCTGAGGCAGGCGAGGATCCGCGGAGCGGCCCGCCTGTCTCCATAGAAGTCGCGGACGCGCCGTTCCGCCTCCTCCACGGCCGAGACCACCTGCCGCTTCCGGTACGGCGGCAGGCCCTGTTCCGCGTAGACGTCCCCCGCCAGCCGTTCCAGTCCGTAACAGCCGGGGCAGGTGGCGGCGGCGACCGCGGGGTAGGCCACCGCCACGACAGCGGCCGCCGCGATCGGCAGAGCCACGAGCGCCGCGAGCAGCCATACCCGCCCGCGCCGGAACGCGCCGCCACGCGAGCCCGCGCGCCGCCACCTCGACGTCATCGTCAGGTGGTGAACGGGGGCAGGGGGCTGAGATCGGGGCGCTTGGGGGCGAGTCCGTCGCCCGAGGAGGTGCCGCGGAGTCTCCGGCCGATCCAGGGGCCGAAGTGCTCTCTGAGCCACTGGACGTCCTCCTGGCGCTTGGCCCTGGGGTCCACCGCCTCCCGGGGCGGCCAGGTCTTGCGCCAGTCGTCCTCGCCGGGCAGCCCGAGCACGTGCAGGACCCTCGCCGCGACCAGGCGGTGGCCTTCGGCGTTCATGTGCAGCCGGTCCCCGCACCAGGCCCGCCAGTCGCGCAGCCCCTGCATCGACCACATGTCCACCAGGTGGCAGCCGTACAGGTCGGCGATCGAGCGGACGTGCAGGTAGAAGATCGCGAACCGGCCGCGCACACGCCGCATGATGGGCGTGTCGCGGGGGTCGGTGCCGGTGAACAGCACGACGTCCGCGCCGGTGGCCCGCAGGTCGCGCACGGCCGCGGCGACCTTCTTGGCCATCCGGTCCGGATCGCTGCCGGGGCGGATGAGGTCGTTGCCGCCGGCGCAGAAGCTGATCAGGTCGGGCTTCATGTCGACGGCCAGGGGCACCTGGTCGGCGACGATCTGGTCGATCAGCTTCCCCCGCACGGCGAGGTTGGCGTAACGCAAGTCCGGCTCCAGCATCGCGAGCCGCTCGGCGACCCGGTCGGCCCAGCCCCGATAGCGGACCACCTCCCCCGGCGCCGGAGGCGGCGCGTCCGGGAGGGGGTCGCCCAGCCCTTCGGTGAAACTGTCTCCGACCGCCACGTACGACCGGTACCCCATGGACCCTTCTTTCGTCACTCGCCCATCTCGGCGATCGCACGCAGCGCCAGCTCGTACGACCGCATGCCGAACCCCGCGATCGTCCCGGTGGCCACCGCCGCCACGACCGAGGTGTGGCGGAACTCCTCCCGCGCGTTCGGGTTGGAGATGTGCACCTCCACCAGCGGCGCCGTACGCTGCGCGATCGCGTCGCGCAGGGCGTAGGAGTAGTGCGTGAACGCGGCGGGGTTGAGCACCACCGGGGTCTTGCTGTCGGCGGCCTCGTGGATCCAGCCGACCAGCTCGGCCTCGTCGTCGGTCTGCCTGACCTCGACCGACAGGCCCAGCTCGCGGCCGGCGTCGCGGCACAGGGCCGACAGGTCCTCGAAGGTCTGTGCGCCGTAGACGTCGGGCTCCCGGCTGCCGAGGCGCCCCAGGTTGGGGCCGTTCAGGACGAGCACCGGCCTCATCGGGCCACCTCCTGGTACGCCGCCTCCAGGAGCTCCTCGGAGGGGTTCTCCAGGCGGGCCGGCCTCGCGACGTCGTCGAGCACGACGAACCGCAGCACGGCTCCCCTGGCCTTCTTGTCCACCCGCATGTGCTCGCGCAGGCGCGGCCAGGCCCCGGCCCGGTAGGTGGAGGGCAGCCCGACCGACTCCAGGATGGAGCGCGTCCGGTCCACGAGGTCGCGGCCGACCCGGCCGTCGAGCCGGGACAGCTCGGCGGCGTAGACGAGCCCGATGGCCACCGCCTCGCCATGCCTGATGTGGTAGTCCTCGACCCGCTCGATCGCGTGGGCGAGGGTGTGGCCGTAGTTGAGGATCTCCCGCAGGCCGCTCTCCCGCAGATCGGCGCCCACGACGTCGGCCTTCACCCGGATCTTGCGCTCGACCAGCTCCCGGGTGTGCTCGCCCTCGGGGGTGCGGGCGCCGGCGGGATCGTCCTCTATGAGCAGCAGGATCGTCGGATCGGCGATGAACCCACCCTTGATGATCTCCGCGAGTCCCGCGACGTAGTCGTCGCGCGGCACGCTCGTCAGCGTGGCGAGGTCGCACAGCACGCCCTTGGGCGGGTGGAAGGACCCGACCAGGTTCTTGCCCTCGGGGGTGTTGATGCCGGTCTTGCCGCCGACGGCCGCGTCGACCATCGCCAGCAGCGTGGTCGGCACCTGGACGACCTGCACCCCGCGCAGCCACGTCGCCGCCGCGAACCCGGCCAGGTCGGTGGTCGCTCCCCCGCCGACTCCGACGACCGCGTCGGACCGGGTGATGCCGTAACGGCCGAAGGCCGACCACAGCTCGGCCGCGACGTGCACCGTCTTGGCCTCCTCGCCGTCCGGCACGGGCAGCGAGAGGACCTCCAGCCCGGCGGTCTCCAGCGCCTCGCGAACGGGCCGGGCGATCTCCGGCAGCCCGGCGGGGTGGATGACGGCGACCGTGCGGACCTTCGGGTCGAGCAGGCCCGGCAGCTCCGGCAGCACTCCGGCGCCGACCACGACGTCGTAGGGGCTCTCACCGCCGACGGTGATGCGGGTCGCGGTCACAGCGCCCCCTCGATCTCGGCCACGACGTCCTCCGGCTCGCGGTCGTCGGTCTTCACGACGACCGCGGCGAGCCGCTCGTAGATCGGGCGGCGCTCCTCCATCAGCGTCCGCAGGCGGCTGCGGGGGTTCAGCACGAGCAGCGGCCGGGCCGAGGCGAGGCCGACCCGCCTGACCGCCTGGTCGAGCCCGACCTGGAGGTAGACGACCCGGTGGCCGGCCAGCAGCTCCTGGGTGGCCTCGTGCAGGATCGCGCCGCCCCCGAGCGCGAGCACCCCGGGGTGATCGGCCAGCGCGGACCGCACGGCCTCCGCCTCCAGCTCGCGGAACCGCTCCTCGCCGTCCTCCACGAACACGTCGCTGACGGTCTTGCCCGCGGCGGCCTCGACGTCGGCGTCGGTGTCGCGGAACGGCAGGCCGAGACGGTCCCCGAGGAGCCGACCGACCGTTGACTTGCCCGAACCTGGCGGGCCGATGAGGACCGCGGCCGGGCCGTTGGACGCCGATTGCATGATCACTGACCTTATTACTTGATCACCAGGGAGGACAGGTAGCCCGCCAGGTTGCGCGCCACCTCTTCGACGGAGTCGCCGCCGAACTTCTCGACCGCCGCGTCCGCGAGCACCAGCGCGACCATGGCCTCGGCCACGATCCCGGCGGCCGGGACGGCGCACACGTCCGAGCGCTCGTGGTGGGCCTTGGCCGCCTCGCCGGTCAGCACGTCGACCGTGGCGAGCGCCCGGGGCACCGTGGAGATCGGCTTCATCGCCGCGCTGACCCGCAACGGCTCGCCGTTGGTCATGCCGCCCTCGACGCCACCGGCCCGGTTGGTGATCCGGCGGACGCCCTCGGCGGTGTTCTCGATCTCGTCGTGGGCCCGGGACCCGGGGCGGCGGGCGGTCTCGAAGCCGTCGCCGACCGCGACGCCCTTGATCGCCTGGATGCCCATCAGCGCGGCGGCGAGACGGGCGTCGAGGCGCCGGTCCCAGTGCGTGTAGCTGCCGAGGCCCGGCGGCAGGCCGTAGGCGACGACCTCGACCACCCCGCCGAGGGTGTCGCCGTCCTTGTGCGCCTTGTCGATCTCGGCGATCATCGCGGCGCTCCCGTCCGGGTCGAGGCAGCGCACCGGGTCGGCGTCCACCGCCTCCAGGTCGGCCGGGCCGGGGATCACGTCGCGGCGCGTGACGGCCTCGCCGATCGAGACCACGTGGCTGACGATGTCGACGCCGAGAGCCTGCTTGAGGAAGGAACGGGCGACCTGGCCCAGCGCCACGCGGGCGGCCGTCTCACGCGCGCTGGCCCGGTCGAGCACCGGCCGCGCGTCGTCGAAGCCGTACTTCTGCATGCCCGCGAGGTCGGCGTGGCCGGGACGCGGCCGGGACCGCGGCGCGTTGCGCGCCTGACCCTCCAGGACGGCCGGGTCCACCGGGTCGGCGGCCATCACGGTCTCCCACTTCGGCCATTCGGTGTTGCCGATGCGGATGGCGACGGGCGATCCGAGCGTGCGGCCGTGCCGTACGCCTCCGGAGATCGTCACCACGTCCTGCTCGAACTTCATCCGTGCCCCGCGGCCGTATCCGAGACGGCGGCGGCGCAGCGCCTCGTCGAGGTCGGCGGTGGTCACCGACACTCCGGCGGGGAGGCCTTCCAGGATCGCGAGAAGCTCGGGGCCGTGTGACTCCCCGGCGGTCAACCAGCGCAGCATGACGCCCAGTCTTCCATGTGCGCCCGACTGCGGCGTCACCCCGACACCCGTGTGCGCATCCCCGCACATCAGGCCAGGCCCACCCGGCCCGGTACGTCGTTCACAGTTGATCGGGCCGGATTCGTCAGAGACCGCGCGCCGGGCACGGCTCGTCATGCCCCGTTCGTGAGACACAGCGCGACCAGCGCGCCCGCGAGCATGAACGGGCCGAACGGGAACTCGGTCGTCCGGGTGGCCCTGCGCGCCAGGAGCAGTCCCACGGCGTACAGCGCGCCGAGCACCTGCCCGGCCATCCCGGCGACGATCACGGACTGCGTGCCGAGCGCGCCGGTCAACAGGCCGATCAGCCCGGCCAGCTTGACGTCGCCGAGCCCGAGACCGGCCGGGCGGATGAACCACAGCGCGGCGTAGACGGCCCCGAGCGCGCACCCCGACGCCAGGGCCGGCAGCAGGCGGCCCGACGGCGCGAGCAGGACCACCAGGATCGGGTACGACGGCAGCGTGATCGCGTCGGGCAGCCGCCAGGTCCTCCGGTCGATCTCCGCGAGCGCGGCGCCGGCCACCACGGCGTACGACCAGGCGGCCAGGACCCAGCCGTCGTGGACCCGCCAGGCGGCCAGCGCCGCGGCCAGCGCGGTCACGCCTTCGAGCAGGTACGGCGGGCGGGGCAGCGGCGCCGCGCGCACCGCCGACGCGAACGCGCGAACCACCTCGGCCCTGCGGCCGCCCGGCTCCACCCCGCCCCGCGTGCCCTCCTGCGATTCATCCCACGCCTCGGAGTGCGGGCCTGGCTCCGCCTCGGCCGGGCGACCGCCCGGCGCCACCCCGCCCCGCGCCTCGGGCTGCGTGTCGAATCCCGTGGCGAACGCCCGGGCGTACGCGCCCGCGACAAGGCCGAGGACGGCGGCGACGACGATGACGGGGAGGGACACGCGGCCGACCCTAACGCCCGTGCGCCGGACCCGCATGGTCCGAGCACGGCCCTGTGGACGGCCGCCCTCCTGTGGAGAACCGGAGGCGACCAGGCGCGGCGGGTGAGCCCCGCGCTGTGGGGTCAGGCGCGGCGGCGGTTCCACCAGCGGCGGCGGGGCGCGTCCTCATCGGCGCCGAACCGGGCGACCGTCGCGTCCGGCACCTCCCTGGTGAGGCGGTCGACGGCGCCGGCGTCGCGCCTCGCCTCCTCCACCGTCGCGAGAGCGTGCAGCATGCCGCCCTCGATCACGAAGGGGACCGGCCCGGCCACGTCCACGACCACGGCGGCGGCGTTCTCGTGGCGTGCGGCCTGGCACACCTGGGGGGCGGTCGCCTGCACCGGCCGGGCGTCCGCCCGCCACCGGCGCATCGGCTCGGCGCCGGTGAAGGCGAGCACCGCCTCACGGCCGTCCTTACCCACCAGTTTGGGGAGGGCCATCTCGCTCTCCTTCTCCTGGCGCAGGCCGTGCTCGCCGACCTCCGACTCGGTCAGCAGCGCGACCACGGGCACCAGCAGCCGGGTCCCGGCGAGCGCCGCCAGGACGTCGGCGGCGGTCGCCGTACCGGCCTCGAACGCCGACAGCGCCGCCGCCACGGCCGCGTCGGCGCCGCCCTCGTCGTCGGGGCGCAGGGGCTGCGGAATCGATGGCACGTCTCCCGACCCTACCTTTCGGGCCGGGCCGCGGATGTCAGCCCAGGTCCGCGATGGCGATGACCGGGCCCCCGCCGGACGGCCCCTGATGGACGGCCGCCACGGAGACGAACACGGCCGGGTCTCCGGTCACGCTCGCCGCCACCCCGCCGACCGTCGCCTTGATCTGGCGGTGCCAGTGGACGTCGGAGTCGTCGAGCATGATGTTGCGCCGCCCGCGGACGCGGCCGGACGGGTCGGCCTCGCACTTGATGAACAGGTTGACCAGCCGGCCGCCGAGGTCGTCCGTACGGGGGCGCTCGGGCAGGTCGATCCCGGCGTTCGCGACGGCCTCCCAGATGCCGTCGCTGTCCAGGGCGTCCCGCATCACCGAGTGGCCGGCCCGGTAGCGCCCGCCGATCCCGCGCACGTTGCCCACCACGACGATCTGGGCCCGGTCGAGCTCCACGCCGCTGGAGCACGAGGCCACCGACGAGTAGAGCGACAGGTCCTTGTGGATCTGCTCGGCCGACGGCATCGGGATCTCCCCGAGCGCGACCGCGATGCCGAGCGCCGTGGTCGAGTTGGAGATGTCCATCGACTTGAGCGTGTCCTCGGTGACGACCGTCTGCCCGCGCTCCTTCGCGTCGGTGATCGTGGACAGCGTGAGCAGCGGGGTCTTGGTCTGCACGTAGTGGACGTCGGCCGGGTCGTCGATCCCGGCGAGCTTCATGGCCTCCCGCACCCCGACGGCGACCTTCTCGACCATCGCGGGCCTGCCGATGTCCTCCGGGAGGATCACCTCGCTCATCGCCACGCCGACGCTCACCCTGGGCTCGTCGGTGCGTACGGCCTTCGCGGGGTCGATCGTCGCGAAGACGGTCGCGTGCGGGCTGAGCACGCCGTCGGTGCCGCCGGACCACACCAGCGGCACCTGCGCGATCTCCTCCGGCGTACGGGTGCCCTTCGTGGCGAGCACCTCGCGGAAGGCGCGGTCGGCGAGGATCCGCGTGTAGTCGTTGACCCCGCCGTTGCCCTCGGTCTTGCCGACGACCGCCAGCACCCGGTCCGCTTCGATCACCCCGTCGTCGATCAGCTTCGCGAGCCCGGAGGCGTCGGTGACGCTCTCGATGGGGACCTTCCGTACCTCGATCGGATCCGGCACTATCCCTCCACCCCTCTGGACACCCTGGTCCCGATATTTCCTGACAACGCCGCCCCGATGTGGTGCAGCGAGGTGATCACCGCCCGGTTGCCGCTCTCCTCGGCGAAGCGCAGGGCGGCCTCGACCTTGGGGCCCATGCTGCCCCCGGCGAAGTGACCGGCCGCCTGCAACGCGCGCAGCGCGGCGACGTCGACGTCCCCGATCGGACGGGCCCGGGGTGTGCCGAAGTCCACCGAGGCGTACGGCACGTCGGTCGCGATCACGAGGTCGGTGGCGCCGACGGCGACGGCGAGCGCGGCGGCGGCGAGGTCCTTGTCGACCACCGCCTCGATCCCGGTCAGCACGCCGTCCGGCCGGCGTACGACCGGCACTCCCCCTCCCCCGGCGGCGACGACCGTGAACCCGGCCCCGATCAGCGCGACGGCCGCGGCGGCGTCCAGGATCTCCACCGGCCGGGGCGAGGCGACCACCCGCCGCCAGCCGCGTTCGAAGCGCCGCCAGACCTGGCCCTGCCCCTCGAACCGGCGCGCCTCGTCCTCCTCGAAGTAGCGCCCGATCGGCTTGACCGGGTCCCGGAACGCCGGGTCGTCCGCGTCCACCAGTGTGCGGGTGACGACGGCCGCGACCCGCGCGTGCCCCAGCTCCCGCTGCAGGGCGTTCATGATGAGCGTGCCGATCGTGCCCTGCGTCTGCGCCACGCACCAGTCGAGCGGCACGGGCGGCACGACGCCCGCGCTGAGCTGGTTCTTCAGCAGGATGTTGCCGACCTGGGGGCCGTTTCCGTGGGTCAGCACCACCTCGTGCCCGGCCCGGATGAGCGCCGCCACGTGGGTCATCGCCTCGGCCACCGCCTGGTGCTGGTCCGCCGGTGACGCGCTCCCGTCCGGAGCCGTCATGGCGTTGCCGCCGAGTGCGATCAGTACGCGTCCGCCCACATCCGGAAACTATCCAGCCCCACACAGGCCTTCATTGGCGAGTTCCGCCCGCCCCTGCCGCATCCATGAGCAGATTTCACCAAGCCCGGCACCGAGCTGCGGGATCGGTTCCCGTCCCGGCGGCCTCTGCCAGAATGCTCACCACTGCCCCCCTTTCAACGGAGATCCGTATGTCGACGCCTCAGGTGCGGCCCGGGCTCACCCACGAACGCGTCGGCGTCTTCGCCGACGCGATCTTCGCGATCGCCATCACGCTGCTCGCCCTGGAACTCCCCCGCCCGGAGGGCGAGGACTTCCAGCGGCTGAGCGCCTTCTTCGGCGACCACTTCGGCTCCTTCATGGCCTTCGCCATCGCCTTCCTGATGCTCTGGTTCGCGTGGCGGGCCCATCACACGCTGTTCGACCAGATCGAGCGGGTGTCCCAGTCGATGCTCCTGCTGCACATTCCGCTGCTGTTCTTCGTGGCCTTCCTGCCGTACACGACGTCGCTGTTCGGCGAGGCCAACGCCGGTCACTTCCCGGAGGACGGCAGGGCCCTGGCGACCGGCCTGTTCGCCGGCAGCGAGGCCGTCCTGCTGCTCGCCCAGGGCGCGCTGTTCACTCTGGTGCTGACGCAGCGGCTGCACCGGCCGGAGGCCGACCTGCCCCGCCTGCGCGCCAACGCCGGGGTCTACTGGGCGATCGGGATCTACTGGCTGCTGACGGCTGTGGCGTCCGCCTGGGTGGTCAGCGCGGTGCCCTTCCTGTGGCTGGGGACCTCTCTCGTCGCCTACGGCACGGTCCGTGTGCTCAGGAGGCGGTGAAGCCGCGCAACACGTCCGCGATCTCGTCGACCTCGGTGAGCTTGCCCGAAGCCACCGCGATCACGAACTCGTACGCGGCGTCGTCATCCTGCGGATCGATCTCCAGCCCGTTCTTCGCGCAGAAGACGTACATCGTGAGCCACCCCGCCAATACGACTGGGCGAACCGCCAGCCGCTCATTGCGCGAGCCGATCGAGCAGGGGCCTCCACCGGCGCGCCCCTTCCATCGCCGGCCGCTCGACCTCATCATCGTCACCCTCGTGGTCGTGTCGGGCGAGATACTCCTCCACCGCGGCAGCGACGACTCGGTCTGATCTGTCTGTACGCCCGCGTGAGGAGGTCGAGGAGGTGGTGGTCATGGCTTACGGGCTGCCTACACTGGACGTCGTGACGGCCTCTGTGCCACTTCGCGGCCCCGCGGCGGCAATCGCCTACCTGTTGGCGTCCGCGCGGACCAGTGGCATACGGATCAATCACACAAAACTCACCACCCTCCTGTATCTGAGCGACCTCCGCGCCGTCGAGAAAGGGCTCCCTCCGGGCTCCGGTGCGGAATGGCGGTGGCACCCACGTGGCCTGCGCAGCCTTCGCCTCGCCGAGGTCGAGCGTGACCTGTGTGAGGCGGGCGTCATTTCGGCCGAGGACAGCATCGACCCTTTCGCCAGCCATCGTGAGTGCGTCATCTACCTCATGGACTCCCCTCAGATGGTCATCGACGACGAGTTCGCCGAGCTCGTCGACGACGTCCTCGGGGCGTATGGGCGCTGGTCGGCTACCCAACTGCGTGATCTCACGCATCAGACTCCCCCGATGCAGGAGGCCGGCAAGCAGCACAGGCCCGGGGTGCGGATAGACCTCGCCGGCGGTCCGCCACTTCCCGACCTGGGCTCTGGCCTTGCCCGCCTGCGCCGGTGGGTGGAGGACAATCCCCTTCCGGACGACGAGCCAGGGGGCACCGACGACCTGATGCAGGAGATCGGGCACTTCACCGAACTCCGGGCAGAGGCGACCCGGAAACTCCTGGAGGAGTAGTGCCGGGTCCCTATGTGGCCGGCGGTGTCTACTTCGTCAGCGACAAGGAAGTGCGCCTCATTCCGGAGGAGGATCGCGTCGTCCACGACGAACGTCGTCCCGTGGTCGTGGTCACGGGCGTGGAGTCCAACGGAGATCCCGACTGGCAGTTCGTCCTTGTGTGCCCAATATCTGGCTCTACGTCGCGCCGTACCCGCTTTGATGTCCAGCTCGGCAAAGGACAGGGCGGTGTCATCAAGAAGTGCTGGATCCGCATCCCCGCAGTACAGCCACTCATGAAATCGGCCTTGGAGGACAGGACCGGCACCCTGGACGAAGACCTGCTGACGCAGGTTCAGGGGCGTCTCGCCCAGTACCTCGGCCTCCTGAACTGACGAGACGCCTTCAGGAGAGGCGGCGGAGGCGGGTGACGGCCTCGTCGATGACCTCGTCGCGCTTGCAGAAGGCGAACCGCAAAAAGTGGCGGCCACGGTCCGGGTGGTCGTAGAAGACCTGGGTGGGGATCGCGACGACTCCCGCCAGTTCGGGCAGCCGCCGGGCGAGGTCGAGCCCGTCGGTGAAGCCGAGCGGCCGGATGTCGGTCTGCACGAAGTAGGTGCCGGCCGGCCGGAGCACGTCGAAGCCGGCCTCCGCCAGGCCCGTCATGAGGCGGTCCCGCTTGGCCTGCAGGGCCGCCCGCTGGGCCGCGACCCACTCCATCTCCTCCTGCAGGGCGTACGCGACCGCGGCCTGCCAGGGGGCGTTCGCGGTGTAGGTGAGGAACTGCTTGACCGCCTGCACGGCACCCGCGAGCGGCGCCGGAGCGCACACCCAGCCGGTCTTCCAGCCGGTGACGCTGAAGGTCTTGCCCGCCGAAGAGATCATGATCGTGCGCTCGCGCATGCCGGGCAGCGTGGCCAGCGGCACGTGCTCGACAGCGTCGAAGGCGAGGTGCTCGTAGACCTCGTCGGTCACCGCGATCAGGTCGTGCTCGCGGCACACGCGGGCGACGCACTCCAGTTCCTCCCGGGTGAACACGGTCCCGGTCGGGTTGTGCGGCGAGTTCACCAGGATCGCGCGGGTGCGGGGCGTGATCGCGGCCTCCAGCTCGGCCGGGTCGAAGGTGAACCGCCCCGCGTCGACACGCAGCGTGACCGCCCTGCGCACGGCTCCCGCGAGCGCGACGGCCGCGGCGTAGGAGTCGTAGTAGGGCTCGAAGACGACCACCTCGTCGCCCGGTTCGCAGAGCGCGAGGATCGCCGCGGCGATGGCCTCGGTGGCGCCGACGGTGACGAGGACCTCCCCGTCGGGATCGTAGGCGAGGCCGTACCACTGCTTGCGGTGCTCCGCGACCGCCTGGCGCAACTCGGGGAGGCCCGGTCCGGGCGGATACTGGTTGAGACCGCTCCGCACGGCCTCGACCGCGCGCTCCAGCATGCGCTCCGGCCCGTCGGTGTCCGGGAAGCCCTGGCCCAGGTTGATCGAGCCCGTCTCCACGGCCAGCTTCGTCATCGTGGCGAAGACGGTCGTGCCGAACTCCCGCATCCGCCGCACCAGAGGCTCACTCACAGCGCCACTCTATCCGCCCGATCCCAAAACAGCGACACGGGCCCATTAGGCAACACATGTCACAATAAGGCCGATAAGGACCACTACCGCCATAAAACCCTCATACAATCAGCATATATATTTAGGTCGACAATCACGGGCGAAACGCCACGCCGAATAGAGTTAGAGAAGTGTCAGACAAAGAAAGGGTCGGAGTCCGGGGCTGGAACCCCATGTCCGCTGTTAGAATCGCGTGGTTTCGGTCCCGACCGCATGGACGGCTCCGCGAGGGGGATATCTGTAGTGTGCCACCTGCGGCCGCGGGACTCGCGACAACTCATCCTTTTCCCACAGTTAGGTGTCACTATGCCGAACGAACCAAGAATTCAAACCTCGGTCGTGGACTCATCGGGCCAGTCCCTCGAGGAGCTGCCGGACGGCTATCGGCCCGGAGTGAGCAACCTGTCTTTCAATTCGGCGATCGGATAGCGAAACCGCCCAATGCAGCCGCCCATCGCGCCGTTCCGGCAGTTCGTAGTGAAGGTCGCGAGCCGATGCGACCTCGCCTGCGACCACTGCTATGTGTATGAGCACGCCGACACCAGTTGGCGGGGACGGCCGGTGGTGATGTCCGACGAAACTGCCATCCGGGTGGCGAATCGGATTGCGGAACATGCCGACGAGCACCGCCTGGAAGCCGTACACGTCGTCTTCCATGGAGGCGAACCCCTCCTCGCCGGAATCGGGCGGCTGCGCCGGTTCGCCCGCGCGCTTCGCCGCGCGGCCGAGAGTGTCTGCGACCTCGACCTCGACCTCCACATCCACACCAACGGCGTCCTCCTCTCACGCGCCTTCTGCGACATGTTCACGGACGAGGGCGTCAGGGTCGGCGTCTCGATCGACGGCGACAGGCCGGCCAACGATCTCCACCGCCGGTACGCCAACGGCCGCAGCAGCTATGACCAGGCCATCCGGGCGGTCACCCTGCTGCGGGACGACTACCCGCATCTTTACGCCGGTCTGCTGTGCACCGTCGACATCCGCAACGATCCCGTCGCGGTCTACGAGGCGCTCGTCGAACTGCGCCCTCCGCGCGTCGATTTCCTGCTTCCGCACGCCAACTGGGACCACCCGCCACTGCGGCCCGCCGGCCGGGACACCGCGTACGCGGAATGGCTGATCACCGTGCACGACCGATGGCGGGCGGACGGCAGACCGATGCAGGTCCGGATGTTCGACTCGATCATCCTCAGCGCTCTGGGCGGGGAGAGCCAGAGTGAATCCCTCGGAACGCGGCCATCGGATCTGGTGGTCGTGGAAACCGACGGCACCTATGAACAGGCCGACTCTCTCAAGACGGCCTACGACGGCGCCCCGGCGACCGGACTCGACGCCTCCCGGCACTCGCTGAGCGAGGCCGCGCGGCATCCTGGCTTCGCCGCGCGGCAGAGCGGGCTCGCCTCACTGGCCGAGGCCTGCCGGCGTTGCCCACTTGTCACCAGTTGCGGCGGCGGTCTCTACGCCCATCGCCACCGGACCGGCTCCGGTTTCGCCAACCCCTCGGTCTACTGCGCGGACCTGTTCCGGTTGATCTCCCATCTGACCGCCTCGGAGCGGCGGAGCCCCGCGGCTCCGGTACACGAACTGCCGGTCGCCACGCTGGACGCCCTGGCCTCGGGGAGGCCCACGGCGGCCGACATCGCTCATCTGAGCGCTCCGCAGCTCAGCAGAGCCCGGCAGGCGATGCGCCGGGCGGCGGCGGTCATCGCCGATCGCCGGTCCTGGTCGATCCTCGTGGACGCCGAGCGGACGGACCGCGCCGCGGTGGACGACCTGCTGAGCCATCCCTACGTCCACGCCTGGGCGGACCGCTGCGCGGCCGCAGGCCCCGCGCTCGATCCCGCCGACGCCGGTCACCTCGCGGCCGTCGCCGCGGTCGCCGCCGTACGGACCGGACTGGCGGTGAAGGTCGCGGTGCCGGCCGCCGGGACCTTCGTCCATCTGCCCGGGCTCGGGCGGATGCGCACGGGCGGGCAGGAGCACGCGGAGGTGGAGGTCCACGACGGGTCGTTCGCGGTGCGGGTGGACGGCCGGTGGCTCTCGGAGGACAGTCCGCTCTGGGAACCGGTCCGCCTGATCGAGGCCGCCGGGCTCCGCCTGCTTCTGGACGATGTGGACCCGTACCGGGACTGTCACGGCCCGGCCGTCGAGGACCGGCTCACCGATGAGGCCGCCGCCGTCTGGAGCGAGGCCACCGGTGCGGCGCTCGCCTCCCTGCCCGGAGACCGGCGGGCCGCCATGCGCACGGCTCTGCGCGTCCTGACGCCCCTGGCGGACGCGACGGCGGGCGCGTCCAGCCGCGCGGCGTACGGCGCCCTCGCTCTTCCGCTGGGCACCGACCCGGGCACGGCCGCCCGGCTGCTCGTGGAGCACTTCCACCGGGCCCAGCTCGGCGCGCTGCTCGACCTGCTCGACCTCACCGGCGGCGACGCCGACCGGGAGCGGCTGCTGACCGACGCGTACGGGCTCCTCTCCGTCGCGGACTCCCTGACTCAGGCGGAACAGGACCGGCTGACCTCTGCGATCGGGCGGATCGCCGATGCGGCGCTCCCGGCGCCCGGGCGGCGGTTCGCCGCACGGCTCGCCGGCGCGGCCGCCGACCGGACCGCTCAGGTCGCCTCCGGACGGAGATAGCGCGATGGTGGGCGTCCGGCTTTCCCTGTCCGCGTTCCTCGCCCACCTCAGCCTGACGACGGCCGGTTTCCTCGCCTGCCGGCGGCCGGCTCCGTCAGGCACAGGGTCAGGCACGGGGGAGAACGGCGTGCTCGGGCGGGCCACCCTGGCGGAGGCCCTGCGCCTGCTGGGGCTTCGGCGCGGGCAGATCGTTCTGGTCCACGCCTCGCTGCGCAGTGTGGGCGAGATCGCCGGAGGCGTCGCCACGCTCTACGACGCGCTGCGCGATGTGCTCGGCCGCAGGGGAACGCTCGTCGTTCCGGCCTACACACCGGGCAACTCCGACACCTCCAAATCCTTTCACCGGGCGACCCGGCACATGACGCCCCAGGAGAAAGAGGCCTACCGCGACCAGATACCCGCCTTCGACCCGGAGAAGAGTTCCTCGATCGAGTGCGGGGTGCTGTCGGAGTATGTGCGGACACGGAGGAGGGCGGTGCGCAGCGGCCATCCGCAGACGTCGTTCGCCGCCGTCGGACCCGCCGCCCGCGGGATCACGGCGGGGCACCGGCACGACAACCATCTGGGCGAGCGATCCCCTCTGCGCGAGCTTGAGCGCAGGGGCGCGATGGTGCTGCTCCTCGGCGTGAGCTACGACAGGTGCACCGCTTTCCATCTTGCCGAATACCGGTACACGCCAAAGCCTCCGACAGCCGTGTACGGGTGCGCGATGAAGGTCGACGGGCGGCGCACCTGGATTAGTTACGAGGATGTGGTGCTGGACGACAGCGACTTCGGCGAGTGCGGCGCGGCAATGGAGTTGACCGAAAAGGTCAACCTGGGCCGGGTCGGAAATGCCGACGGCAGGCTCTTCCCCCTTCCCGCGGCCGTGGCCTTCGCCCAGAACTGGTTCGCCGAAAGGCGCGGACGTACCGGGGAATAACACGGAATTCCTCTCGGCGCCGGGGCCGCGGCCTATAGTGGAGGAACCGGCGACGTCGAGGAGGTGCGGTGGCCGGCACCTCGGATACTCAAGGCCATCTGCCCTATTTCTTCCTCAGCTACGCGCGCACGCCCCGCACCCACCCCGACGACGAGAACCCCAACCTCGCGGTGGAAAAGCTCTACAAGGACCTGCGCCGGGAGATTCTGGAGCACACGTTTCTGCCCGCGAGTGCCGCGGGCTTCATGGACATGGACATGGCTCCGGGCGTCGAGTGGGAGAACCGCCTGGCCACGGAGCTGGCCACCTGCCGGGTCTTCCTTCCCCTCTACTCACGGCGTTACTTCCAGAGTGAGCAGTGCGGCAAAGAATGGGCCGCCTTCGACCTGCGCCGGCGGCTGCATCTGGACGGGCGCAGGCACATTCCGGAAGTGATCGTTCCCGCGTTCTGGGTGCCGGTTCCGGACTTCGAACTTCCGGATATGGCCAGATCCATTCAATTCACCCATCCAGATCTCGGAGCGCACTATCTGGAACGCGGTCTCTACGGCCTGATGAAGATCAGCAGATACCGCGACCATTACCGGTCCGCCGTTCACGCGCTGGCGCGGCGCGTCATCGAGGTGGCCGAGGGAGTACGGCTCCCGCCGATGGCGCCCTGCGACTACGGCAGCATAAAGAGCGCCTTCACCCGCGACGAGGAACGCCGTTTCCTGATAGCCGTCCTCGCCCATACGACGGCCACTCGCACGGCGCCCCGGGACGCGCGGTTCTACGGATCCTCTCCGTGCGACTGGAACCCCTACCAGCCCGAGGATCCGCGCCCCGTGGCACGGATCGCCGCCGACGTCGTACGGCGCCTGGGCTTCGAGCCCGACATCGGCACCTTCCATCACCACCGCGACGAACTGCTGGGCGCCGGGGCGCCCAACTGCCCCGCGATCGTGCTGCTGGACGTGTGGACGGTGCTCGACCCGCAGTACCGCCCCTTGCTCGAGGCGTTCGACCAGGCCGAAAGGCCCTGGGTGGGCGTGGTCGTCCCGTGGAGCGGCACCGACGCGCAGACCGGCCAGAACGCCCCGGCGCTGCGCGCCGCCCTGCGCGCCCTGCTGCCGGCGAAGCTGGCGCAGGGCCGGCCGGCCGCGCGCCGGGCGGTGAGCGACACCTCCACCGTGGCCGGCTTCGAGACGGCGCTGAGGCCGGTGGTGGAGGCCGCGGGCAACTCCTACCTGCGGCACGGACGGGTGTTCCCGCCGCAGGTGCCCGGCAGCGACCGCCCGCGACTGTGGCCGCTCACACCGGACGACCCCGGGCCCGACGACCCGCCAGGAAGGAAGGGGAGGCAATGAGCGATTTCCGGAACGGGCACATCATCACCTTCTACTCCTACAAGGGAGGGACGGGCAGGACGATGGCGCTGGCCAACACGGCCTGGATCCTCGCCTCCAACGGCCACCGCGTACTGGTGGTGGACTGGGACCTGGAGTCTCCCGGCCTGCACAAGTTCTTCCGGCCCTTCCTGGACGGGGGGATGATCAGCGGTACGGCCGGCGTGATCGACCTGATCAAGGATTTCGCCTGGGCCGCGACCCGTCCCGACCCGCGTCCCGCCGACTGGCACACCCGGTACGCCAGCGTGGGGCGGCACGTCGTGTCGGTCGAGTGGCCCCACTTCCCCGACGGCGGCTCCCTCGACTTCCTCCCCGCCGGGCGGCAGAACCGCGACTACTCCTCGCTGGTGTCCACCTTCGACTGGGACAACTTCTACGAGCGGCTCGGCGGCGGGCAGTTCCTCGACGCGCTGCGGGTGGACATGCGACGCGGCTACGACTACGTGCTCATCGACAGCCGCACCGGCCTGAGCGACATCGCCGACATCTGCACGGTCCACTTCCCCGACACCGTGGTGACCTGCTTCACGCTCAGCGACCAGAGCATCGAGGGGGCCGCCCGGGTCGCCGGGGAGATCGCCGAACGCTTCCCGGACCGCGACATCAGGATCCTGCCGATCCCCATGCGGGTGGACGACGCGGAGAAGGAGAAGCTCGACGCGGGCCGGGCGTTCGCCCGGAGCCAGTTCGAGGGGTTCCCCAGCGGCGTCGCCCACGAGCACGCCGGCAACTACTGGGGCGCCGTGGAGATCCCCTACAAGCCGTTCTACGCCTACGAGGAGACCCTGGCGACCTTCGGCGACGCACCCGGCTCCCCCGGCTCGCTGCTGGCCGCCTACGAGCGGCTCACGGGCGTCATCACCGGGGGCCGTGTCTCGTCACTCCCCCCGTTGGACGAGGACCTCAGGCTGAGCTGCCGGGAGCGGTTCGTGCGCCGCCGGCCGTCGCTGTCGAACGAGGTCGCCCTGAGCTACGTCCCGGAGGACCGGCTGTGGGCGGAGTGGATCGCCGCCGTGCTGACCCAGGCGGGCATTCGGGTCCGTACGCAGGCGGGCGACCGGGACGGCGACGGCCAGGGACGCGCCCCGGACCCGGCCGTACGCACGGTCGCGCTGATGTCCCCGGCGTACCTGCGCTCGAGCCGGGCGAGGGAGGCCTGGCACGCCGCCGAGGGCCCCGCCGCGCTGTCCCTCGGCCTTCTCCCCGTCCGGGTGTCGGACGTGCGGGTCCCGCCGTCGTACGCCGACCCGCCCGCGCTGGACCTGTTCCGGCTCGACGAGCAGCACGCGGCCGGCGCGCTGCTGCGCGCGCTCGACCGCCCGGCGGGGGCCGAGACCGGCACGCAGGGGGGCACGCCGCGGTATCCCGGCATCCAGCCGGCCATCCTGAACCTGCCGACGAGGAACGCCGCCTTCACGGGCCGGGGCGAGGTCCTGGAGAGGCTGCGGGACCAGCTCGTCGGCGGCAGCCAGGCGGTGGTGACCCAGGTGCAGGAGGGCCGCACCCAGGCCCTGTTCGGGCTGGGCGGCGTCGGCAAGACGCAACTGGCGATCGAGTACGCCCACCGTTTCATGAGCGACTACGACGTCGTGTGGTGGGTGTCCGCCGAGCAGCCGGAACTGCTGAACGGCTCGATGGCCGATCTGGCCGACCGGCTCGGCATCAGGACCGGCGACAACCTGGCGGAGGCGGCGCTGGCGGCGAAGGACGCGCTGCGCCGCGGCGAGCCGTACGCCCGCTGGCTGCTGATCTTCGACAACGCCAACAACGCGGAGGACGTGCAGACCTACCTCCCGGGCGGCTCGGGTCACGTGCTGATCACGTCGCGGAGCCAGACCTGGTCCCTGATCGCCAAGCCGCTGGAGATCGACGTCTTCACCCGCGAGGAGAGCCTGGAGCACCTGCGGCGCCGGGTGGCCGATCTCAGCGACGACGACGCCGACCGGGTGGCCGCCGCGCTGGGCGACCTGCCCCTCGCCATCGAGCAGGCCGGAGCCTGGCTGCAGGAGACCGGCATGAGCGTCGACGAGTACGTCGACAAGCTCTTCAAGCAGCCCGTCAGGACGCTCGCGCTGGGCGACTCCCCGACCTACCCGACCCCGGTCGCCGCCACCTGGAACGTCTCCTTCCAGCGGCTGCGGGAGAAGTCGCCCGCTGCGGTCCGCCTGCTCCAGCTGCTGGCCTTCTTCGCCGCCGAACCGGTGTCGCTGTCCATGCTCTACGGCGACGAGACCGTGCGCTGCCTGGTCCCGTACGACGACTCGCTGCGTGAGAAGATCATGATCGGGCGGCTGGTGCGCGAGCTGAACAGGTTCGCCCTCGCCAAGGTCGACCAGCGCAACAACTCGGTGCAGGTGCACCGGCTCGTGCAGGCCGTGCTGAGCGACCAGATGGACGCCGACGAGCGCGAGCGGACCGTGCACGAGGTGCACCGCATCCTCCTCGGCGCCCGTCCGCGCGAGGGCGACACCGACGACCCCGGCAACTGGCCGCGGTACGACGAGATCTGGCCGCACCTCGCCCCGTCCAACGCGGAGGACTGCGACGAGGAGCAGACCCGGCAGTTGCTGATCGACCGCGTGCGGTACCTGTGGCGGCGGGGCGAGTTCGACCGGGCGCTCGACCTCGGCCGCCGCCTGGAGGCCCTCTGGATCAGGAAGCTCGGCGACTACGACCGGCAGACGCTCTACCTGCGGTTCCACATGGGCAACGTGCTGCGCTCCCAGGGCAGGTACCGGGAGTCGTGCGAGCTCAACCGGGCCGTTCTGGACGACCAGCGCCGCGTCCTCTCCGACCCGCACCCCCACACGCTGCAGACGGCCGGGAGCCTCGCCGCGGACCTGCGCGCCCTGGGCGAGCTGACCGAGTCGCTGCGGATGGAGCAGGAGACCTACGAGCGCACCAAGGAGCTCTTCTTCGACGACCATCCGCGCGTCCTCATGGCGGCCAACAACCTGGCCGTCGCCCTGCGGCACGTCGGGGACTTCACCGCCGCGCGCCAGCTCGACCAGGAGACCGCGGACAAACGCCGTGAGGTGCTCGGCCCGGCCCATCCCTTCACGCTCCTGTCCGAGACGAACCTGGGCCTCGACATGCGCGAAGGCGGCGAGTTCGCGAAGTCGGCGGACCTGCTGCGCGAGACGCTCAACACCTACGCCGAGGTGCCGGGCCCCGACCTGCCGGACACGCTGCACACGGCGCGCAGCCTCGCCATATCCCTGCGCGAGGCCGGGCGCCTGGCGGAGGCGCGGCAGCTCATCGAGGCGACCTACGAGCGCTATCTCCAGCGCTTCGGCCCCCACTCCCCCGACACCGTCGCCTGCAAGCTGAACCTCGCCTGCGACCTCATGGCGGCGGGCGAGAGGCGAGGGGCGCTCGAACTCGCCTCGGAGGTGCGGGCGAGCTACCAGGACACACTCGGCGCGGACAACCCGTACACGCTGATCGCGGCCAACAACATCACCGTGTACCTCAGGCATCTGGGCGATTCGGCCGAGAGCCGTGCGCTGGGCGTCCGGACGCTGCGGTCGCTGCGGCGCAAGGTCGGGCCCGACCACCCCTTCTCGCTCGCCTGCGCCGTCAACGTCGCCAACACCCTGGGAGAACTGCAGGAGTACGCCGAGGCGGAGAAGCTGCAGCGGGACACCCTCGACCGGCTGCGCGCGGTTCTCGGCCCCTATCACCCCACGACGCTGATCTGCGAGGCCGACCTGGCCGTGACGCTCCGCGACCTCAGGCGGACCGACGAGGCGCGGGTGCTGCGCGAGCCCCTGCTCGTCCAGCTCCGCCGGATCCTCGGGGAGACCCATCCGGTCATCGAGGCGGTCCTGGAGTGGCGCCGCGTCGACCGGGAGCTGGAACCCCTCCCCTGGTGACCGGGCCCGGCCGCTCCGCGGTCAGGCCGCCCGGCCGTCCCTGGCGAGCCAGCCCAGCAGGTCGGGCAGCACGTGCAGGGCGTGGAAGTGCGCCGCGCCCCGCTGGATGCGCACCGTCGCGGTCGGTATCCGCCCGGCCAGCCAGCGGGAGTGGCTGACCGGTGAGAAGACGTCGTCCTCGCCGTGCCACAGGAGGGTGGGCACCCTGATGTCGGCGGGGTCGAACCCCCACGGCGAGCAGAAGGCCATCGCGTCGTCGATCCAGCCGTACGCGGAGGTCCGCACGGCCTCCGCGTAGTTCTGCACCAGCATCGTCCGGATGCCGGCGTCCGCGATCACGCTCCGGTCCGACTCCGTCAGCTCGTCGTACAGGGAGTTCACGAGCCGTACCGGGTCCTCGCGGATCTCGGCCGCGGTCGGGACGAGCCGCGCCGCGAGCCGCGCCCGCCCCTGCATGGCGGTCATGTACTCCGCGACGTTGCCCTCCGTCATGCCGTCGAACCAGTCGAGCCCCTCCGCCTCCCGGGGGGCGAGCCCGACGAGGACCGCGGCTCGGGTCACCCGGTGGGGAATCAGGGCGGCGCAGGCGAGCGCGTGCGGCCCGCCACCCGAACGGCCGACCACCGCGAAGCGGTCAAGGCCGAGGTGGTCCGCGATGACCGCCACGTCCGCGGCGACGTCCCCCACGCTGCGGCCCTCGTGCCGGTCGGAGGCGCCGTACCCCGGCCGGTCGTAGGTGATGAGCCGCACGCCGAGCCGGTAGAGCAGGCCTTCCCGTGGCAGAGGGCCGATCCGGCTGCCCGGCGTGCCGTGCAGCAGGAACACCGGTCTTCCCCCGTGGATCTTCCCCCGCTGCGCGACCGCGAGGCGCCGCTCGCCGTCTGCCGACCACACCCCGTCCGTCAACGCCCGGCCCTCCCGTGGCGATCGTCGAAGGATCTCGAGTCCAGCATCCATCGGACGGACGTGGCAGGAAAGACCCCGTCGGCCTCGGAACGGCAACACCTTTCTCCGGACGGCCCTGGAGCGCTTCCTAATGGCGGGTTATTTTCGAAAGGGCACGTGCCGACCAGGGAAGGAAGGGCGTTTATGACCTTTCCCGCCAGCTACGTGGTGCGTGTGGTATTCGCGGGGCTCGCAGTGGCCGCATTGGTGACCGGATATATCGGCCTTAATACATATGCGAAAACCCTGGACCTGCCTTCGGCCCCACTGGATCTTTTGTATTGGGACCTGCAGTTGTTCGTGTTCGACTCCGCGCCGCTCGACGACCCGAGCCCGCTGCCGTCGGCGCTGGAGTTCGCCCGCTTCGCCGCGCCCGGCGTCACGGTCTACACACTGGTGGACGGAGCCCGTCTGCTCTTCGCCGCCGAACTCCGCCGGTTCCGGGCACGCAGGTCGAAGGAGCACGTGGTCGTGTGCGGCTCCGGATCGGCGGCCGTGGCCCTGGTGGAGCGGCTGCGCGCGGCGAGCACGCGGATCGTGCTGATCGGCTCGGCTCCGGTGGCCGCCGTCGGCGACCGCAAGGTGCTCTACGTCAGGGGTGACGCGCGCAGCCCCGCCACCCTGCGGGCCGCCGGCATCCAGCGGGCCTCCGTCCTGTACGCCTGCGAGCCGGACAGCTCGGCCAACACGGCGATCGCCCTCGCGGCGCACGGGGTGGCCAGACCGGGCGGTAGGCATCCGCTGTCGGCGTACGCCCTGATCACCGACCCCGACCTGTGCGCCGCCCTGCGGGCCCGCCGGCTGAGCCTCCCGGGCCGGCCCCGGCTGCGCCTCGACTTCTTCAACCTGGACGAGCTCGCCGCCCGGGTGCTCCTCGACCGGCACCCGATCGTGAACGAACAGCCGGTCGTCCTCATCGGGCTGGACGCCTTCGGCCGCAGCCTGCTGGTCGAGATGGCGCGCAGACGGCGGCTGGCCCCCTCCCCCGGCCCGCTGCCGGTGACGATCATCGACGCCCACGCCGCGCGGACCGTCCGGGCCCTGTGCCACAGATTCGAGTTCGTGGCCGATGTGTGCGCGCTGACCACCCACGACGCGCCACCCGGCGACTTCCCGCTCGGCAACCCGCCGCTCGGGGAACTGCTGCCGGCCGAGCCGCCGCAACGGGTGTTCGTGTGCCACGACGACCAGGACCTCGCGCTCAAGACCGCGCTCACCTCGCCGCGCCTGTGGAACTGCGGGCCCGGATCGCTCGTGGTGCGGGTCGAGGAGGCCGGCACCTTCAGCCGGGCCTTCGACAGCGTCCATCTGCTGGAGGGGCTCTCCGGCGCCCTGCGGGTGTTCGCGGTCAACGAGGAGGCCGGTGATCCGCAGCTCATCGGAGAGGATCTGGTGGAGACGCTGGCCCGGGCGATCCACGACAGTTACGTGGCGGAGAACACCGCGCGGCGCCACGTGCGGGCGACCAACCCGTCGCTGGTCCCGTGGGAGAGCCTGCCGCCGCACCTGCGGGCGGCCAACCGGCGGCAGGCCGAGGACATCGGGCGCAAGCTGACGAGCATCGGCTGCGCCCTCGCTCCCCGCGTGGAGCCCGAGCTGCACTTCGCCTTCAAGGACTACGAGATCGAGCAGCTCGCGATGATGGAGCACGAACGGTGGCTGCGGGACCTGATCGCCGACGGGTGGGCCCGCGGCCCGGTCCGCGACACCGAGACCAGGAGGCACCCCGACCTGGGCGGCTGGGACGACATCTCGGACGCGGCCAAGGAGAAGGACCGCGACACCGTGCGGAATCTGCCGCGTATCCTGTCCACCGCCGGGTTCCAGATCGTACGGGTCGGCTGAACGAGTGAGCGGGACGGCCAGGATCGCGTTCACCGGCCATCGGGGCCTCCCGCACGACACGGCCGTGCGGGTCCGCCGCGCCCTGCGGGCCGTGCTCGCCGGCCGGGCCCTGCCGCTGGTGGGCCTGTCCTGCCTGGCCGAGGGGGCCGACCAGCTCTTCGCCAGGGAGGTGCTACGCGTGGGTGGTGACCTGGACGTGGTCGTGCCCGCCGCCGGATACCGGGAGAGCCTGCCCCGGGCGGCCCGGGCGGCGTACGACGACCTGCTCCCGCTCGCGCGGCAGGTGCACCTGATGCCGTTCGGCCGGCCGGAGCCGGTGGCGTACATGGCCGCCGCGGTGTTCATGCTCGAACGGGCGGACGAACTGTTCGCCGTCTGGGACGGGCTGCCGGCGCGCGGGCTCGGCGGCACGGCCGACGTCGTCGCGCACGCCCGCGAGCAGGACATGCGGGTGCTGGTGCTCTGGCCGCCCGGCTCGCGGCGGAACTGACGGGGAGCATGCCAGGAGACGTGACAGGAGACGTGACGGGGAGCATGACGAGGGGCGCGGCGGTGGGCAGGATCCGGCGGGTCGACGCGCTGCGCGGGTTCGCCGTCTGCGGGATCATGCTGGTGAACACCTGGCAGCGGACGGCGGAGCGACGTGATCTGTCCCCGTTCGGCTGGGTGATGGAGAACCTGGTCCAGAGCCGCTTCTACCCGATCTTCGCGTTCCTTTTCGGCCTGTCCTTCGCGTTGTTCCTCGGCTCGGCCCGGGAACGCTCGGCCCGCCCCCGGGTCGTCCTGCTGCGGCGCCTGGCCGTGCTGGCCGTGCTGGGCGCGGCGCACACCGTGGTCCATCCCGGCGGGGTGCTGCTGCCGTACGCGCTGCTGGGGGTGGCGGTCCTGCTCCCGGCGAGCCTGCTGCCCCGGTGGGTGGTGCTGCTGCTCGGCTGCGGCACGCTGGCCGCCGCCCTGCTCGACTCCGAGCCGTACGTGCTGATCAGCGCGCTGTTCCTGCTCGGCCTGGCCGCCGCCCCGAGCGTGGCGGGCGGCTGGGGAGACCTGGGCGGGACGTGGGTCCTCGCCGCCGTCTGCGGAACGGCTGGGGCGCTGACGGCCGGGCTGACCTGGTGGTGGAACCACGCGCCGCCCGGCGGCGGGGTCTACCAGGCGGCGGCGGTGAGCGGCGCGGCCGCCTACGCGGCGGCGTTCCTGCTGCTCGCCCGCCGGACGGCCCTGTTCGAGGCACTGGGGCGGATGGCGCTGACGAACTACGTGACGGGCACGCTGGTGATCGCGGTGGCGCTGCCGCCGCCCGCCGCCGGCGGTTCCGGCGCCGTCGTCGTGGGGCTCACCGTCGTGACCCTGGCCGCGCAGGCCGCCTTCTGCCGGTGGTGGCTGGCCCGCCACCGGTACGGCCCGCTGGAGCGGGTGTGGCGGACGCTCACCTGGTGGGGAGAGCCGCCCGCCGGGCAGACTGGGAGCCGTGACCCGCATAGCGCTGTGCCAGATCCCCGTCGACCACGACCCGAAGACCAACCTCGAGACCGTGCGTGACGCTCTCGCCCGGGTGCCGGGAGCGGACCTCGCCGTGTTCCCCGAGGCCACGCTGACCCGGTTCGGCCGGGGCGTGACGCACACGGCCGAACCGCTGGACGGGCCGTTCGTCACCGGCCTCGCGGAGGCGGCGCGCGAGCACGGCGTCGCCGTCATCGCCGGCGTCTTCGAACCCGCCGAGGACGGCCGGGTGTGGAACACCGCCGTCGCCCTGCGGGCGGACGGCTCGCTCGGCGCGGCCTACCGGAAGATCCATCTCTTCGACTCGTTCGGCGCGAAGGAGTCGAACCTGGTCGCGCCGGGGGACGAACCGGTGGTCGTGGAGCTCGCCGGGCTCAGGATCGGCCTGATCACCTGTTACGACGTCCGGTTCCCCGAGCTCGCGCGAGCGCTGGTGGACCGGGGCGCGGACACGTTCGCGGTGATCGCCGCCTGGGGCTCGGGGCCGCTCAAGGAGGACCACTGGACGACCCTCGTCAGGGCCAGGGCCATCGAGAACACCACCTGCACGATCGCCGTCGGTCAGGCTCCCAATCCCGCCATACCGGACGGGTTCGGTGTCGGCCGCAGCATGCTCGTCGATCCGATGGGCGTCGCCCGCCACGACCTGGGCCCCGGCCCCGGCGTGCTGGTCGCGGAGATCGACCCCGCCTGGACGGCGACCGCGCGCGCCACCCTCCCCTCGCTGGAACACCGACGGCTGGGTGTCGACAGATCGTAAACTACCCCCCATGAACGAGCCGGGACACAGGACGCGGATGCAGAAGGTGATTCCGCCGCGGCTGCTCGTGCCGTACCTGTCGGGCCGGCGCACGATCATCTCCGGGTACGTTTACCGGGTGCAGGACTGCGACCGCCTCACCTCGCCCGCCGCGCTCGTCGAAGCCCTCGACCTGGGCTTCGACGGGTCGGAGCTCACGCCGGACGTGCCCGAGCTGTACGTCATGCGGTGGGACGCCCGGGACATCGACACCTACGTCGTCCCGTACGGCCAGCACATGGGCGGGGATTGGAGCGATGCACCGCCCTTCACCGGGAACGGGTTCACCGCCTCGCGCGAGCAGGTGGTGCCGCAGTTCCACACGATGCCGATGCCGATCCCCGCGGGCGCGGAGATCGTGCACCTCACGCCGGGCGCCGCGCGTTCCTTCGCCGCGTACGACGGCCTGACGTGGCGGCCGGCCCGATGAGCGGCCCTGCGAGCGCCCCGATCAGCGGTGGCGAGCCGGTCGGCCTGGGGTTCGTCGCCCTCTACCGGGACCGGGAGTACGCCGCGGCGCTCGGGCCGGGCAGCGACGACGTGGTGCTGTTCAGCGAGGCGCCGCAGGAGGGCTTCACCGCCGCCGGCGGCTACTGGCGGCTGCGGGTGGACCGGTCCGCGCTGGACCGGCTCACCCTGCTGCGTACGGTCGGGGCGTTCGGCGGGGAGCCCTGCCTGGTGCTGGACGAGGACGACGGGGGCGACGGCGGGGAGGGCGGCCTCCACATCGCCTACACCGGTCACAACGGCCTGAAGGCAGAGGCGCTCGGCTACTGGCTCGTGGACCACGGCGCGTACGAGGTGGTGGTGCCCCGCGACGAGGTGCACGCCGTCCGGGTGGAACGGGTGCCCGTGCCGCTCGCCGCCGACCGGCCGGACGGCCAGGAGCCGGGCGACCGATGACGGCGCCTCCCGGATAAGGCCGGTCAGAGGCCCAGGGAGCGGTAGCGGGCGTACCGGGCGGCCGTCCGGTCCTCCGCCGGGCGCGCGAGCAGGCCGGCGATCTCGTGCTCCAGCGTCCTGGCCACCCGGCCGCAGAACGCCTCCGGCTCGTACGCCGCGTCGGGCCGCTCCGGGACCACCCGGTCGGCGATGCCGTCGCGGCGCAGGTCGGTGGCGCGGATGCCTTGGGCCGCGGCCATCTCCGGGGCGAAGTCCACGGTCCGGTACAGCAGCGCCGACGCGCCCTCGGGCGGAAGCGGGGACAGCCAGGCGTGCTGCGCGCAGACGACCCGGTCGGCCGGGAGCAGGGCCAGCGCCGCCCCGCCCGCGCCCTCCCCCAGCAGCAGGCACACGGTCGGCGCGTCGAGCATGACGAGGTCGGCCAGGCAGCGGGCGATCTCGGCGGCGAGGCCGCCCTCCTCGGCCGCCCTCGACAGCGCCGCCCCGGCCGTGTCGACGACCGTGACCAGGGGAAGGCCCAGTTCGCTGGCCAGGCGCATGCCGCGCCGGGCCACCCGCAGACCGGCGGGGCCGAGCCCGCTGCCCCCGCGCCGCCGCCGGTCCTGGCCCAGGACGACGGCGGGCGCCGAGCCGAACCTGGCCAGCGCGAGCAGCAGGCCGGGGTCGCGCTCGCCGGTGCCGGTGCCCTGCAGCGGGGTCACGTCGCGCGCCCCGTGTCTCAGCAGTTCGCGGATGCCGGGCCGGTCGTCGCGGCGGGAGCGGGTCACCGCCTCCCACGCCGGGACCGGCTCGGCCGCCTCCTCGGGCTCCGGGCCCGGCGACAGCCCCGAGCGGGGCGCGCAGAGCACGGCCAGCGCCCTGATGGCGATCTCCCGGGCGTCCCCGGCCGAGACCACGGCGTCGACCAGCCCGTGGGCGTGGAGGTTCTCCGCGACCTGGACGCCCTCGGGGAACGGGTAGCCGTGCAGCGACTCGAACACTCTTGGCCCGAGGAAGCCGATCAGCGCGCCAGGCTCGGCCGCGGTCACGTGCCCGAGCGACCCCCACGACGCGAACACCCCGCCCGTGGTCGGGTGGCGCAGGTAGACGACGTACGGCAGCCCCGCGGCCCGGTGCGCGCCGACCGCGGCGGTGATCTTCACCATCTGGGTGAAGGCCAGGGCGCCCTCCTGCATCCGGGTGCCGCCGCTGGCCGGGGCGGCGAGCAGCGGCAGCCGTTCGGAGGTGGCCCGCTCGACGGCCCGGACGAGCCGTTCGGCCGCCGCCACCCCGATCGAACCGGCCAGGAAGGAGAACTCGCAGGCCATCACGGCGACCCGGCGGCCGTCGAGGGTCCCCTCCCCGGTGACGACCGACTCGTCGTATCCCGTCCTGGCCCGCACCCGGGCGAGTTCGGCCGCGTACTCCGAGCCCGGCGCGGCCCGGTCGAGCGGCGGCCCGTCCCACGACTTCCACGAGTGCGGGTCGAGCACCCGCGCGATCAGGGCGCGCGCGCCCGGCCTGGTCACGACGGCCGCCGCCCCGGCGCCACGCGCCGGTGCCCGTGCGCCGCAGGCGGCTTCTCCATCTCGGCGATCAGCTCTTCCCGATACGCGAACTATCCCTTGTGCCGCATATTTTCGGTACTAGGGGGCCGGTGTCCAGCTGATCATCCCCACCGGCCCCGCCGCTCCGCCGTACGGGCCGCGCCGCCGGGGCCGGGGAGCCCCGCGCCCGCCGTACGGCCGGGACGCCTCAGCGCGGCGTACGGTGACCGCGCACCTGGTCCATCAGGCGGCGCAGCCGCTGCCGGTTCTCGGGATCGCGGGCCATCGTCTTGGCCTTCTCCATGTTCTCGCGGCCCTTGGGGGTCTGCAGGTACTCCCTGATGCGCTGGACGATATTCGCCATTTCGAACTCACCATCCTGTTTGTGCCGTCACTGAACGGCTACCCAACGGCACCGCCGCCAATCCCGGACGGCTCCGGGCGTCGCCGGCGTTCACACGATGTCGACCTCGGCGTGCGGGAGGCCGCCGGAGAGCCGGGGATAGCCGGGGCCGCGGTCGAAGAAGGCCGCGGGCGGCGCCTCCCGCAGCCGCTCCCGCAGGCGCGCGGTCGCCTCGGCGTCCACGACGACGTCGTCCCGGGTGCCGGTCAGGACGACGCCGTAGTCGTCGCGCGCGCCCTCGAAGGAGACCTTCCCGTCGCGGACGTCGTCGGCCACACGCTCGGCCGGCCGGTCGTACGGCGAGCCCCAGCCGCCTCCCCCGGTCGTTCGAATGCGGATGACCTGCCCGGCGCGCACGGGGAAGTCGTCGACCAGGCCCTCCATCTCCACCCCGTCGACCGTGACCTGGAAGGGACGGCCCGCCCGGCCACCGTTGACGCCCCAGCACGACAGGATCGAGCGGTCGGCGATCGACATGAAGGAGGCGTCCCGCAGCATCCGGATGTGCTTGTCGTAGCCGAGGCCGCCGCGGAACTCCCCCGGCCCGCCGCTGTCCACGGCCAGGCCCAGCCGCTCGACCCGGAACGGCCAGCGTGCCTCGGCGAACTCCGCGGGGATGTTGCGGCTGTCGGGCACGACGTGGATGGTGTCCTCCCCGTCGGCGTACCAGCGCCCGCCCGACCCGCCGCCGAGCACCTCGCGCATGAGGTACGGCCCGTCGTCCGACTCGCCGTACACGCCGGTGTAGCGGATCGTCTCCTGGTCGGCCGGCATCCGGCCGCCGGTGGCCTTGGCCAGCACGCCCGCCAGCACGCCGAGCAGGCGGAGGATCACGAACGTGCGGGCGTTGGTGGGCGCGGGAAAGATCGGCGTGAGCAGGGTGCCCTTCTCCGGGAAGACCATCCTGATCAGCGGTACGACGCCCTCGTTGACGTCGAGCTCGGCCATCCGCTCGGGGGTGTCGGCGAGGTTGCGCAGGATCGGCGCCAGCCACTTCTTCAGGAAGACGCCCTCGGCGTAGTCGCCGGCGTGGTTGATCGGCCCCTTGGCCTGAGCCGAGGTGCCGGTGAAGTCGATGGTCAGCGGGGTGCCGGCGGAGTGGTCGACGGTCAGCGTGATGCGCTGGGTGTGCAGCCGCGGCTCGTCCACGCCGTCGTGCTCGGCGTAGTCCTCCCAGACGTGGACCCCCTCGGGGATCTTCGCGAGCAGCTCCCGCCGGAAGGTCTCGGTCGTTTTGGAGATGATCGCGTCGAAGCAGGCCTCGACCGCCTCCCGGCCGTACCGGCCGAACAGCTCGCCGAGCCGCCGGGCGCCCATGAGGCAGGCCGAGCACTCGGCGTCGAGGTCCCCGGCCAGCGAGTCGGGCATGCGCGAGTTGCGCGTCATGATCGTGAGGGCGGCCCGGTTGGGCACCCCCTCGTCCCACAACCTGATCGGCGGGACCATGAGGCCCTCCTCGAACGCGCTGCGCGCGTGCGACGGCATCGATCCCGGCACCGCGCCGCCGATGTCGTCGTGGTGGCCGAAGGCCTGGACGAACGCGACGACCTCACCCTCGTGGAAGACGGGGACCGTCACGCACAGGTCGGGCAGGTGGCCGATGCCGCCCTCGGAGAGGTAGACGTCGTTGTGGAAGAACACGTCGCCGGGCCGCATCGTCTCGATCGGGAAGTCGCGGACGACCGGCTGCACCAGCGCCGAATAGGAACGGCCGGTCAGCTTGCGCAGCCGCGCGTCGTGGATGCCGGCCCGGAAGTCGTGCGCGTCGCGGATCATCGGCGAGCGGGCGGTGCGCGCGATCGCCGTCTCCACCTCCGTCTCGACCGAGGCGAGCGTGCCCTCCACGATCTCCACGAGCACGGGGTCGGCGGTCCTACCGGTCATCGCTCACCACCACGAGGTTGCCGTAGTCGTCCATGGTCGCCGTGAAGCCGGGATGCACCGGCAGGGTCGAGCCGTACTCCTCGACGACGGCGGGGCCGCGCACCATGGCGCCCGCGCCGAGGTCGTCGCGGCGGTAGACCACGGTCCTGCCCCACCGCTCGTAGTACACGTCACGGGTCCCGACCGGGCTCGGCTCGTCCGCCTGGCACGGCCTGCGCGCGAGCTTCGGCCGGGTGATCGGGCCGATGCCGGACACCCGGAGGTTGACCCACTCGACGGCGTGACGGGGATCGTCGCGGTAGCCGTACCCGTAGAGCCTCTCGTGCTCGGCGTGGAACCGGTCCGCGACCACGGCGAGCCACGCCTCGTCCACCGGGCCGTCCGGCGCGGGCACCCGCACCTCGTACGCCTGGCCGTAGTAGCGCAGGTCGGCGGTGCGCGCGTACACGTGCTCGGCGAAGCCCTCGCGGCCGAGCGCGTCCGCCGCCTCGGCCTCCAGGCCGGCGAGGATCTCGCCGAGCGCCCGCGGCGACGGCTCACGGGTGACGTGCGTGCGGACGTAGTCGTTCTTCACGTCCACCGTGAGCAGGCCGAACGCGGACACGTTCCCCGGGTCGGGCGGGATGATCGCGGCGGGCAGCCCGAGGACGTCGATCAGCCTGCAGGCCAGCAGCGGGCCGGAGCCGCCGAACGCGACCAGCGGGAAGTCCCGCACGTCGAGGCCGCGCTGCACGGTGATCTGCCGGATCGCGTTCGACTGGTTGAACGCGCTGATCTCCAGGATCCCGGTGGCGCAGTGCTCGGGGGTCAGCCCGAGCCGGGCGGCGAGCGCCTCGACGCCCGCCCGCGCCGCGGCGACGTCGAGGCGGATCTCCCCGCCGAGCAGGTGCGGCGGCACCCGGCCGAGGAAGACGTGCGCGTCGGTCACCGTCACCTCGGCGCCGCCCGCCCCGTAACAGATCGGCCCGGGGTCCGCGCCCGCGGACCGGGGGCCCACCTTCAGCGTCCCCTCCGGGGAGACCCAGGCGATGGACCCGCCGCCCGCCCCGACCGTGACGATGTCGATCATCGGGATCTTGCAGGGATAGCGGCCGATCCTGCCCTCGGTCGTCAGCGAGGGCTCTCCGTCCACCACCACGGCCACGTCGGTCGAGGTGCCGCCGCCGTCGAGGGTGATCGCGCTCGGATGCCCGGCGGCGCCGGCCACCAGCGCGGCGCCGAGCGCGCCCGCCGCCGGGCCGGACAGGACGGTCGTGATCGGCTGGTGCACCACCTCGGCCGCCGACAGCACGCCGCCGTTGCTCTTCATGACGGAGAAGGGCCGGCCGAGCCGCTCGGACAGGTTCTCGATGTACCGCCGCATGATCGGCTTGACCGCCGCGTCCACCAGCGTGGTCACCGACCGCTCGTACTCCCGGTACTCCCGCAGCACGTCGCTCGACAGCGAGACGACGGCCTCCGGGTGCTCGCGCTCCAGCACCTCGCGCATCCGCCGCTCGTGGGCGGGGTTGGCGTAGGAGTGCAGGAAGCACACGCCGATCGCGGTGACGCCCCGCTCCCTGAACCACCGCGCGGCGGCCGCGGCCTGTTCCTCGTCGAACGGCCGGACCTCGCGGCCGAGGTGGTCGAGCCGTCCCCCCACGGCACGCACCCGGTGGACGGGCACGATCCGCGGCGGCTTCACCCAGAAGTAGGAGTTGCCGTAGCCGTCCGGCACGCTCTGCCGGGCGATCTCCAGTACGGACTCGAAGCCCTCGGTGGTGACGAACCCCAGATGGGCGGTGCCGTCCGGGCGGTCCTCCAGCAACTGGTTGGTGGCGACGGTCGTGCCGTGGACGAGGGCGGCGACGGCATCGAGGTCGCGGGACCCCCCATGGGTCTCCAGCACCTTGTGCACGCCTGCCATGAAACCATCGGCCGGGTTGGCAGGAGTGGAGGGAGTCTTGGTCGTGACGACGCGGCCGGACTCCTCGTCGACGAGAACGACGTCGGTGAAGGTGCCGCCGGTGTCTACCCCGATGCGGATGGACATGCTCAGTGTCTATCGAGCGCCGCCACCGGGAAGAACCGGCGCACTCTGCCGAAGAATCAGGACACCGTCGTCACACCCTGCCTACCCGGACCGCCTACGGGATCAGACCGCGCACGCGTCGCCGTCGCAGCCTTCACCCGCCTTCTCCTGGGTCGCCCTCTCCTGGGCCGTACGGGCCTCGACCTCCCGCAGCGCGGCCACGAGCGTCTCGACGGGCTGCGCGCCCGAGACGGCGTACTTCTCCTCGAACAGGAACAGCGGGACGGAGCGCACGCCCAGCGCGTGGGCGCGGGCCAGATCGGCGCGCACCTGCTCCGCGCCCTCCCCGGTGTCCTCGACGCCGGTCTCGGCGGCGAGCCCGGCCAGCGTGCCGGGGTCCCCCACGTCGAGGCCGTCGGTGAAGTGGGCCCGGAACAGCCGCTCGGCCATCGCCGCTCCGCGCCCGGCCCGCCCGGCCAGCGAGATCAGCCGGTGCGCCTCGAAGGTGCCGGCCTGCAGCGCCCGGTCGAAGCGGAGGTCCAGCCCGTCCTCCGCGGCCACACCCGCGACTCGGGCGGTCATCTGCGCCACCTGCCCGGCGCCGCCGAACTTGCGCTCCAGCGCGCGCAGCAGCGGCTCACCGGTGGAGACGCCGTCCGGGTCGAGCTGGAAGGGGCGGTGCGCCACCTCGACGTCCCCCTCGAAGAGGCGTACGGCCTGCTGGAGCCGGTGGTGCCCGATGTAGCACCAGGGACACACGACATCAGAGAAGATCTCGACTTTCACGACATGTCCCAACCGGCGCGCCCTCCGGCCGATTCCCCCGGACCCAGGAGAAGTCGCCTAGGGCGCGTATCGGGTTGTGATCAAGAGGTGACCCGGGTGGGGTCTTTGATTCAGATCATGGCGGCGCGGAGGCCAAGACCGAGGTGACGGCCGCCAGGTTCGTCGAGCGCTGGGAGGAGCGCCGGGCACGCGCCGCGGCGGCACGCTGAGCCTTCCAGCGCGCCGCGGGCGGCGAGGTGGGGCGCCGTCGCCGTGGAATGATCCTCACCTATGGATCTCGCCGCGCAGCTACTTCTTGGCGTCTTCACGCTCCTGACGATCATGGTGCTGGCCACGGCCGCGCAGCGCCTGCTGAACGTCAGGTTCGGCAGGCTGCGCACGTTCCTGGCCGCGCTGGCCGCCTTCGGGCTGGCGCGGCCGGTGCTAGAGCCGATCCTGGGCTCGCTCGGCGGGGTCGACGCGCAGCACCCACCCGCCGCGGCGGCCCTGGCGCTCCTGCTGCTCATCGTCATGTGCGTGGTGCTCATCCCCATGGTGATCCTCGTGCTGGCCGAGGCGCTGGTGCCGCCCGGCTCGGTTCCGGGGCCGCTGGAGCTGATCAGGTCCGTCCGCGGCCGCGTCTCCCGATCCAGGCGCTACTCGCAGATCACCAGGATCGCGATCAGGCACGGCCTCGGCCCCTACCTGCGCGGCCGGGGCGAGCGGCTGGAAGACCGTTCGGGCAAGGTACGGCTGGCCAGGTCGCTGCGCGAGGCGCTCGAGGACGGCGGGGTCACGTTCGTCAAGCTCGGCCAGATCCTGTCCACCCGGCGTGACCTGCTGCCCGCCGAGTTCGTCGAGGAGCTGGGAGGGCTGCAGGACCAGGTCGCCCCGGCGCGCTGGGAGCATATCGAGCCGGTGCTCAGGGCCGAGTTGGGCGGGCCGGTGGAGGAGGTGTTCGCCGAGTTCGGCAGGACGCCGCTGGCCGCCGCCTCCATCGGGCAGGTCCACACCGCCCGCCTGCACACCGGCGAGAGCGTCGTGGTCAAGGTGCGGCGGCCGGGGATCCAGTCGGTCGTCGCGAAGGACCTCGACATCGTCAGGCGGCTGGCGGCCACACTGGAGTCGCGCACCCGCTGGGGCCGCTCGCTCGGCCTGGGCGACCTGGCCGAGGGGTTCGCGACCGCCATCCGCGAGGAGCTCGACTTCCGCGTGGAGGCGGCCAACATGGCGGCAGTCGCGGCCTCCGACGGCGGCGGCGTCACCTACCCCGCCCCGATCAGCGCCATGTGCACCGAACACGTGCTCGTCATGCGCCGCCTGTCGGGCAGTCCGGTCACCACGGCCACACCCGAGCAGGGGCCGCGGCTGGCCCGCGACCTGCTCGACTGCCTGCTCAGGCAGATCCTCGTCGAGGGCGTCTTCCACGCCGACCCGCATCCCGGCAATCTCATGCTGCTCGAGGACGGCACCCTAGGGCTGCTCGACTTCGGCTCCGTCGGCCGGCTCGACGGCTCGGTGCGCTCGGCGCTGCAGCGCTTCCTGCTCGCCATGAACCGGCAGGACCCCCTCGGCGTCACCGACGCGCTGCTGGAGGTGGTGCCCAGGCCGGAGGACATCGACGAGGCCGCGTTAGAGCGTGCGCTCGGCCAGTTCATGGCCAGGCATCTGGCGCCCGGCATGAACAGCGTGCAGCTGTTCACCGACCTGTTCAAGATCGTCTCCGCGTACGGGCTGTCGATCCCGCCGGAGGTCGCCGCCGTGTTCCGCGCGCTGGCCACGCTGGAGGGCACGCTCGTACGCCTCTCCCCCGGGTTCGACCTGATCGGCGAGGCGCGCGCGTTCGCGGGCCGTTACCTCGCCGAGCGGGTCGGCCCTGAGACGGTCAGGGAGACCGTCACCCAGGAGCTGGCCGCGCTGCTGCCGATGCTGCGCCGCCTGCCGCGCCGCGTCGAGCGCATCGCGAGCGCCGCGGAGCACGGCAGGTTCACCCTGAACGTCCGGCTGCTCGCCGACGACCGCGACCGCAGCTACGTGACGGGCCTGCTCCACCAGGTGCTCCTGACGGTGCTCGGCGCCACGGCCGGGGTGATGGCGGTCATCCTCCTCGGGACGGACGGCGGCCCGCAGGTGCTGTCGAACACCTCGTTGTTCCAGCTCATCGGCTACAACCTGCTGGGGATCTCCGCCATCCTGGTGCTGCGCGTCCTGGCCGTGATCTTCCGCCGCCCGCGCGCCTCGGACGATCATCACTCGTAGCCGAGCGGCTCGCGAGCTGGTAGGACGCCTCCAGCACGGCCGTTTCGCCGGCGGCCCACCTAGACCCCACCCGGGCCACCTCTTGATCACAACCCGATACGCGCCCTAACGGCGGCGGGAGTTGCGGCCTAGTAGCCAGCCGATGACGGCGCTGCCGAGGGCCACCCCGGCGCCCGTGCCGAAGGCCGCGAGCATCGTCCAGGCCGGCACGCCCTGGCGGGGCGCGGCCGGAGCCTCACGGGTGAACACGCGCGGCGCCGTCTCCCCGGCCGCGGCCGTCGCCGCCGGAACGGCCTCGGACACGGCGGGAGCGGTTCCGGACACGGCGACGGGAACGGCGGAGGCGGACAGCAGGTGCCGCTCGACGGCGGAGAAGAACTCCCCGGCGGTCTTCTTGGCCACCGAGGCGAGCATCCGCTGCCCCACGCCGCCGATCATGCCGCCGACCACGGCCTCGGCGTCGAAGTCGACCCGGGTGCCGCCCTCGGCGTCGCTCAGCCGTACGGCCACGGTGGCCTCGACGGTGCCGGGGGCGCCCTGGCCGCGCGCGCCGAGCGTGAACCGGTGCGGCTCCTCCTGGTCGCGCAGGGCCACCTCACCCTGGTAGACGCCCCTGACCGAGGCGACCCCCGCCGTGACCGTCATCGCGTACACGTTCTCGCCGACCGTCTCCAGGCGCTCGCAGCCGGGGATCGTCCGCACCAGGACGCCGGGGTCCTGGAGGGCGTCCCAGACCCGCTTGCGCTCCGCCGCGACCACCGCGCTGCCCGAGACCTTCATGGCCACCTCCGATGCCGAGCACCCTAGAGAATCACCCGTACGGCGGGAACGGCAAGACATGCCCGGCCACGGCGCGGCGGTACGGCCGGGCTACCGGGAGGCCGCGACCGTGGCGGGAGGATCCGCTTCACGAAGCCCCGTCCCGGGGAGCTCCGCCGCGGGAAGCGGGGACGGCGCGGTCTCACGGCAGACGTTGCGGCGGACCACCCCCAGCAGGGAGCGGAGGGTCTCGACCTGCTCCGGCGTCAGGCCGTCGGACAGCCGCCGGTGAAGCTCCTCCTCCACCCGGCGGACCTCGGCACGCAGCGTGTCGCCCTTCGGCGTCGTGCTCACCACGCTGATCCGCCGGTTGCGGGGGGACGGAGCGCGGCTCACGAACCCGCTGCGCTCCAGCCGTTGCAGGCTCTTGGTCATCGTCGACATGTCGATGCCCACCGCCGCGGCGAGCCTGTTCTGGGACATGGGGCCGTTGGCCCACAGCGCGTTGAGCACCCGGTCCTGACCGGGATAGAGGCCGATCTCCGCGAGCAGCGCGGCGAGCAGGACGCGGTGCCCCAGGGCCGCCTGGGCCATCAGGCAGCTCAGGCTGTCGGGGTCCTCTCCGGGCGCCCCTCCGCACCCCGCCCCGGCCGCGGACGTCGTCCCGCAGGCCTCCACGCCGTCCGTCCATGCTTCCCTCATCACGCCGCCTCCTCTGCGACGAGCCTACCGCTTGCATATTGGTCGGCCAAGTTGTATGAGTATCTATGGCCGACCAAGTTGGCCGACCAAGTAAATTCGGGAGGTCTTGACCATGCTGTTCACACCCCACACCCTGGGCTCCCTTCGCCTGCCGAACCGTCTCGTCATGGCACCCATGACGCGGTCACGTGCGTACGTCGCGGGGATCCCCTCGCCGTTGACCGCGCTCTACTACGCCCAGCGCGCCTCGGCCGGCCTGATCGTCACGGAGGGCGTCCAGCCCAGCGTGGTGGGACAGGGCTACATGAACACCCCGGGGCTGCACACCGACGAGCAGGTCGCCGGGTGGCGGGAGGTGACCGACGCCGTCCACGCGGCGGGCGGCCGGATCGTGGCCCAGATCATGCACACGGGCGGAGTGGGCCACCCCGACAACACGGGCCACCTCCCGGTCGCCCCCTCCGCCGTACGGCTCGGCGAGCAGATCTTCACGCCCGCGGGCCTTCAGGACACGCCGGTGGCCGTGGAGCTGTCCACCGCCGAGGTGGAGGCCACGGTCGGCGACTTCGCCGCCGCCGCCCGGCGCGCGGTGGACGCCGGGTTCGACGGCGTCGAGCTGCACGGCGCCAACGGCTACCTGATCCACCAGTTCCTGTCGCAGAACGCCAACCTCCGCGACGACCGGTACGGCGGGTCGGTGGAGGGCCGGATCCGGTTCGCGGTGGAGACGGCGAAGGCCGTCGCGGACGAGATCGGCCCCTCCCGGGTGGGAATCCGGCTGTCCCCCCGCAACGGCGCCCAGGGACTGGTGGAGGAGGACGCCCACGAGGTCTATCCCGCGCTGGTGTCCGAGCTCGCCGGTCTCGACCTGGTCTACCTGCACCTGCTGGCGACCGGCGGCGCCGAGCTGGACGCGCGCATCCGGGACCTGTGGCCGAACACCCTGATCGTCAACGACCCCACGGCGACCGACCCGGCGGCCTCCGCCGAGGAACGGCTGCGCTGGGGCGCCGATCTCGTCGCACTGGGCAAGTCCTTCCTGGCCAACCCCGACCTGCCGGTGCGTCTGCGCGTCGGCGCGCAGCTGAACGAGGCGGACCTGAGCACGGCCTTCGGCGGCGACCACCGCGGCTACACCGACTACCCCACCCTGGCCCTCCACCCCGCCGTCGCCTGACCCCGGGGAACCTGACCCCGGGGAAAGCGCCGGAAGGAGCGCGGGAAGGACCACGGAAGACCAGGCGAGGACCTCCGGTTCGCGGAACCGGAGGTCCTCGCCGTTCCCACGCGCGTCTCCGCGACGGCCGGAGGGCTCGCGACGTCAACCGCGCGGCGTACGGGGGAATCAGCCGCACGGCGGACGCCGCCCGTGCCGCCGTCGGGCCACTCTTGGTCATGTGCCCGAGCCGGGCACGCCCGGCGGGACGGGACACCTGTCCCTGTTCACCGGGACCGTCCGACCGGCATCGTCCGTACTGCAAGGAACGGGGATCCGGCACCGCGAACCGGGCCGCTTCGGCGTGCCTCCCGGCTGTGACGAAGATCGCACCTCGCGGGGCCCTAATGCTCTACAGCTTGTAGTACTACTGAATATAGAACTACAAGTCGTAGAGCTCGGCGTGAGGAAGACATGGACGCGCTTGACCTGGCACGGTGGCAGTTCGGGGTGACCACCGTCTACCACTTTCTCTTCGTGCCCCTGACGATCGGGCTCGGCGTCTACGTGGCCGGCCTGCAGACCGCCTGGCACCGTACGGGCCGGGAGCACTACCTGCGGCTCACCAGGTTCTTCGGCAAGCTCTTCCTGATCAACTTCGCCATGGGCGTGGTCACCGGCATCGTGCAGGAGTTCCAGTTCGGGATGAACTGGAGCGAGTACTCGACCTTCGTCGGCGACGTGTTCGGCGCGCCGCTGGCGCTGGAGGCGCTGCTCGCCTTCTTCCTGGAGTCGACGTTCCTCGGCCTGTGGATCTTCGGCTGGGACCGGCTGCCCAAGCGGGTCCACCTCGCCTGCCTGTGGGCGGCGGTCATCGGCTCCAACCTGTCGGCCTACTTCATCCTCGCGGCCAACGCCTGGATGAAGCACCCGGTCGGCTACGAGGTCGTGGACGGCCGGGCCCGGATGACCGACCTCTGGGCCGTGCTGACCAACTCGACCGCGCTCGCCCAGGTGCCGCACGTCGTGGCCGCCTCGTTCGTCGTGGCCGGCGGGTTCGTCCTCGCCGTCATCGGCTACCGCGTCCTGCGCGAGCGCGGCCTCGGCGTGCTGCCCGGCCGCCGGGCCCGCACGGTCACCGCGGAGGACGCCACGACGCCGATGCGCCGCCTCCCGGACATGTGGCGTACCGCCCTGCGCGCCGCCCTCGTGATGACCGCGATCGCGGGAGCCGTGGTCGCGGGCACCGGCGACCTGTCCGGCCGGCTCCTGCACGAGCAGCAGCCGATGAAGCTGGCCGCGGCCGAGGGCCTGCGTCACGACACGGCCGGCGCGCCGTTCTCGATCGCGCCCGGCGTCGAGGTGCCCGGCCTGCTCAGCCTGCTCGCCGCGCACGACCCCGCCGCGACCGTCCAGGGCGTGGACGACATCCAGGCGAGGTACGAGAAGGCCTTTGGCCCGGCCGACTACACCCCGAACCTGCCGGTCGTCTTCTGGTCGTTCCGCGTGATGATCAACTTCGGCATGGCCACGGTGGGCCTCTCCGTGCTCGGCCTCTGGCTGACCAGGAAGCGCCGCGGGCGGCGGGCCGGCCGGCGCGCCGGGCAGAGCGAGCCCCTGCCCGCCTGGTTCGCGCGCCTCTGCGTGCTGGCGCTCCCGCTCCCGGCCACCGCGATCATCGCCGGCTGGCTGCTCAGCGAGATCGGCCGCCAGCCGTGGACCGTGCAGGGCGAGCTCATGACGGCCGCGAGCGTGTCGCCCGGCGTCTCGCTCACCGAGGTCGCGATCACGCTGGCCGTCTTCACGGTCCTGTACGGCGTGCTCGCGCTGGCCGAGGGCGCCCTGCTGCTGCGGCACGTCAAGGCCGGCCCCGAACTGCCCGCCCCGGCCCCCGGGCCCGCCGCCGCGGTTCCGCCGGCGCGGGCGGAGGAGACCCGGCTCACCCCGACCCTCATGTACTGAGGAGCCACGAGATGACGACCTTCTGGTTCATCGTGATCGCCTTCCTCTGGACGGGCTACTTCGTCCTGGAGGGGTTCGACTTCGGCGTGGGCGCGCTGCTGCCGCTGCTGTCGCGCTCGGAGGCGGACCGCAGGCAGGTGCTCGGCACGATCGGCCCGGTGTGGGACGGCAACGAGGTCTGGCTGATCACCGCGATCGGGGCGATGTTCGCCGCCTTCCCCGCGTGGTACTCCGGCCTGCTGAGCGGCTTCTACCTGCCGGTCTTCCTGGTGATCACCGGCCTGATCGTGCGCGGCGTCGGCCTGGAGTGGCGCGGCAAGGTCCACTCCCGGCGCGAGGTCGCCCTGTGCGACGCCGGGATCGTCACCGGCAGCGTGCTGCCCGCGTTCCTGTGGGGCGCGATCTTCGGCAACCTGCTGTTCGGCACGGCCCTCGCGACCGTGCTCGGCGGGGCCCTGTCCCTGTCGGTGGCCGTGCTGCACGGCGCGGTGTTCGTGGCACTCAAGACGACCGGCGGGGTGCGGGCCCGCGCCCGCCGCGCCGCCCTGCTGGCGGCGGTCGGCGCGATGCCGGTCGCGCTCAGCACGCTGCCGTCCGTGCCCGGCAGGGGGCCGCTGTGGACGCTGGGGACGGCCCTGCTCGCCGCCGCCGCGCTCGCGGCCGGGGTCACGCTGGTGTGGGGCCGCCGGGAGGGCTGGGCCTTCGCGGCGACCGCCACGGCGATCACCGCGACGACCGCCACCGTCTTCGGCGTGCTGTCGGCGGCGCCGCTGCCCGGCCTGACCCTGGCCGAGGCGGCCTCCGCGCCGTACACGCTGACGCTCCTCACCTGGATCGGCCTGATCGCCCTGCCGGGCGTCCTCGCCTACCAGGCGTGGACCTACTGGGTGTTCCGCAAGCGCCTCACCGCCGAGGCCTCCTGAGTTTCTCCAAGCCGACGAACAGACGAATACGCAGAGCAGTCAATCTTTCACGGATCGTCGCGAAGGCCTGCGGGAGACCGTGTCGTACGCTGAGAATATGAGCGTGGTTACCTTTCAGGCCGATCCGCGCACCGAAGCCGCGCTGGCCGAACTCACC
This sequence comes from Microbispora sp. H10949, assembly GCF_014161435.1. Classification (NCBI taxonomy): domain Bacteria; kingdom Bacillati; phylum Actinomycetota; class Actinomycetes; order Streptosporangiales; family Streptosporangiaceae; genus Microbispora; species Microbispora sp. H10949. The sequence continues at coordinate 214,955 of NZ_JABBWZ010000003.1, read as the reverse complement.
GCCGACGGTCAGGCTACCGACGAGGTGATCCGCGAGGCGATCGTGATGGCTTGGCGGCTACGGCGCGCGGAAACGGCGCGGCGCGAGGCCCTCGCTCTCGCGGATGATCCAGAGGACCGCGAGGAAGCCCGTGCGATCATGCCTGACATGGAATCCCTCCGTGCGTGGTGATGTCTACCGTCTCCGCTCTCCCCGGGACGGAGCGACTCGGTTCCTTCACCGGTCGGCTCTCCCCCGCCGAACTGCTCGAAATCGACGAAGCGCTCCATCTCCTGCTCGGTCTGGTTCGCTGAAGGCGCCCGGCTCTCGGGCCGCCGCCGTACTCAGCGCGTGAGGCGCAGGGTGTGGAGGTCGGAGGGGGAGATGGGCATCCGGTCGATCGGGATGCCCTCGGCGTCCTCGATCGCGGCGGCGACGACGGCGGAGACCGGGATGACCCCGGCCTCCCCGGCGCCCTTGATCCCCAGGGGGTTGAGCGGCGAGGGGGTCTCCAGGTGGGCCGTCTCGATGCGCGGCACCTCCGTGGCGTACGGCATCAGGAAGTCCATGAACGAGGCGTTCAGCAACTGGCCGTGCTCGTCGTAGACCATCTTCTCGTACAGCGCGCCGCCGACGCCCTGGGCGACCCCGCCGTGGATCTGCCCCTCGACGATCATCGGGTTGATCAGCCTGCCGCAGTCGTGCACGACGGCGTACCGCAGGATCCTGATCTCGGCGGTGTCCGGGTCGGTCTCCACGATCGCGGCGTGCATGCCGGCCGCGAAGGTCGACCTGACCGGCGAGTAGTAGTCGCGGCCCTCCAGGCCGGGCTCCTCCCCCTCCGCCACCGGCGGCCGGTCGTCCGAGGCCGGCCCGGCGAACTGGGTGGCCCGCTTGGCCTCCTCGTCGAAGGCGTACCGCAGCGGGTTGGACAGCACGGCGACGGTCGCCAGCGGGATCGACGCCGACGGCGCGCCCGCCACGTGGACCATCCCGTCGGTGATCTCCAGGTCGCGCGGGTCGGCCTCCAGCGCCTCGGCCGCGATCCGCAGCGCCTTCTCCCTGACCTTGCGGCAGGCCAGCGCGATCGCGTTGCCGCTCATCACGGCCGCGCGTGAGGCGAAGGTGCCCACGGCGTAGCCGAAGCGCCGGGTGTCGCCGGTGACGACCGACACCTTCTCGATCGGCACGCCGAGCTCGGTCGCCGCGATCTGCGCGAACACCGTCTCGTGGCCCTGCCCCTGGGAGGTGAGGCCGGTCGACACGTGCACCCGGCCGTCGGAGGTGATCTGCACGTGACCGCCCTCGTACGGCCCGACGCCGGTGCCCTCGACGTAGCAGCCGACGCCGATGCCGATCCTGCGGCCCTCGGCCGCCGCCCGCGCCTTCTCCTCCGGGAAGGAGTCCCAGCCGATCAGCTCCTTGAGCATGCGCAGGGCCTCGGGGTAGTCGCCGCTGTCGTAGATCAGCGGGCGCCCGTCCTGGAACGTCAGGCCCTGGTCGTAGGGGAACTCGTCCGGCTGGATGAAGTTGGCCGCCCTGACCTCCGTACGGTCCCGGCCGAGGTAGGCGGCGATCTTGTCCATGGTGCGCTCCATGCAGAAGACGCCCTGCGGGCGGCCCGCGCCCCGGTACGGCGTGACCTGCACGGTGTTGGTGTAGACCGAGGAGAACTCGACCCGGTAGGCGCCCACCCGGTACGGCCCGAGCAGCTGGGTCGAGGTGATGATCGGCACGATGATCCCGTACGGCGTGTACGCGCCGTGGTCGTGCAGGATCTCCACCTCCAGCCCGAGGAGGCGGCCGTCGTCGTCGAAGCCCACCCGGACGTGCTGCACCTGCCCGCGCTCGTGGGAGGAGGAGACGAAGTGCTCGCGCCGGTCCTCGGTCCACTTCACCTCCCGGTTCAGCAGCCGGGCCGCCCACGGGACGAGGATCTCCTCGGGCCAGGGATGGACGATCTTGACGCCGAAGCCGCCGCCGACGTCGGGCGCGACGACCTCCACCTTGGGCAGCGGCAGCCCCAGCTTGGCCGCGATGGCCATCCGGACGCTGGTGGAGGTCTGTGTGGAGGAGTAGACGCGCAGCGACTCGTCGTCGGCGTCCCAGCGGGCGTACACGCCCTTCCCCTCCAGCGGCGTGCAGGCGCTGCGCTCGACGTCGAGGCGGAACTCCAGCCGGTGGGGGGCCGCGTCGACCGCCTCCCGCGCCGTCACGCCGCCGGGGCCGGGCACCTCCTGCACGAGGTGCGCGCCGATGTTGCCCGGCACGTCCTCGTGCACCAGGTGCGCGCCTCCGGCGGCCTCCTCCAGGCTCACGACCGGCTTGAGGACCTCGTAGTCCACCCGGATCAGCGCGCACGCGTCCTCGGCGAGGTATCGGTCGCGGGCGACGACCATCACGACCGGCTCCCCCACGTGCCGCACGACCTCCCGGGCCAGCGCGTACGCCGTGCGGCCGTGGGTGAGGGCCGGGTGCGGGATCAGCAGCGGCAGCGGCTCGGCCAGCGCGCCCGGCAGGTCCTCCCACGTGTAGATCGCGACCAGGCCGTCCACGTCGAGCGCGCCGGACACGTCGACGTCGAGGATCCGCGCGTGGGCGTGCGGCGACCTGACGAAGGCGGCGGCCAGCGCGCCCGCGCCCAGGTCGTCGAGGTAGCGCCCCTGACCGGTTATCAGCCGGGGGTCCTCGCGCCGCCGGACCGGCTCGCCGAACAGCCTGGTCGTCATGCCCCGCCCTCTTCCGCCTGGATCTCGGCGGCGCGGTGGACCGCCTTGAGGATGTTCTGGTAGCCGGTGCACCGGCACAGGTTGCCCGCCACGGCCTCCAGCGCCTCCTCCTCCGTCGGCGCGGGGTTGTCCCGCAGGAACGCGGTGACCGTGCACAGGAACCCCGGCGTGCAGAACCCGCACTGCAGGGCGTGGCACTCGGTGAAGGCCCGCTGGACCGGGGACAGCGCGCCGTCGCGGGCCAGCCCCTCCACCGTCGTGATCTCCTGACCGTCCACCGTGACGGCGAACGTCAGGCACGACCGCACCGGCTCGCCGTCCAGCAGCACCGTGCACGCGCCGCAGACGCCGTGCTCGCAGCCGACGTGAGTGCCGGTGAGGCCGAGATCGTGGCGCAGGCAGTCGGACAGCAGCCGCCGCCCGGGCACCGTCGCCTCCCGCACGACCCCGTTGACCGTCAGCGTCACGTGATGGTGTGTCTCGTTCACGATTCCTCCCCGTGGGCCGCGGAAGCGGCGTCCCGCAGCGCCCGTACGGCGAGCACGCCCGTGAGGTGGCGGCGGTAGTCCGCCGTCGCGTGGATGTCGCCCTCCGGCTCGACCAGGTCCCGTACGGCCGCCGCCACCGCGTCCCAGGCCACCGAGGCCGCCGGGCGCGGGCCGCAGGCGGCGGTCACGTCCGCGACCACCGGAACCGGTCCCACGCTCACGCAGGCGACGCGGGCGGCGGCGATCCGGAGGTCCTCGTCCAGGGTGACGGCGGCGGCGACCCCGGCCACCGCGTAGTCGCCGTGCCGCCGGGCCACCTCGTGGAAGGCCGTGCCCGACCGCGCCGGCAGCGCCGGGAAGAACGCCGACACGGCCAGCTCGCCGGGCCGCACCGCCGACTCCATCGGGCCGGTGAAGAACGCCGCGGCCGGCACCTCCCGCTCCCCGCCCCGGCTCGCCAGCCGTACGGACCCGCCGAGCAGGGCGAGAACGGCGGGCATCTCGGCGGCGGGGTCGGCGTGGACGAGGCTGCCCACCACGGTGCCCCGGTTGCGGATCACGGGGTGGGCCACCAGGCGCAGCGCCTGCCGCAGCAGCGGCTGGGCCGCCGCGGCCCCGGGCGAGCGCTCGACGGCGGCGTGGCGGGCGAGGGCCCCGACGCGTACGCCGGACGGCCCGGCCTCGATCCCGTCCAGGCCGGGCACGCGGTTGACGTCCACGACGCGGGCGGGCGCGGCGAGGCGCATGTTGAGCAGCGGGATCAGGCTCTGGCCGCCCGCCAGGACCTTCCCGCCGGAGCCCGCCTCGGCGAGGAGGCCGAGCGCCTCGCCGAGGGTGGCCGGGCGGCGGTAGTCGAACGGAGGCGGCTTCACCGCGTCGTCCGGGACACGCGCCGATCAGACGGCCGGGTCGCGTTCGAGCCCGATCTCCCCACCTGTGACCTCCTTCGCGGGCCTGCCCGCGATGGCGCGGAGCAGGTGATAGCCGGCGAGTACCACGATCGTGCCCAGCGCGATCCCGGCGAGCGAGAAGTCCCCGGTGATCTGGTGGGTGACCGGCCCGATCGCGAGGATGATCCCCGCGCCGATCGGCACCATGTTGACCGGATCGGCGAAGTCCACCCGGTTCTCCACCCAGATCTTCGCGCCGAGCAGCCCGATCATGCCGTACAGGATGACCGTGACGCCGCCGAGCACGCCACCGGGCGTGGCGGCGACCAGCGCGCCGAACTTCGGGCACAGGCCGAACAGGATCGCGATGACCGCGGCGATGTAGTACGCCGCCGTCGAGTAGACCCTGGTTGCCGCCATGACGCCGATGTTCTCCGCGTACGTCGTGGTGGGCGAGCCGCCGACGGCGGTCGCGACCGCGGTGCCGACGCCGTCGGCGGCGATCGCCCGGCCCATCAGGGGGTCGACGTCGGCGCCGGTCATCTGTCCGACCGCCTTGACGTGGCCGACGTTCTCCGCGATCAGGGCGATCACGGCGGGCAGCACGACCAGCACGGCCGACGCCTGGAACGACGGCGCGTGGAAGTGCGGCAGCCCGATCCAGCCGGCGTCGGCGACGGCCTGGAAGCTCACCCGGGGATGGGTGTCGACCGCCCCGGTGCCCGCGTTGTAGGCGGTGATGTTCCCGAACACCCTGTCGGCGAGCCAGGACAGGACGAACCCGAAGACCAGCCCCAGCAGCACGCCGATCCGGCCGAGGAAGCCGCGGAACAGCACGATGAACACGAACGTCGCGATCATGGTGATCAGCGCGATCCACGGGTCCTGCGGCCAGTACACGTCGGCCACGACGTACGCCAGGCCGAACCCGATCAGCATGACCACCGCTCCGGTCACGACCGGCGGGAAGATCCGGTGGATCACCCGCACGCCGAGGACGTGGACGACCACGCCGCACACCGCGAGCACGAGACCCGCGACGAGGATCGCCCCGGTGACGACCCGGTCGGCCCCCGGGGTGTCGCCGCCGAACGCCGCGCGCACCGCCACCACGCCGCCGACGAACGACGCCGAGGTGCCGAGATAGCTGGGCACCCTGCCGCGGGTGATCAGCAGGAACAGGATCGTCGCGACGCCGGACATCATCACCGCGGTGTTCGGGTCGAGCCCCATCACGAGGGGGAACACGAAGGTCGCGCCGAACATGGCGATCACGTGCTGCGCGCCGATGCCGGCCATCCGCGGCCAGCTCAGCCTCTCATCGGGTTTGACGACCTCGCCGGGTGCCAGCCCTCTGCCGTCTCCGTGCACCGTCCATCTGAAAGCCATGTACGTCCCTCCAGCTGGGCCGTGGGCTCGGCCACCCCGCAGGCGTCCCGCGTACTTCCTTGACCGTTTGGGGCACTTTAGGACCGGCGTGCGCGACAGACATGGGCATGATCTGCCAAAACGACGACCACCGGGGCGTCTACACCACGCGGATCGTGTAGTCGTCGCCGGTGACGACCTGGCCCGCCCTGATTTTGCAGGCCTTGCGCAGTTCCACCTGCCCGTCCACGCGGACCAGGCCCTCGGCGACGAGGTGTTTGGCCGCGCCGCCGCTGTCGGCGATCTGGCAGAACTTGAGGAGATCGCAGAGCGGGATGTGGTCGCCGTCGAGCTCGAAGGTTATGGCCTCGTTCACGGCGCCAGCTTAAGGACTCAGATGCCCCGCATGCGCAGCACGTGCAGGGCGAGGGTGAGGTTGAGCCGCAGATGCGCGTCCTCGGTGAAGTTGCCGAGCAGGCGCTCCAGCTTGCCGATGCGGTAGCGCAGGGTGTTGTAGTGGAAGTGCAGCCGCCTCGCGGTCTCGGCGACGTTGAGGTTGGTCTCCAGCAGCGCCTGCAGGGTGCGGCGCAGGTCGGCGTTCTCGGCGTCGTCGTCCCCCGCGAGCGGGCCCAGGGTCTCCCGTACGAAGGAGTGCAGCTCGTCGGTGTCGCTGACGAGCGACAGCAGCCGGTAGACCCCCAGCTCGTCGAAGTGGGCGACCGCGCCCGCCCCGTGCAGCTGGCGGCCCACCCGGGCGGCCTTCAGCGCCTGGTTGTACGCGCCGGGCAGGGCGTCCACCCCGGAGGCGACCCGGCTGAGCCCGGTGGAGAACGTTCCGTCGGAGATCCCCGCGAGCGCGTCCCGCGCCACCCGCGCGGGGTCCGCGGACGCCCCGACGATCGCCACCACCTCGTGCGAGAAACCCGCCACCGCGCCGCGCGGGTCGTGCTTGCGCACCGACGCCTGCCAGGCCGCGCACATGCGGTCCTGGAGGGGCCGCTCCTCGGCGTCCGGGTCGATCTCCGCCACCATCACGCTCACCGGGCGCTCCAGGTCCCAGCCGAACGCCCGGGCGCGCTCGGCCACCCGCAGCCCGCCCCGGCCGGTCAGCACGTCCCGCAGGAAGTCGGCCCGGTACTTGCTCTCGACGGCGGTGACCGCCTCCTGCTTGGTGATCACCAGCGCGGCCACGGTCGCGGCCCGCTCCAGGATGCCGACGTCGCTCGGGGTGAGCGTGCCGTGGGCGCTGTAGGCGGCGATCCTCCCGTGGTGGTGGCCGCCCGCGACGATCGGCACGCTCGCGTGGTGCCCGTTCCCGGCGGCCTTCCCGGGCGTCCGTCCCGGACCGGCGGGCGTCCGCACGGGGGCGGCGTCGATCTCCCGCAGCCGCGCCACCTGCGCCGCCTCCCCGGCCGCCGCGAGGAAGTGCCCGGAGGCGTCGATCGCGCCCACCGCCACCCGGAGCAGGCCGGCCACCTCCGCGGTGACCTCCCGCATCCCGCCCCCGGCCAGCACGATCTGCACGAGCGCCCGGTGGGCCTCCTCCGTCCTGGCGAGGATCGCGGCCTGCCGGTTGAGGATGTCGGTGAGCACCTGGTTGAGGATGTCGTCGAACCCCACGTCGTTGGGGAGCAGGATCAGCGGGAAGCCCAGCCGGTCGGCCTGCTCGACCATCTCCCCCGGCAGTTCGTCCAGGTAGCGCCCGAGTTTGATCGCCAGGGCGGCGAGGCCCCGCTCGTCCAGGTCGGTCACGAGCCGGTCCAGCGACTGCGGGGTGTTGCGCAGCGGGTAGCCCGTGGTGAGCAGCAGTTCGTGCGGCTTCACCCAGGCGAGGATGTCGGGGACCTCCATCACGTTGAGGCGCTGCACGATGCGGCCGAGCCCGTCCCCGCCGGCGATCAGGCGGGCGTCCGCGAGCGTGGACACGCCGAGCACCTCGCCCACCGACACCCCGTGCAGGATCGTGCCGGTGCTGGCCAGCCGCATCGCGGGCGGAGCCGGGTCGTTGCGCAAGGGCGTCTCCGGGGAGTGTCGACGTACTCGGGACGTCTCACGGAGATTCTGCCCGACGCCGGTCCTGTCAGGAAGAGCCAAGCATTCGGCCGACTGTTGGCATCTTTCTCCGTACGGAGGGGGGAAGGCGGGCCTTAGCGTCGGCAACGACTGGCGAGGGAGGTCCCGGTGAGTGTTGGCACGCGCCAGAAAGGGCGGCGGGCGGCGGCGCCCGCCCCTCGCCCCCCTGCGGCCCCGGCCTACGTGAGCGGCGCGGCGAGCGTCGCCGTACGCCCGGCCCTGGAGTCTCCCCGCCGCCCGGCACGGGTGCTCGCGGCCTTCCCGCTCGCGCTCTACCTGGAGGTCAGGAGCGAGTGCGAGCCGCACGTCATCGCCGTGGTCACGGGTGAGGGCGTCCGCCTGCCCAACGCGGTGGTGCTCGCCGAGTCCCTCGACGGGGTGTCGGCCGGCGACGACGGCTGGGTCGGCGACGGCTCCATCGAGATCGGCGGCCTGTGCGTCGGCGTCCGCCGCTGGTGGGACCCCGCTCCCCCGCTCGCGCCCGCCGACCCCGCGCGGCTGGCGTCCGCCCCCGCGGCGCTGGCCGGGATCCGCGCGGCGTCGCCCCGGCAGCCGGGGCTGGACGCGGCCGGGGCCCCGGCGCTGCTGGAGCGGGGCTGCCTGCGCGGCTCGCTGGTGGAGAGCATCACGGCGGCCGAGCGGCTCATCGGCCTCGGCCCCGGGCTCACGCCGAGCGGCGACGACATGCTGGCGGGGCTGCTGGTCGCGCTGCGCCACCTCGGCCGGGCCGCCGGGGTCCCGCGCGCGGTGTGGCTGGCGGACTGGCTGGCCGCCGCGGTCACCTTCGACGCCCGCACCAGGACCACCTCCATCTCGGCGACCCTGCTGCACTGCGCGGCCAGGGGCGAGGCGAGCCCGGAGGTCCTCGGCGTGCTGCGGGCGGCGGCCGGGCACCAGCCGCTGGAACCCGCGGTCAACCGCCTGCTCCGCCTCGGCCACACCTCCGGCGCCGACCTGGCGTGGGGGGTGCAGATCGGCGTGTCCGCGGTCCTGTCCCTCCTCGGCGCGGGTCCCGCCGTCGCGGGCGCCCCGTCCCGCCGGGAGCGGCCGTGACCGACCTCGTCGAGGTCCGCCCCGGCGTCTACCACGACTCGGTGACGCTGATGCGGGTGAGCCAGGCGCTCACCGCCCGGCCGGAGGTGGCCGTCGCCGTCGTCGCGATGGGCACGGACCTCAACGCCGGCCTCGCCCGCGATCTCGGCTTCGAGGTCCCGCCCACGACGCCCGGCGACCTGCTGGTGGCGATCAGGGCGGCCTCGGCCGCCGATCTCGGCGAGGCCGCCGCCGAACTGGAGCGGCAGCTCGCCACGACCGGGACGGCGGGCGGGACCACCCGCGACGAGGCGCCGCCCCGCACCGTCCGGTCGGCCGCGCGGTCGTGGGATGCGACCGTGGCGCTGGTGAGCGTGCCCGGCGAGCACGCCTTCGCCGAGGCGCTGGACGCCGTGGAGGCCGGGCTCTCCGTCATGATCTTCAGTGACAACGTGCCGGTCGAGCAGGAGATCCTGCTCAAGGACCGGGCGCGGGCCAGGGGCGTGCTCGTCATGGGGCCCGACTGCGGCACCGCCGTCGTGGGCGGGGCCGGTCTGGGCTTCGCCAACGTGCTGCGGCCGGGCCCGGTGGGGGTCGTGGCCGCCTCGGGGACCGGGGCCCAGCAGGTGACGTGCCTGCTCGACATCGCCGGCGTCGGCGTGTCGCACGTGCTCGGCGTGGGCGGCCGGGACCTGTCCGCCGAGGTGGGCGGGCGCTCGGCCGTGCAGGCGCTGCGCGCGCTGGACGAGGACCCGGCGACCGAACTGATCGTGCTGATCTCCAAGCCGCCCGCCCCCGAGGCGGCCCGGGCCGTACGGGACCTCGACCTGGCCACCCCGGTCGTCGCAGCGCTGCTCGGGCCGGGGCAGGACGACCTGACCGCCGTCGCGGAGAAGGCGCTGCGCGCCCTCGGCCGGGACGTGCCCGAGTGGCCGTCCTGGCCCGCCGGCGACGCGCCCGCGCGCGAGGGGCGGCGTCCGCTGCGGGGGCTCTACTCCGGGGGCACGCTGTGCGCCGAGGCGGCCCTGATCGCCGGCGCCGTGGAGCCGGGCGGCGAGGCGTGGTTCGTCGACTACGGGGACGACGCGTACACGCGGGGGCGGGCCCACCCCATGATCGACCCGTCGCTGCGCCGGGAGGCGCTGCGCGGCGTCGACTCGGGCGTCGTGCTGCTCGACGTGGTGCTCGGGCACGGCGCCGACCCCGATCCGTCCTCCTGGCTCGCGCCCGAGGTCCGCGACGCCACCGCCAGGGGCGTGGACGTGGTGGTCGCCCTGGTCGGCGCCGACGGCGACCCGCAGGGGCCGCGCGCCCAGGCCGCGCGCCTGAACGAGGCGGGCGCGGCCGTCTTCACCTCCAACGCGGCGGCGGCGCGGCACGCCCGCCGCCTGGCCGGCGGCTGACGGCTGTGCGGCCGAGTAGTCCCACCCGGCTCACCGGAGGCAGCCGATGACCCTCTCCATGCTGTACGGCGAACCGCGCGTCATCACCGTGGGCGCCGAGGTGCTCGCCGAGGCGCTGGACCGGCAGGCCGTGCCGCAGCGGCGGGTCGACTGGCGCCCGCCGGCCCCGGGCGTCTCCGCCGCGCTCGCCGGGATGCTCGCCAAGGTGCTCGCCGATCCCCGGCGTGAGCGGGCCAACGCGACGGCCGTGGGGAGGATGCTGTCCGCGCGGCCCATGCTCTCAGGCGTGCGGCCGGCCCGCGAGGCGCTGGGCCTGGAGGCCGGGTCGTTCTTCCACGCCGGCCCGCCGATCACGTGGGAGCGGGCGTCCGGGCCGATGCGGGGGGCGCTCGTCGGCGCCATGCTGTTCGAGGGCCTGGCCGCCACCCCGGAGGAGGCGGCGGAGCGCCTCGCCTCCGGCGCGGGGATCACCCTGGACTCCTGCCACCACCACCGCACGGTCGGCCCGATGGCGGGGGTGGTCAGCCCGTCCATGTGGATGCTGGAGGTCACCGACGCCGAGCACGGCGGCACGGCCTACTGCTCGCTCAACGAGGGGCTGGGCAAGGTCCTGCGGTACGGCGCGTACGGACCCGAGGTGATCGAGCGGCTGCGCTGGATGGGCGAGGTGCTCGGTCCGGTGCTCGCCGCGGCCCTGGAGCGGTGCGGGCCCCTCGACCTGCGCACCCTGATCGCGCAGGCCCTGCAGATGGGCGACGAGCTGCACAACCGGAACCGGGCGGCGACGTCCCTGCTGGTGCGGGAGATCGCCCCCGCGGTCGTGGAGGCCGCCCCGGGCCGCGCGGCCGAGGTGCTGCGTTTCATCAATGGGAACGATCATTTCTTCCTGAACGCGGGAATGGCGGCGGCGAAAGCCGCGGCCGACGCCGCGCGCGGCGTGCCGGGGTCGAGCCTGGTCGTGGCGATGGCCCGCAACGGAACGGATTTCGGAATACAGGTGTCGGGGCTCGGCGACCGGTGGTTCACCGGCCCGGCCGGGGTGCCCGACGGCCTCTACCTCGGCGGTTACGGTCCGGACGACGCCAATCCCGACATCGGCGACTCCACGATCACCGAGACCACCGGGCTCGGCGGCTTCGCGATGGCGGCGGCCCCGGCGATCGTCAGGTTCGTCGGCGGCGAGGTGGCCGACGCCGTCGCGGCCACGACCTCGATGTACGAGATCACGCTGGCCGAGCACCCGGCGTTCCAGATCCCGGGGCTGGGCTTCCGCGGCACGCCCGCCGGCATCGACGTCGCCCTCGTGGCGAGGACCGGTGTGCTGCCCGTCGTGAACACCGGCATCGCGGGCCGCGTCGCCGGAACGGGGCAGGTGGGGGCGGGGCTGGTCAGCCCGCCCGCCGGGGTCTTCACGGCCGCCCTCGACGCGCTGGCCGCCGCATGAATTCCCTTTGACCGTCATCAGACCGTAATATCGTCGTCAGTCTCAGATATCCGGAGCAATTCGCACGGTCCGGACGGGGGATCCTGCGGATCGAGCGTGAATTGGGGACCTTTTCTATGACGACCGATCGCCTGCTCGGTATGGTCCCCCCTATGCCAGAGGGTCAGGGACCCGCGGGGCGCCCCCCGGCCGGCGTTCCCGACGGGCAGGGCCGTCTCGTCGGGAGGCGTTACCGGCTGCTGTCCCCGGTGGGCCGCGGCGGCATGGGGATGGTGTGGCACGCCCACGACGTGCTGCTCGACCGCGACGTCGCGGTGAAGGAACTGCTCCTGCCGTTCGGGCTCGACCAGGCGGGCGCCCAGTCGGCGCACCGGCGCATGCTGCGCGAGGCGCGGTCGGCGGCCCGCCTCAGCCACCCCGGCATCGTCACCGTCCACGACGTGGTCGAGGAGGACGGGCGGCCGTGGATCGTCATGGAACTGGTCCGCGCCTGGTCCCTCGAACAGGCCGTGCGGCAGGGCGGGCCGCTGCCCGTCGTGCAGGCGGCCGAGATCGGCGTCCGGGTGCTCGACGCCCTGCGCCACGCCCACGCCGCCGGCATCCTGCACCGGGACGTGAAGCCCGGCAACGTGCTGCTCACCGCCGACCGGGTGGTGCTCACCGACTTCGGCATCGCCGCCATCGAGGGCGACGTCACGATCACCCAGACCGGCCTGCTGATGGGCTCGCCCGCCTACATCCCGCCGGAGCGCCTGCAGGGCCGCACGATCACCCACGCCGCCGACCTGTGGTCCTTCGGGGCCACCCTGTACGCCGCCGTGGAGGGCCGCCCGCCGTACGAGGGCCCCGACGCGGTCGCCGTCCTCGGCGCGGTGCTGACCCAGGAGCCCAGCCGGCCCCGCCGGGCGGGCGCGCTGCTGCCGGTCATCGAGGGACTGCTCCGCAAGAACCCGGCCGACCGCCTCCCGGCCGCGCAGGTCGCGGAGATGCTGGAGCGGATCCTGCACAGCCACGGGGCCGGGGTGCCGGGACGGGCGGGCACGCCGTCCTCGGTGCCGACCCCGCAGAACTCCATGCCGGCGGGGCTGCTGCCGCCGCTCGACATCCCCTCGGGGCCGCTGCCCTCGCGCATCGTCGAGACGCCCTCGGGCCCGGTCCGCGTGCCGCTCGCCCACAACGGGCTCCCCGGCGGCGCGCCGCCCGGTCCCACCGTCGAGCCCGCCGCGGAACCCGCATTCGAGCCTTTCGCCGCCTTCGGGCCCGTCACGCCCTTCGGCCAGGCCCCGGCGTTCGACCCGCTGTCGTCGCCGTCCGGGTCGTCGTACGCGCCGGAGCGGCGGAAGGAGGGCATGTGGCCGGCCCCCGCGCCGGGCGACATGCCCGGCGACCTGGGCGGCGGCCTCGGCACCGTTCAGGGCCCGGGATCGGGTCCGGCCTCGCCCGGCGCCGGTCCTGGCGCCGGTCCGCCCGAGACGGACACGCGGAACGGCCGGAGGTCCGGCCGGGCCGCGGACGCCGTCACCACGGGCCCGAACCGCCCCCGGGTGGGGCGCAGGCGCAAGGAGCAGACCCAGCGGGGGGCGGACCGCGACCCCCGCGCCAGGCTGCTGCTCGTCGTGGCCGGCGTCGCCGTCCTCGCGGTGATCGTCACGATCGCGCTCGTGCTGCTGCCGGGAGGCTCCGGCGACCAGGGGGAGACGACCTCCGGGGCACGTGGCCTGGCGACCGGAGCGGCCGGGGCGTCCACGGGCGGCGCCAGGGCGGCCGGGCGCTCCCTTCCCGCCGTACGCGTGCCCGAGGGCTACCGGCTCGTGACCGAGGGCGGGGTCTCGATCGCGGTGCCCCAGGCGTGGACCGCGACGACCGACGACGGCGGGGCCGTCAGGCTCCTCGGCCCCAAGGACAGCGGGCAGAGCATCACCGTCAGGAGGATCCCCGACGGCGGCCTGGAGGCGCTGCGGGCCGCGGAGCAGAACCTGAACATCAAGGACTACCCGGACTACACGCAGATCCAGTTGCGGGAGGCGGACTACCACTACCCCGCCGCCGACTGGGAGTACACCTACACCAACTCCAGCCAGGTCACCGTCCACGCGGTCATCCGCTACCTGGAGGCGGACGGGCGAGCGTACGCGGTCATGTTCGCCTCGCCCGACTTCGACTGGACCGAGGCCGCCGCGCCGGTGCGGCAGGCCCTCTGGAACACCTTCCGCCCCGCCTGAGCCGCCCGCCCGGCCGGCGCCGCCCGACCGGGCGCGTCACTTGGCGTCGGCGTAGCAGGCGACCGCGACCGCCTCCATCGGGAAGCGGACCGGGGTGTCGCCGAACAGCAGGCGGGTCGCCTCGTCCGCCGCCCGCCCGACCGCCTCCCGGACCTCGGCGGCCAGGCCGAGCGGGCAGTGCACCATCACCTCGTCGTGCTGGAAGAACACCAGACGCGCCGGGTCCGGAAGCAGCCCGCGCAGCACCGCGAGCAGCGTCAGCGCCCACTCGGCCGCGGTCGCCTGCACGACGAAGTTGCGGGTGAACCTCCCCCGGTCCCGGGCCGCCCGCGCGCCCTCCGGCCCGGCCACCAGGCGGCGCCACCGCTCCGACGGCGGCGGGCAGGTGCGGCCGAGCCACGACCGGACCAGCCGCCCCTCCTCCCCCGCGCGGGCGGCGTCCTCCACGAACGCGTACGCCTTCGGGAAGCGCCGCCGCATGACGGGCAGCAGCTTGGAGGCGTCGCCGCTGGTCCCGCCGTACATCGCGGACAGCATGGCCACCTTGGCCGAGTCGCGCACGCCGCCGAAGGCCCCGGCCAGCGCGGCGTACAGGTCGATCTCCCCGGCCGCCCGCGCGAGCCCCCGGTCGCCGGACAGCGCCGCCAGCACCCGGGGTTCGAGTTGCGCGGCGTCGGCGACCACGAGCGTCCAGCCGTCGTCGGCCACCACCACCCGGCGCATCACCTTGGGGATCTGCAGCGCGCCGCCGCCGCTGGTGGCCCACCGGCCGCTCACCACCCCGCCGACGACGTACTCGGGGCGCAGGCGGCCGCCGCCGACCCACTGCGCGGCCCAGGCCCAGCCGTGGGCGCTGTGCAGGCGGGCCAGTTCCTTGTACGCGAGCAGCGGCGCGACGGCCGGGTGATCGACCGCCTTGAGCACGTGCGACCGGGTCGACGGGACCTCGATCCCCACGGCCTTGAACGCCCGGACGATCTGCTGCGGGGAGTCGGGGTTCACCGGCTGGCCGAAGGCGGCCGCCACCTCGTCGGCCAGCGCCTGGAGCTTCCCGGGCCGCATGCCGTGGGCGGGGCGCGGCCCGAGCAGGCCGGTCAGCAACTCGTCGTGGACGTCCTCGCGCCACGGCATGCCGTCGTGCCGCATCTCGGCCGCGACCAGCGCCCCCGCCGACTCGGCGGCGACGAGCAGGCGGAACCGCCCCGGATCGGGCGTGCGGGCGACGCGGCGGAGCTGGTCCTCGAACACCTCGGCGACCATGCCGGCCTCGGACGCGGGGTCCTCGGCCGGCGCGGGCTCGAACAGGCTCGCCTGCGTGCCGCCCGGCTGGTGCCCCTCCGCGGCCTCGTGCGGGTCCTCGGGCACCGGGAGGCCGTGCAGGCGCGCGAAGGCCGCCCGCGCCTGCCTGGGCTCCCCGTAACGGGCGTCGGCCGCCAGCAGCAGGCCCTCGGTCAGCGCGACGTCGTGGCACCTCGACAGCCGTACACCGGCCGCGAGGAGGGCCGGGTAGACGCGGCGCGCGTCGGCCCAGACCCAGCGGGGCCGCTCGGCGGCCTCCAGCGACCGGACGGCCGCGGCGAGGTCGGGCACCCGGGCCGCCGTCCCGCCGAGCGGCCGGATCGTCCCGCCCCCCTCGGCGCCGGCCGCGACCACGACGTGCATCCCCCCAGCGTGCCAGCCCGCACCGACAATCCCGTCAGAGGGGGATCTCGACCTCGTCCTCCAGTGGGGGCTCCTGCTCCTGGGGGAGGCAGCCGGTGGCGGCGAAGCAGCGCAGCCGCAGCGTGTCCCCGGTCACCGACATGTGCAGGAAGCTCTTGAAGAAGGGCGGGGTGTCCCAGTCGGACAGCTCCGAGATGTACCGGTGGAAGACCCGCCCGACCGGCAGGCGGAACGGCATCGGCCAGCCGCCGAGCAGCCGGGCCGCCCACCTCACCCGCGCGCCGATCGGCGCCCCGGGCGTGGGCCGGGGCGGGGTGTTCCCGATCTGCCGGGACATCAGGGCCAGGCCCTCCTCCGGGGTGACGTACAGCCCGCGCAGCCGCAGCCGCCTGCTGTAGAGCAGGCTGTAGAACGACAGCGAGTCGCCGCGCAGCGGATAGCACTTGAAGTCGTCCTCGTGGACCCCCGCCACGTCCACCCGGGGGATGGTGTGCGTGGCGTGCATGAACGCCCCACCGCCCCCGGAGACCACGTACTGGATGAGCCGGCCGTCCACCCGTACGGGATAGCGCTGGTAGTTGTGGACGTCGCCGCCGACGGCGGCCACGTAGTTGTTCGCCGGGTCGCGGACGACGTCGTCCACCGTGCCGCCGCCCTCGATCTCGCACGGGTGGTAGGCGTTGTTGACGTAGATCGGCTTGCCGGTGACCAGGACCTTCGGCCTGGGGTCGGCGGAGACCCGGCGCAGCCACTCGCCCTGTTCGCGGTCGAGGGTGCCCTTGATCCCGGTGTCGATGCCGACCAGCAGCAGGCGGCCGGTGTCGATCACCCAGTACGGCCCCGGCAGGGCGGGCCCGGGGTCCGGGCGCATCTTCCTCGCCTCGGCCAGGGCGTTCTCGTCGATCGTCTCCGGCTTCTTCCACAGCAGCCCGCGCAGCCCGCCGGGCGACAGGCGGAAGCCGCGCCGTTCGGCGGACAGGGGGCGGGCGTCGCAGAAGACCCGCATGAAGCCGCCGAGCCCGTCGTACCAGTCGTGGTTGCCGGGAATCGCGAAGATCGGGGCCGGGTAGTCCTTGTAGGGCCGGAAGAACTTGTCGCAGTACTCGTTGCCCGAGCCGGTCGGGTAGATCACGTCGCTGGCGACGACGGCGAAGGACGTGCCCTCGCCGAGCCTGAGCAGCCCGGGCACCACCGCGTACTGCGAGGCGTCGCCCTCGCCGGTGTCGCCAAGCAGCAGGAACGAGAACTCCTCCCCGAGGTCGAGCCTGACCCGGAAGTCGGGGTCGGCGCCGCGGTCGCGCTGGGCCGCCACCCAGCGGCGGCGCACCTGGGGCGAGGGATCGCCGAAGAGCTGGGCGATCACCTCGTTGCGCGACCGCCAGAGCGTCGCCGGGCTCAGCCAGCTGAAGGAGTCCTGGTTGGGGCGCAGCGCCTGGAACGTGCCGATCTGCGAGCAGGCCCAGCCCGCTCCCGCCTCCGACACCCGTGACGAGACCTGCTTTCCCCGCGCCGCCGCCGCGCCCACATCGACCATGGGGACAATCTTGGCGTTTTCCGGGGATCAGTACACCGGGATCAGCACACCCGGGTTGAGGATCCCGGCCGGATCGAGCCGTTCCTTGATCCCGCGCAGGATCTCGCCGCCCAGGTCGCCGATCTCCGCGGCGTACGCCTCCAGGTGGTCGCGGCCGACGCCGTGGTGGTGCGAGATCGTGCCGCCCGCCGCGACGATCGCCTCCCCGGCGGCGCGCTTGGCCGCCGCCCACTGCGCCAGCGGGTCGCCGGTCTGCGCCGTCACCACCGTGAAGTACAGCGACGCCCCCGTGGCGTACACGTGGGAGATGTGGCACATGACCAGCGGTGCGCCCCCCGACGGCAAGCGCAGCGCGCCGAGCAGGGCCAGCCGTACGGCGTCGTACAGGCGCGGCAGGTCCGACCAGAAGCAGGCGGTCTCCAGCGTCTCCACGGTCGCCCCGGCGGCCAGCAGGGAGTCGCGCAGGTAAGGGGCCGAGAACCGGCCCCGCGCCCACTTCTCCCCCGGCTCCGGCCCGAGGTGCACCCCGCCGGCCTCCACGAGCAGCGCGGCGGCGTGCTCCCGGCGGTGGGCCACGTCGCCCGGGGCGCCCTCGAAGCCCGCCACGACCAGGCAGCCCGAGTCGCCCCCGGGCGTTCCGAGGTCCGTGGGCTTCGCCAGCCCGACCATCGTCTCGGTCTCGTCCGACAGGCGCAGCACGGTGGGCGGCGCGCCCTCCTGCGCGAGCCGCCGCAGGGCGGCCGTCCCCGCCGCGAAGGTCTCGAACCGCCAGCCCTCGTACGCCCGGACGGCCGGGGCCCGGTGGACCCGCAGCCGCAGCGAGGTGATCACCCCGAAGGCCCCCTCGGAGCCCAGGAACACCTGGCGCAGGTCGGGCCCGGCGGCCGACTTGGGGGCACGGCCGATCTCCAGCGTGCCGCGCGGCGTCGCCACGGTCATGCCCACGACCATGTCGTCGAACCTGCCGTAGCCGGCCGAGGCCTGCCCGCTGGACCGGGCCGCCGCGAACCCGCCGAGCGTCGCGTACTCGTACGACTGGGGGAAGTGCCCGAGCGTCAGCCCGTGCCCGGCGAGCAGCCGCTCCGCCTGCGGCGCGCGCAGTCCCGGCTCCAGGTCGGCGGTCATCGAGACGGGGTCGACGGACCGCAGGCGGTCGAGCCTGCCGAGGTCGAGGGCGACCACTCCCGCGTAGCCCCGCCGCGCGGGGGTGAGCCCGCCGACCACCGACGTGCCCCCGCCGAACGGCACCACCGCCACCCGGTGCTCCGCGCACAGGCGCAGCACCTCCACGACCTCCTCGTGCGAGCCGGGGAGCACGACGGCGTCGGGCGCGTCGGAGGCGTCCCCCGCGCGCATCAGCAGCAGGTCGGGCGTGGACTTGCCCCGGGTGTGCCGGATGCGGGCGTCGTCGTCGGCCCGCACGTGCTCCTCCCCGGTCACGGCGGCCAGCGCGGCGAGGACGGCCTGCGGCAGCGCCGCCGGGGGCAGCCGCACCTCGCCGAACGTCGCGGCCGGGGCGGCGGGCGGGCGCACGCCGAGAAGCTCCGTGAGCAGTTCGCGCACCGGCGCGGGCAGCTCGGCGGCCCTGGCGGGGTCGCCCCAGCCCGACCAGAGCATGGGTTCCGCGGGCAGGAGAGGGGATTCCATGACCGGTGCGCCTCCAGATAGGTTACTCAAGGGTAACGCGACCATAGAGGCGGGGTCATGGAATCCTCACTGAACGCCGCCCGGCGGGCCCGGGAACTCGACGAGGTGCGCACGGGCGTCGTCGACGTGCTCGTGGTGGGTCTGGGCGTGACCGGGGCCGGGGCCGCGCTCGACGCCGCCTCACGCGGGCTGTCGGTGGCCGCGGTGGACGCCCACGACCTGGCCTTCGGCACCTCCCGGTGGAGTTCCAAGCTGGTCCACGGCGGGCTGCGCTACCTCGCGAGCGGCCAGGTCGGCGTGGCCTGGGAGAGCGCCGTGGAACGCGGCGTCCTGCTCCGCCGCACCGCCCCCCACCTCGTGGCCGCGCACCCGTACCTGCTGCCGCTGACGTCCGATGTCGGCCCGGGTGAGGCCGCGACGGTGATGACCGGTTACCGGCTGGGCGACGCGCTGCGGGCCGCCGCGGGCACGCCGAGGAGCCTGCTGCCCGGGCCGTCCCGCCTGACCGCCGCGCGGGCGCTCGCCCTCGCCCCGTCCCTGCGCCCGCACGGCCTGCGCGGCGCGCTCCTGTCCTGGGACGGCCGGGTGGTGGACGACGCCCGCCTGGTGGTCGCGATCGCCCGTACGGCCGCCGCCCACGGCGCGCGGGTGCTCACCCGGTGCCGCGCGCTGGCGCTCGCCGGGGACGGCGCCCGGGTGCGCGACGAGCTGACCGGCGCGGAGTTCGACATCCGGGCACGGGCGGTGGTCAACGCGACCGGCGTGTGGGCCGGGGGGCTGGTGCCCTCGGTGGCGCTGCGGCCGTCGCGGGGCACCCACCTCGTGCTGCGGCCGGGAGCCCTGGGCGCGCTGCGCGCGGGGCTGCACGTGCCGATCCCGGGCGAGCGCGCCCGCTTCGCGCTGGTGCTCCCCCAGGCCGACGGGCGGATCTACGTGGGGCTGACGGACGAGCCGCTGGACGGCGCGGTCCCGGACGTCCCCGAGGCGCCCGAGAGCGACGTGGCCTTCCTGCTGGAGGTCCTCGGCGGCGTGCTGGACCGTCCCCTGGGCCGCGACCAGGTGGCGGGCGCCTTCGCCGGCCTGCGGCCGCTGGTCGACGGCCCGGGCGGGGCGGGCGGGGCGGGCCGGGTGGGCGGGGCCACCGCGGACCTGTCCCGCCGGCACGCCGTGCTGCGCTCGCCGGACGGCGTGGTCACCGTCGTCGGCGGCAAGCTCACCACCTACCGCCGGATGGCCGAGGACGCCGTCGGCGCCGCCTGCCCCCACGCGCCCGCGAGCCGTACGGCGCGGCTGCCGCTGGCCGGGGCCGGACCGGTGCGGCCGGGCCTCCCCCGGCGGCTGGTCCTGCGGTACGGCGCGGAGGCCGGGGCGGTGCTGGACCTGATGCGGCGCGAGCCGGAGCTGGCCGAGCCGGTGGCGGCGGGGATCACCCTGGCCGATTTGGTCTGGGCGGTCCGCCACGAGGGCGCGCTCGACGCCGGCGACCTGCTGGACCGGCGGACCAGGATCGGCCTGGTGGCGGAGGATTGGGCGGCCGCCCTTCCCGCCGCCGAGGCCGCCCTTTATCGCACCTGACCCCACCGCGAAGGCGTTTGTTCCTGATTCGTCGGGGAAGTCACCCGATTCTTGACTGCATTGGATAAGGTTAGTCTTACCTAAGAAACGTACGGGAGGGACGGGACCTGATGGCCAACGGGTGCGAGCACCCCGCCGCGTGCCACACGGGGGAGGCTCCCGTCCTGGCGAGCGCGACCAAGAAGGGCCGGTTCTGGCTGCTCATCGAGCACGCGGGGCCCTGGGCCGCGGAGATCGAGGAGTGCCGGCTGCCGGACGACGCCCGCACGCTGATCTCCCGCGCGCGCGAACTCGGGATCCGGCCGCAGCTCATCCGCCGCCCCGGCCGCAGGGAGGCCCGGAGCGGCCCGCTGCACGTCTACCTCGCCGCCGCCGCGGTGAACGAGCCGTGGCTCGCGGAGGCGTTCCCGGAGAGCCCGGACGATCTTGACCTGCGGTCTCTCGTGCACGGAGTGGTTCCGGAGTCCTGCATACTGGTGAACGAGCCGATGTTCCTGGTCTGCACCCACGGCAAGCACAACGCCTGCTGCGCTCGGCTCGGACTGCCGCTGGCCCGGTTCCTCAGCGAGAACCTGCCCGGCGAAGTGTGGGAAACCACACATGTTGGCGGCGATCGATACGCCGCCAACCTCGTATGCTTGCCACACGGGCTCTACTACGGCAGCATGTCTCAGGCTGCTGCGATCGCGGCGGCAAACGCGTACCGGCACGGCGAGGTCGTCCTCGACCGTTTCCGGGGACGCGCGGGTATCCCTGAGCCACTCCAGGCCGCCGAGCACTTCGTCCGCGCTCATACGGGCGAGATCTCGGTCGGCGGGGTGGCCGTGGAATCCTCCCGGTCGGTCGGCGACTCCACCGTCTGCGTCGTGCGGTGCACGACGGGGCGTGGGACGTCGCGATTCCGGGTCGTGGTCGAACCCACGGTGTTCTCGGCGCCGTGCGGGATGACCTGCGCCGACGGAATCCCGACCTACAGGTTGGCCGAACTGAGTCCGCTCATGCCGGTATCGACCTGAGGGCTTCGCGAGAAGCCGGGAACACCACGGCCTATCCCGGCGTTGGCACAAGGGACGCCACAAGCGTCCAAAGCGGCACAAACACTGAAATACCTCTCACCAAAGGTGGTTTCTCATGTCTCAGGTACGTCGGCAGCTCGCCCGCCCGCGCCCCAGCTGGGGTTGGCAGGATGATGCCGCGTGCCGGGGAGAGGACCTGGTGCTGTTCTTCGGTCCTGACGGCGAGCGTCAGCCCGAGCGCGACATCCGGGAGCGCAAGGCCAAGGCCATCTGTGCTCAGTGTCCTGTGCGCGCGGAGTGCCTCGACTACGCGCTCTCGCGGCCCGAGAAGTACGGCACCTGGGGCGGTCTCAACGAGGACGAGCGCGCTTCCGAGCGTCGCCGCCGCATGCGCCGCGCCGCCAGCGCCGGCATCAGCGCCGTCGCCTGAGCGATTTTCCCCTTCCCCGACACGCGTCACCACGGTTCCACCACAGCGTCATCACAGTGTCACCACAGGGCGTTCCACGTCCCGCCCCTGTCCCCCCGGACAGGCGGCAGGCGTGAAACGCCCTTCTGGTGTCCGGCCCGTTGTCGCGCGGGCCGCTACGGGCGGCCCATGCCGCGCATCTGCCGGTGGATCGACTTCCACTTACGGGTCTCCTCGGCGCGCAGCCGCGCGTCGGTGCGGCGGGCCATCCAGGCCGCCTCCCGCTGAAGCCGGCGCCAGCTCTCCAGCCGCCGCTCGGGCAGCTCGCCCGACTCCACCGCCGCGATCACGGCGCAGCCCGGCTCCTGGCCGTGCCCGCAGTCGGAGAACCGGCAGCCGCCGGCCAGTTCGTCGATCTCGGCGAAGACCAGGTCCACGCCCTCGCTCGTCTCGTACAGTCCCACCCGGCGGATGCCGGGGGTGTCGATGATCAGCCCGCCGCCGGGCAGCGGGATGAGCTGCCGGTGGACGGTCGTGTGCCTGCCCCGCCCGTCGCCGGCCCTGACGCGCTGGGTCTCCATCACCTCCGCGCCGGCGAGGGCGTTGACGAGCGTGGACTTGCCCGCGCCCGAGGGACCGAGGATCACCGCGGTGCCGGATTCGCCGAGATGGGCCCGCACCAGGTCCACACCGTCGCCGGTGAGCGAGCAGACCGGGTGGACCTCGACCCCGGGCACCGCCGCCTCGACGTCGGCGAGCAGGTCGCCGAGCACCCGGTCCTGCAGATCGGCGAACAGGTCGGCCTTGGTGACGAGCACGACCGGCCGGGCGCCGCTCTCCCAGGCCAGCGCCACGAGGCGCTCGATCCTGCCGAGATCGGCGAAGTCGTCGGCGTGCATGGACGGCTCGGCCACGAAGACGACGTCGACGTTCGCGGCCAGCACCTGCCCCTGGCCGTCGCCGGACAGGCCGCCGCGCGAGTCGCGGCTCACGCCGCCCCGGACGAAGGCCGTACGGCGCGGCAGCACCTCCGCCAGTTCGTGCCGGCCCTCGGCGAGGGGGGTGAGCGCGACCCAGTCCCCCACGCACGGAAGCGCGAGCGGGTCGGCCGCCGCGGCCCTCCGTACACGGGCGGACAGCCGCGCGTGGTGGGTCCCGCCGGCGGCGACGACCTCGGCGGCGCCGCGGTCGACCCGCGCGACCCGGCCGGGCACGGCCCCGCCGGGAAGGTCGGGAAGCGACTCGGCGAGGTCGTCGTGCCAGCCGAGAAGCGAGAGTTCGAACGACATTGCTGTGGACACCCTTCGGAAAGACCGGGTGTCCCCGCGGAAAAGGGTTATGCGGACACCCGGGAGATGACGGACGGCATGGTCGTCAGAAAGACCCGCATGGTCCTCACCTCCCCGGTGTCAGGCCGCCAACCGGCGGCCACCCTCATGACGCACGAGCGGCGTCGGATGCGGGAACGTTAGCAGCACCGCCGCCACCTCCCGCAACCCTTTTTTCCCAGGAATCAGGAAAGGCCGGGAGCCGGGAACCGGCTCGTCAGCTCCGTGACCTCGCCGTGCACCCGCGCGACGACGTCCTCCGCGTCGCCCTTGGCCACCGCGGTGACGACCTCGTCCATCCAGGCGGCGATCTGCCGCATCTCGGCCTCGCCCATCCCGCGCGATGTGACCGAGGGCGTGCCGATCCGGATGCCCGACGGGTCGAACGGCTTGCGCGGGTCGAACGGCACGGTGTTGTAGTTGGTCTCCAGGCCCGCCCGGTCGAGCGCCTGCGCCGCCGGCTTGCCCCCGACGCCCTTGGACGTGAGGTCCATCAGGATCAGGTGGTTGTCGGTGCCGCCGGAGACGAGGTCGAAGCCGCGGTTCAGGAGCTCGTCGGCGAGCGCCTGGGCGTTCTTCACGATCTGCGCGGCGTACGCCCTGAACTCCGGCCGGGCGGCCTCGTGCAGGGCGACGGCGATGGCGGCGGTGGTGTGGTTGTGCGGGCCGCCCTGGAGGCCGGGGAAGACGGCCTTGTTGAGCGCGGTGGCGACCTCGTCCGAGTTCGCCATGAGCATCGCGCCGCGGGGGCCGCGCAGGGTCTTGTGGGTGGTCGTGGAGATCACGTCCGCGTGCCCGACGGGCGAGGGGTGGGCGCCGCCCGCGACGAGGCCCGCGATGTGGGCGATGTCGGCCGCCAGCACGGCGCCGACCTCCCTGGCGATCTCGGCGAAGGCCGGGAAGTCGATCGTGCGCGGGATCGCGGTGCCGCCGCAGAAGATCAGCTTGGGCCGGTGCTCCAGCGCCAGGGCGCGCACCTCGTCCATGTCGATGCGGCCCGTGTCGCGGCGCACGCCGTACTTCACGGAGTTGAACCACTTGCCGGTGGCCGACACCGACCAGCCGTGGGTGAGGTGGCCGCCGAACGGCAGGCCCATGCCGAGGACGGTGTCGCCCGGGTTCAGGAACGCCAGGTAGACGGCGAGGTTCGCGGGCGAGCCCGAGTACGGCTGGACGTTGGCGTGGTTCACGCCGAAGACCGACTTCGCCCGCTCGACGGCCAGCGTCTCGATCTGGTCGATGACCTGCTGGCCCTCGTAGTAGCGCTTGCCCGGGTAGCCCTCGGAGTACTTGTTGGTGAGAACGGTGCCGGTCGCCTCCAGGACGGCCCTGGACACGTAGTTCTCGGACGCGATCAGCTTGACGGTGTCGGCCTGCCGCCGCTCCTCCGCCCTGATCAGTTCGGCGATCTCGGGATCGACGACGTTCAGCGAGTGCTCAGCCATGGCGCCTTCCTTCTCCACGTCGACAGCGGCGGCGACCCAGGCGCACGGCCTCCGCTGATTCGCTCCCCGGTGGTGCCCCACCTAGCGACGCTCCCCTGCCGGGCTCGTCAGCGCCAGTCGCGACCCTCCCCACCTTATCGGGACGCGGCGGTGCCCTCACTCATCGGCGATGGGGCCAGATCACGCCTTGCCGGACTTGCGGTGATGGTGCTCGTGCCGGGGGGCGCCGCCCAGCGGCCACAGCCGGTCGATCTCCGCGTTCAGGGTCGCCCCGATGAGCACGGCGAGCGCGGTGATGTAGAGCCACAGCAGCACGGCGATGGGCGCGGCCAGCGAGCCGTAGATCGACAGCGGGGTGAACCACGCGGCCAGCACCTCGCGCAGGAACGCCGCGCACACGATCCAGATCACCAGCGCGAGCACGGCCCCCGGCGTCTCCCGCCACCAGCGCGTACGGTGCGGCACGCTCACGTGGTAGAGCAGCGTGAGCATCAGCACCGAGCCGACGACGAGCACGGGCCAGTAGAGGATCGTCACCAGCGCGGCGTACCGGGGCAGAGCGTTGGACATCAGCGTGGGGCCGATCACCAGGACCGGCATGACGACCAGGCCCATCAGCAGCGCGGCGACATAGAGGCCGAACGACAGGACGCGGGTGCGGATGATCCCCCGGGTCTCCCCCAGCCCGTACGCGATGGAGATGAGGTCGACGTACACGAACAGGGCGCGCGAGCCCGACCACAGCGACAGCAGGAAACCGACGGAGATCAGCGAGACCTGGCCGCCGCTCAGCACGTCGGACAGCAGCGGCTGCACGACCCGTTCCACCGTGTTGTGCGTGAACAACAACTCGGACTGGTCCACCACCCAGCGCCTGATCTCGGCGACGCCGGCGTCGCCCAGCAGCCCGCTCAGATGACCCATGACCCCGAGCAACCCCAGCACGAACGGCGGCAGCGACAGCAGGGCGAAGAACGCCGCCTCGCCCGCCAGCCCGGTCACCCGGTAGTTGACCCCCGCCATCGTGGTCGCCTTGACCAGGGCCCATATAGTCGTCTCGCGTACCCAGCTCAGGCGCGCGCGGGCGACGGCCATGCCTTTGCGCGTGATGCGCCGCGGCCTGCGCGCCCGCGCGTCCGTGGAGGTCATGGCACCCAACCGGTCATGAGAACTGGGCTCTACCCGCCGGCGTGGCTCTTATCACGTGACGTGCGAGCGGATCGTCGCCGCCCAGAATAGGGGCCCCCGCCCCCCTCTCGCGATAATCACGACTCTCACCTGGGTCCGCGCGGGTGTCATCCGGCTGTCATGGGAGGGGAACAATGAAGACATGATCTGCCGGGCGTGCGGGGAACACAGGCACGAGGAGTGCCGTGGCGGGTCCTGGTGCGACTGCCAGCACAAGGAGCCGGCCGAGCAGGACCGCGAGGCGGAGCCGCCGGAGAACTGGGTCCGCAAGGGCTGACAACCTCCCGTCATTATGCCGTTACAATCCCGCATCCTGGACACGAACTTGGACATCCAGGATCTCGGGGGTATCGTTTGGGACATGCCAGCGGACCCGTTGCTCGTCGTGCGACGCCACGTCGATCTCCTGCGCGTCCGTAGCGCGATCTGTATCGACGCCGGCTGACCGTCGCCCTCCGTTACCCGGGCGCTCGGCCAGGCGTCGTTTTCGTATGCCCTCATACTCGGCCGCGCAATGCCGCCGGCGAGGTGAGAGGCCGCCTGCGCCGGTGTCCGCCGAAGACCGATCTCGACCCGAGCCTCGGAGAAGGACGTGTGCCCATGAGCACCCCGGCCCGCCCGGCGAACCGCCACCACAGACGCCCGCGCGGCGAAGGTCAGTGGGCTCTCGGTTACCGTGAGCCACTGAACAAGAACGAGGAGAACAAGAAGAACGACGACGGGCTCAACGTCCGCCAGCGGATCATCGACATCTACTCCAAGGGCGGGTTCGACTCGATCGACCCCGCCGACCTGCGCGGGCGCTTCCGCTGGTTCGGGCTCTACACCCAGCGCAAGCCCGGCATCGACGGCGGCAAGACCGCGATCCTGCCGGACGAGGAGCTGGACGACCGCTACTTCATGCTGCGGGTCCGCATCGACGGCGGGCAGCTCAGCCTGGAGCAGCTGCGCACCATCGCCGACATCTCCAACGACTACGGCCGGGGCACCGCCGACGTCACCGACCGGCAGAACATCCAGCTCCACTGGATCGAGATCGAGTCGGTCCCGGACATCTGGCGGCGGCTGGAGGCGGTCGGCCTGTCCACCACCGAGGCGTGCGGCGACACCCCCCGCGTCATCCTGGGCTGCCCCCTGGCCGGGATCGACGCCGGTGAGGTGATCGACGGCACGCCGCAGATCCACGAGATCTACGACCGGTACGTCGGGGACAAGGCGTTCTCCAACCTGCCGCGCAAGTTCAAGACGGCGATCAGCGGCTGCACCGCCCACTGCACCGTCCACGAGATCAACGACGTCGCGTTCGTCGGCGTGGTGAACGAGCAGGGCGAGCCCGGCTTCGACGTCTGGGTGGGCGGCGGCCTGTCGACCAACCCGATGTTCGCCCAGCGGCTCGGCGCGTTCGTCCGGCCCGACCAGGTCCACGAGGTGTGGGCCGGGGTCACCGGCATCTTCCGCGACTACGGCTACCGCCGCCTGCGCCACCGGGCGCGGATCAAGTTCCTCGTCAACGACTGGGGCGCGGAGAAGTTCCGCCAGGTCCTGGAGACCGAGTACCTGCGGTACGCCCTGCCCGACGGCCCGGCTCCGGAGGCGCCGCAGAGCGGCCGGCGCGACCACGTCGGGGTCCACCCGCAGCGGGACGGCAACTTCTACGTCGGCTTCGCCCCGCGCGTGGGCCGGCTGGACGGCGACACGCTGCACCGCATCGCCGACATCGCCGAACGGCACGGTTCCGCCCGGATCCGCACGACGGTCGAGCAGAAGATGGTCATCCTCGACGTCGCCCCCGACCAGGTGGAGTCGATCGTCAGCGAGCTGGAGGCCGCCGACCTCCAGGTCAACCCGTCCACGTTCCGCCGCCAGACGATGGCCTGCACCGGCATCGAGTACTGCAAGATCGCGATCGTCGAGACCAAGGCCACCGCGTCGGCCCTGATCGACGAGCTGGAGCGGCGCCTGCCGGACTTCGCCGAGCCGCTGACGATCAACGTCAACGGCTGCCCGAACTCCTGCGCCCGCATCCAGGTCGCCGACATCGGCCTCAAGGGCCAGCTCGTGGCCAACGACAAGGGTGAGCAGGTCGAGGGCTTCCAGGTGCACCTGGGCGGCTCGATCGGGCTCAACCCGACCTTCGGCCGGAAGGTGCGCGGGCTCAAGACCACGGCGGAGGAACTGCCCGACTACGTCGAGCGGGTCGCCCGCAACTTCGAGAAGCAGCGGAACGAGGGCGAGACCTTCGCCGAGTGGGTCCAGCGCGCCGACGATAGCGACCTCAAGTGAGCGAGCGGGCGGCGCCGTTCTACTGCCCGTACTGCGGCGACGAGGACCTGGAGCCGTACGTGACCGAGGAGGAGAGCCACGGATGGTACTGCAGGGCCTGCGCCCGTGCCTTCCGGGTGAAATTCCTCGGCGTCGGCGTGCGTTCGTGATTGTTCGAAGGCTTGTCGTCCGATCATCCGATGAACCAGTGAACGACGTGTGAGGAGTAACGATGTCGGTGGCAGAGATAGAGGCTGGCCTGGAGCGGCAGCGGGCGACGCTGGACCTCCAGGGGATCGTGGAGTCCGCGGCGCGCTTCCTTGAGGACGCCCCCGCCCGGGAGATCATCCGGTGGGCCGCGGCCACGTTCGGCGACCGCCTCTGTCTCACCTCGTCGATGAGCGACGCCCTGCTGATCGACCTGGTCAGCAGGGTGAAGCCGGGCGTCGACGTGTTGTTCATCGACACCGGCTACCACTTCGCCGAGACCATCGGCACCCGCGACGCGGTCGAGACCGTCTACAAGGTCAACGTGATCAACGTGAAGCCGTCCAGGACGGTCGAGGAGCAGGACCGCGACCTCGGCCCGCGCCTGTACGGGCGCAACCCCGACCTGTGCTGCTACCTGCGGAAGGTCGAGCCGCTGAACCGGGCGCTGGAGCCGTACCTCGCCTGGGTGTCGGGCATCCGCCGCGACGAGTCGCCCACCCGCGCGAACACCAAGGTCGTCGAGTGGGACGCCAAGCGGCAGATGGTGAAGGTCAACCCCATCGCCCGGTGGACCCAGGAGGACGTCGACAACTACATCGCCGACAACGGCGTGCTGATCAACCCGTTGCACTACGACGACTACCCGTCGATCGGCTGCGCCCCCTGCACCCGCCGCGTGGCGCCGGGCGAGGACCCGCGCAGCGGGCGCTGGTCCGGCCTCGGCAAGATCGAGTGCGGCATCCACCTGTGACGAGTG
The DNA here is from genome assembly GCF_014161435.1 of Microbispora sp. H10949. Classification (NCBI taxonomy): domain Bacteria; kingdom Bacillati; phylum Actinomycetota; class Actinomycetes; order Streptosporangiales; family Streptosporangiaceae; genus Microbispora; species Microbispora sp. H10949. Next base: position 186,294 of record NZ_JABBWZ010000003.1, on the reverse strand, counting down.
CTCCACACGGGAACGCGCCGCTGATCGCGGTGGCGCACGGGTCCCGCGACCCGCGCGCCACCGCGACGGTGGAGGCCCTGCTCGACGGCGTACGGCGGGCCCGGCCCGGCCTCGACGTCCGCGCCGCCTACCTCGACCACGCCCCGCCGTCGCTGCCTCGGGCGCTGTCGGGCCTGGACGAGGCGGTCGTGCTCCCCCTCCTGCTCACCGCCGCCTACCACAGCCGGGTGGACATCCCGGCGGCACTGCGGGAGGCGTCGGCCCGCGCGCCGCGCCTGCGGGCCGTCTGCGGCCCCACGCTCGGCCCGCACCCGCTGCTGGTCCGGGCCCTCGAACGCCGCCTCACCGAGGCCGGGGTGGGGATCGGCGACCCGGAGACCGCCGTGGTGCTGGTCTCGGCCGGGTCCAGTGACGGCCGGGCGAACGCGACGATCGCCGCCGTCGCCCGCGCGTGGGCGCGGGAGCGCCCCTGGTGGTCGGTGACCGCCGCCTACGCCTCCGCCGCCGCGCCCAGGCCCCGGGAGGAGGTCGAACGGCTCAGACGGGCGGGCGCGCCCAGGGTCGTCGTCGCGCCGTACCTGCTGGCCCCCGGCCACTTCGCCGACGCCGTGCGGCGCGACGCCCTGGACGCGGGGGCGCACGCCGTGGGCGGCGTCCTCGGCGCCGCCCCCGAACTGGTCGCGCTCCTGCTCGAACGCCACGCCCAGGCCGTCCGGGCCGCCCGCCAAGCGGCCTAGCCGACGGTTCCCCGGGCCGTTTCCAGGTCCGGCAGGGACCACCTCCGCGACCCCGGCCACGGCGTGGCGGCGGGGTCCCCGCACGCGGAGGAGAGGATCTCCTGCCCGTTGGGCCTGCGGATCACGATGTCCTGGTCGCAGGCGATCGGCGTCGGCCCCGCGACGAAAGGCAACGCCTCCCTGATCGTGAGCCGTCCGCCGGTGCGGTACTCGCCGGTCTCCTCGATGACGCGCCCGGCCTCCCGCTCGCCGAGCGCGGGGATCGGCGCCCCCGGTTCGAGGCCCGCCGCGACCCGCTGGACCGGCACCAGCGCGACGTCCACGTCGTTGCGTCCCCTCAGATCCCCGCCGGACTCGTCGGTCCACGACAGCGGGTGATCGACGTGGTCGCTCTGGATGCCGCACACGCCCTGCGTCACCAGACGGCCGTTCAGCCAGACGAGCGCGTACGACGGGTCCCGGCAGTCGACCCGCACGTTCACCGACTCGCTGATGCCCGTGTAGGGGAATCTCAGGACCCGCCCGCCCGTCTCGATCGCTCCGTTGAGGAACACCCGCTCCCCCGTCAGGTAAAAGCCCTCGGAGGGAACGGCCGCCAGGACGGCCGGCCCGCCGTCTCCGGGGGGCGCGATCGTGACCGTGCGCGGCGCGGTCGCGACCATCACCGCGGCGGCCAGACCGGTGGCCAGCGCCGCCCCTGCGCCGGCCCGCCGGCGGCGGACGCGGCGGACGCGCCGGTCCACGTCGGCCAGAGCGACGCCCCCGCCCCGTCCCCCGCCCTGTCCCGTGGCGGCGTCCCCGGCGAGAAGCTCGCGGAGCTCTGTCTCGGTCAGTGTCATCGTCAGCTCTCCAGGCTCATCGCGGAGCGGGCGGCGGGATCGACGCGCAGCCTGGCCAGGGCCCTGCTCGCCTGGCTGCGCACGGTCCCCGCCGAGCAGCCGAGGATCTCCGCGATCCGGTCGTCGCCGAGGTCGGCGAAGTAGCGCAGCACGATCACGGCGCGCTGTTTCGGCGGCAGTCCCGCGAGGGCCCGCCGTACGGCGTCCCGGAAGCCGAACAGGTCGGCGGCGTCGCCGACCGCCGGCTCCGGCAGCACCTCGGTCGGCTGCTCGCCGCGCCAGCGCCTGCGCCACCAGCTGGCATGGGTGTTGGTCAGGATGCGGTAGACGTACGGGTCGGGATTGTCACCGACCCTCCGCCAGGCCAGCCACGCCTTGGCCAGCGCCGTCTGGACCAGGTCCTCTGCCGTGCCCCAGTCGCGGCAGAGGAGGTAGGCCGTCCGCAGCATGCGGTCCGAGCGCTGCTCGACGTAGCGCTCGAAGTCGGCCCGGTCGCGCATGTGCGGCCCCCAGTGATCGGTGCGGTCCTCGGTGGACGGTCACCGATGACTACGCCCTGGGAGCGCCGCGCCGTTGCCTCGGACGGCGATCGGGTTCCCCTGCGGCGTACGACCGCGCGCTCGGGGGCCGTTCAGCGGGAGTCGCGCCGGCGGTCGCGGAGCCGGGGAGGACGAGGCGGGCGGGGCGGGCGGAGCCCGTGCATGCCGTGTAGCCCGTGCAGCCCGTGCATGCCGTCCAGGCCGTGCAGGCCGTGCTCGGAGCCCTCGTACCCCTCGGTGAGGGAGGCGCGGCGCTCCTGCCACCACTCGCTCCAGGCGAACCAGCCGCGCTTGATCGGCTGCGCCCGGGAGTCCCCGATGATCTTCACGTCGCCCAGCAGGACGTACGCCCTGACCCTGACGACGGGGGCGGCCTGCCCGGCGGGAGCCTCGATCACCTGGACCTTCTTGTCGCCCAGGACGGTGACGCCGGAGAGCTCCACGTCGATCCCGTCCGGCACGATGATCTTGAGATCGCCCAGCACGCAGACGGCGACGACGTCGACCTCACGCCCGCGCACCTCGGCCTCCCGCAGGTCGAGGGTCACGTCGCCCAGCACGCTGACCGCGCCGATGCCGTCGTCGATCCGCCACGAGCCGGTCCTCTTGGCGTCGCCCAGCACCGCCACGATCCACTTGCGCATCCTGCCCTGCGGGGCGGCCGGAGCCGCGGGCCCGGGGGCCGGGGCCGGGGCGCCGCCCGGCAGGTCGGCGATGATCTGGGCGAGCTCGCCGTGCGTCTGGGCCAGATAGGCGGCCTCGGTCCGCTCGGTCAGCTCGGCCAGCGTCAGCCGCCCCTCGGCGGACGCCACCCTCAGCCGCTCCACCACGGACTCGCGCTCGGCGTCGGACGCCCGCATGCCACCCGGATCGTTCACGTCCCCCACCGTAACCCCGACCGGCCCCGCTCCCCATCCTCCCTGGGGACGATCCCTGCGGGGTCCTCCAGAAGGGGTTGTGTGAGCATGGAGACGTGACCCGCAGCAGGTTGTTGGAGGCGATCGCGGAGGGGGACGCCGCGCGGGTGGCGGAGATGCTGCACCCGGAGGCCCCGGTATCCCCTGTGTCCTCCCCTGTGTCCCCCGCCGTCGACCCCGCCCAGGGGACGACGCCGCTCTACCGGGCCGCCGCCGGAGGCCACCACGAGATCGTCCGGCTGCTGCTGGACCACGGCGCGGACCCCGACCGGCCGAGCGGCGGGCCCGAGGAGGGGCTGCCGCTGTGCGCCGCGGCCTGCTGGGACCACGCCGAGACCGTGCAGGCGCTGCTGGACGGAGGCGCCGACCCCGACGCGGCGGAGGAGGGCGGCTGGACGGCCCTGCTGTGGGCGGCCGCCAACGGCAACCTCGAGTCGGCCGACGTGCTGCTCGACGCCGGGGCCGATCCCGGCCTGGCCGACGAGGACGGCGACACGCCGCTGACACTGGCCGCGCTGTTCGGGGCGTACGGGATCGTCTGGTCCCTGCTGGAGCACGGCGCGGACCCGGCGGCGCCCGGCTGGGACGGCGCGACCCCGCTGGAGATCGCCGCCCGTCTGGCGGGGGCCGATCTGGAGGCGGTCCTCCGGGACGACGCCGCCGCGCGGCTGGGCGGCGAGCACACGGTGCTGGTGGCGCACTCCGCCGCGCCGGACGGCACCCGGCGGGTCACGGTCGAGGCGCGCGGCGAGGGCGCCCGCACCGGCACACACACCGGCGTCTACACCGTGGCCCGCCAGTACGGGCACGCGGCCGCCGCCACGGTCCTGGAGGCGGCGCTCGGCCTCCGGCCGCCGCCCGAGGAGCTGCTCCGCCGCGTCCTGCCCTACCGCGACCTGGACGAGGACGACGAGACGTGGTGGGCGGCCGTCCACGCGCTGCGGGGGCGCCACGACGAGGAGACGTTCCGGGCGGTGACACGGTTGTGCGAGAGCGACGACCCGGTGCGGCGGGAGTTCGGCGTCGACGTCCTCGCCCAGTTCGGCCGCGACACGGGCCACCTCCCGGGACAGGACACGGGCCACGACGACCGGCAGGACGAGGTCCTCGGCATCCTGCGCGACCTGGCCCGCCGGGAGACCGAGCCCGCGGTGGTCGAGGCCCTGCTCGCGGCGTTCGGCCACCGGGCCGACGAGCGGGCCCTGCCCGAGGTGCTGGCGATCGTGGGCGGCCCGGGGCGCGAGCCCACCGTCAACGACGCGGTCGCGCTCGCCGCGGTCCTGCCGTCCGGCGACGAGGACGCCCTCGCCGCCCTGATCCGGCTGACCGAGTGCGGGGACGACGAGGTGCGCGACTGGGCGACCATGGGCCTCGCCGGCCTGCCGGCCGACACCGCCCGGATCAGGGAGGCGCTGGCCGCCCGGCTGGCCGACCGTGACGTGACGACCGTGGCCGAGGCGGCCCGCGGCCTGGCCGCGCGCGGCGACAGGCGGGCGCTCACGGGCGTCCACCGGGTGCTGTGCGAGGCGGGCGCCGGTCAGGGCTACGCGCGTGATCTCGCCCTTGAGGCGGCCCAGGAGCTGGGCCTGGACATCTCCGGCGCCTGAGCGCGGCGGCGGGTGTTTGTCCCGGCGGGCCCGAGTGCTGAGATGGAGTTCCGGCCTCGCCCGGTTCCCGGCGCCGAGGACCCGGCATCACCCGAGGAGGACCCTGTGACCCGCGACGCGACTCACGACGTGACCAACCAGGCGCCCCCGCTGGCCGGGCACGACGTCTCGGCCGACCAGGCGCTGCTGGAGGGGCTCGCCAGGGAGGGGGCGGACTGGGCGACCGGGGAGCTGCGCCGGCTCGGCCTGCTGGCCGGATCCGAGAAGGCGCAGGAGTGGGGGCGGCTGGCCAACGAGCACCCGCCCGTCCTGCGTACCCACGACCGGTATGGCAACCGGATCGACGAGGTCGAGTTCCACCCCGCCTGGCACGAGCTGATGTCGGTCGCGGTCGGCAACGGGCTGCACGCCTCCCCCTGGACCTCGGCCCGGCCGGGGGCGCACGTCGCCAGGGCCGCGAAGTTCTTCGTCTGGTCCCAGGTGGAGGCCGGGCACGGCTGCCCGATCTCCATGACGTACGCCGCCGTGGCCGCGCTGCGGCACTCGCCGTCGCTGCGGGCGGAGTGGGAGCCCCTGCTGGCCTCCCGCACGTACGACTTCGGGCTGCGCCCGCCGCTGGAGAAGCGGGGCGTGCTGGCGGGGATGGCCATGACCGAGAAGCAGGGCGGCTCCGACGTGCGGGCCGGCACCACCCGGGCCGAACCCCTCGGCGACGGGAGCTTCGCCCTGATCGGGCACAAGTGGTTCAACTCCGCCCCGATGTGCGACGCGTTCCTGGTGCTGGCCCAGGCCCCGCGCGGGCTGTCGTGCTTCCTGCTCCCCCGTGTGCTGCCCGACGGCACCCGCAACGCGATGCGCCTGATGCGGCTGAAGGACAAGCTCGGCAACCGGTCCAACGCCTCCGCGGAGGTCGAGTACGACGGCGCGACGGCCTTCCTCGTCGGCGAGGAGGGCAGGGGCGTCCGCACGATCATCGAGATGGTCAACATGACCAGGCTCGACTGCGTGACCGGCTCGGCCGCCGGCATGCGGCAGGGACTGTCGCAGGCCCTCCACCACGCCCGCCACCGGAGCGCGTTCGGCCGGCCGCTGGCCGACCAGCCGCTGATGCGCGCCGTGCTCGCCGACCTCGCGCTGGAGTCCGAGGCGGCGACCACGCTGATGACCCGCCTGGCCGGGGCGACCGACCGGGCGGTGGCGGGCGACGCCGCCGAGGGCCTGTTCCGCCGGGCCGCCCTCGCCGCCGCCAAGTACTGGATCTGCAAGCGGGCGCCGGTCCACGCCGCCGAGGCGCTGGAGTGCCTGGGCGGCAACGGGTACGTCGAGGAGTCGCAGATGCCCCGGCTGTTCCGGGAGTCCCCGCTGAACGGCATCTGGGAGGGCTCGGGCAACGTGGCCGCCCTCGACCTGATGCGGGTGCTCGCCCGGGAGCCGGAGGCGGTCGAGGCGTTCTTCGCCGAGGTCGCCCGCGCCGGGGACCACCGCGTCGGCGACGCGGCCGGGCGGGTGCTGAAGACGCTCGCCTCCGCCGGTGAGGCCGACGCCCGCCGGGTGGCCGAGGAGATGACGCTGGTCCTGCAGGCGTCCCTGCTCGTGCGGCACGCCCCGGCGCCGGTGGCCGACGCGTTCTGCGCCTCCCGCCTGGGCGGCGACTGGGGCCGCGCCTTCGGCACGCTCCCGGCCGGCCTCGACCTGGAGCCGATCCTGGAGCGCGCGGCGCCCGCGTGAGCAGGCGGTCACGGGACGGCTACCCCACGGAAATCCGGCGGAAACAGGCCGCCGCTGTCATGAAGGGGACTCACCGGCTCACCCCGGTGAGGCGCACCTAGGGTTCCGTTCGGCTGGTCCGAGAGGTGCAGGCGGCTCGGCGCGGAGCCGTTCCACGGCGGGACAAAAGCCCGGGAGGCTGCGACTTCGGCGTCTCCCCGGTCAACGGCGCGGCCGGGACCGGGGAGACGCCGCGGGTCGCGAATCCCGCCGCCCGCCGGGCGGCGGTGGACCAGCCGTCCCCCCGAGGAGTGCCGTGGGCCACCTCCATTCCCACTACGGTCCCGAAGCCCGTAACGCCGTCGAGCGTGAGGCCGAGATCCCCACCACCATGCACGAGCGGGAGATCGCCCGCGGGCTCGAACTCGGCCTGCAGGGCGCCGACTCGATCGTCGACCGCACCATTCCCACCTTCTCCCGCGGCGAACTGCCGCACTTCGCCGGGATCAACACCTTCCTCAAGGCGCCGTACGTCGAGGACGTGCGGCGCTGCGGGGAGTACGACGTGGCGGTGCTCGGCGCGCCCTTCGACGGGGGCACCACCTACCGCTCGGGCACCCGCTTCGGGCCGCAGGGCATCCGCAAGATCTCCGCGCTGTACGGCCCCTACAGCTTCGAGCTCGGCGTCGACCTCCGCGAGTCGATCACGATCTGCGACCTGGGCGACATCTTCACGATCCCGGGCAACATCGAGAAGACCTTCGACCAGATCAGCAAGGGCGTCGCGCACGTCTTCGAGAGCGGCGCCTTCCCGGTGATCCTCGGCGGGGACCACTCGATCGGCTACCCGACCGTGCGCGGGGTGGCCGAACACGTGCGGGGAAACGTCGGCATCATCCACTTCGACCGCCACGTCGACACCCAGGAGACCGACCTCGACGAGCGGATGCACACCACCCCCTGGTTCCACGCCACCGACATCCCGAACGTGCCGCCGAAGAACCTCGTGCAGATCGGCATCGGCGGCTGGCAGGCGCCCCGCCCGGGCGTGAAGGTGGGCCGCGAGCGGGGCACCACGATCATGACGGTCACCGACTGCGTCGAGATGGGCATCGAGGCCGCCGCCGAACGGGCCCTGGAGGTCGCCTGGGACGGCGCGGAGGCCGTCTGGCTGTCCTTCGACGTCGACTGCCTCGACGCGGCCTTCGTGCCCGGAACCGGCTGGCCCGAGCCCGGCGGGTTCCTCCCCCGCGAGGTGCTCAAGTTCATCCAGCTCATCGCCGACGCCCGGCCGCTCGCCGGGATCGAGGTGGTGGAGTGCTCCCCGCCGTACGACAACGCGGAGATCACCTCGCTCATCGCCACCCGGGTCATCTGCGACACCCTCGGGTGCCTGGTGCGCTCGGGACACCTGCCGAAGAGGAAGAAGGAGGCCGTCCAATGACGCGCCGACACCTCGCCGCCGTTCTCGTTCTGCTCCTGCTCGCGGGCTGCGCCTCCCCCGGGGAGCGGCAGGCCGCCGCCCCGGCCGGCTCGACGATCACCCTGGGCTTCAGCGCCTGGCCGGGCTGGTTCCCCTGGCAGGTCGCCGGCGAGCAGGGCCTGTTCCGCAAGAACGGCGTGGACGTCGAGCTCAAGTACTTCGACAGCTACACGGACTCGCTCAACGCGCTGGCCACGGGAACCATCGACGCCAACAGCCAGACGCTCAACGACACCCTGGCGTCCGTGGCCGGCGGGGCGAAGCAGAGCGTCGTGCTGGTCAACGACAACTCCAGCGGCAACGACCAGATCATCGCGGGGCCGGGCATCTCGTCGCTGTCCGGTCTGAAGGGCAGGACCGTCGCCGCCGAGCAGGGCACGGTCGACCACTACCTGCTCCTGCTCGCGCTGCGGAAGGCCGGTCTCACCGAGGCGGACGTGCAGTTCCGGCCGATGCCGACCGACGCCGCCGCGGCGGCCTTCGCCGCCGGGCAGGTGGACGCCGTCGGGGTGTTCGCCCCCTTCACCACGACCGCGCTCAAGCGGAAGGGCAGCCGGGCGATCGCGACGTCGGCCGACTTCCCCGGGGCGATCCCCGACCACCTGGTGGTCACCCGTGACCTCGTCTCCCGCGACCCGAAGGCCGTGCAGGGGCTCGTGTCGGCCTGGTTCGACGCGCTCACCTGGATCGGCGAGCACCGGCCGGAGGCCCTGGAGATCATGGCGAAGCGGGCGGGGGTGAGCGTGTCCGACTACGAGTCGTACGACAAGGGCACGACGATCTTCACGCTGGAGCGCAACCGGACGGCCTTCTCCGGCGAGCTGGACGGCCGCGCCAAGGAGATCGCGGAGTTCCTGGTCTCGGCGAAGCTGGTGGACAGGGCCCCGCCGCTGGAGGGACTGTTCGCGCCCCAGTTCGTCCGCGCGGTGCAGCCGTGACCGCGGCCGAGGCGATGCCGAGACAGGACGCCGGGACGGTCCCGGCGGCGGAAGAGCCCGCGCCGCGCCGGGCGAAGCTCAGAACCGGGCCGCTCACGACCAAGGCGCTCACGACCTCGGTCTCCGCACGTACGGCCTGGCTCCTGCGGTGCCTGTCGATCCTCGTGCCGCTGGCGGTCTGGCAGGCGGTCAGCGCGAGCGGCCGGGTGGACCCCGCGTTCCTGCCCTCCCCGTCGGCGGTCTGGGCGGCCGGGGTGGACATGGCGGCCGGCGGCGAACTGGCCGCCGACCTCGCGGCGAGCCTCGGCCGGATCGCGGCGGGCTTCGGCCTGGCCGTCCTGATCTCGGTGCCGCTGGGGTTCGCGATGGGGACGCTCGGCTGGGCGCAGCCGCTGCTCGAACCGGCCGTCGGCATCCTGCGCTACCTGCCCGCGTCGGCCTTCATCCCGCTGCTGATCATCTGGCTGGGCATCGGCGAGGCGTCGAAGGTGGCGCTGCTCGTCCTCGGCGTGGTGTTCTTCAACACGCTCATGACCGCCGACGCCGTACGGCAGGTGCCGCACCGGCTGCTGGAGGTGTCGGCGACCCTCGGGGCGTCCCGGCCGCGGGTGGCCGCCCGGGTGGTGTTCCCGTACGCGCTGCCGGGGATCATCGACGCGATGCGGGTCAACGCCGCCGCGGCGTGGAACTTCGTGGTCGTCGCCGAACTGGTCGCGGCCACCTCGGGACTCGGTTACCGGATCACCCGCGCCCAGCGGTTCCTGCAGACCGACCGCATCTTCGCGATCCTCGTGGTGATCGGCCTGATCGGCCTGGCCATCGACGTCACGCTGCGCCTGCTGCGCGCCCGGGTGGGGAGGTGGGCCCGTTGACGAGCGCACCGAGCGGTCTTCGGCTGGAGGGCGTGGGCAAGGAGTTCGTCCCGGGCCGGCCGGTGCTCCAGGACGTGGACCTGTCCGTGGCGTCCGGCGACTTCGTCTGCGTGGTGGGGGCGAGCGGCTCGGGCAAGTCGACCCTGCTGGGCATGGTCGCGGGCCTCGTCCCGCCCACGTCCGGCCGGGTGCTGCTGGACGGCCGTGAGGTCGCGGGTCCCGGCCCGGACCGCGGCCTGGTGTTCCAGACCGCCTCGCTGTATCCCTGGCGGACCGTGGCCCAGAACGTCGCGTTCGGCCTGGAGGCGCTCGGCGTGCCGCGCGCCGCCCGGCGGGAGCGGGTGCGGTGGCTGCTCGACGAGGTGGGCCTCGGCCACCTGGCCGGGGCCCTGCCCGGACGCCTGTCGGGCGGGCAGCAGCAGCGGGTGGCGATCGCCCGCGCGCTGGCCTGCGCGCCGCGCGTGCTGCTGCTCGACGAGCCCTTCGGCGCGCTCGACGTGCAGACCAAGGAGGACATGCAGCTGTTCGTACGGCAGGTCTGGCAGGACGTGACACCGGCCGGGGAACGCCCGACGGTCGTCATGGTGACCCACGACACGGAGGAGGCCGTGTTCCTCGCGCGCCGGGTGATCGTGCTGTCCAGCGATCCCGGCCGGATCAGCCAGGAGATCGTCATCGGCCTGCCGGAGCCCCGCCCGCTGGAGATCAAGCGCTCCGCGGAGTTCCTGCGGATCAGGGCGGAGGTCGAGGACCTGGTCCGGGCCGAGCACCGCGCCCACCAGGCGCGTGTCGCCGCCGCGCCGGCGTGATCGTGGGTTTGCGGGAGGGTCGCGGGACGACCGGCGGCGCGGGTGGCGTTAAGGTCGCTGCTGAATGGATTAAGACTCGCTAGTGAAGGGATATCGCCATGGCGACCACTCGTACCGCGACGACGCAGTGGAAGGGCGCCCTGCTCGACGGTTCGGGCGTTGTCTCGCTCGACACCTCCGGCGTCGGCACCTTCGACGTCTCCTGGCCCTCCCGGGCCGAGCAGGCGAACGGCAAGACGAGCCCGGAGGAGCTCATCGCGGCCGCCCACTCCTCGTGCTTCTCGATGGCCCTGTCCCACGGCCTGGCCCAGGCGGGCACCCCGCCGCAGTCGGTCGAGACCCGGGCCGACGTGACCTTCCAGCCCGGAGAGGGCATCACCGGCATCGTGCTCTCCGTACGGGCCCAGGTGCCCGGCCTGTCCGCCGAGGACTTCCAGCAGGCGGCCGAGACCGCCAAGGCGAACTGCCCGGTGAGCAAGGCGCTGGCCGGCACGACGATCACCCTGAACGCCGAACTCGTCGGCTGAACCACCAGTGGGGCCCCCGCCGGACCGGTCCGGCGGGGGCCTCCGCGTGCGCGGACCGGGAGCAGGGGTACCGCCCCAGGTGCACGAATCGTCCGGGCAGTGGAGAATGAGGTTACATGCGCGAGGTTTGGCCTGGAGAGCCCTACCCACTCGGCGCCACCTGGGACGGTGTGGGCACCAATTTCTCGGTGTTCTCGGAGGTGGCCGAGCGGGTCGAGCTGTGCCTGTTCGACGACGACGGCGCGGAGACCCGCGTCGACCTGCCGGAGGTCGACGGCTTCGTCTGGCACGGCTACCTGCCGGGGATCATGCCCGGCCAGCGGTACGGCTTCCGCGTGCACGGCCCCTACCGGCCCGAGCACGGCCACCGGTGCAACCCGGCCAAGCTGCTGCTCGATCCGTACGCGAAGGCGATCGAGGGCTCGGTGCGGTGGAACGAGTCGCTGTTCTCCTACCACTTCGCCGACCCCGCCCGGCTGAACGTCGAGGACTCCGGGCCGCACATGCCGAAGAACGTGGTGGTCAACCCGTTCTTCGAGTGGGGCAACGACCGGCCGCCCCGCACGCCGTACCACGAGACGGTGATCTACGAGGCGCACGTGCGCGGGCTCACCATGCGGCACCCCGCCGTGCCCGAGGAGCAGCGGGGCACCTACGCCGGGCTCGCGCACCCGGCCGTGATCGACCACTTGCGGTCGCTCGGCGTGACGGCGGTCGAGCTCATGCCCGTCCACCAGTTCGTGCCCGAGCACTTCCTGGTCGCCCGGGGGCTGACCAACTACTGGGGCTACAACACGATCGCCTACCTCGCGCCGCACAACGCGTACTCCTGCGCGGGACAGCGCGGCCAGCAGGTCCAGGAGTTCAAGGCGATGGTCCGGGCCCTGCACGACGCGGGGATCGAGGTGATCCTCGACGTGGTCTACAACCACACGGCCGAGGGCGACCACATGGGCCCCACGCTCGGGTTCCGGGGCCTCGACAACGTCGCCTACTACCGGCTGCGCGAGGAGGACCGCCGCTACTACCTCGACTACACCGGCTGCGGCAACTCGCTGAACGTCCGCTCGCCCCACGCGCTCCAGCTGATCATGGATTCGCTGCGTTACTGGGTGCTCGACATGCACGTGGACGGCTTCCGCTTCGACCTCGCCGCCGCGCTCGCCCGCGAGCTGCACGACGTCGACCGGCTCAGCGCGTTCTTCGACCTCATCCAGCAGGACCCGGTGATCTCCCAGGTCAAGCTGATCGCCGAGCCGTGGGACGTCGGTCCCGGCGGCTACCAGGTCGGCAACTTCCCGCCCCTGTGGACCGAGTGGAACGGCAAGTACCGCGACGCCGTACGGGACTTCTGGCGGGGCGACTCCCGGACGCTGCCCGAGTTCGCCTCGCGCCTCGCCGGGTCGAGCGACCTGTACGCGACCAGCGGCCGCCGCCCGGTCGCATCGATCAACTTCGTCACCGCCCACGACGGGTTCACGCTCAACGACCTCGTGTCGTACGACCACAAGCACAACGAGGCCAACGGCGAGGGCAACCGCGACGGCACGGACGACAACCGGTCGTGGAACTGCGGCGCCGAAGGGCCGGTCGACGACCCGGCGATCAACCGGCTGCGGCGGCGCCAGCGGCGCAACCTCCTCACCACCCTGTTCGTGTCCCAGGGCGTGCCGATGCTGCTGGCGGGCGACGAGTTCGGCCGCACCCAGCAGGGCAACAACAACGCCTACTGCCAGGACAACGAGACGTCCTGGATCGACTGGTCCCTGGTCGGGCAGGAACCCGGCCTGCTGGACTTCGTCCGCCGCCTGGGCGCGTTACGGCGGGCCCACCCCGTCTTCCGGCGCCGCCGGTTCTTCCTGGGCCGCACGGTCGGGGACGACAGCAGGGACATCGTCTGGCTCACGCCGTCGGGCACCGAGATGACCGACGCCGACTGGCAGACCGGCTACGCCAAGTCGCTGGGCGTCTACGTCAACGGCGACGCGATCAGCGAGCCCGGCGCGCGGGGCGAGCGGATCACCGACGCGACGTTCCTGCTGCTGATCAACGCGCACCACGAGAGCCTGACCTTCGCCCTCCCCGGCCCGGAGCTGGGCGCGGCCTGGCGTCCCGTGCTCGACACCGCCGACGAGGATCCGCCGGACGACCCGGACGCGGCGGAGACGCTGGTCGCCGGGTCCAAGGTCACCGTCACCGACCGGTCCATGCGCGTCCTCGTGTGCGCCGGCGGCCCGAGCCGCCGGTTACCCTCGGTCGGGTGACTACGGCACCACCACAAAAGCCGCATTCCGGCCTGCCGACGAAGCCCCGGTCGGCGGTCGTACGGGACGCCCTCGGGGTCGGCGCGGCGGTCGGGCTCTCCGGGTTCGCGTTCGGCGTGACGTCGGCCGGGGCCGGGATGACGCTCGCCCAGACCTGCGTGCTGTCGCTGCTGGTCTTCACCGGGGCGTCCCAGTTCGCGCTGGTGGGCGCGCTCGGCGCCGGCGGGGCACCGCTCCCCGCGGCGGCGGGGGCGCTGCTGCTGGGCGTCCGCAACGCGTTCTACGGCCTGCGTCTGTCGCAGGTGCTCGGCCTCCCCGCCGCGGTCCGTCCGCTGGCCGCCCACTGGGTGATCGACGAGACCTCCGCCGTGGCCCTGGCCCAGCCCGACCGGCGCCTCGCCCGGCTCGGGTTCACCGTCACGGGCGTGACCCTGTACGCCGGGTGGAACGTCACGACCCTCCTCGGCGCGCTGGGCGCCGCGGCCCTGGGCGACCCGGCGGCCTGGGGGCTCGACGTGGCCGGTCCGGCCGTCTTCCTCGCCCTGCTCCTGCCCATGCTCCGGGACCGCTCCTCCGCCGCTCCTTCGGCGCGGGCAGGCGCCACCCCGGCTCCGGGCCAGGATGGGGAGGGCACGGCGACGGCCCGGCCGGCCCGGGCCGCGGTCCTCCGGCATGAGGTGGCGGTGGCCGTGCTGGCCGTCGTGCTGGCGCTGGCCTGCGTGCCGTTCCTGCCCGCGGGCGTCCCGGTGCTGGTGGCCGTGCTCGCCGCGCCCGCCGTCCTGGCCGTCGCCGCGCTCCGGTCCCGCGCCGCCGCACGGCGGGAGCGGAGCGCGGCGGCGCGGGCGGAGGAGGCGTGATGGGGGTGTGGATCGCGATCGCGGTCACTGTCGCCGGGTGCTATGCGGTCAAGCTCCTCGGGCTGTCGGTCCCGGCGGCGGTGCTGGAACGGCCGCTCATGCGCAGGCTCGCCGCGCTGGTGCCGATCGCGGCGCTGGCCGCGCTGATCGCCCTGCAGACCTTCGCCGACGGCCGCACGCTCGTCGTCGACGCCCGGGCCGCCGGCCTCGCCGCGGCGGCCGTCGCGCTGCTGCTGCGCGCGCCCTTCCTGGTGGTGGTCGCGGTGGCCGTCGTCGTCACCGCCGCCGTCCGCGCCCTGACCGGCTGAGCTCTGCCGACCTCTGCCGACCGGCCGGATGCCGGGACGGCTCAGCGGGCGAGGATCTCGTCGAGGTCGTAGCTCACCGGGCGTTCGAGCTGGTCGTAGGTGCAGGACTCGGGCGTGCGGTCGGTGCGCCAGCGGCGGAACTGGGCGGTGTGCCGGAACCGGTCGCCCTCCATGTGGTCGTAGGCGACCTCGATGACCCGTTCCGGCCGCAACGGGATGAACGACAGGTCCTTCTTGGCGTTCCACCGCGAGACGGCGCCCGGCAGGCGCTGGCCCTGCGCGCCACCCTGCCGGCCACTCTGCGCGCCGCCCTCCGCCACCTCGGCCCAGTGTCCCCAGGGGTGCTCGCTCAGATCCTCCATCCGGTACGGCGCGAGCTCCCCGACCAGTTCCTCGCGCTTCTTCATCGGGAAGGAGGCGGCCACCCCCACGTGGTGCAGGCGGCCGTCGGCGGAGTACAGCCCGAGCAGCAGCGACCCGACGACCGGCCCCGACTTGTGCTCGCGGTAGCCCGCCACGACGCAGTCGGCCGTCCGCTCGTGCTTGACCTTGAACATCACCCGCTTGTCCGGCGTGTACGGCTGGTCTCCCGGCTTGACCACGATGCCGTCGAGCCCGGCGCCCTCGAACGCGTCGAACCACTCGGCGGCCCGGCCCTCGTCCCGGGTGACCGGGGTGAGCCGCACCGACCGGCCCGCCCCCGCCAGCGCCTCCTCCAGCCGGGCCCGCCGCTCCGAGAACGGCGCCTCCATCAGGTCCTCCGCGCCGACGGCGAGCAGATCGAACGCGACGAAGGAGGCGGGCGTGCTCCCGGCCAGCAGCCGCACCCGGGACTGGGCGGGGTGGATGCGCTGCTGGAGCGCGTCGAAGTCGAGCGACTGGCCCCTGATCAGCACGATCTCGCCGTCCACCACGCACCGGGGCGGCAGCTCCTTCCTGACGGCCTCGACCAGCTCAGGGAAGTAGCGCGTGAAGGGCCGCTCGTTCCTGCTGCCCAGGAAGACCTCGTCGCCGTCGCGGAAGACGATGCAGCGGAAGCCATCCCATTTCGGCTCGTAGTAGAGCGTGCCGTCCTGCTCGGGCAGCTTCTTGACCGCCTTCGCGAGCATCGGCGCGACCGGCGGCACCACCGGCAGGTCCAGGTCCGGGATCAGCGGCTCAACCGGCGGCTTCATCATGCGCCTCCCTGAGATATCGGCAGAAGAGGAAGCCGTCCTCCTCCAGCACCTGGGCGAGGGTCAGCGGCGTGCGCGAGGCGACGCCGTCCAGTATGCGCGCGGCGTCACCCCCGGCCAGCAGCGGGCTCACCGTCAGCGCCAGCTCGTCGACCAGCCCGGCCGCGGCGAGCTGCGCGTTGATCCGCGGCCCGCCCTCGCACAGGATCCGGCCGAGTCCCAGGCCGCGCAGCTCCTCCACCGCGGTCGCGAGATCGACCCGGTCGTCTCCGGCGACGATCACGACGGCCTTGTCCGCGGCCTCGTCCCTGCGGTCCTTCGGCGCCGCCTCCGTCGTGATCACGATGGTCCGGGCGTACGGCTCGGCCTCGGTGAACAGCGGGCCCCCGAGATCGAGGTCGAGCAGGCGGGTGACGACGGCGATCGGCGGCACGGGTGGGCGGCCCTCGCGCGGCGCCCGCCACGACTCGCGCGGGCGGGCGGGCCGGTAGCCCTCCGTGCGGACGGTGGCGGCGCCGGTGAGCACCACGTCGGCCAGGCCGCGCAGCAGCCCGAAGATCCGTTTGTCGGCCCGGCCGGACAGGCCCGCCGAGTGGCCCTCGACCCAGGCCGCGCCGTCGGCGCTCGCCACCATGTTGAGACGCAGCCAGTGGTCACGCGGGTAGGCGTAGGCGGCGGCGATGTCGGGATCGTCCTCGGCGTGGGGATGGATGCGGCGCACGGTTCCCACACTCGCACACCGCACCGACAACACCGCACCGGCACCGCCGGACCGGCGGCTCAGCCCTCCTGACCGCCCTCGGGCCGGGCCTTGGGCGGCTGCACCCGCGCCCCCTAGTCCACAGTTCTCGAGGTTCGCTCCCCCCAATACGAAGGCCCGCGAACATTCTCGAGAACACGTCGCGCTTGTTCATCAGCTACTCGAGTTACTACTTGCTGCGCGATACCGAAGACGGCCGCCCAGGCGAGAATCTGACCACCGGTGTCCAGGTCGGTCAGGCCCGGAATGAAACCACCTTGGATCAGCAACAGCCCCAGGACTGCGGAAACCGCGCCCGCCGGAAGCTTTAGGAGTGCCAATGCTATAGGAAGAGTGTAAGGCGTGGCCGCCCCATGAATATGACGCAAGGTGGCAGCCCCCACCAATGCCGCACCAGACAACCCGATCAATTCCACGAGCGGAATATCCCACACACTGGGTCGCCCACCAAGCGGACAGACCAGGCCCTCTTTAGGATGATAGCAAAGCTTCAACTTGTCGGACTCGAGAATACCCAGAAACATGAACGAGACAGCTATCAAAGCCAAAATGATGGCGGTGACCAGGACGATGTTCCGAAAGCTCCGCAGGTTCACTCTCTCCAGCTGGGCAGCTATGTTGGCCGCCTGCATCGTTTGGATCGCCAATCCACGGTCACATGCCGCCAACTTCCCGTCAGATCGCCTGAGCTGCGATTCAAACTTGGTCCGCCGAGGATCGTTACGACCCAAGTGCTGTTTCGCGCGCGCAAGGATGTTCGTACCCCACCATTCCAGTTCGCCGGGCGGCACCAACCGCAACAACTCAACCTCGGCCTGGTGGATGTTCGCCCACGTACGATCGACTGCCGACCCCGTCCAAACAGACATCGGGTTTCGAAGCCGCGTCGCCGCACCTCGCGCAGCCCCTAAATGCCGCCGCACTCCCCTTGCATAAGCGGAGTCGTTGTTCAGGCGGTCAAGTTCGGTTTCCAGACCATCGATGGTAGCGAGTGCTCGCTCTCGCCAGGAAGTTGTCTTCCGGTTGACGGTTGCGACCGAGGAGCCCTCTCGCATTTCTTCCCCAGATTAGCTACAGAGAAATGCTTACAACTCCAGGGTAAGACTCCCATGTAAGACATGACGACCCAACAGAAGGTATTATTCCCCCAGGTCGTATCCATCATTGCGAGCAATGCGTAATACATCCTCAAGCCGGCACGCACAACCCGCGCCGACTCACCGTACGCGTATGACGCCGCAGGCGATGCGGTCGCCCGAGTCACCGGCCTTGAGCGTCTCGGCGTCGGGGCCCTTCCTGCCGTGGCGGTAGCGGTCCGGAATCTGCGCCGCGTTGTCGGCACGGGCGTGGACGACGACCGAGGCGCCCTCCGGCGCACGTAGCCGGTCCAGGCCGAAGCGATCGGTCAGGAATGTGGCCCGCCCTCTCCCGTCCTTCCCGACCATCAGGTTGGGCAGGTCACCTGCGTGGTCGGGGTGGGAGCCCATGCCGAGGTGCCGGCCTGCGCTGGCGAACGGACTGCCGGTCGCGGGGTCGGTCGACGAGGGGTCGCACACCCCCTTGGCATGGAGGTGCAGCCCGTGGAACCCGGCCGGCAGGTTCTCGACGGCGACGCGCACCCTGGTGGCGCCGTCCTTCTGCTCATTGACGCGGACCACACCGACGGTCCGGCCGTTGGCGTCCTTCAGCGTCGCCCGGGCGTCGGGGCCGTCGCGCACCACCGTCGAAGGCGGGGCCGGGGCGGCCATGTGCGGCAGCCCCACTGCGGGAGTCAGGGCGACGATGAACGACAGGTACGTCCGCCACAGCATGACGATCTCCCTCCTGCCGGAGGAAACGGCTCGTACTGCCCAGGGTAGGCACGCACGTCGGGGAGACCGGGCCAAGACCCTGTCAAGTCTCGGCCCGCGCTTCCGACGAGGCTCAACGAGCGCCGCGAGCACCCGGGAAAGCCGGGCCGGCTTCGCGCAGCGTCATCCTTCGCCGGATGGCCTTGCCTTGCTGGGCTGCACCCGCTTGGGCTCGCCGGGCATCTTCGGGTAGTTCGGCGGATACGGCAGGTCGCCCCGCTCGTCGGCGTCGTACCACTCCAGGAGCGTGCCGATGCCGAAGGCGCGGTCGTCGATCTCCCGCTGCACGTCGCCCAGCGCGGCGAACCGGTCCGGCATCGTCCTCAGGTCGAAGGCGCCGGGGTCGCAGTCCTCCAGCTCGGCCCAGGTCACGGGGGCCGACACCCGGCCGTCGGGCCGGGCGCGCACCGAGTAGGCGGACGCCACCGTCCGGTCGCGGGCGTTCTGGTTGTAGTCGATGAAGACCTTCTCCCCCCGCTCCTCCTTCCACCAGGCGGTCGTCGCGAGATCGGTGCGCCGCTCCACCTCCCGGGCGAAGGCGATGGCGGCGTGCCGCACCTCGGTGAAGGTCCAGCGCGGCTCTATGCGCACGTTCACGTGGACGCCCCGGCTGCCGGAGGTCTTCGGGAAACCCCGCATGCCGAGCTCGTCGAGGACCTCCTTCGCGGTGAAGGCGACCGTACGGGCCTGCTCGAACGAGGTGCCGGGCTGCGGGTCGATGTCGATGCGCAGCTCGTCGGGGTGGTCGAGGTCGGCGCGGCGGGCGTGCCAGGGGTGGAAGTCGATCGTGCCAAGGTTGGCGCACCAGGCGATGGCCGCCACCTCGGTCGGGCAGAAGGCGTCGGCCGTGCGCCCGCTGGGGAAGCGCACGGTGACGGTCTCGATCCAGTCGGGATGCCGGGGCATCCGCTTCTGGTAGATCGCCTCGGAGCCGACGCCGTCCGGATGCCGCTTGAGGTAGGTCGGCCGCTCCCGCATCGCGCGCAGCGCGCCCTCCCCCACGCTCACGTAGTACGTCACCAGGTCGCGCTTGGTCGCGCCGATCGCCGGGAAATAGACCTTGTCCGGGTTGGTGACCTTGACGACCCGGTCACCCACCTCGATCTCGATGTACGGCGAAGCCATGTAGGCGACCCTACCCCCGGGGAAGATCCGGGACGGCCTGATGGTTCCTCACTTCGTAATCCCCGCGAGGGGCCACCGGGCACAGGGTGGTGAGCATGGAAAAGGTAGTCAAGAGCGACGCCGAGTGGCGCGCGCAGCTTTCCCCGGAGGAGTTCCGCGTCCTCCGGCAGGCGGGGACCGAGCGGCCCTACACCGGCGAGTACGTCGGCACCAAGACCGTCGGCGTCTACTCCTGCCGCGCCTGCGGCGCGGAGCTGTTCCGGTCGGAGGCCAAGTTCGAGTCGCACTGCGGCTGGCCGTCGTTCTTCGAGCCGTCGGAGTCGGAGGCCGTGACGCTGCACGAGGACGACTCCCTGGGCATGCGCCGGGTCGAGGTGCGCTGCGCGCGGTGCGACTCGCACCTCGGGCACGTGTTCCACGGCGAGGGTTATCCCACCCCGACAGACGACCGGTACTGCATCAACTCCGTCAGCCTGACCCTGCGGCCGGCCGAGTAGGCCGGCTCAGTTCGGCTTCGGGTAGGTGACCCGGCAGTCGTCGTCGTCCGGGCCGAGGACGTTGGCGAGGACGGGATTGCCGTTCTCGCCGAACCTGGACTGGACGAACACCACGGGGTTGACCTCCCCCCGCTCGGCCAGGTACTCCAGGCCTCGCTTGCACAGGGTGATCGCGGCCTTGGAGTTGTCGGCGTTCTCCGGGAGGCTCGTGTAGATGCGCAGATAGCGGCCGGTGGTGCGGATGTCCTTGACCTTCTTGGCCGTCTTGTCGTTCCACCGGCTGCGGAAGTAGGCGTCCGCCTTCTTGTCCGTGTACTTGGACGGTCCCGACGCCTTCTTCGCCGACGCCTTCTTCTTCCGCGCGCCGTCCG
The DNA here is from genome assembly GCF_014161435.1 of Microbispora sp. H10949. Lineage (NCBI taxonomy): Bacteria > Bacillati > Actinomycetota > Actinomycetes > Streptosporangiales > Streptosporangiaceae > Microbispora > Microbispora sp. H10949. Next base: position 166,112 of record NZ_JABBWZ010000003.1, on the reverse strand, counting down.
CCTTCTTCCCCGTGTCGACGCTCGCGACGGTGAGCTCACCGGCCGGGGAGGCGTGCGGCGCGGGCGCGGCGGCCACGCCGGCCGGAGCCGCGTCCGGGTGCGACAGCGGCCCGGCGATCGCGAAGGCCCCGACGGCGAAAGCGGCGGCTCCCAGCGACAGTTCGACGACGTGTGAACGGGTCCGCCTCTTACGGCGGCGCCCCCTGGAACGTGCCAGCCCGCTTGACACTCTGCCTCACCTAGACGTAGATCTTCCGTCACAGTATGGCAAAGTCCAGCCGCCGCCAAGTCCCTTTCAGGCGTTTCGCACGTGGTCCGGCAGAATGTCCCTTCCAACGGAGTCCCGTCCTCCGCCGATCACAGGGAGGGTCCGTGCCGGCCGCCGTGTCCCTCACCGTGTCCCCCACCGTGTCCTGGCTCGTCTTCGGGCTGTCCTGCGTCCTGGTCGCGGCCGGAGGAGCGCTGGGCGGCGCCGACCCGGTGGACGCCGCGGTCGCGCTCGGCTTCACCCCGCTCGGCGCCTATCTGGTGGCCCGCCGCAGGGGCGGCGCCGTCGGACCCTGCTGCCTGGTGACCGTGCTCGGCGCCGTCGCCTACTTCGCCGACTCCTACTCGCTCCGGCCCGGCCTACCCGGCGGCCGCTGGGCCGCCTGGGTGGGCGCGTGGGCCTGGGCCCCCGCCCTGCTGACCGTGGGCGGCGTGCTGCTGCTGCTCGTGCCGGACGGCCGCCTGCCCGGGCGGGCCTGGCGGCCGGTGGCCGCGACGGGAGTGGCCGCCACGGCGGCGTTCACGGTGCTGGCCGCGCTGGTGCCCGAGGGCCCGGACCGGCCGTTCCCGGTCGAGGCCCTGGCGCCGGCGCGGGACGCGCTGCCCGCCGTCATCGTGCTCCTGGCCGCGGTCTCGCTCGCCTGCGCGGCCGGGCTCGTCGTCCGCACCGTCAGGGCGCAGGGCGAGCGGCGCACCCAGCTGCTGTGGATCTGCCTCGGCGCCGGCGCGTTCGTGGCGGGCGTCTTCCTGCCAGCCGTCACCCGGCTGCCCGCCGCCGGAGTGCCGTTCATCCTGGCCCTGCCGGCCTGCGTCGGCGTGGCGATGCTCCGCCACGACCTGTACGGGACCGGGCCGTGGTTGCGCCGGGTGCTGACCCTGGGGCTGCTGACCGGGGTCCTGGCCCTGCTGTACTTCACGGTGTCCGGGCTCACCGGGGCGCACGTCGCCGCCGCGGCGGCCGTCGCGGTCGCGGTCGAGCCGCTGCACCGCTGGCTGCGCCGGGCGTCCGGCCGCATCCTGTACGGCGGCCGGGCCGACCCCGAGACCGTCCACGCCCGGCTGGGCGCCCGCCTGGCCGCGACCTCGGAGCCCGCGGAGATCCTCGCCGCCGTCGCCGACGCGGCGGCCGAGGCGACCCGGGCCGCCTACGTACGGGCCGAGCTGGGCGCGCCGGGCAAGCCGCTGAAGGTCGCCGAGCGGGGCACGCCCGCCCCGCTCGGCGTGTCGGTGCCGCTGCGCTTCCAGGACGAGGTCCTCGGCGTCCTCGGCCTGTCGGGAGGCGACGTGCGGGTGCTCGCCCCGCTCGCGTCGCACGCCGGGGCGGCGCTCGCCGCCGCCCACCGCGCCGTGGCGCTGCAGCGCTCGCGGACGCTGCTGGTCACCGCGCGGGAGGAGGAGCGGCGGCGGTTCAGCAGGGACCTGCACGACGGGCTGGGCGCCTTCCTCGCGGGCATCGGCTTCACGGTGGACGCCGCGGGCAACGCGCTGAAGGCCGACCCGGAGCGGGCGCGCGGCCTGCTCACCCAGATCAGGGCGCAGGTGGCCGAGGCGGGTGCGGGCGTACGCCGCCTGGTGCGGGGGCTGAGGCCACCCGAGCTGGCCCAGCTCGGGCTGGCCGGCGCCGTCGAGCACACCGCCGCGACGCTGGGCGCCGGCGGGGTGGAGATCGAGGTCACGGCCGGGGACGTGAGCGGCCTGCCGGCCGCCGTGGAGGTCACGGCCTACCTGGTCGCCCGCGAGGCGCTGACGAACGCGGTGCGGCACGGCGGGCCCCGCCGCTGCGCCGTACGCCTCGGCCGGACCGCGGCCGGTGCGAAGGCCGGCACGACGGACGGGTTCGAGCTGAGCGTGCGCGACGACGGGAGCGGGCTCGCGCCCGAGGCCGTCCCGGGAGTCGGGCTGACCTCCATGCGGGAGCGGGTGGAGGAGCTGGACGGAAAGCTGACGATCGACGCCGCCCCCGGCGGCGGAACGGTGGTGGCCGCGTGGATTCCCCTGTGATCAGGCTGCTCGTCGTCGACGACCACCCGGTGGTCCGCGACGGCCTCGGGGCGCTGATGTCGACCGTGGAGGGCATCGAGGTCGTCGCGGTGGCCGAGGACGGCCTGCGGGCGCTCGCCGCCGCCCGCGAGCACAGCCCCGACGTCGTGCTCATGGACATCTCGATGCCGAACATGGACGGCATCGAGGCGACCCGGCGGCTGTCCGCCGGGGCCCGCCCGCCGAGCGTGGTGATGCTCACGATGTCGGACGACGACCTGTCGCTGCTGGCGGCCGTCCGCGCGGGGGCCAGGGGCTACCTGCTCAAGAACGCCGGCCAGGACGACGTGGTCGCCGCGGTGCGCGCGGCGGCCCGGGGACAGGCCGTCTTCGGGACCGGCGCGGCCGAGTCCCTGATCAACCTGCTGCACGCGCCGCCCCGCGTGTCCCCGCGGCCGTTCCCCGCGCTCACCGACCGGGAGTACGAGATCCTGGAACTCGTCGCGTCGGGCCTGGGCAACCAGGCGATCGCGGCGCGCCTGGGCGTCAGCCCGAAGACCGTGGCCAACGCCGTCTCCGGCGTCCTCGTCAAGCTCGGCGTGCGCGACCGCGCCGGGGCGGTCGCCGCCGCCCGCGCGGCGGGACTCGCCACGGGCTGAGCCCGCCTCCCGGAGATCCGGGAGGCGTTCCCCCGCGGACGGGAACATCGGCTCCTCCGGCCGGGATCGTCACGGCCCGAACCTGGACGGGCAACGACAGCACCCTCCGGAGGAGAACCGTCATGGACGCCACCGCGTCGCCCCGCACTTCCACCACCCCCACCGCGCCGGCCGCCGCGCCGGCCGCCGCTCCGGCCGTCGCCGCGGCGGCGGCACTGACGCTCGGCGTGACGCAGATCCTGCACGCGCAGACGGTGCCGTTCGCCTCTCCGGCGGACTACGTCATCGAGGGCGCGTACGCGCTCTATCTGGTGGCGGCGGTCGTGGCCGTCCTCGCGCTGCGCCGTGTCCACCGCCCGGCGGGGGGCTGGGGTCGGATCGGCGACGCCGGGGCGCTGCTGTACGGCCTCGGCCACGCGCTCGTCGCGGTCCCGGTGACGACCACCTTCCTCCTCGGCCACGACGCGCCGGACCCGCTCGGCGTGCTGTTCATGCCGGGGATCGCGCTGTGGATGGCCGGGCTGGTCCCGCTGGCGATCGCGTGCTTCCGCCACGGACCGGTGCCCCGTCCCGTGGCGGCCGTGCTGCCCGCGACGCTGCCGCTGACGATGGCGCTCGGCGCGGCGGGCCCTCTGGTCGAAGCCCTGACCTGGGCCGTCCTGGGGGTGTCGATCGCTAGGGCAGCGCGGCGACGAGTTCGCTGACCGGCTTGCGGGTGCCGGTGTAGAAGGGGATCTCGATCCTGGTGTGCCGCCTCGCCTCGGCCCCCCGCAGGTGGCGCATCAGGTCGACGATGCGGTGCAGCTCGTCGGCTTCGAAGGCCAGCATCCACTCGTAGTCGTTGAGCGCGAAGCAGGCGACCGTGTTCGACCGCACGTCGGGGTACTCGCGGGCCATCATCCCGTGCTCGGCGAGCATCCTGCGGCGCTCGGAGTCCTCCAGCAGGTACCACTCCAGGGACCGGACGAAGGGGTAGACGCAGACGAAGCCGCGGGGCTCCTCGTCGGCGAGGAAGGCCGGGACGTGGGACTTGTTGAACTCCGCGGGCCGGTGCAGGGCCATCGCCGACCAGACCGGCTCGCTCGCGCGGCCGAGCGCCGTACGGCGGAACCGGGCGTAGGTCTCCTGGAGGTCCTCCGGGGAGGGGGCGTGCCACCAGAACATGAAGTCCGCGTCGGCGCGGAACCCCGCCACGTCGTAGCAGCCGCGCGTCGTCACGTCCTTGCCCGCCGCCTGGGCGAGCAGCTCCTCGACCTCCCCGGCGACGGCCTCACGGGCGTCGGGGAGCCGGTCGCGCAGCCGGAAGACCGACCACATCGTGTACCGGATGACCAGGTTGAGATCGCGTGCCTTGGGGCGCGGGGCGGGCTCCGTCATGGCTCCATTCTGCCCGTACGGCGAGGCGGTCAGGCCCCCGGGGCGGCCTGCGCCGCCCGCAGGTGGTCGAGCACGAGCCGGGCGGCCGTCCGGGCGCCGGCGACGCAGGCCGGGATGCCGACGCCCTCGTACGCGGCGCCGCACACGGCCAGGCCGGGCTGCCCGGCGACCGCGGCCCGCACCCGGGCCACCCGGTCGAGGTGGCCGACCTCGTACTGCGGGAGCGCGCCGCCCCAGCGGGTCACCCGGGTGTCGAGCGGCAGCCCGCGGACGCCCATCACCTCGGTCATCTCGTCCGTCGCCAGGGCCGTCAGCTCGGCGTCGTCGCGCTGGAGCACCGCCTCCTCCCCCAGCCGGCCGAGCGAACACCGGACGATCAGCACGTCCCGGCCGGCCTCCGCCAGGTGGGGCCACTTGACGCTGCTGAACGTCGCGGCCTTGACCGGCCGGCCCTCCACCGGCGGGACCAGGTAGCCGCTGCCGGTCGGCGGCTCGGGGAAGGCCGCCAGGGGGTAGGCGAGGGTGACGATCGCCATTCCGGCGTACTCGATCGCGGCGAGTTCCGCCGCCGCCCCGGGCACCTCGCGCCGCAGCAGCCGGGAGGCGGGCCGCGCCGGGACCGCCAGGACGACCGCGTCGGCGTCGATGATCTCCTCGTCGCGGGTGGGGCCGGTGACCAGCCGCCAGCCGTCCGGCGTGCGGAGGAGGTCGCGCACGGTGACGCCGGTCCGGACCTGCGCGCCGGACTCCTTGGCCACGGCGGCCGGCAACGCGCCCATTCCGCTCCTGAGGGTCGTGAAGACCGGCCCGGCGTCCGCCGGGGCCTCGGCGGCCATGCTCCTCGCGGCCTGCAGCAGGGACCGCTCGGTGCGGGCGGCGGCGGCGACGCGCGGCATGGTCGCGTCGAGCGACAGCGACTCGGCCCGCCCGGCGTAGACTCCGCCCAGCAGCGGCTCCACCAGCCGCTCGACGACCTCGCTCCCCATCCGGGCGCGCACGTAGGCCGCGACGGAGACGTCGCCGGTCACGAGCGTGGGCGGCAGGAACTGGTCGAGCGGCACCCGGGCGAGCCCGGCGGGCGACAGGATGCCCGAGCGGGCGAGCGCGACCACGTCCGCGGGCACGCCCATGACCTGCTGCCTGGGCAGCGGGCGCAGGGACCCCCGCGACAGGACCGCCGCCCGGGTCGTGCCCGGGTCGGCCAGGTCGTCGCCGAGACCGGCGAGCCGGGCCAGTTCCGTGCCCTCGGGCCGCCGCGCCAGCATCGACTCGGCGCCCGCGTCGACCTCCACCCCCGCGACGGGCGAGGAGTACAGCTTGCCGCCGATCCTCGGCGCGGCCTCCAGCACGGTGATCCGCAGCCCCGCCTCGGCCCGGCTCAGGTGCAGCGCCGCGGCCAGTCCCGCGATGCCGGCGCCCACGACGACCACATGACTACCCGCTGTCCTGCCCATCGTCCTGCCCATGGAGGCAAAGCTACCGGCCCGTACACGCGGTGGCCGTATCGGCATGGCCGCCACCTGGGCAAGATTCATAGAAACTTTTCACATACCAGGCTAAAAGTAAGACAGTCCTGTAATAAAGTTGAGGAGGCCAGAGCAGAAGTAGAGTCAGTTACTTCATGCAACCGATTTCCCCGATCCCGAAGTTCTCCCGACCCCGAAGAGCGGCGTGAAGCGAATGACGGTTCGCCCCGAGAATCCGCACCAGGCCCGGCTCCTGCGCCTCCTGCGTCAGGACGGCGCGCGTTCACGCGCCGAGCTCGGGGAGGTGGTCCGTCTGTCCGCGTCCAAGCTCGCCCTCGAACTCGACCGGCTCGCGCAGCTGGGCCTGGTGGAGTCCGGAGGCCTCGCGGCGTCCCGGGGCGGACGGCGCTCGGGCATCGTGCGCCTCTCCTCCGATCTGCGCTTCGTCGGCGTCGACATCGGCGCCACCTCCATCGACGTGGGCGTGACCAACGGCGAGCTGGAGGTGCTCGGCCACCTGTCGAAGCCGGCCGACGTGCGGGAGGGCCCCGAGGCGGTCCTCGACCAGACGATGGAGCTCGTCGGCAAGCTGCTCACCGGTGAGACGGCCGAGACGCACGGTGTGATCCACGGCATCGGCCTCGGCGTCCCCGGCCCGGTGAGCTTCCGTGACAGGACGCCGGTCTCGCCCCCGATCATGCCCGGCTGGGACCGCTTCCCCGTACGGGAGTCGCTGACCCGGGAGTTCGGCTGCCCGGTGCTGGTGGACAACGACGTGAACATCATGGCGCTCGGCGAGCTGCACGCCGGGCTCGCGAGGTCCGTCGACGACTTCCTGCTCGTCAAGATCGGTACGGGCATCGGCTGCGGCATCGTGGTCGACGGCGGGATCTACCGCGGGGTGACCGGCAGCGCGGGCGACATCGGCCACATCCGGGTGGACGAGGACGGCCCCCTCTGCACGTGCGGCAACACGGGCTGCCTTGAGGCGTACTTCGGCGGCGCGGCGCTGGCCCGCGACGCCCTGGCCGCCGCCCGCTCCGGCGGCTCCGCCTTCCTCGCCGAGCGGCTCGCGCACGAGGGCGTGCTCACCGCCGAGGACGTGGGCGCGGCGGCGGCCTCGGGCGACGCCGCCGCCGTGCGGATGGTCCGCGAGGGCGGCCGGCACGTGGGGCTCGTGCTCGCCTCGCTGGTGAGCTTCTTCAACCCCGGCCTGGTGATCATCGGGGGCGGGGTGGCGGGTCTCGGCCACGCGTTGCTCGCGGAGGTCCGCAGCGTCGTCTACCAGCGCTCCCTGCCGCTGGCGACCGGCAACCTGCCCATCGTCTTGTCGGAGCTCGGCGGGACCGCCGGAATCGTCGGGGCGGCCCGCCTGATCAGCGACCACCTGTTCTCGGCGGAGTGAGCCTTCCCCGAAGGCGAAGGCCGCCGCCCCGGTCGCGGGACGGCGGCCTTGTCTCAGGTGTCTCTCAGCCCTTGAGCAGCTGCGTCAGCAGGCCCTTGAACTCCGTCGCGGCGTAGGACTCGCCCTCGAAGGGGCCCAGCAGCACCGGACCGTCCGCCGCCGTGTCGGGCAGGCGGCCATGGCTGCCCCGCACCGGCGCCGGGTCGAGGGGCACCACCGACATCATGTAGCGGAAGCCCAGCTTCTTGCGGGCCAGCGCCGCGCCGGCGCGGAGCTTCACGAACGGGTCGTCCGGGTCCATGAACAGCTCGGCCGGGTCGTATCCGGGCTTGCGGTGGATCTCCACGAGCTTCGCGAAGTCGGGCGCACGATCGTCGGACAGCCAGTAGTAGTACGTGAACCAGGCATCCGGGTCGGCCACGGCGACGAGATCGCCGGCCCGGTCGTGGTCGAGGCCGTACCTCGCCTTGCCCTCCTGGTCGAGGACCTCGTCCACGCCGGGCAGCTCGGCCACGATGTCGCGGACGCGGGGCAGGTCGGCGGGGTCGCGCACGTAGAGGTGGGCGATCTGGTGGTCGGACACGGCGAAGGCCCGGGACGCCCAGGGGTCCAGGTACTCCATCCCGGCCTGGGTGTAGACCTCCAGCAGCCCGGCCCGGCGCAGCGCGCGGTTCACGTCCACCGGCCGGGACGCGTTGGTGATCCCGTACTCCGACACCACGACGAAGGTGGCGTCCTCCTGCAGCAGGGGCGCGAGGGCGGCGTCGACCTCACGGGCCGCCGCGACGGCCTGCGGCGCGTCCGGGCCGAACCGCTGCAGGTCGTAGTCGAGGTGCGGCACGTAGACCATCAGCAGGTCCGGCCGTTCCCGGGTGAGGATGCGGCGGGCGGCCGCGATGATCCACTTGGAGGAGGCGATGTTGGCGTTCGCCCCCCAGTAGGAGAAGAGCGGGAACTCCCCGAGCTCGGCCACGAGGTCGTCGTGCAGCGACGGAGGACGGGTGTAGCAGTCCTGGTCCTTCTTGCCGTCCGCGTAGTAGACGGGCCGGGGGGTGACGATGAAGTCGCTGGAGCCGCCCATGGCGTACCACCAGCAGACGTTGGCCGTGCGCATCCCCGGCACCGCGTCCCACAGCTGCTCGCTCTGGATCAGCCGGTTGTGCTGCCGCCACAGGAAGACCTCGCCGAGGTCGCGGAAGTACCAGCCGTTGGCGACGATGCCGTGGTCGCGCGGCATGGCCCCGGTCAGCAGGGTGGCCTGCATCGTGCAGGTCACCGCGGGCAGCACGGGCTTCAGGGTGGCCGCGGCCCCCACCTTGGCGACGTTCGGCATGTGCGCGAGCAGGCGCGGGGTCAGGCCGACGACGTTGACGACGACGACGGGCGCCATCAGATCTCCTTAAGTCCGAGGGCGGCGAGCCGCCGCCGGGTCCAGTCCAGTTCCGCGGCGATGCCCTCGGCGATGTCCACCGGGCCGGGCAGCACGCTCCAGGTGTAGGTCTCCACCTCGAGGTGCCGGGTGAGGGGGGCGGCGAGGTCCCCGTGGGGGGAGGCGGGGGTCACCAGCAGCCGCAGCAGGTCCTCCAGATAGGAGGAGGTGGTGGTGAGCGGCGGCGGGGGCGCGGCGTGCAGGGGCATGTGGAAGTGCGTGCGCCACGGCAGGTCCGTGGGCAGCGCCCCGGCCAGCGCCTCGGGCAGGTCGTCGGTGTAGCCCGCCGCGCACCGCGTCTGGTGGAGGTACCGCTCCTCCACGTACGCCGCCAGCGCGTGCTGGCCGCCCGGCGGCGCCTCCACCGCCGACGACACCTGGAGCTTGACGATCGGCAGCCCCAGGGCCGCCGCGTCGGCGGCCTCCTCCAGGCCGACGGCGAGATGGCAGGCGTCCAGGCAGACGCCGAGGTGGTCGCGGTCGGCCCCGCCGAGCAGCGCCACCGCCTGCGGGGTGGTCTCCACGACGCAGCCCGGCTCGGGCTCGAAACCGACCCGGATCGTCTTGCCGGTGCGCTCCGCCAGCGCCCGCAGGCCCCGGGCGAGCACGGCCAGGCTGGCGTTGACGGCCGCGGCCTTGGCCGGCGTCCAGCCGGTGCGCCAGGCGAGGGGCAGCGTCGAGATCGAGCCCTCGGTCACGTCGTCCGGCAGCAGCGCGGTGAGGATCTCGGCCAGGTCGAGGGTGTAGGCGAGCCGTTCCGGCTCGGCCCAGTCGGGCCGGTAGACCCGCAGCTTCACGACCTCGTCGTGGAAGCCTCCGTACGGGAAGCCGTTGAGGGTGACGACCTCGAGCCCCTGCTCGTCCAGCCGGGCGCGCAGCCGGGCCAGCTCGGCGGGGTCGTCGCGCAGCGCCCGGGCGGCGCGGCGTGACAGCCACAGACCGAGCCCGAGCCGCCCGGCGCCGGTCAGCGAGCGCACCCGCGCGGCGACTCCGGTGAGCTGCTCGTGGATTCCCGCGAGGTCCTCCGCGGGGTGGACGTTCGTGCAGTAGGCCAGGTGGACGACGGGACCGGCGGGATGACGCAGGCGCATGGTCAGCGCGTCCCGCGCAGGATCGTGTTGCCCTCGTAGTCGCCGCCGGACTCGACGTCGTCGAGGACCAGGCGCCCGCTCTGGCCGTAGAAGGCCACCGGGTTGCGCCACAGCACCTGGTCCACGTCGTCGTCGGTGAACCCGGCGGCCAGCATGGCCTCGCCGACCTCGCGGGTCTTCAGCACGTCGCTGCGTCCCCAGTCGGCGGCGGAGTTCACGATCATCCGCTCGGTGCCGTACTCCTTGAGGATCGCGACCATGCGGTCCGGGTCCATCTTGGTGTCGGGGTAGATCGAGAAGCCCATCCAGCAGCCGGCCTCGTGGACCATGCCGACGGTCAGCTCGTTGAGGTGGTCGACGAGCACCTTCCCCGGGTCGATCCCCTTGACCACGTCGAGCGTGCGGCGGGTCCCCGCGGCCTTGTCGCGGTGCGGCGTGTGCACGAGCACCGGCAGGCCGTGCTCCTCGGCCAGCGCGAGCTGGGCCTCGAAGACGCGCTCCTCCTCCTGCGTCATGGAGTCGTACCCCGTCTCGCCCACCGCGACCACCGAGTCCTTCAGCAGGTAGCGGGGCAGCTCCTCGAGCACGCCCAGGCACCGCGGGTCGTTGGCCTCCTTGGGGTTGAGCGCGAGCGTGCAGTGATGGCGGATGCCGTACTGCGCGGCCCGGTAGGGCTCCCAGCCCAGCAGCGCGTCGAAGTAGTCGAGGAAGCTCCCGACGTTGGTGCGCGGCTGGCCGAGCCAGAAGGCCGGCTCCACGATGGCCCGGACCCCGGCGGCGTACATGCGCTCGTAGTCGTCGGTGGTGCGGGATGTCATGTGGACGTGGGGATCGAAGATCCGCATGGGAATCAGAGCCTCTCGAGAACGTCGGGGGGAACGGGACGTCCGGCCGCGCGGCGCTCGGCGGCGAAGTCCGCGAGCATGCGCCGCAGCTCCTCGTCGAAGCGCCGGTCGAGGCCCTCGACCGAGGCTAGCGGAACGGACATGAAGACGCATTTGAGCACGCCCTGCCGGAAGGCGTGGTCGTCGAGCCAGGCCGAGCCGTACGGGCCGAGCGCGGCGGCGACCAGCCGGGTGTCGTTGGTGCGCAGGGCGTCGTGCACGAGCGGCAGGGCGGCCGGGCCGAGGTCGAGGTCCGGGAGCGCCCGCAGGATATCGAGCCGCTCGGAGGCGTCACCCTGCCAGTAGAGCCTCGTGACGGCCTCGGCCGGCTCCGGCCCGGCCTTCGCGAGCGCTCTCAGCAGCTCCACGCGGGCGCCGGGGCCGCCGTCGCGCGCGGCCCTCGGGAACAGCGCGTGGACGGTCTCCGGGTCGCGCTCAACGTCGGCTACGGCCCGCGCCAGCCAGGTCATGTGCCCTCCTCAGGAATTCGATCGACCTTCTCGCCACGTCGGGAGCCGCGTGGCTGTGCCGGGCGAGCTCGACGGCCACGAGGCCGCCGAAGCCGTCGAGGGCGGCGAGCGCGGGCGGGAAGTCGATCTCGCCCTCGCCGAACTCGAGGTGTTCGTGCACGCCCCGCCGCATGTCCTCGATCTGCACGTGGACCAGATAGGGCTTCGCCCGCTCGACGCACTCGGGCACGTCGTACGGCTCCAGGCAGCGGCAGTGCCCGATGTCGAGGGTGAGGCCGAAGCGGGGGTGCCCGCCGAGCAGGCCGCGCAGCCGCTCGTATCCGGCGAGGTCCTGCACGAGCATCCCCGGCTCCGGCTCGAACCCGAGCGTGACGCCCACCCGCTCCGCCTCGGAGAGCAGGCGCTCGCAGTGCCGGGCGAGCCGGTCCCACGCCTCCGCCTCGGGCACCTCCGGCGGCCGGATGCCGCTCCAGAAGTGCACCACCGGAGCGCCGAGGTCGGCCGCGATCCGCATGGCGCGGCGGATCAGGTCCGCCCGCGCCTCCCCCTCGGCGTGCAGCAGCGTCGGGAAGTGCTTGCGCCGGGAGTCGAGCGTGTACCTGCCGCCGGTCTCGACGGCCAGGGCGAGGCCGAGCCGCCGCGCCAGCCCCGCGATCCGGTCCACCTCGGCGGGCGGCGCGTCGGGGGTGAGGTGACCGTGGTCGAGGGTGATCGCCGCACCGGTGTAGCCGAGGCCGGCGAGGACGCGCAGCGCCTCGTCGAGCGGGTGGTCGCGGAAGCCGTTGGTGCAGTACGCCCAATTCAAGAGCGCGCTCACGAGGTGGCCACCTTCGCCGACAGCCACCGGCCGGCGGGCAGCGCGGCGAGCAGCGCCGCCGCCTGGGCGAGCCTGCCCCGCCCGGCGACGGCCGCCGCCTGCAGCGGGATCAGGCCGAGGATGCTCATCCGCACGGCCTGCCGTACGTGCTGGGGGTCGGGGTCGGTGCACAGCGCCACCTGGGCGCGCCCGGCCGTGGCGAGATACCCGGCGATCAGCCCGGCGGCGCCGAGGCGTCCCGCGGTTCCGCCGCCACTCTCGCCGCCGCTGTTTCCGCCGAGGCAGGCGACGGCGGCCAGCGCGGCGGTCGCGCCGGTGGCGGCCATCGCGCCGACGATCGTCGAAGGCTCGGCGCCGTCGACCTCGGCGGTGCCCAGCAGGGTGATCCCGTACGTGTGCGCGCCGACGGCCAGGGCCATGGGGGCCGCGGCCCGGGTGGCGGGGCCCGCGCCGAGCAGGACGTCGAACACGCGGCAGGCCGCCATGGCGGCCGGGCCCGCCGGCGTGTGCTTGAGCTTGATGTCGTAGGCCCACACGGAACCCGCGAGCAGGCCCGCGAGCGCCAGCCCGCGCCGTCCGCCGAAGATCCCGGCGGCGGCCACCCCGGCGCCGGTCAGCGCGACGGCGACCCCGAGCGCCCCCGCCGGGCTGATCCGCCCGGAGGGGATGGGCCGCTCGGGCCGCTCGACCGCGTCGAGCTCGCGGTCGGACCAGTCGTTGAGCGCCATGCCGGCCCAGTAGAGCAGCACCGACGCCGCGGCGAGGCCGGGCCGGGCGGCCCGCCCGGCCGCGGCCGCCCCCGCGAGCGTGTCACCGGGGACGGACAGCGCGGCGGGCGCGCGGACCAGCTCCAGCCAGGCCCTCACAGCCGGTCGCCCGTCGGTGCCTCGTCCGTCAGTGCCTCGACCCTCAGTGCCTCGACCGCCGGGGTCTCACCCGCGAGCGACCGGGCGAACTCCACCAGCCGGGCGTACTGGGCGGGCAGGTCGTGGCCGGCGCCGCCCAGCGGGTCCTTGAAGAAGTAGCCGAGCTCGGGCAGCACGCCGCTGTGCCCGGCCTCCTGCGCCCGCGCGACGAGGCGGACGAGGTCGAGGACGAGCGGGGCGGCCAGCGTCGAGTCGCACCCCTGCCAGGTGAACTGCATGGTCATCCGGACGCCGAGGAACCCCTCGAACGTGATGTGGTCCCAGGCGGTCTTCCACTCCCCCAGGTCGGCGACGTAGTCGATGTGCGTCAGGCCCTCGACCTCCTCGCCCACGATCGCGGGGACGGCGCGCGCCTTGCTCGCCGACTTGCTCGCCCGGGCGGCGGGGTCGGCCAGCGTGGCGCCGTCGCCGCCGCCGAGCAGGTTGAGCCCCGACCACGACCGGACCCGCAGCGCGCGGCCGGCGAACATCGGCGCGAGCGCGCTCTTGATCAGCGTCTCCCCGGTCTTGCCGTCGCGTCCCGCGTACGGAGCGCCGTTGCGCCGCGCCAGCTCGTCCAGGGCGGGCGGCGTCGGTCCGGCGGAGGGCGTGAACGCCACGTAGCCGCTGCCGGTCAGGAAGGCCGCGTAGGCGTAGAGGGAGCTGGGCGGCAGCGCGTCCGCCCCGGACGCCAGCGCCTCCTCCAGGTCGGCGAGCCGGGCGTACGGCACCTCGGCCGGCGGCTCGGTCGAGGACACGTCCACCACGACCACGCGGGAGAGGCCGTGCCGCTCACGGAAGTCCGCGATGTCGCCGGCGAGCCGGCGCGCGGCCTCCGCCTGGGTCTCCACGCCGGGGACGTAGCCGTGCCGGATCTCGGCCTCGGCGGCGTCGATGTCCGCCGACAGGAGAGTCGTCAGGGCGGGAGGAAGCACGCCCGCCTGGGCGAGCAGTTCGGCCCTCTTGCGCAGCGGCGTACCGACCACGTCGTGGCCGCCGAACACCAGGTCGGCCAGGGGCGGGAAGTCGCCGGGGAAGCCGGCGGCCTCGATGACGCAACCCGTGGGCAGGGCGGCTCCCGCCCGTACCGCCGCCGCTCCGACCACTGCCGTGGTCGCGACGGACCCCCGGGCGCCGACCAGCCAGACACCGATGGGCACTGTAACTCTCCCGTCAACTCGGGTATGAAGGATGACCCCGGAACATTCGGATACTAAGTGGGACCTTTTGCCACGCACAAGCAAAAGTTTCCGGCTTGCTACACAAAGTTCATCTACCTGCGATGAAGCGGTGAGCTCAAGATCGTCCACCACCCCTTCCGCCCCTCACTTCCCACGCGAAATCCCTGGTCGCCCAACCTCCTTGCGAGGAACTTTGTCCTCTGACGGTAGAAAGTTCAAAAGATCATGACGAAACTTCTTCCACGCTCGGTGAAAGAGGCGTAACTTGCTCGTCAAGTGCTCCGCACACACCTGACCCCCGAGGACCACCCGAGGACCCAGGTGCTTCCACGCAGATGGAGTTAGTAAGACAGATGAGTGCGTACGAAGAAGAGATGGAGACGGCCGGAAACCTCGGACGCAAGCTGGGGCTCAACCGACGCCAGTTCCTCGCGGCCACGACCGGCATGGCGGCCGTCGCCGCGGTCACCGCGGCCGGCCCGATGAAGTCGGTCGCCCGCGCCGCCAACGGCATCCTGGTCCCGCCGCCGCGGCGCGGCATCATCCTCTACACGGTCCGGGACGCGATCAGCCGCGACCCGCTGTCGAGCAACCTCCCGTCCGGCTTCCGGGCCGTTCTGCAGGAGCTCGGCCGGATCGGCTACGCGCAGGTGGAGTTCGCCGGCTACGCCCAGCACCGCAACGCCGAGGGCGGTGCCAGCCTGGAGAGCGTCGAGGGCGCCCGCCTGCTGCGCGGCTGGCTGGACGACAGCGGCCTGGTCGCCCAGGGCAACCACGGCTTCATCCCCGGCTCCTGGCCGCTGAACCAGGCCGACCTCGACCGCTTCAAGCTCCACCTGGAGATCGCCAACATCCTCGGCATGAAGCACGTCGGCACCGGCAACGACCCGACGAGCAGCGCCTACAAGGCCGACTGGGACGTGGCCGCCGAGAAGTGGAACGCTCTCGGCCAGATCGCCACCGAGGCGGGCCTCAAGCTGTACACCCACAACCACGACGTGGCCTACAGCTTCCTGCTCGACAGCGGACCGCTCGACGCGCAGGGCCGGCCCACCCGCTCCTCCGGCATCCGCCGCCTGGAGTACTTCCTCCAGAACACCGACCCGAAGCACGTGTGGCTGGAGATGGACATCTTCTGGGCCTACGTGGCGCAGTACAAGCACAAGGCCTACACCGCTCCCGACGGCTCGGCGCAGACGCAGATCTTCAACCCGCTCGGCGTCGTGCAGGGCCAGACCATGCGGTTCCCGCTGTTCCACGCCAAGGACGGCAAGATCAACACCGGTACCGCCAACGGCTACGACATGGTTCCGTTCGGCACCGGCGACATCGACTACAAGTCCTTCTTCTCCGAGATGGGCGCCAAGGGCTACCACAACCCGATGTACGAGCAGGACAACGCGCCCGGCGGCACCGCCAACCCGGGTCAGTCGCTGCAGTACGCCGCGCTCAGCTACAACAACATCTCCAAGCTTCGCGGCTGACGATCTTCATCAGCCGCCGAGAATCGGCGGACCGCCACGTGTTCCATTGCAGCGGCACTCGTGGCGGCCCGCCGTTGCCTTGCCACCCCCCAGGAAGAGAAGAGGCGCAGCAGACTTGAAGCGTACTCGCATCGTGCTCGGCGGTCTCGCCGCGGCACTGACACTCCCGTTCGCGGCGTTCACCGCCGCACCCGCACAGGCGGCCGACGAACCGGCCCTGAACTGGCAGAACTACGAGAAGGTCACTCTCACCAAGGACGTCGGCGAGCCGATCGACATGGCGGTCATGCCGGACGGCCGCGTCCTGCACACCGCGCGCAACGGCGACCTCAGGCTGACCGACCCCGCCAGCGGCGTGACGAAGATCATCAACAAGTTCGACGTCTACAACAACTCCGAGGACGGCCTGCAGACCATCGGCCTGGACCCGGACTTCGCGAACAACAAGTGGGTCTACGTCTACTACGCGCCGAGGAAGATGACCGGGCCGTACCCGGCGGAGACCCCGGCCGGATCGGCGCCCAACTCCCTGCCCGCCGGCGCCGACGTGTCCTACTGGGACCAGTGGAAGGGCTACAACCAGGTCTCCCGGTTCAAGTGGGACGGCGACAAGCTCGACCTGTCCACCGAGCAGGTCATCATCAAGGTCGAGACCAACCGCGGGCAGTGCTGCCACGTCGCCGGCGACTTCGACTGGGACGACGACGGCAACCTCTACCTGGCCACCGGTGACAACACCCCGGCCAGCACCCCCGGCGCCAACGGCATGGCGCCCAACAACGACGCCCCCGGCATGAACCCGGGCTTCGACGACCGCCGCGGCGCGGGCAGCACCAACGACCTGCGCGGCAAGATCCTGCGGATCAAGGTGGGGGCGGACGGCTCCTACACGGTCCCCGACGGCAACCTCTTCCCGAAGGGCACGGCCAAGACCCGGCCCGAGATCTTCGTGATGGGCGTGCGGAACCCGTTCCGCATCGACGTCGACTCGAAGACCGGGACGCTCTCCTGGGGCGACTACGGGCCGGACGCCGGCGCCGCCGACCCCCAGCGCGGCCCGATGGGTCTCGTCGAGTGGAACGTCACCCCGCTGAACAAGCCGATGAACGGCGGCTGGCCGTACTGCACCGGCAACAACTTCAACTACAACCACTGGGACTACGCGAATTCCAAGCCGCGTGAGTTCTTCGACTGCGCGGGCGGCGCGACCAACGACTCCGTCTGGAACACCGGCCTGGAGAAGCTGCCCCCGGCGACCCCGGCCGACCTGTACTACGGCGACCGCGCGAGCGACCAGCCGGCGGAGTGGTCCGGGCTCACCGAGTTCGACCCGGTGCAGAACGGCCAGGCCCCCATGGGCGGCCCGGTCTACCACTTCGACGCGGACAACAAGTCGGCGACGAAGTTCCCCGCGTACTGGGACAACAAGTTCTTCTTCGGCGAGTTCTCGCAGGACTACCTGGCGGCGTTCACGGTCTCGGGCTCCGACGGGCCGGTCACCAAGATCGAGCAGGTCCTGCCCAACGCCGAGCTGACCAAAATGGCGATGCCCATCACGGACAACCCGATGGACCTCGAGTTCGGTCCCGACGGGGCGCTGTACGTGCTGGAGTACGGCGACGGCTTCTTCCGCGCCAACCCCGACTCGGGTCTCTACCGCATCGACTACTCGCCCGGCAACAAGGCCCCGCAGGCGAAGATCACCACGGATAAGACGTCGGGCAGCAACGCGCCGCTCACCGTCGAGTTCAGCGGCGCCAAGTCCTCCGACTCCGAGGCCGGCGACCTGACCTACGAGTGGGACTTCGACGGCGACGGCACGTTCGACGCGAAGGGCGTGACGGCGACCCACACCTACGACAAGCTCGGGCAGTACACCGCCCGGCTGCGGGTCACCGACGCGGGCGGCCGGTTCGGTCTCGCCACCCTCGAGATCACCGTCGGCAACACCGCACCCAAGGTCTCCATCGAGACCCCCGGTGACGGCGGCTTCATCGACTGGGGCAACGCGGTTCCGTTCAAGGTCAAGGTGACCGACCAGGAGGACGGCGACAACCCGACCTGCAGCCGGGTCGCGTGGACCTTCGGCCTCGGCCACGACACGCACGCCCACCCGATCACGACCGGCACGGGCTGCACCATCACCTGGGCGACCCCCGCGGACGCTCCCGAGCACGGCGTGACCGAGAACATCTTCGGCGTGGTCGTGGTCAGCTACCGCGACAACGGCGCCAACGGCATCCCCGGCGCCTCCAGCGACACGACCCTGATCCTCAACCCCAAGCTCATGCAGGCCGAGCACGGGGACGACAGCAAGGGCGTCACCAAGACCCCGGACTCGACGGCGTCCGGCCTCAACAAGGTCACCTCGCTCGACGCGGGCGACTACATCGGCTACGACCCGGTGAACTTCGCCGGCATCACCTCGGTGAAGACCCAGGCGACCGGCGCGGGCACCCTGTCCCTGCGCTGGAACTCGCCGACCGCGGAGCCCTTCGCGACCGTCGCGATCCCGGCCGGGGCCGGCTGGCAGACGGTGACCACCGACCTGAAGAACGCCCCCACGGGCAGCGGCAGGCTCTACGTCACCTCCACCGGCGGCGTGGACGTGGACGCGTTCACCTTCGTGGGCGACGGCGTCGCCGACAAGACCCCGCCGACCGTGACCGCCACCCTCAACCCGGCCCAGCCGACCGGTGAGAACGGCTGGTACAAGGGCAACGTGACGCTGACGGTCACCGCGACCGACAACGGCACGGTCGCGAGCCGGCAGTACTCGGTCAACGGCGGCACCACCTGGCTGAACGCCAACAACGCGGTGACGCTGAGCACCGAGGGCACCACCGAGGTCCGCTACCGCGCGACCGACAGCGGCGGCAACGTCTCGCAGATCGGCACCGTCACGGTGAAGATCGACAAGACCGCCCCCGCCGTGGACGTGAGCGGCGTCGAGAGCAAGGCGTACGGCGACTCGGCCTCGATCACGCCGGTCTTCTCGGCCACCGACGCGGCCTCCGGCGTGGCGAGCGTCACCGCCAAGATCGGCGACCGTACGGTCGAGTCCGGGGCGGCGATCCCGCTGTGGACGCTGCCGCTCGGCGACAACACGCTGACCGTCACCGCCCGCGACAAGGCCGGCTTCACCACCGAGAAGACCGTCACCTTCCAGGTCACCACCTCGTTCGCCGACGTGCGCGCGCTGCTGGAGACCTTCAAGGCGGCGGGCAAGGTCAAGAGTGAGTCCCTGCTCAAGGAACTCGACAAGGCCGAGGAGCAGGTGGTCGGCAAGGGCCGCAACCACAAAGCCGTCGGCAGGCTGGAGAAGTTCATCGAGTTCGCCGGAGAGAGCAAGAAGGTGACCGACCCGGCCGTCAGCGACGTCCTCGTCCGGGACGCCGCGGACCTGATCAGGCAGCTCGGCTAGTACTCGGCGAGTACTCGGCCGGCACGACCCCCGTGGGCTCCGGCCCGGCCCGGCCGGGGCCCACGGGTCTTCACCCCCCAGCGGCGAGACGCCGGCGATGACCAGAGGCATTGTGATGCCATCGTGATCGCCGGCGTCGAACTGTCCGTGCGGGTGAACCGATGTACCTGACATGAGTCGAATCCGGTACGGTGCGGCGGCCCTGGCGGCCGTCGCCTTTCTGTTGACGGGGTGTGGGGGCGGCGACGACTCGTCGAGCGGCCAGGCGGCGAGCGACGCCGCCGCGCCCGTGCCCGCCATGCAGGAGCAGGCCCCCGGAGAGGGGTCGGCGGGGGGCTCGGCGGGGGGCTCGGCACAGGACTCGAAGGCCGCGTCCGGCGGCGGGAGCGGGAAGCAGGACGACGTCAAGCTCGGCCAGGCCGACCGCGCCATCGTCTACACGTCGGAGCTCATCGTCGAGGCCAAGGACGTCACGGCGGCGGCCGACCGCGCCAAGGAGGTCGTGAGCGGCGCGGGCGGGTACGTCGCCCAGGAACGCAGCGACTTCTACGCGGGCGACGAGCACTCCCCGGGCGGCGGTCAGTGGGTGATCGTGTTCAAGGTGCCCCCGGACCGCTACTCCGGCGTGCTGGCCCAGCTCGGACGCGACCTCGGCGTCCGCAAGTCGATGCGGCAGAACACCGAGGACGTCACCGAGGAGGTCGCCGACGTCGCCAGCCGGGTGAAGTCGGCCGAGGCCGCGCTCGGCCAGTTCCGCACGCTGCTGTCGAAGGCCGAAAAGATCGGCGAGATCATGGAGATCGAACGGGAGATCTCCAGCCGCGAGGCCGAACTGGAGTCGCTGCAGGCCAGGCAGAAGGCCCTGGAGGGGCAGACCGGCATGGGCACGCTGACGCTCACCCTGTTCCCGCAGCCGGGCGCCTCCCCCTCCCCGCAGCCGAAGAAGACCGAGGACGCGCCTGGCTTCCTCGCCGGGCTGCGGGCCGGGTGGGACGCCCTGTCCTCGGCGACCGGGGTGACGCTGACCGTGGTGGGCGTGCTGCTGCCCTGGCTCGCCGTGGGCGCGGTGCTGTGGCTGGCCGGACGGGAGATCGTGCGCCGGGTCCGCCGGCGCAGGCCCGCCGCGCCTCCCGCACCCCCCGCGTCTCCCGGCCCCGCCGCGCCGCGTCCACCGGCCCGGACACCCGCGTACACCCCCGGACCCGGGCAGGCACCCGGCGACGAGCCCGAGTAGGACCCGGAGCGGTGGTCAGCGGGCCGACGCCTCGTGGACGAGGTCGGTGAGCCGGGCGAGCTGGTCGGGATCGGTCGAGGGAAGCACGCCGTGGCCGAGGTTGAACACGTGCCCCTCGGCCACCCGGCCGCGTTCGAGCACGTCCCTGGCCCGCCTCTCGACGACCTCCCAGGGCGCCAGCAGGATCGCCGGGTCGAGGTTGCCCTGCAGCGCCTTGCCCGCGCCCACCCGGAGCGCGGCCTCGTCGAGCGGCACCCGCCAGTCGACGCCCACCACGTCGGCGCCGGCCTCGCCCATCACGCCGAGCAGCTCGCCGGTGCCGACGCCGAAGTGGATGCGCGGCACCCCGAGGTCCGCGAGCCCGGCGAAGATCTGGCTGGTGTGCGGCAGCACGTACGTCCGGTAGTCCTGCGGCGCGACCGCGCCCACCCACGAGTCGAAGAGCTGGACGGCCGACGCCCCGGCCAGCGCCTGCACGCGCAGGAAGGCGAGCGTGATCGCGCCGAGCCGCTCCATCAGGGAGTGCCACAGCTCGGGCTCGCCGTACATCATGGCCTTGGTGCGGTCGTGGTTCTTGGACGGGCCGCCCTCGATGAGGTACGACGCCAGCGTGAACGGCCCTCCGGCGAAGCCGATCAGCGGGGTCCCGCCCAGCTCGCCGGTCAGCGCGCCGACGGCCTCCGTCACGTACGGCACGTCGTCCGGCTCCAGCGGCCGCAGGGTGTCGACGCCCGCCTTGTCGCGGATGGGGGTACCGACGACCGGGCCGACGCCCGGCTTGATGTCCAGGTCGACGCCGATCGCCTTGAGCGGGACCACGATGTCGCTGAAGAAGATCGCCGCATCCGTGCCGTACCTGCGGACCGGCTGCATGGTGATCTCCACCACCAGGTCGGGCGTGGCGCAGGCGGTGAGCATCTCGACACCCGCGCGCACCCTCCGGTACTCGGGCAGTGAGCGCCCGGCCTGTCGCATGTACCAGACGGGGGTGTGCGGGACGGCCTCGCGCCGGCAGGCGCGGACGAAGACGGATTCGGCGAGCTGGGGTTTCACGGCACCAGCCTGCCATGCCCGGAGGTCGCCCCGTGCCCGGACCCACCACCTGGGGTTCCCGGAGGACGCGAAAAACTCCGCCGATCCCGTAAGGTGAACCCCATCCCCTCCTGTGAGTCGCCTCACCGCTCGGCAATGTGTTCGTCAATCGGGCATCCGGCATCGATTCCAATACCACTTTCGAGACACGCCGAGTGCGATGCGGGGAAATGTCGGCGGGACGTGCCAACGTCGGATCAGTCCCGAGCGACCGCCACGACCGTGGATCCGACGAGAGGCCCCGGAGCGATGACTTCGATGTGGAGTTCCCCCGAACACCGCACTGATCACGGTGCCGAGCGCCCTGCCTGCCGCCGGGGAGGCGGGCGTCCGAGTACTCGAGCGGCGGCGACGGCTTGACGACTTCTCATGTCCCCCACAGCCACCCCCCTGCTTCGCGCTCTCCCGAATCCGACCTACGCTTCCGTCATGACCCTCGGTGAGCCGCCGGCGCCTCCCGCCGCCTTCCGGCGCGCGCTGGAGACGCTGCGCCCCACCGGGGTCCGGCCGGAGATCGAGCTGGAGGACATCCCGGCGCCCCAGCGGCTCGCGCCGTACTCCGGGGCCGTCGGGGCCTCCGTCTACCGCGACGACGACGAACTCGCCGTCGGCCGCCTGATCCTGCTCTTCGACCCCGACGGCCAGCGCGGCTGGGAGGGGCAGTTCCGCCTGGTCGCCTACGTACGCGCCGACGTGGAGCCGGAGATGACCACGGATCCGCTGCTCGGGCCGGTGGCCTGGAGCTGGCTCACCGAGGCGCTCGACGCGCACGGCGCGCGCTACGCGGCGGTCGGCGGCACGGTCACCCGGGCGGTCTCGGAGGGGTTCGGCAGCAAGGCCGACGACCCCGTCACCACCGAGATCGAGCTGCGGGCCTCGTGGTCGCCGCTCGACGAGGACATGTCGCCCCACGCCGCCGCCTGGTGCGATCTGATGTGCCTGGCGGCGGGCATCCCCCCGTTGCCCCCCGACGTCGCGACGCTGCACCCGCGTCCCGCCCGCAGAGATGACCCGAAGGTCCCGTAGCCAGTGTCAGAACCCGTGATCCAGCCGCTGTTGGAGCCGCGCGAGGGAATCCCGCCCGTCATCGAGGACCCCGCCGCGCTGAGGGCCGCCGTGGAGGCCTTCGCGCGTGGCACGGGGCCCGTGGCCGTCGACGCCGAGCGCGCCTCCGGCTACCGCTACAGCGGCCGCGCCTACCTGGTGCAGCTGCGCCGGGCCGGCGCGGGCTCCGCGCTGATCGACCCCGTCGCCTGCCCCGACCTGTCCGCGCTGGACGAGGCGCTGCGGGAGGCCGAGATCGTCCTGCACGCCGCGAACCAGGACCTGCCCTGCCTGGCGGAGCTGGGCTTCCGGCCGCGGCGGCTGTTCGACACCGAGCTGGCCGGGCGGCTGCTCGGCTACGAGCGGGTGGGCCTCGGCACCATGGTCGAACTGGTCCTCGGGCTGCGGCTGGAGAAGGGGCACTCGGCCGCGGACTGGTCGACCCGCCCGCTGCCGGAGGACTGGCTGCGGTACGCCGCGCTCGACGTGGAGGTGCTGGTCGAGCTGCGCGACTTCCTGCACGACGAGCTGACCGCCACGGGCAAGCTGGAGTGGGCGCTGGAGGAGTTCGGCGCGATCCTGGCCGCCCCCGCCCATCCGCCGCGCACCGACCCGTGGCGGCGCACCTCCGGCATCCACCGGGTCCGCTCGCTGCGCGGGCTCGCCGTGGTGCGGGAGCTGTGGACGCTGCGCGACGAGATCGCGCGGGAGGCCGACCTCGCGCCGGGCCGCGTGCTGCCCGACTCCGCGATCGTGCAGGCCGCGCTCGACCAGCCGCGGACGACCAAGGCGCTCACCGAGATCACGCCCTTCGTCGGCCGCAGCGCCCGGCGCCACCTGAACGACTGGCTCGCGGCGGTGAACCGGGCCCGCACGATGCCCGAACCTGCGCTGCCGCAGCCCGTGGGGCCCGGGGACGGCCCTCCCCCGGCCAACCGCTGGGCCGACCGCGACCCGGCCGCGGCCAAGCGGCTCGCGGCGGCGCGGGCCGTCGTCGCCGCGCTGGCCGACGAGCACCGCATGCCGACCGAGAACCTGCTCCAGCCCGACGCCGTACGCCGCCTCACGTGGGAGCCGCCCGCCCCGGTCACGGAGGAGTCGGTGTCCGCGCGGCTGCGCGCGCTGGGCGCCCGGGAGTGGCAGATCGGCCTGACCGTCCACCCGCTGACCAAGGCGCTCGAACGGCTGGAGATCAAGGGAGAGGTCTGACCCGGGACGCCGGCGACCGGCGCGTGCCCTGGGAATGAAGCATTTCGGCCCGGCGCGGCAAGTACTGGTGACCGCATACGCCAGGAAAGGCCGAGATGCATGACAACCACCCGCGAAGTCATCGCGGCGGATGACGCGACCCTCATCGGGAGATCGCTGCACGAGCCGGAGATCTTCGCCGTCCTGTTCGACCGGCACGCGCCGCTTCTGCACCGCTACGTGACCAGGCGACTGGGTCCCGGCGAGGCGGAGGACGTCGTGGCCGACACCTTTCTGGCCGCCTTCCAGAGCCGGGCCGACTACGACCGGGGCCGCCCCGACGCCCGGCCGTGGCTGTACGGCATCGCCTCGAACATGATCGGCAGACGCCGCCGTGCCGAGGCCGCCCTCTACCGCGCGTACCTGCGCAGCGGGGTTCACCCGGGGGAGACAGCGGGCGCGCAGGTGGAGGACGGCGTCAACACCCTGGCCGTCAACCGCCCGCTGGCGCGGGCCCTGCTGCGGCTCAAACGGGCCGACCGCGACGTGCTGCTGCTCGTCGCCTGGGCCGGCCTCACCTACCAGGAGGTCGCCGACGCGCTCGGCATCCCTCCCGGCACCGTCGCCTCGCGGCTCAACCGCGCCCGCGTCCAGATCCGGCAGTCGCTACCAGAAGGAGAACAATCATGAAGGTGCTCGACGGCATGTGGCGGGACGTCCCGGTGGCCTCCTCCGAGGACCTCACCGGGGCGAGACGGCGGCTGATGGACGGGATGCACGCCCGGCGGCGGGTCGTCACCGCCCCTCGGCTGCTGGTCGCGGCCGGCGTCGTGGCGGCGGCCGTCGCCACACCGCTGGTCGCCGGCGGCGGGACCCCGGCGTACGCGGTGACCGAGAACCCCGACGGCACGATCACGGTGGCTCTCGACGAGATGCGCGACCCCGAGGGACTGCAGGCCGATCTGCTGGCGGCCGGCGTCACGGCCGACGTGTCGTTCCTGGCGCCGCACACGCGGTGCGCGGATCCCCGGTTCGAGGGCGTGGATCCCTCCTACGGGTCGCCGGGCCACACGGAGGCGCAGATGCGGGCGGGTGTGGAACGGTGGCGCTCGTTCGAGGCGACCCAGGTGGTCGACGTCCGTGAGATCAGGATCCGTCCGGAGTTCATCCGGCCGGGCGAGACGCTCGTCCTGGAGTTCCGCGACAACCAGAACGCGCGGCGGCCCTGGAGACTCGGCGCCTGGCTGGCCAGAGCGGGCTCACCCGTGAAACCGTGCACGCCCGTCCCTGACGCCGGCTGAGTCCTTCCGCAGGCGGAAGGACTCAGCCGGCAGGGGAGTCAGCTCATGTCGTCGTCGGTGACGAGGAGCCGGGTGAAGCCGCCGCCGATCGTCGCGTTGACCGGCACCGAGGCGACCACCTGGTAGGACTGCGGCGCGGACGCCACCGCGGTGTCGCCGTTGACCGGCACCTGGAAGGACGCCTCCAGGGACCTGGCCGGGATGACGACCTCCTGCGCCGCGGAGGCGACCACCGGGGTGGCCCCGGTCGCGATCGTCTGGATCTGGACCGTCACCGGCGTCCTGCTCTGCTCCGAGAGCCGCACCGTCATCAGGGCCGTGCCCGGGCCGTCGCCCTCGTCCACCGTGGTGCCCTCCACCGACACCTGCGGCAGCCTGTCGGTACGGGCCTCGCCCGCGGCCATGGTGGTGAACGCGAGGTCGGCGAGGTAGACGGCGCCCTTCTGGCTCGCGCCCGAGATCCGGATCTCGCTGATCTGCTGCGGCTTGACGCCGGTGAACGCGCTCAGCGGGACGCGGACCGTGCGCAGCCAGGTCTTGGGCAGCGGCGAGGCCGTGCCGGGGAACGGCGTGAGCGCGTCGCTCACCTCCGACACCTTGAACGTCCGCGACGCGCCCCTCTTGTCGACGACCTCGACCGCGAGGTCCACCTCGCCGGTCGCCGTCTCGTCCCGGGCCGCGCGGAAGGTCAGCGCGTCGTAGCGGGAGACGTTCTGGTCGGGCTTGTCCAGCGGCACGGTCACCGCGCCCGTCGGGTCACTCCAGGAGAACCGCAGCACCGGAGTCGAGGCGACGTTTCCGGCGTACGTCGCGGGCGTCCAGGACGGCGCCTGCGAGGTGGTCAGCGCGGAGGCGCAGGACGGCAGGCCGCTCTGCGGCGAGCGGTCGAGCATCCCCGCGCAGACGACCGCGGTGGCCGCGCCGGAGACCTGGGTGGACGGCGACGGCGACGTGAAGGCGGCCACGTCGAGGCGCCCGGCCGCGGGGGCCTGGGCGACGGTGTGGACGACCGCCCGCCCGGCGGAGGGGGTGGTGCCGCCGCTGCCGTCGAAGAGCGGCAGCAGGCCCTGCTCGCCGCCCTGCACGAGCCGGAAGAACCCGGCGATGTACGCGGTGCCGACGGCGTACTGCTCGGCGGCGGTCAGCCGCGACGGCGCGGAGCCGCCGCAGACGGGGTCGTTGCGGTTCGACCAGTCGTCGGACGCGGGCGCGTGCGCCACGCCCGGGGTCCACTCGGTGTTGAAGAAGTTGTGGTCGGCGCCCATGACCATCAGCGAGGCGCGGAAGGCCGGGTCGCCGTCCACGGCGTACCGGGAGTCGTCGTAGAAGTGCTGGCCCTGCTGGTTGGAGACGTCCCCGTCGCAGTACGGCAGGATGACGGCCATCGGCGTGCCGGGCAGGGTCGCCCGCGCGAAGTCCGTCGGCGCGAGCGGGAGCACCGCTCTGATCCCGTACGGCTTCGCCCGGCCCGCGTTCATCAGCGCGGCCTTGACGACGCCCTCACCGCCCCGCGAGTGGCCCATCAGGCCGACGTCGGACATGTCGAGGCGGTCCTCGAAGAGGCTCACCAGCTTCGCGTCGCCCACGCCCTTGGCCGCGTCGGCGAGCAGGTCGAGGTGCCGCATGACGACCTCGCCCCGGGCCAGCGCGCCCCGGTCCTCGCTGTAGGGGTTGTCGGCGGCGTTGACGCCGTTGGCGCTGACCGACACCACGGCGTACCCCTGGCTGGCGAGCACGTCCGCGGGACCGTCGTATCCCTGGTAGCTGGCGATGGGCTGCTGCCCCGCCGGGCAGGGCCACTGGGTGTTGGACGTCACCCGGGTCGTGGCGTTGTAGCAGGCCGAGTGGCGGCCGTGCAGGAAGACGACCAGCGGGCGCCTGCCGGGGGCGCCTTCGGGCAGGTAGACCTTCGCCCGGATCTCGGCCTGGCGGCCGCCGAGCCCCTCCAGCGTGATGGCGGTGTCGCCGAGGTCGTACTCGTCGTGGCTCACGGCGTACGGACCGGGCGCGGCCGGGTCGACGGGCACGGGGACCGGCTTGCCGTGTGTCCTGGTGGGAGAACCGGCGGGTGACGGGGCGGCCCTGCCGACGGCCGACCCGGTGACCCTGGGCACCTCGCCGTTCCAGGCCACGTCCACGGAGGACGCCGTGGCGACGGCGGGGTCGGGGGTGACGACGGTCAGCGTCATGCCGTCGGGCGACTCCTCGGCCGGGCCGAGCGACCGGCCGTCCGCCGCGAGTTCGGGAACAGCGTCGCGGACCGGCAGCGGCCTGTTCAGGCGGAGCGTGACCCGGTGGCCGCCGCCGACGGGTTCGACGGTCCAGGTGCCGTCGTCGCCGGCCGAAGCGGGTGGCCCGGCGTGCGCGGGACCCGGGAGGAGCGAGGTGGACAGGGTCACGGCCGTGACGGCCGCGGCGAGCGCCTTGGTCCAGGCGCGCACAGGGGAGTGCATTGGATCCCTTTTCAAGTGCAATGCCCCAAGAATGACGATCATGTGAGTTACATGAGGGAATCTTGAGGTTTGTGGGGCTTACATCACGAATGAGATCGCTATAGGTCACATGTGCTGATTCCTACCGGTTTCTCCCGGGTTAACGATCTCTCACAGGCGCGGCACGCCCACCGCTCCCAGAACGGGTTACCGACCAGTAGCATGGGACTCCGGCAGCTACCGACTAGTAGGAGCGAACCCGTGCCTGCGTCCCGTGAAGTCGTCTTCGTCGACGGCGTTCGGACGCCTTTCGGCAAGGCGGGCCCGAAGGGCCTGTACGCCGAGACGCGTGCCGACGACCTGGTAGTCCGCGTCATCCGCGAGCTGATGCGGCGCAACCCCGGCCTCCCCCCGGAGCGGGTGGACGAGGTGGCCATCGCGGCCACCACCCAGATCGGCGACCAGGGCCTGACCATCGGCAGGTCCGCGGCGGTGCTCGCCGGGCTGCCGAAGTCGGTCCCCGGCTACGCCGTCGACCGCATGTGCGCCGGCGCCATGACCGCCGTGACCACGGTCGCGGGCGGCATCTCCTTCGGCGCGTACGACGTGGCCATCGCGGGTGGCGTCGAGCACATGGGCCGCCACCCCATGGGCGAGGGCGTCGACCCCAACCCCCGGTTCCTGTCCGAGCGGCTCGTCGACGGCTCGGCGCTGGTCATGGGCATGACCGCGGAGAACCTGCACGACCGCTATCCGTCCATCGGCAAGGAGCGCGCCGACGCCTTCGCCGTCGCCTCGCAGGAGAAGGTCGCCAAGGCGTACGCCGACGGCAGGATCCAGCGCGACCTCGTGCCGGTGGCCACCCGCAAGGCCGCCGAGGGCTGGGGCCTCGCCACCGCGGACGAGGGGCCGCGCCCCGGCACGACGCTGGAGGGCATCCGCGGCCTCAAGACGCCCTTCCGCTCGCACGGAAGGGTCACCGCGGGCAACTCCTCCGGTCTCAACGACGGCGCGACCGGCTGCATCGTGGCCGCCCAGGAGGTGGCCGAGGAGCTGGGCCTGACCCCGCGCATGCGCCTCGTGTCGTACGCCTTCGCCGGCGTCGACCCCGAGGTGATGGGCGTCGGGCCGATCCCCTCCACCGAGCGCGCGCTGCGCCTGGCCGGGCTGTCGATCGGCGACATCGGCCTGTTCGAGATCAACGAGGCGTTCGCCGTACAGGTGCTGGCCTTCCTGGAGCACTTCGGCATCGCCGACGACGACCCGCGGGTCAACCCGTACGGCGGCGCGATCGCGTTCGGCCACCCGCTCGCGTCGTCGGGCGTGCGGCTGATGATCCAGCTCTCGCGCGAGTTCGCCGAGCGGCCCGACGTCCGCTACGGGATCACCACGATGTGCGTCGGCATGGGCATGGGCGGCACCGTCATCTGGGAGAACCTCGCATGAGCACGATCGAGACCTGGAAGGCCCTCCTGGAGGGCAGGAACGCCGACGAGGTCGTGACCAAGGCGCTCGTGCGCGACGTCGAGCTTCCGTACGGCGCGGGCACGATGGCGCTGATCACTCTCGACAACGGGCACGACCACACCAAGCCGAACACCTTCGGCCCGCACGGCCTGCTCTCGCTGGACGACGCGCTCGACGGGATCGCCGCGCGCAGCGACGTCGCGGCGGTCGGCGTCGTGGGCAAGCCGTTCATCTTCGCCGTCGGCGCCGACCTCAAGGGCGCGGCGGAGGTGTCCGCCCGGGAGGAGGCCGTCGCGATCGGGGCGCTCGGCCACCACGTGTTCCGCCGCCTGGGCGAGCTGGCCGTGCCGTCGTTCGCGTTCGTCAACGGCGCGGCGATGGGCGGCGGGCTGGAGATCGCCCTGCACTGCACCTACCGCACCGTGTCGTCCGGGGTCCCGGCGATCGCGCTGCCGGAGTGCTTCCTCGGCCTGGTGCCCGGGTGGGGCGGCACCCAGCTCCTCCCCCGGCTGATCGGCCCGGAGAAGGCGCTGAAGCTGATCATCGAGAACCCGCTGTCGCAGAACCGCATGATCAAGGGCCGCGACGCGTACGCCCTCGGGATCGCCGACGCGATGTTCGAGCCCGCCGACTTCCTGGAGGAGTCGCTGCGATGGGCCGCCCAGGTGCTGCGCGGCGAGGTGACCCTGGAGCGCCCCGACCACACCGCCGACGACTGGACGCCGGTGATCGACCAGGCCAGGACCCTCGTCGATCTCAAGCTGCGGGGCGCCTCCCCCGCGCCGTACCGGGCGCTCGACCTGGTCGCCCTGGCGCGTACGGCGTCGCGTGACGAGGGCTTCGCGGCCGAGGACGAGGCGCTGGCCGATCTGCTCATGGGCGACGAACTGCGCGCCGGGCTGTACGCCTTCGACCTCGTGCAGCGGCGGGCCAAGCGCCCGGCCGGTGCGCCCGACAGGTCGCTCGCCCGCCCGGTCACCAAGGTCGGCGTGGTCGGCGCCGGGCTGATGGCCTCGCAGCTCGCGCTGCTGTTCGCCCGCCGCCTGGAGGTCCCGGTCGTGCTGACCGACCTCGACCAGGCCCGTCTCGACAAGGGCGTCGGATACGTCCACGGCGAGGTGGACAAGCTGCTGGCCAAGGGCCGGGTCTCCGCCGACCAGGCCAACCGGCTCAAGGGCCTGGTGACCGGGTCGCTGACCAAGGACGCCTTCGCCGACGCCGACTTCGTGATCGAGGCGGTGTTCGAGGACCTCGCGGTGAAGCAGAAGGTGTTCGCCGAGGTGGAGGAGGTCGTCTCGGAGACCTGCGTGCTGGCGACCAACACCTCCTCGCTGTCGGTCACCGGCATGGCGGCGGGCCTGCGCCACCCCGAGCGGGTGGTGGGCTTCCACTTCTTCAACCCGGTCGCCGTGCTGCCGCTGCTGGAGATCGTCCGGGGCGCGGCCACCGACGACGCGACGCTCGCGACGGCCTTCGCGGTCGGCAAGACGCTGAAGAAGTCGTGCGTGCTGGTCAAGGACGCGCCCGCGTTCGTCGTCAACCGGCTGCTGACCCGCTTCATGGGCGAGGTCACGGCCGCGGCCGACGAGGGCACCCCGCTGGAGACCGCCGACCACGCGCTCGACTCGCTCGGCCTGCCGATGACGCCGTTCGCGCTGCTCCAGCTCGTCGGCCCGGCCGTCGCGCTGCACGTGGCCGAGACCATGCACGCGGCGTTCCCGGACCGCTTCGGCGTGTCGGAGAACCTCGCCAAGCTGGTCGCGGCGGGCAAGCCGGGCCTCTACGGCCCCGACTTCCAGATCGACCCGGAGGTTCGGGCGCTGTTCGAGGGCGGCTCGTCCCCCTCGACCGCATCCCCCTCGACCACGGACGAGGTGCGGCTGCGCGCGCTCCGTGCCCTCGCCCAGGAGATCAGGCTGATGCTCGACGAGGGCGTGGTCGCCGCGCCCCAGGACATCGACCTGTGCATGCTCCTCGGCGCCGGCTGGCCGTTCCACACCGGCGGTATCACGCCGTACCTGGACCGTGCGGGCATCTCCGAGGAGGTCACCGGCTCCCGCTTCCTGGAGCCCGGCGTGGCCTCAGTACCGGCCTGAACCGCGCTGGTCTTACTGCGCTGGTCTCACTGCGCTGGTTTTACTGCGCTGGTCTTACTGCGCTGGTCTTACTGCGCCGGCACGGGGCCGGGGCGACGACGACTTCGCCGCCCCGGCCCTGCCGGTGTCCCGCCTCTACACCCGCAGTCGGGTGGTGCGGGGGTTTCGGTAGGTGAAGGCCCAGCGGTCGTCGCCGATCTTGCGGCGGGTGTAGCGGGTGGGGTGGCGGTAGCGGTCGCGGTTGTGGAACTGGCAGGCCGGTCCCAGCAGTTTGAGGTCGGTCAGCCCGCCGTTGCACCAGTCCTCGGCGTGGTCGATCTGGCACATCGTGGCGGGCAGCGGGCAGCCGTCCACCCAGCAGGTCGCATACCGGGCGAAGACCGCCCGCCGCTGAGCCGGGGTGGCGAGGCGGACCTTGCGGCCCATGTCCAGCACCTGCCCACCGGCGTCCATCACGATCCGCACCAACGTGCTGGTACGGGCCAACCGGTGCACGCTGGAGACGGGCAGCAGGTGCCCGGTCGCCAGGATCAGCCCCGGCAACCCCCGCAACCACACCCCCGGCGGCGGACTGTTCACCCCCACCCCCGCCCAGGCATCACCTTCCCGCCGGACGCTACCTCCAGGCCACACCCGGCCTCCCGGCCAGGCCTCGCGTCCCACCCGGGCACCTCCCCCCGGCCGGGCGCGGCCTCCCGGCCAGGTGCTCCCCTCTGCACCCGACGGCGCGTCGGAGCGAGCCCTGGGCATCCAGTGCGGCGTTTCACCCGGCGCGAAGGCATGCCGGTAGTCCCCCGCCGGGCAGTCGCCGACAGGGCAGTCCCCGCCTGGGCTTTCCCCAGTGTGGCTACCAGGAGGATCGCCGTACTCGGGCGGCGGATCAGAGGCGGAGTCGGCGGCGGAGTCGGCGGCGGAGGGCTCGCCGGTGGCGTCGGCCGCGTCGGCGGAGGTCGCGCTGGCGCAGGTCGCGGCAGCGCGGGTCGCGTAGGCGTCAGGGCCAGGAACGGGGTCGTCGCCTGAGCCGGGCTCAGGGCCAGCATCGTCACCCGGGTCTGCGTCCGAGAAGCCCGTGGCCAAGGAGCCAGCGTCTGACTGGCCGGTGTCAGAGGGATGGGCGCCCGAAGGGTCGGTGCCCGAAGGGTCGGGGTCAGGGCCTGGGCCGGTGCCGGAGCAGTCGGGACCAGAGCCGTCACTCGGGTCGGTGTCTGCCGGGTCGCTGGTGGGGTCGTCGGCTGTGGGGTCGCCTGAGGGGTCGGTGCGCGAGGGGTCGCTGGTGGGATGGTCGGCAGAGGGGTCAGCTGTGGAATCGCCTGAGGGGGTGGTGCCTGCGGGGTCGGCGGCTCCGGGGTCGGCGGCTCCGGGGTTGTCGGTTGGGGGGTCGGCGGGGAGGGATTCGGCGGTGACCAGCACCAGAAGCTCGGCCGCGATCTTGTTCTCCAGGAACGCGATGAACGCATCCGCGTTCCGCACACTCGGGGTCCAGTCGTCGCCCTCGGCCTTCGGCTTGGCGTAGACATCCAGCAGGTGCTGCAACCGCCCGGCGGCCTCGACCGGGAGGTAGAACTCTCCCTCCAGCCCGCCGTTCCTGCGCCGCCGCACCCGGAAGAAGCGGCGGTCGAAATCGGCCTGCTCGTCCTGCTCGTGGCCGTCGGGGTCAAGCACCGCCCGCAGATACCGCCCCGCCTTGGCCACCTCCGCCGCCCCCGCCGAACCCGCCAACTCCAGCAGGATTCTCTCAGCCGTCGTGGCCTGATCGTCGGTCAACCCCGCGGTGGCGGTGCAGATCGCCTCCACGATCCCCTCCGCCAGGCTGCCCTCGGCGAACCGCTCACGCACCCGCGACAGGCGACCCAGCTCCATGCCCATCGTCACCAACCGGCCCGCACCCGGGATCGTCATCCCCCCGACAGAGCGCAACCACAACCTGGTGGAGGCATGCCCATGGTTCCTCGCCTCCCCGGACCGATGCACCCGCCCCACCCGGGCAGCCAACGCCGAAGTGATGCGATCGCGGGCCGCCAGCAACTCCTCCGCCTCGGCCAGGCACACCTCCGCCGACTCGGGCGCCGGCGCGAGCGCCACTGCCCGGGCCGCCTCACCAACCGCCGCCACCGCCACCCACGACGACGACCCCGCACCGCAAGCACCACCAGAAGCAGCACCGGCAGCGCCACCAGGGATGCCACCGGACGCGCCACCGGCATCCCCCTCACTGCCCGCATCCTGACCTCGGCCCGCAAAACCCCGGCCCGCATAGCCCCAGCCAGCGCCAGAGGCGCCGTCCGACGCACCACCAGGAACAGCACCAGGAGCGCCCGCCAAAGCGCCGCAGGAAACGCCAGCGGAATTGCCGCTGTCGGCACCCCGGACGCTGTCAGGACAAACACCGTCGGAAGAGGCATCGCTTGCGGCCTCATCATCGGTGGATTTAACGCTGGACGCGTTGCCGCCATGAGTCTCGAATACGCGGGCGAAGTTGGGCGATTCCGCCGAGTCGTCGAACCGGCTCGCGTGCTTCCGCGCCCTGGGCTCGACGATCGGAACGTATTCACGGGCTAGCGCACCCTCGGAAGACCAAAGGGGCGAGTTGGCGGTGAGCCGCTCCCACCAATCGCCATAACCAGTATCGTTCGAACGAGAGAGGTGCTCAGGATCGGTGTCGAACAGATCCATCGCACCTCCCCTAGGGATTCGAAAACCTGTATTAATTCTTCCACGCCCCACCAGGCGCGAACACCCCCGCGGCGGGATTTGTTGGAGCCACAGACAGATTCCCAATTGCCCAGAATGCGACGCTTTCCGCATTCCCTCAGAACACTTGTGTTCCCGCGAAATATCGCGAATGGCGGAGAAACGGTCAGAAGCTCTATCGGGGCAGGTTGTACTACGCACGCGAAGGAGGCAGGCTGTGCGTGTTCGACGACGGCGGCGACATCTGGGGCGACACGGCCCTCATCGAAAGGCACCTCGACGGCCTGTTCAACCTGCACGAGAAGTATGCCGACGTCGAGCGAGGCCTCGTGCCGGGCGAGCAGACGCTGGACGACTGGCCTGGCGCATCCATGCCTTCGCCCTGATGGAGCGGATCACCGGAATCCGCCTGTCGTTCGAATTGCTACGGGAGAACGCGCTCTACCGCTTCTGGGTGTGGGGTGACCCACCTATCGGCTCGGACGACGGGCCCGCAGTCGTCGCCGGGGGGACCCCGAGGTGACCGCTCGCCCGAGATCCGCTCCTTGGCGGTTCCCGGGCGAGACGGCGCGGGCCCTCAGCCGGCCGCCTTGCGCTTCAGCAGCAGCTCGCGCGCCTGCAGGAACGGCGCCCGGAGGAAGGCCAGGTGATCCTCCTGCCCGTGCCGATGGCAGACCTGGCCGGGCCACAGGCGACGGCTGCGCTCGTCGATGTACGCGAGGGAGCCGTCGACGAGGTTCAGCATGTGGTCGACCGTGTCCGCGTCGGATCGCGCGTACTCCTCGCCCGTACGCACGTAGACCGGCGACGTGTGCGCCATGATCGGCCTGGCCCACACGTCGTGGTGGCGGGCGACTCCGGCGCCCGGCCCGTAGCAGCGCGCGGCGATCCAGCTGTCCTCGGTCACCGGCACGTCCGCGGTCAGTTCCAGCGTACGGCCGGGAGTCTCGACCCTCCGCTCGGCGACGACGTGGCCGTTGACCACGATCTCCAGCCGGTCGACGTCGAAGATCGACTCGACGCGGGCGCCGACGTGAACGGTGCCGCTCGCGGGCACGCGGGTCTCCTCGCCCGGCTGACGGCCGTCGACGCCGAGCCACAGGAGCGGACCGCTGGTGGCGAAGGTCGCTCCCCGCCGGACGGCCCGGCACCAGCTCCAGTAGTCGAACTCCTCCTCGGCCGGCACCTGCGCGTACGTGCGGATGAGGCCGATCGGGACCTCGCTGCTCATCTTGTCGGTACCGCCCACCAGGGTGATCCGGTAACCCGCGTTGAGGTAGCGGTAGTACTCCTGGATGTTGTACGGGTCGTACGCGATCATCTCGACGGCGTCGAGCCGGCCGGTGGCGAGCAGCGCGGCCGCCTCGCCGTTGGGCACGGGAAAGTGCGCCAGCACGACGGTTCCGCCCTGCTCGCGGCATTCGTCGGCCCAGTGGGACAGCGTGGTCTCCAGGCCGCCGCCGAGTTCCGACTCCTCCGCGCCGCCGGTGCACCACGGCATGATCGGGCGGCGCAGGCCGAGCAGGTTGATGTGGCCGAGCATGCCGCTGCGGTTCTCCTGGCCGGCGAACACGTGGGTGTGCCCGTCGTGCGAGGTGTGCGGGCGGCCGGTGAACTCCTCGGTGTTCGTGAACAGGTGCCCCCACTGGCTGAGCAGCAGGTTGGTCACCCGGACGTCCTCGCCGCGGGCCTCCAGCTCCGCGCCGAGGGTCGAGACGAAGTGCACGTGGGTGTCGCCGCTGTACCAGCCCTCCGCGGCCATGTCGGTCACCCTGGTCAGCGTCAGATCGAGTTCGGCCTGGTCCGGCCGGATGGTGACCGTCGTGCGCAGCGGCTCGTACTCGAACCCGCGAGCCGCCTCGACCGTGACCTCCCCCAGAGGCAGCCAGCCCTCGCAGGTGCCGTCGATGTAGGAGTACGTCGTGGTGCCGAGGCGGACGTCCCCGCCGATGTCGAGGTTCCAGGTGTTGCCGTCGGAGTTGATGTGCCCGTGATGGCCGTGGGGAGGGTAGGGCACGCCGTCGGCGGACCGGAAGTGGATCCGGCAGGGGATCGGCTCACCCGTCGCCGCGTCCCTGACCGTGGTGCGCACCCAGGCCCGCCCGGCGTCGGGGACCCGCCAGGTGACCCCTCCGTCGCCGTGCCGCCCGGCGGCGAGCAGCTCGCCCCATCCGCAGGTGCTGATCACGGTCTCTCCGCGGGTGAGCGTCAGCCGCGCCGAGGGATTGGCCGCGACGCGTACGTAGCCCTGGTGGTGCTCCCCCTCCGGCGTCCCCCAGGCCGGCGTACCCTCGGCGGCCGCGTCGCCGGAGCCGGAGCCGGTCGTGCGGTAGAGGTAGGTCGCCGAGCCCCGGTCGACGGTCACCGCCAGGTCCTCCGCGATCGGTCCCACCGAGGGGTCCAGGTCGAGCAGGACGTCGCGCCACACCGTACGCCCGAAGGGGTCCTCGTCGAGGTCGCTGGTGGTCACCGCGCCGACGAGGATGGCCGGGCCCGCCGACCGGATCTCCAGGGCGCGGACCGTGCGGCCGGGCCGGGGGTTGCGGCAGGGCCACAGGTAGAACCGGTAGGGCAGGACGTACGGCGACCGCGCCTGCGGGTCGTCGATGTCGACGAACCGCGCCCCGGCGACGTCGAAACGCCCGTGGGTGCGCGGCATCAGCCGGTGCTGGGCGTCGGGTACGGCCAGGAACGGGGTCTGGCCCCAGTCGAGCGGGATGGCGCGGTCGCTCCACAGCCGCGGCGTGGGCCCGATCTCCATGCGCTGCCGCACCGGCAGCCGCTCGGTGCTCCCGTCGTCGTAGACGAGGGTGTAGTGGCCGCAGGTCCCGCCGACCGCCTGCCCGTCGAACAGGTCCGGGGACTCCAGGGCGTGGGCGACCACCAGCCAGGTGACCGCGCGGCCGACCGGGATGGTGACGGCCGCCGGGTGCGGGCCGCCGACGCGGAGCAGGGCCGCGCCGGCGTCCCGTTCGTCGCCGAAGAGGAACGGCAGGCCGTAGAGGGTACGCGCGCCGAGCGGATAGGAGTCGCCGTCGTCGAGGACCGAACGGGGCACGTTGAACACACCGGCGAGGTCGAGCGGACGGTAGCCCCGGCCCGCGGGCGACGTGTCGTGATCAGGCATTTCCGGTGACAGGCTCTCTCCGCCCGGCGGGCGGCTCGTCGACGGACGTCTGGGCCAGCCCGGCGTACAGCCGGGGTGCGCGGGCCCGCAGGTACAGGGCCCTGGCCACGCCGGCCACGACGGCCGCCACGCCCAGACCGACGATCAGGAGGTTGGTGGCGGTGCCGGCGCCGGTCAGCAGCGGCAGGTTGCTCAGCACGAGGAAGAGCACCACGGCCAGGGCGGCGAAGCTGAGCCCGGGGGCGATCGTGGTACGGAAGATCCCGGCCTCGGGCGCCTCCCGGCGCAGGAAGCGGATGATCGCCAGGGAGCACAGCGCCCACAGGCAGATGATCCCGAGGAACCCCAGGGCGCTGCCCCACAGCAGCAGCCCCAGGTAGGGGTCGATCCCGAAGACCGCGAACACGACGATCGCCGCGGCCGCCAGCACGGTCTGCACGAGCCCCGCCGTCCACGGCGCCTTGGTCCGCGGGTGGGTACGGCCCAGCGGGCGGGGCAGCAGGCCCTCCCGTCCCATCGCGTAGAAGTAACGGTTGGCCGCGTTGTGCAGCGCGAGCAGCGCGGCGAACGCGCTGGTCAGCAACAGGATGTGCATCACCTCGGTGATCGGGGCGGGCACGTACCTGTCGAAGACGGCGACGACGAGGTTGACCGGGTCGGCCTCGGCCGCGGCCGCGATCTTGTCGACGCCGTACGCCATGACGACGACCCAGGTGATGAAGGCGTAGAAGACGGCGATGAACCCGACCGCGATGTAGGTCGCCCGGCGGACCGTGCGGATGCCGCCCCGCGCCTCCTCGCTGAAGATCGCGGTGGCCTCGAAGCCCATGAACGCCCCGGCGACCAGGGCGAACATCGCTCCGTTGCCCGGGTCGAACACCCTCGTGGGGGCGAACGACTCGGCGGACCAGTCCCCGGCGCCGCCCTTCACCAGGACGTAGACCGCCAGCACGACGAGCACGGCCGTCTCCAGCACCAGCAGCGCCCCGAGGATCCGGGCGCTGGTGTGGATGCCCCGGTAGCCGAGCCATCCCACGAAGACCAGGCCGACGATCGCGAACACCCACCACGGCACGTCGCGGTGGAAGTAGTTTTTGAACGTCTCGGTGGCGTAGACGCCGAGCGCGCCGTACGTGCTGATCTGCAGGGCGTTGTAGGCGACGATGGCGAGCATGGCCGCGCCCGACCCCGCCGGCTTGCCCAGCCCGCGCGAGACGGTGGCGTAGAAGGCCCCGGCGTTGCGGACGTACCGGCTCATGGTCATGAAACCGACGGCGAACAGCGCCATGACCACCCCGGCGACCAGGTAGCCGCCGGGGACGGCGGCGCCGCCCTTGAGGAAGTGCAGGGGGGCGACCGCGACGATGAGCGTCAGCGGCGCCAGCGCGGCGAGGACCGTGAAGACGAGGTCCTTGGTCCCCATGGCGTTGCCGGCCAGGGAACCGACCTGGGAACCGGGGGCGTTCGCGGAGCTGTCGGGAGGACGACCGGGCATGGGAGGGGCTCCTTACTGCGGGCTGGAAGGAGAAGGCAGGTGGGGAGAGAAAGGCGGATGGGCCCCGAAGGCGGGAAGGAGGGGCTCAGCGGCTGACCGCGACGAAGACCTTCTCGCTCGGCTCCAGGGTGATCCAGTCACCGCGGAAGCCCTGGGGGATGTGGAACGACTCCCCCGGTCCGAACTCCTTGCGCCGGCCGGAGTCGTCCTGCACGGCCACGCGGCCCTTGAGGATGAAGCAGATCTCGTCGTAGGGCCAGGAGTCGAACCGTACGGCGCCGGGCTCGCCCGTCCAGTAACCGCCGGTGAACGCGCTCGCGGCGCCGCCGAAGACGCGGAACTCCGCCTCCGTCCACTCGGCGGACAGCACATGGTAGTCGCTCAACGGGGGCACGAAGCGTTCGCCGTTCGCCGCGGTGACGACGCGGACGGCGTCGATGCCCACGGGGGTCTGTTCGTCGCTCACGATGCGGCTCCCTTCTGGTTCTCGAAGCGGCTGCGCAGGCCGAAGCGGCGCAGGACGTTGTGCGTGATGCGCTCGACGAAGGGGTCGCCGAGGCTGAGCACGTGTGACCACTCGGTGGTGCCGCCGTTGAAGACCTCGCCGTCCCCGCGGGTGAACGCCGCGATCATCCCGGCGCCGCGCATCTCCCCCTCGTGCACGTAGCCGGGCAGGTCGTCGCCGAGGTCCGCGTTGTAGTTGTAGACCTCCTCCTCCGGCCCGCCGATCGGCACCCGGCCGCCGAAGCGGTCCTCCTCCCCGCGTACGGCCGGCGCGAGAGCCAGGATCTCCAGCGTCTCGGGGGCGCCGTCCTCGAACGTCGGGTACGGCAGCCCGCGCCGGAACGTGTACTCGACCGAGTCGAGCTCGAAGGCCGCGAGGAAGTACGGGGGCCCGCCGAGCAGGTCGCCGTAGTAGAGGTCGGTCCCCTCCAGCGCCCAGTGGTGCGGCCGGTAGACCGTGAAGCCTCCAGACGAGCGGGGGGTGGCGACCCCGTAGCGGTTGTAGATCCCGCCGAGGCCGTTGAGCCCGATGGTGGTGGCGCCCGGCCGGCCGACCGACTTCGCCTCCCACACCGTGGTGGCGAGGTGCGGCGTCGTGGCGGCCTCGGGGTCCAGCGACGGCAGCCGGTAGCAGTACTGCGTGGTCCCGTCGTCGCCGAGCCGGACCTGCCACTGGTAGTTGCCGCCGAACCTGGCCAGGTTGCCGCCCGCGTCGACGAACGCGTCGACCGTGTCGCGCATCCGCCACGACCAGTACTCGTCGTGTCCCACGACGATCGCGCAGGAGTACCCGTCCAGCGCCTGGGGGTCGAAGTGCAGGTCGTGCTGGGTCAGGTAGTCGATCTCGTACCCGTGGCGCTCGGCCCACACCGCGAAGTGCCGCTCGTACGTCGCCCAGAACGCGTCGGCGTGGTGGCGGCTGTACCCGAACAGGCGCGCCCACTCGTACGACGGGTAACGGGGAGCGCCGTGCATCGGCAGCGTGCCGGGGTTGGCCTCCCGCGGCGCGCCCGCGGGCTTGCGGATCATTCCCCGGGCGATCGGACGCTGCGTCGAGGCCAGCGGCGACCCGTTGTCGGAACGCGGATCGTCGCCCAGTCCGCGGTAGTGGTTGGCGCCGCCCCAGTCGTTGTAGGCCAGCATCGTGCTGGTGGTCAGCACGAGCGCGGCCGGGGCACGCCGCCCGGCCGGGGCCTTGACGACGAAGAAGTGCTCGCGCTCCCACAGCTCGCCGGACGGCGTGACCGCGCGCACCGTGACGATGTGGAAGCCGCTCCGCCAGTCGTCCGGGATCTCCAGCTCCAGCCCCACCGGCCAGCCGCAGCCGGCGGCGTGGGCGTCGGCCGGCGCCTCGAACCAGCCCGCCGACAGCCCGCGCCGCGACCACACCACGCGGGGCTCCAGCCCGTCGCGGACCACCTCCAGGTCGAAGGACGGGACGTTCGCGCTGAGGTGGAAGCGGACGGTCTCCCCGGGGAAGTACGAGAACCGGTCGGTGTAACACCACACCTCGGCCGCGTCCGGAGTGGCGAACGCACGCTCCGAGGGCCAGCCCTTCGGGGACCAGGCGAAGGCGGCGGGAAGACCCGTCGCCGCGTTCGTGTCGCTCACCGCTCCTCCTTGAGTGCGAGCAGGCTGATCAGGTCGTACGCCACGTGGGAGGCCGCGACCGAGGTGATCTCGGCGTGGTCGTAGGCCGGGGCGACCTCGACCACGTCCGCGCCGACGATGTCGCACCCGGTCAGGCCGCGCAGGATCTCCAGCAGTTCCCGGCTGGTCAGGCCACCGGCCTCCGGGGTACCCGTGCCGGGCGCGTGGGCCGGGTCGAGCACGTCGATGTCGACCGAGACGTAGAGCGGGCGGCCGCCGATGCGCTCCCGCAGCGCGCCGGCCACCTCGTCCACGCCCCGGCGCATGACGTCGGCGCTGGTCACGATGCCGAAGCCGAGGCGCCGGTCGTCCTCCAGGTCCTTCTTGCCGTACAGCGGGCCGCGGGTGCCGACGTGGCAGACGGCCTCGGTGTCGAGGATGCCCTCCTCGACCGCCCGCCGGAACGGCGTGCCGTGCGTGTACTCGGCCCCGAAGTAGGTGTCCCAGGTGTCGAGGTGGGCGTCGAAGTGCAGCAGCGCGACCGGGCCGTG
This sequence comes from Microbispora sp. H10949, assembly GCF_014161435.1. NCBI lineage: Bacteria > Bacillati > Actinomycetota > Actinomycetes > Streptosporangiales > Streptosporangiaceae > Microbispora > Microbispora sp. H10949. The sequence continues at coordinate 125,461 of NZ_JABBWZ010000003.1, read as the reverse complement.
CCGCCGGGCGGCGGCGCGCAGCAGCGGCAGCGCGATCGTGTGGTCGCCGCCGACCGTGACGAGCCGGGTGCCGCCCTCCATGAGCCCGGACGCCGCCTCGTCGATCGTCTCGACGGCCTCGTGGATGTCGAACGGGTTGCACGCGATGTCCCCCGCGTCGGCCACCTGCATCGCCGCGAACGGCGAGACGTCCAGGCCCGGGTGGTACGGCCGGAGCAGCCGGCTGGCCTCCCGGACGGCCGAAGGGCCGAACCGGGCGCCGGGGCGGTAGGAGACCCCGCTGTCGAACGGCACGCCCACCACCGCGACGTCCGCGTGGCCGACCTCGTCCAGGCGCGGCAGCCGCGCGAAGGTGGCCGGTCCGGCGAATCGCGGAACCCGGGACGAGTCGGTGGGCCCCCGGGGCACGGTCATACCCGATCCTTTCCCTCCACTGCGAAGCCCCAGGTCAGGGGCTATGGATCGGCAAGTCTGCAGGAGGAGCGAAGGGACCGGCAATTGGTGTGGCGACGGAAGATTGAGGATGGTTTGTGGACGGGCACAAACGCGGACGCGGCGCGGTCACCCCTGGTGACCGCGCCGCGTGGAGCCGAGGGTCAGCGCCTGAACAGACGTGGCGCCAGGTCGATGAGGTTCTTCTGCCACACGTCCCAGCCGTGCGGCCCGGGGGTGACCCCGTCGAACTCGTAGTGGATGCCGAGACCGTCCAAGGTGGGCAGGGACGCCATGAAGAACGGCTGCACGAAGTCGGTCTGGTCGCCGACGTACAGGCGTAGCATCCTGGTCCCCTTGTTGATCGCCTCCGCGTCGACGCCGTCGCCGCTGCCGAACCAGGCCGAGAACGCCGCGATGTAGGCGAACCGGCCCGGGTACGCCTTGAGCACCCCGAGCGTCTGCACCCCGCCCATCGAGAGACCGGCCAGGGCCTGCTGCGACGGATCGCTGGAGATGTTGTAGCGGGCGCGGGCCGCCGGAACGATGTTGTCGAGAAGCTCCTTGCCGAAGTCGGGCACGTTGCCGTTGCCCATCACGACCACCATCGGCACCAGCTTCCCGTCCAGGAACTCGTGGTCGAGGATCTGCTTGGCGCGTCCCATCTCCACCCAGTCCGTGTAGCTCTGGCCGCTGCCGTGCTGCAGGTAGAGAACGGGATACGGCTCCGCCCGGCGGGCGTCGTATCCGGGTGGGGTCCACACCAACGCGGTCCGGTCCTGGTTCGCGACGGTGCTCGGATACGTCAGGCTCTCGATCTTTCCGCCCCGGCCGGCGGGGACGTCCGACAGCAGGCGCGACCGCTCACCGGGGATGAGGAAGGTGCTCCAGTTCGGCTCGGTGGTCACCTTCGCCGGGTTCGACACGTCCTTGACCGAGACCCCGTCCACGATCCACTGGTAGTAGTAGAACCACGGGTCCAGCGGACCGATGGTCACCCGCCACCGGTCGCCCTCACGGGACATCGGGACGCGCAGCCAGCTCCCGCCGGGAGCGTCGTTGGCCCATACCGTGACGTGCTGGGCGTTCTTGAAGTCCGTCGTGGTCTCGAAGGTGACGAAGCCGTCCTTCGTCACGAACGGCGTCGGAGTGGTGCCGGGCCTCGGTGGGTTGAACTCGCCCTTGAGCCGCTCGTGACCGGCGCTCGGACCGTGATCCGGAGCCTTGCGGAACAGCCGCGGGAGGAAATCGATCAGGTTCTCCTGCCAGGCGGTCCAGTTCGCCCCGGCGTCGGGGTTGACCCCGTCGAACTCGTACCTGACACGGGCGCGGTCCAGCGCCTTCGTCAGGCGGACGGTGGCGTTGTAGGCGGGGTCGGTCACGTTCCCGGTGTACAGGCGCAGCAGCTTGGCACCGGGGTTCGGCCCGGGACCGGGCCTGCCTCCGGCGATCTCCGTGAGGAGACCCGAGAACGAACCGGCGTAGGCGAACTGGCCGGGACCGGTCAGGGCGGCGCGCAGCGCCTGCGTCCCGCCCTCGGACACACCGGCGATTGCCTGGTGCTCCCGGTCGTGATGGACGCGGTAGGCGTCTCCGACGGCCTTGCGGAGGTCCTTGAGGTCCTTGTCGTCGTCCGGTCCGCGACCGTCGGTGATCACCACCACCATCGGCTCGATGGAACCGCCGGCCGACAGGTTGTCGAGGATCTGCTTGGCACGGCCGAGGTCGAGCCAGTCGGTGGCGCTCCTGTCCGGGCCGGACAGCAGGTAGAGCACCGGAAGCGGCTTGCCGCCCTTGGCCGGGTAGCCCGGCGGGGTCCAGACCAGAGCCGTCCGCTCCTGCGTCCCGGCCCGGTAGGTCAGGGTCCCGACCTTGCCGCCCTGCCCTTCGGGCGCGTCCGCCAGCAGGCGCGCCGAGTCGCCCGCGACGAGGAAGGTGCTCCACAGAGGCTTGGACGCCACGGTGGTGGCGTTCGTCGGGTCCTTGAGACCCTTGGTGATGTCGCCCGTGACCTGGTAGTGGTACAGCCCCGGCTTGAGCGGGCCGAGGGCCCCCCACCAGGCGTCGCCCCGGCGGGTCAGGCCGTACTCCGCCCAGGCGGAGGAGGGACCGAAGTTCCCCTCGACGGCCACCTCCGACACCGGGCCCACCTTGGCCTCGATGGAGGCCGCCGGGATGCTGATCGACAGGTAGCCGTCGTCCGAAACGTTCAGCCACGGCGTGTCCGCCGCCGCCGGCCCGGGCGCGAAGAGGGGCACGAGGGGCGCGACCAGGACCGCCGCGATCGCCACGACCCCGGCGGCGATCACCGCCGGAAGCCGGCGCGTCCCCCCGGGCCGCACGCCGCCGTGACGGAATAACGTCATCCCGAAACTCCTTTATTGCCGGCAGTGTTATCGATCACCTTTGCACCAAGTCAAGGTAATTGATAAACCGCCATATCGGTAGATCGTTCGGGATGCCGTTCCCCGTTGCTCACGGGGTCAGGAACGTGACGCGTTCTCCCGTCTCCAGCATCTGGCGGGCGAAGGCGGCCGCGCCGAACCCGCTCGGAACGTTCAGCACGCGGGCCATTCCGGCCGCGAGCCGGGCGACCGGCACCGTTCCCATGGCGCCCAGAGGCACCGGGTCGCCGGTGCCGAGCGCTTCGCCGTTCTGTCCGCGCAGCGAACGGGTCAGCGTGCCCTGCCCGGCGGGCTGGACCGCGAAATGCTGGTCCTCGGGCCGCTGGTGCAGGTCGAGCCGGGCCAGGACGCCCTCGAACAGAACCAGCAGGACGTTCGGCGACAACGTCTCGCGACGAGCGACGGTGAGCGCGGCGCCGTGGGCGTCGTACCCGTCGATCAGCAGGCCGGGATAGCCGGACACCACCGACGAGCGGATCAGCGCTCCCGTCCGCCGGGGCGTCTCGGCGGGGAGTTCGCTCGCGGCGTCCCGCTCCGCGTCGGCGCGGGTGATCCTGCCGATGCTGTACGCGCCGTCCACCAGGCACCGGACCCACTCGGCGTCGACGTCCACGAAGCGGATCGACTCCGGCGGCAGCAGCCGCTCGTCGGGGATCAGGTACGTGAAGGGCACCCGCGTCAGCTTGGCGAGATCGGCCAGCCAGCCGACGACGGCGGGCGGCGGCGAGCCGGCCGCAGGCACGTCCAGCGGGTAGTTCACGCCCGCGCCGGCCGGCCGGTCGCGGCGGCGTTTCCAGGTGTGCATGGCGGTGGCCACGCCGTCGTCCCGCAGCGCCAGCAGCCGCCCGAGCTGCCACGCGGCGGCGTAGCTGATGTCGAACATGCCCTCGGCCTTGAAGTAGCGCAGCAGCCCGTCGGCGGAGCGCACCACGGGCCGGGGATCCGCGGCGAGCGGACCGCCGTCGACCGGGCCGCACGCGAACGGTCCCCGGTACCAGGAGACGGTCGCGCCGCCGCCGCGCAGCCGGTGCCGTACGGGGACCAGCCCCCGGGACAGGAACGCGTCGGCGGCCGGCCGGCCGGTCGCGGGCAGCCGGAACGGGCCGCCGCCGGCCGCGAGGTCGCGCACCCGCGCGGCGAACGAGTGATCGGCGTCGAGCACGGTGAAACGCCAGCTCGCCAGCGACACCAGCCGCACGGGCTGGTCGGCCGGACCGGGGACGAGCGTGCCGTTCCTGAGCCTGCCCTCCACGGACACCAGATGCGCCACACAGGGCTGACCGGCGGGAGGCAGCCGGGTGCCGATCACCACGGCGGCGTCGGAGCCGTCCCCCGACCGTACGTGCGCCAGGTAGGGCAGGTCCGCGGCGGCGGGCAGCAGCGAGGTCAGCAGGCTCCTCGGCACGTCGATCACGGTGACCGGGTCGGTGTCCTTCTCGGCGCCCTCCAGGGTGAGGCCGAGTGTCCCGGCCTGCACCACGTGCGGCTCGGGCCGTTCGTCGCCCGCGAACAGCAGCACCAGCAGCCACGGCCCGGTCGTCCCGGCGCCCGGCTCGCGCTGCCACGGCAGGGTCGGCTCGGCGAGCACGACGTGCGGCAGCGTCTGCGCGTAGTCGCCGGTCGCGCCGTCGGGCGGGTAGACCGCCCGGACGCCCGAGGGCGGCAGGGCGAGCCGTTCCCCGGCGACGGTGAAGGTCCGGGTGATCGAGGTCGGGGAGCCGTCCAGACTGATCGTCTGGTCGACGGTGACGCGGTAGCCGCCGGAGGCCAGAGCGGGCGTACGGCTGTCGATGAGGACGATGTCGTCAGGCATGGCCGTCCAGGAAGGGGGTCTCCGCGTAGTCGGCGAAGTCGAATCCGGCGAAGGAGATCTCGGGGTCCTTGAGCACCGCCCCGGCGACGGCCGCGCGGGCCGCCGTCACGGACGGGTCGACGATGGCCTGCCCCACCTTGTCGGCCCTGCCTGTGGGGACGTGGTCGTCGGCGGGTTCCCAGGCGATGGCGTGCTCGGTGTACATCGCGGTCCCGGCCGTCAGCGCCGCGCGGGCCAGGGTGACCGAGGCGGCGGCCGGGTGCGGGCCGGGAGCGACCACGTAGCCGGTCAGCAACGGGGGGGTCAGCTCCGGACGGTGGACGGTGACGGCCGGGTCCGTGCCCCACAGCGCCGACGGCAGCGCCTTGGTGATCGGGCGGAACACGAAGTCGCCTTCGGCGCTGGACAGGCCCCGCCAGATCCGGACGCGGTGGGTCGAGGTGATGCCGCGGGTGATTCCTGACGGTGCGACGCCGAAGGCGCCGCCCACGGGGGGCAGCGTCGTGGCGCCCGCCTGTCCGGTGGTGGACGGGATCACCGAGTCGGTGACCAGTTCCAGCGTGGCCGGGTCGACGACGCCGAGGTCCGAGCCCGTTCCCGTCGCGGTGGCGCCGCTCCGTACCGCGACCGACACCCGGTCGGCGGGGAGCAGGGTGGCCTTGACCCGGTCCCAGGGGATCGTGGTGGCCGTCTCCGGGGTGCTCGCGCCGAAGGGGATGGTGAAGGAGATGACCGAGATGTCGACCCGCGCGGTCCCGGCGAACTCCGGCCCCCACAGGTGGACGTCGGCGTCGACGTGGGCGTTGATCGTGTGCCTGCCGAAGAAGCTGAACGTGTAGGACGCCCCGACGCTGACGCGGAAACGCGCGTCGTAGTGGTAGGGCTGCCAGGCGATCAGGAAGTCCATCGAGGCGTCGAACCAGGCGCGCAGGTCGCCGTCCTGGTAGGTGACCGAGACCGACCCTCCGGCCATCAGCGCCGACGGGGTGAGCGCGTAGTAGGCGGCGCCCCGCATCGACAGCTGGTCGCTGACCTGCCAGGAGAACCCGATCCGCGGCACGGCCGGGTAGTGGGCGGGCTTGCCGTACTGCGGATGGTAGCCGCCGACGGTGAGCACGAAGTCGCCGCTGTGCGGCCCGCTGAACCAGCTCGTGAACGCCAGCCCACCGGTCAGGTGGCAGGCCCGCGACAGCAGGAACGAGTTGGGGGTGAGCTGGGCGACCAGCGAGAAGAACCCGTCGGCGGGCGCGAAGGTGGCCTTCAGCGCGAGCTGCAGTTCCGCGATCGGCGTGGCGCCCGCCCGGGTGTCGTCGGGCACGGGCAGCACCAGCGTCGACAGCCCGAGCACGTCGACCTCGAACCGCCCGCCGAACGACACGGTGGCCAGCAGGAACGAGTCGATCATCTCGAACGTGCTGAACCGGATCCCCACCGCGACGAACCCGTCGCCCTCCGACGGCGTGATGTACGGATCCAGCGCCTGCAGCTCGGCCGCGAGCGATCCCGGCGTCCGGGTGCCGAGGGCCTCCTGGACCAGCGGGAAGGAGGCGATCCCGGTCACGGGCGGGGTGGTCAGCCGCCGGTTGTAGCCGAACCCGGCGGCCAGGCCGGTGACGGAGAAGAACGGCGGACCGCCGAAGGCGTGGCCGAGCACGGCGTAGACGAACAGCGACGGGCCCGAGGGAAGCTGGGCGTAGGAGCCGATCGCGCCGAGGGTCAGCTCCTCGGTGCTGATCGAGGCCCGCCCGCCGTACGCCGTGTAGGTGACCCCCTTGTAGACGAGTTCGCCCTTGAGGAAGGCCCCGGAGACGCTGACCGGCCCTTCCGAGTAGGACACCCCGATGCCCTTCAGGTCGAAGGACGGCGCCTGGACCGGCAGGCTGAGCGGCACCGACGCCTGGAGCCCGTCGAGGGACAGGGCCAGCCCGCCGACGCTGACCGTGCCGTCGACCAGGACCGCCAGCACGGGCGGCTTGTTCGGTTCGTGCTGGTAGGCGAGGCCGACCCGTTCGACGTGGACGGGGCCGAGGCCGCGCTGCACGGCGTACCAGACGGCGTTCTGCCCCCCGGGGCTCTGCGCCTTGGGCGGGTCGGGGACGGCGGGGGCGGGGGCGCCGTCGGCGACCGGGAGGACGACCGGGCTCTCCAGCGGGCCGAGCAGGAGGGTGCCGTCGAGGGCGAACCCGGCGGCCATGTCGCGGGCCGGGAACGGGGTGACGCCCGGAGGGAGCAGGCCGTTCAGGACGGCGACGTCGGCGGCGGGCAGCGTGCCGGTGGCGGCGACGATCCGCAGCGGGTCGAAGCCCATCCTCCGGTCGCCGACCAGGTGGGAGCCGACCAGCGGCAGGCCCGACAGGTCGACGGTCGCCATGAGGTCGACGCTGAAGACGTAGGCGCTCCCGGCGCCGAAGACGACGTCCTTCACGTCGACGGTGACGCCGGACGGGATGAACGCGGCGGCGGTGGGGGCCAGGCCGGAGAGAAGGGTACGCAGATCGGGAAGCGGGCCGGTGGTCCTGTGCGTGTAGCTGGCGGCCAGCAGGCCGATGCCGTGGTCCTCGGCGAAGTGCACGTCGAACTCGTAGGCGTCGTCACCGGCGATGGCGGTCAGGCTGCCGTCGTATCTTCCGGCACCGGTGTCGATGCCGACCGCGATGTCGACTTCGACGGTGTCGACGGGGAAACTCGCCTCGGCGGTGAGGACGAGCCGGTCGGATCCGGTGGAGAAGGAGGCCGACAGGTTCTGCACGACGAGTTCCGCGATGGGACGCGGCAGGGTGGACGGGCCCCCGAGGTCGCGCGCGACGGCCTCGACGAGCTCGCCGACGGCGATGCGCTGACCGTACCCGGACTCGCCGGAGAACGTCCATCCCGTCACGGGGTCGTAGGACGCCGAGACCAGGATGTCCACGGTGTGGACGGCGAACGTGGCGTTGGCCGTGAACCTGGTGCCGGTGGTGTCGTGGTCGACGGCGAACCAGACGCCGGTGAGCGCCACCGGCCCGATCCGCCAGAGGTCGCGCAGCTCGACGACCCCGTGGTAGGCGAGGGCGCGTCCCCCGCCGGGGGTGACGACCCGGAGGTTGAACTTCGGCACCGTCAGGTCGGGCAGCCCGGCCGAGTGCCCGGTGAAGTGCTCGTAGACCTCGGCGATCTTGAGAGGTGGGTCGCCCTCGCGTAGGCCGCCGGAGAGCGTCGCCCCCGACAGGTCGGCGGTGAGTACCAGCGTGCCGGAGTCGCCCACGGCGAGCAGCCCGGAGACCGCCCCCGTCGCCATGCGCCCGGACATCATGCCGGTGAACCCGACGGACAGGTCGATCGCCTGCAGGGTGAGCAGATCGGGCACGATGGGCCAGTCGACGTCCGCCTGCAGGGCAAAGGAGACGAAGTCCAGGCCGAAGGCCGGGTCGGTGGTCACCCGGGCGGTGATGCCGGTCAGCCGGACCGGCGAGGCGTCGCCGAGGCCGGCCGGCACCGCCAGGGACGGGTCCCCCATGATCGCCTTGATGGTGGACAAGGAGAGCGGCAGCCCGCGGTCTCCGTCACCGGGCGGCCTGTCGTCGTCGGCCGGGCCTCTGAACTGCGCGTTCAACGTGAGCCCCGACCCGAGGCCCCGCGTCCTCGCGTGGATGAGCACGGGACCCAGCGAGGCGTTCGCCGGCGTGACCAGGCCCTCGAACGTCACCTCGGCGATGACGTCGAGGGCCGCCATCTCGTAGTTGAACTGCGGCATCGCGGTGAGCTGGTAGCGCAGGGACGACACCGTGAGCATGCCGCCCAGGTCCAGCCGCGCGTCGTCCGGGCCGGAGATCACGATGATGGGCACGGTCGAGGCGGGCAGGCCCTGGAGGGCGGGCAGCGACGTCGTGTCGATCGACCCGGCCAGCCGGTGCGCGCCGACACCGGGCATGAGCGCGTCCAGCAGGGCCGTCGCCGCGTCGATCACCAGCGTGCCCGAGAACGACATCAGCACGTCGCCGGGGTCGGGGGCCGCGGCCACGACGTCGGGTCCCCAGTCGAGCACGAAGGCCGGCTCGTCGATCACCAGGTCGTCGAAGTAGCTGCCGGCCAGCACGGGGAAGGCGGCGCCGAACCGCCAGGACCGGCCGGCGGTGGCGGTCAGCCGCAGGGCCGGGAGTTCGCCCGACACGGCGAACTCGGCGGTGACCGACATCCCGGTGAACGGCCCGGCGGCGCCGGTGCCGGTCACGGTCACCCCGAGGTCGGTGTGCCGCCACCCGTCGAGCGGGTCGACGACGAGGCGGCCATCCGGCAGGAACCTGCCGAAGAGCGCGGTCAGGTCAGCCGAGCCGAGCGTGTCCAGCGCCAGGTCGAGGCGCGGTCCGTCGGGTATCCGTGCGCGGAGTTCGTCGGGAGTCACGGCTACTCGCCCCCGTCCTTCTTCTCCTCGTTGAGGAACACCAGCGCCCTGGTCGCTTTATCGATCTTGAAACACAGGCTGCCGTTCGTGCCGGTGGTGTAGAGCGGCACCTTGGCCGTGGGCAGGGGGGTGAGGAAGTAATGGGTACCACTCCCGCTGACCCACATCCCGATCTCGTGGTCCTTGGCCGTACGGCCCGCGGCGTTCTGCACGTTCCGGTGCCGGGAGATGATCCTGCCCTTGGGCAGCGAGTCCTTCTCGACCCGGTAGCCCGTGCTGACGACGACGAACTCGGCGTTCGCCCCCGCGACGAACTTGTGGTGGGAGGAGGTGACGCTGCCGTGATGGCCCACCTGGAGGATCGCCAGGTTCTTCACGCGGTCGCTCTCGGTGGCCCGTTCGAGGCGCTCGTAGCGGATGTACTGCTCGGTGCTGGTCGTGCCGTCGCCGCAGATCAGGATCTTCTTGCCGAAGACCTCGACCAGGGTGATCACGCTGCCCCGGTTGGTGAAGTCGCTGGGATCGTTCCGGTAGTTGTAGTGGACTCCGGCGGCCAGCAGGGTCACCGTGCAGTCGGTCTCGGTGTGAATGACGTATCCGCCCCGCGCGTCGAGTCTGCCGACGGTGGGGGTCGCCGCGCTCGCCACCTCGTCGCCGTTGACCGTGGACACGATGGTCTCGGTGATGCCGGCCAGGTTCGCCTCCTCGGCGGCGCTCTCCAGCGAGTCCACCTCGAAGTTGTCGGCGTCGAGGCTGCCCGCCGCCAGCACGCCCGGCGTCGTCTTCTTGACCGCCTTGCCCTTCTTGGGAGCGGAGGGCCGCGTCACCGTGTGCATGAGCAGCACCTTCCGAGTCAGCGACGGGTTGTCGTCCATGCGCTGGAGCAGCCAGCCCGTGAGGTTGTCGCTCCCGATCTGCAGGCTGTAGGCCGCCGTCTCGTCGCTGTGGTAGAGCACCCCGATGCCGAGATAAGTGTTGATCCTGACACCGGTCTTCTCGTCCGTGACCGTCCCGGTGTAGAGGCCGTCGTCGATCTTGTTGTAGTGGTCGGTGTTCGGGTGCGTGAAGATCAGGTAGTCGAGCTGCCTGGCCCTGCCCAGGTGCCGCGGATGGTGGATCACCCCTCTGATCCGCTCCAGGTACTTCTTGCTCTTCGCGGCGCTCCTGTCGGTCCCGTCGACCTTCGGGTCGTAGGGCTCCCGGTCGGACTCGGTGGCGTCCGATCCGCAGTCGACCATCAGGGTGTTCCCCGCGGGGGTGGTCATGATGGCGCAGTCGCCCTGGCCCATCTGGACGAAGGAGATGTAGAAGTTGCCGTCTCCCCTCTCCCCCGGAGCCGCGAGGACGGCGCGGTTCTCCGCCATCCGCGCCAGCCGCTTGGACTCCTCCGCCGCGTTGTCGGCCTTCCGCTTCGTCTTCGCCTTCTTCACGGTCTCGGCGTGATCGAGCCAGGACTCGCTCTCCGCCAGGAGCCTGTCGGCCTCGGAAATGCTGCGCCTGCGTTTCTGCGGCATCCTCTCCCGCCTCTCACTTTGCCACGGGCACGAGTCGGAACCGCTGCATGAGGTTGTTCTGGTTGGGCTGTTCCAGCCCGACGACGTACGGCCGTGCGGTGCCGTTCTGGATCTGGAACGGCGAGGCGGTCGCCCGGATCTCGTCGTTGTAGAGGGTCACGGTGAGCGTGCCGGCGGCCAGCCTCCTGAGGATCTGGAGCTCGGCTTCGCCGATCGTCGTGCCGCCGAGGGTCAGCGAGCTTCCCTTGAGCCCGGCGGCGTAGACGTCGGTCAGACTCGTGGAGTCGCCGGCCCAGAGGAAGAAGAAGCCCTCCGGGCGGCCCTGGATGAGGTGCCAGAAGCGGTTCGACTGGTGGAACCGGATGGCGGGATAGACGGTCGCGGACTGCTGTTCCTGGTACAGCTCCAGGAAGACCTGCGATCCGGTGCCCGGGAGTCCCGCGGCTCGGCGTAGCTGCAGATGGCTGTTCGCGGCGACGACGGTCAGCTTCCCGCCCGCGTCGACGGGGGTGGTGCTCGTCGCCCCGACGATCACCCGGCCGCTCGCCGGGTTGAGGGCCAGCACCGCGTTCGGCCCGGACTGCAGCCAGGCGTGGTCGGCGCCGTACCCGATCTTGAGGGAACCGGCCTTGGGCGGGCCGATCAGCAGCGTGCCGTTGGTGGTGGGAGCGAGCACGGTGTCGACGACGTGCAGTTTCGCGGCGGGCGCGAGGATGCCGACGCCGGTGGACGAGCCCGAGAAGGCCAGCGGCCGCCGGTCCGCCTCCAGGGTCTGCGCGCCGTCGCGGTAGCCGGGGATGTTCTCGTAGCCGACCACGATGCCGGCCCGGCCGGGGTCACGGAGGCCGACGACCCCCGCCACGGTGATGACGACGGCCTTGCCGGGGGCCAGGTCCACGCCGGCGACCGGGTAGAGCGTCCACGAGGCGCGGGTGCCGAGGTCGTGGGCGACCTGGCCCCATCCGGCGGTGGAGACGCCGGGGGTCGTCACGGTGACCGAGACGCCGGCGGCGCTCTCGGCCAGCGCCCAGTCGTTGCCGTCCGCGCCGACGTCGAAGGTGACGGTGAACAGCGAACCGCCCTTGCCGGGGCCGCCGCCCGCCAGCGTGACCGTGGTGTCGGTGGAGGTGTTGGCGACGTACAGGGTGAGGGTGCTCGGGGTGACGCCGTCGTTCAGCACGGTGTCACCGGCCGCGAATCCCATGACCAGCGGGATGTCCGGGCGGCCCCGGTGGTTGACGACGTCGAGGTACTGCAGGCGGGTGCCGGTCAGTTCGGCGGTCTCCCCCGCGGATCTCAGCCGCTGGTAGTCGAACTCGATCCGGGTGCCCCGGCTGCCGCCGCCCGGGTCGGCGCTCAGGCCGGTCAGCGGCACGTCGACCCAGGCGCCCGGCGCGATCGGCGCGGCGTTCGTCGCCACCAGGTAGAGCGCGGTGCCGTCGGCGGCGGCCTGCGCCGCCCAGCCGGAGGCGCCGGAGGAGACGGCGGTGGGGGTGGCGAGCACGCCGGGACGCAGCCGCGCGGCCACGTGGAAGTTGGATGGGGCCGGGGGCGCCCCCAGCCGCAGGAACTCGATGTTCTGCCGGGAGCTGTTGGTGAGCCGCAGCCGCATCGGCTGGCCGACCGGATCATTGTCGATGAACAGCACCGGCTGCTCGTCGAGGTTCAGCAGCTCCAGGTCGAGCGGGTGGGTCCGCACGTACGCGGCGAGGGTCGAGCTGTCCTCGGCCATGTCGCGCTGGATCTCGGCGGCCGTGAGCGCGCCGTCGTACACCCGGACGTGGGCGTACCGGCCGGCGGTGTAGATCTTGCGCGCGAGGTCGGCGCCCACCACGAGCGGGGTCGGGTCGCCCTGCTGACGGGTGCCGGGATAGTCCCACTCGCCGGCCGCCTCACCGTTGACGTAGATCCGCGCGGTGGCGGCGTCGTTGGTGACCGCGATGTGCTGCCAGGCGTTCCACGCGAGCAGCCGCGGCGGGGTCGTGTGCGTGTTGCCGGCTCTCTCCTGGGTGACGAACCGGTGCTCGACCGAGCCGTCGGGATTGATGTTGATCACCAGGTCGACGCTGTTACGCCGGTTCACGAGAGGGGTGGCCGCGGCCGGTGGCCGGTCGGTCCGGACCCACAGCTCCACCGTGTACCGGGAGACGGCCATCCCCCTGCCGCCCGCGGGGGTCACGTACTGACCGCTGCCGGTGAACGCCAGGGCGCTGCCGAACTGCTCGTCCGGCACGGCCTTCGCGTCCCCGCTCACCTGCCCCAGGATGCCGTGGCCGGAGGCGTCGAAGACGGTGCGCTGGCCGGACATCTCGTCGAGCGGCCAGTGCAGGATCAGGTTCGCGCTCACTCGGGCTCCTTGGGCGAGGGGGACAGTACGCTGCTGGCCTGCTCGTGGAGCCTGCCGATCAACTCGAAGACGCGGACGTACGGCAGGTTGCCGAGGGCTTCGAGGATGAGGTTGACCTCCGCGAGCGTCAGGCTCAGCGGGATCTCCTTGTCGTCGGGAATCACGGGGTCCTCGTTCAGGTCGTGCCGCCGGAGCCGGGCCGGATCGTGAGCCAGCCCTCCCGAGCGGTCAGGTCGGCGGGGAAATGGGCGTCCAGCGCGGAGACGTCCAGGTCGGCGGTGATCCAGGCGGTGCCCTGCTTCTCCCGCCAGGCCCACCGGCGGCCGGGCACGTCGGGCACCGGCAGGCCGAGCCGGTCGGCGTCACCCAGCACGGGAGCCGTGAAGACGTCGAGTTCCATCGCGTCGAGGGCGGCGGCGTACTGGACGGCGTCCAGGCCGGCCGAGGCGACCGGGAGGACGCCGCTCACGGCGTGCGCCCTCCCGCGCGGGTCGAGCAGCAGCGCCATGCGGACGGGGGGCAGGTCGATCGACTGGTGCAGCGTCGCCTGGGCCAGGAAGTCGCCGGTGGGTCTGCCCTCCTCGTCGAGGAGCCACAGTCCGGCCACGCCGTCGCCCCATCGGCCGGGCTGGCCGATCCGCACCGGGAACAGCACGTCGGTGACCGCGTTGGTCTCCCGCCCGTAGCGCCGCATGTCCTCCCGGAACACGTTCCAGTCCTGGTGCACGGCCGGCAGGCCCTTGATCTGGAGATCCAGCTCGGCCCGTACGACCGCCAGCGGCCGGGCGGTCAGCAGCGCTCCCGCCGGGGTGTCGTTCTCCGGGTCGATCGAGGCCAGCGCGTCCGACAGCGCCGCCAGCACGTCCCCTACCGCGTCCGGCCCGGCCTCACGCAACCGCGTCACGATCGCCCGCAGGGTCGGGTCGGCGATGGCGCCGGGATCGGCGACCGTGCTCCCTGGAACCGGGCTCCAGCGGGCCCGGCTCCCCTCGGCGACCGCGCCCAGCGCGCCGAGCACGGTCCCGTCGGCGGCGTGGACCGCCAGCGTGTCGTCCAGATCGGACGGCACCAGCCAGCCGCAGACCGGCGACATGCCCGGCAGGTCGCCCGCCTCGTCGTCGCGGGTGGCGTTCAGCAGGTGGAACCGCATCCGGGCGGGCTGGGCCAGCCGGGGCGGGAGCGCAACCCACGCGGGGTGATCGGGCACCCGCAGCCGCTCGGTGGTGCCCGTCGGGTCGGTGCCGACGTCGTGCACCAGGCCGAAGTTGTCGACCAGCCGGAGCCGCAGCAGCCGCATCGCCCCGGCCCGGATGGGGTTGAAGTCCGTCAGCGGCCGGGGCGCCGACCGCACCTCGTCGCCGACCGCGTCGACCACCCGCTGAGCGAACGCCTGGTAGGCGGGGAAGTTGACCGGATCGGCGATCGGAAGCTGGCGCACCAGCCGCCGCATCACCAGCGCGTCGTTGAACCCGCCGAGCGACTGGGACAGGTTGCCGTCCTCGTGCGCGGCCAGGTGGCGGTAGGCCGCGATCAGGTGGAGCAGCCGCGCCTGGCGGTCGTCGCCGGACTCGTACCAGGTGAGGACGGCCTCCGGCGAGCGGGCGAAGTCGTCCGGCGTGATCGGCGGGTGGCCCGTGTTGTACGCCGGGAGGATCGCGCCCGCCAGGTAGGTGAGGATCCGCTCCGACAGCACCGGCCGCGCCCCCGACGACAGCACAGTGGTTCCCGCGTACACGTTGGCGCCCTTGTCGAGCGGCATGCCCGAGGACACCAGGTCGGCCTCGCCCGGCGGCAGGTCGTAGCCGTTGACGACGAAGTACGGCGCGTAGTCCCGCTGGTCGGCCGCGAGGTTGTCGCCGACGGCCACCGGGAAGTATTCGGCCTCCCACTGGAGCAGCACCGGGTGCCACGGGTCGGTCCGCCACGCCTGCGCGGGGAAGCGGCCGTCCACCGCGGCCCGTACGCCCGCGAGGGCCGCGGCCGAGGCCGGTTCGGGCACGTCGGCGAGCACGCACGACAGGGTGCCGTCGGCGCCGTGCCGGTCGGTCGGGGTCGCGGCGGGACCGGTGAACAGCACCACCGGCTCCCTCGGCCGCCACCATGGGGGCGCCGGGACCCGTTCGAGCGCGAACTCGGTCTTCGCGGCGGCCGCGGCCGTGTTGACGGCGCCGAGCGCCGTCACCAGGTTCTTGATCGCACCGCCCAGCACATGGGCCCGGCTGGTGCCCTGGCCGGCCGGCGGGAAGACGCCGGTGGCGGCGTCGTACGCCTGGATCCAGGTGATCTGCCGGTCCAGGAAGAAGGCCACCTCGTCGGGGTCCGGATAGCCGTCGCGGGTGGCGTCGTCCGGGTAGACGCAGATCAGGTACTTGTGCCAGTCGGCGAACAACCGGTCGCGCAGGCTGACCAGGACGTCGCGGGCGTCGTCGTAGTCCCGCTGGGCCCGGTTGACCTCGTCCAGGAGATCGGCGACGGACTCGGGAAGCGTGATCGCCTCCCTCGCCTGTTTCTGCTCGGCGGTGACCCCGTCGTTGTCGTCCCTGCGGCGTACGGTCCAGCGCAGGCCGCCGGGGATCGGGTCGAACGTCGCGGTGTGCCGCGCCTCCGACAGCCGGACCTCCAGGTCGGAGGCCCTCGACTCCAGGTCGCCGGCGAAGGCCAAGGCCTCCAGGAGGTTCTCGATCCCGTCGGGGTCGCCGGCGTCCAGGGTGGGGCCGATGGAGGCGGCGAGCGCCTCGGTGGGGCTGTGGCCGACGTAGACGCCGGTGCCCGCGTTCACGAGCAGCGGGTTGGAGGTGTCCCCGGCCGGGGCGAAGGTCAGCTTCGCGTAACAGACAGTCCGGGCGATCGGCCCAGAACGGGATGGAACGCTCCAACCGAAGCGATCGAGAACCTCGGCCAAGGGAGCCGAGGGGTTCGCCACGGGGTCCTGGGTGAGGGTGCCGTACCAGCCGACGACGTCGTAGGAGACGTCCTGCGGCGGCGTGGTGAAGTCGGGGTCGTGGCAGCCGAAGACGCTGTGACAGTTCGGGTAGAAGGCGGCGAACACCGGGTCGCCGTGACCCACCGCGGTCAGCTCGGGCAGGTACTCGCCACCCCCCACCGGCCACTGGTCCAGGCGGATCCGGCGGCCCAGGTAACGGTAGGGCCGGGTGCCGGGCGCCGGGGGCTCGGTGCGGGGGTGAACGGTGCCGCTCAGGTTGTCGTCGGACACGTGGTCGCTCTCGACCACCCACTGGGCGTCGATCGTCCCGGCCCGGGTCCGGGTCACCAGCCAGCGGTTCGGGACGGCCGTGACCCGCGTCCGCCCGTTCTCGTCCTGGGTGAGCCGGGTCAGCGCGTCCGGCAGGGACCAGTGGAGGTGGACCCCGGCCTTCAGGCGGAACGGCCGGTCGTCGAACGGGGCGGACAGTATCGCGCCGCTGAGATAGGGAAGCCCGGCGTTGTGGTCGCGGCCGTCCGGGCCCACATGCGGAAGGAGGGTGAAGTCGGCTTCGGGACCGGCCACGTCGCGGTCCTCGGGCAGGCAGAGGGCATCGAGATGGACCGGTACGACAAGCGCTGTCGCCATGCGGGAGGAGTCCTGTCAGAAGTGATCATTGGATCATTCGACTGGAGGCTATATCGATCACGATGTTTCGTATAGCTATACATAGCGGCTAGGTCGTCCTCACTGCGCGCTCCCCGTCGCCGGCCGCCGATAGCCTCTCGTGCGGACAAATCGGGAGGTCATGTGCCAGAACTACTCATGGGGCTCAGCCTGGGGCTGGGGGCGGGCGTCATGCCCGGGGCGCTGCTGACGCTCGTCATCACGGCCAGCCTGCGCGGCGGCTTCCGCGCGGGCGTGCGCCTGGCCTGCGTGCCGCTGCTGTCGGACCTGCCCGTGGTGCTGCTCGCCGTGACGGCCGTCGGGGCGCTGCCGGAGGCGCTGCTGCGCGTGCTGTCGGTGTGCGGCGGCCTCTACGTGGTCTATCTGGGTGTGGAGACGCTGCGCGAGGCCCGTACGGCGCTGCCGCCCCGGCCCGGCGAGGACGCGCCGTCCTCGGCGCGGGAGATCCTGCGCGGGGTGGTGGTGAACCTGCTCAACCCGCACCCCTGGCTGTTCTGGATCGCGGTGGGCTCGCCGGTGTTCGTCGCGGCCTGGGACCGGGCCCCGGCGTACGCGCTGGGCTTCACCGGGGCCTTCTACCTGGTCCTGGTCGGTTCCAAGGTGGCGCTGGCGGGGGCGGTGGGGGCCGGCAGGCACCGGCTGACCCCCCGCGGCTACCGCCTGCTGCTCGGCGCGAGCGGCGTGCTGCTGGCCGCCGTCGGCGTCGTGCTCATCGTCCGAGGGCTGGCTCCCCGGGCTTACTCCTAGGATTCGCCACCCGGCTCCGCCGGTATCCGTACAGGAAGTAGACGACCGTGCCCACGGCCATCCAGACGAAGAAGCGGATCCAGGTCTCCACCGGCAGGTTGAGCATCAGGTAGGCCGAGGCCAGCACCGAGGCGATCGGCACCAGCGGCACCAGCGGGGTGCGGAAGGAGCGCGGCAGGTCGGGACGGGTCCTGCGCAGGATCACCACCGCGACCGCGACGATCACGAACGCGAACAGCGTGCCGATGTTCACCAGCTCGGCGATCGCGCTGAGCGGGATCAGCGCAGCGAGCAGCGCGGTCACCACGCCGATGACGATGGTGATCCGGTACGGCGTGCGGAACCTGGGGTGGACCCGGGCGAGGGAGCGGGGCAGCAGGCTGTCGCGGCACATCGCGAACAGCACCCGGCTCTGGCCGAGCATGAGGGTCATCACGACCGTGGTGAGACCGGCGATGGCCCCGACACTGATCAGGGTCGCCATCCAGGACTGGCCCACCGACCGGAACGCGTCGGCGAGCGGGGCCGACTCGCTGAGCTCGGAGTAGTGCTGCATGCCGACGACCACGAGCGAGACCACCACGTAGAGGATCGTGCAGACGACGAGGGAGGCGATGATCCCGATCGGCAGGTCGCGCTGCGGGCGGCGGGTCTCCTCGGCGGCGGTCGCCACGACGTCGAAGCCGATGTAGGCGAAGAACACCAGCGCCGCGGCGGTGAAGACGCCGAAGACTCCGTAGGCGACCGGCTGCACGCCGAACAGCACCTGGATGAGGGGCGCCTTCAGCCCCTCGTCGGGAGGAAGCTGGTGCGCCGGCGGGACGAACGGCTGGTAGTTGCCCCCCTTGATGTAGAACAGCCCGGCGATGATCACGAGCAGCACCACGGCCAGCTTGATCGCCACCATGGCGCCGTTGAACCTGATCGACATCTTGATCCCGGCCACCAGCACCCCGGTCAGCAGGAGCACGATCACGGCTGCGGGGATGTTGAAGACGGCGTGGTCACCGGCGAGGGACGGCGGCAGATCGATGCCGAAGTTCTTCAGCAGCGAGGCGAAGTAGCCCGACCAGCCCGAGGCGACCACCGCCGCGCCGAGCGCCAGCTCCAGCATCAGGTCCCAGCCGATGATCCAGGCCGGGAACTCGCCGATCGTGGCGTACGCGTAGGTGTAGGCCGATCCGGCGACCGGGACCGTGGCGGCGAACTCGGCGTAACACAGGGCCGCGAGGGCGCACACCACCCCGGCGACCACGAAGGAGATCGCGACCGCCGGGCCGGCCGTGTTGCGCGCCGCGACGCCGGTCAGCACGAAGATGCCGGTGCCCACGATGACCCCGACGCCGAAGACCGTCAGGTCGAGGGCGCTCAGCGTACGCCTGAGCCGGTGCTCGCCGCCCTCGGCGTCCTCGATGGACTGTTCTACCGGTTTCGTCCGGAAAACGTTCATCCGCAGGCTCCTCACGTCGATGACCTGCAGACTTCCCGGTCGGACCGGTATTACGCATGGTGATCAGTCAGTCGGATGTACCAACCTGGCCGGGTGGCTCTCCATCACCTGCGAGCGCCGCGCGACGGCCTCGGTGATCTGGCGGGCGAGGTCCTGCCCGGTCAGGCCGACGTCGGAGAGGATCTTGGCCCGCTTGGCGTGGTCGAGGAACCGCTGCGGGACGCCGTAGGTCCGCACCGGCACGTCCACGTCGGCGTCGCGCAGCAGGCGCGCCACGGCGTCGCCCACGCCGCCGACCCGGCCGTTGTCCTCCACCACCGCGACCAGCCGGTGCGCCGAGGCGGCGAGCACGAGGGCCTTGTCCAGCGGCTTCACCCAGCGCGGGTCGACCACCGTTGCCGAGATGCCCTGCGCGTCGAGCAGGGTCGCGGCCTCCAGGCAGAGCTCCGCCATCGGGCCGACCGCGACGAGCAGCACGTCGGCGTCCCCGGCGCGCAGCACGTCCATCTCGCCGAGCTTGCCGACCGCGTCGACGTCCGCGGGCAGCGCGCCCTTGGGGAAGCGGACCACCGTCGGGCCGTCCTCGATCCTGACCGCCTCGGCCAGCAGTTCGCGCAGCCGCGCGCCGTCGCGGGGGGCGGCGACCGACAGCCCGGGAACGACCTGGAGGAGTGACAGATCCCACATGCCGTTGTGGCTCGGCCCGTCGTCGCCGGTCACCCCGGCCCGGTCGAGCACGACCGTGACCGGCTGCCGGTGCAGCGCCACGTCCATCAGAAGCTGGTCGAAGGCCCGGTTGAGGAAGGTCGCGTAGACCGCGACCACCGGGTGGAGACCGCCGAACGCGAGCCCGGCGGCGCTGGTGAGGGCGTGCTGCTCGGCGATGCCCACGTCGTAGATCCGGTCCGGGTACGCCTCGGCGAACGCCGCCAGGCCGGTGGGGTGGAGCATCGCCGCGGTGATCGCGACGACGTCCTTCCGCTCCGCGCCGATCTTCACCATCTCGTCGCCGAAGACGTTGGTCCAGCTGTGCGGCCGGGGCCGCTCCTCGCCGGTCTCGACGTCGAAGGGCTGCGGCGAGTGGAAGCAGTCCTCGTCGTGGTTCTCCGCGTGCGCGTAGCCGTTCCCCTTGCGGGTGAGCACGTGCACGATGACGGGCCCGCGGAAGCCCCGGGCGCGGCGCAGGGCCGCCTCCACGGCGCCCTCGTCGTGGCCGTCGATCGGGCCGACGTACTTCAGCCCGAGGTCCTCGAACATGGCCTGCGGGGTCAGGATGTCCTTCAGGCCCTTCTTCATGCCGTGCAGCGTGTCGTACAGCGGCGTGCCGACCACCGGGACCCGGCCGAGGTTGTTCTTCACGAGCTCCAGCACGTGCTCGTACCCCTGGGTCATCCGCAGGGACGACAGGTGCGAGGCGAGGCCGCCGATCGTCGGCGAGTAGGAGCGGCCGTTGTCGTTGACCACGATGATCAGCGGCAGGTCCTTGCGCCCGGCGATGTTGTTCAGCGCCTCCCAGGCCATCCCGCCGGTCAGCGCGCCGTCGCCGATCAGCGCCACCACCGTGCGGTCGGTCTCGCCGCCCAGCACGAACGCCTTGGCGAGCCCGTCGGCGTACGACAGGACGGTGGAGGCGTGGGAGTTCTCGATGAAGTCGTGCTCGGACTCGGCCCGGCTGGGATACCCCGACAGGCCGCCCTCCTGCCGCAGGGTGCCGAACCGCTCGGCCCGGCCGGTCAGCAGCTTGTGCACGTACGACTGGTGGCCGGTGTCGAACAGGATGGGGTCGCGGGGCGAGTCGAAGACCCGGTGGAGGGCGATTGTCAGCTCGACCACCCCCAGGTTGGGGCCGAGGTGGCCGGCGGTCTTCGCGACCGTGGAGACCAGCACGTCGCGAATCTCCTCCGCCAGCGCGGGCAGCTGCCCGGCCTCGAGGCGCTTCACGTCGAGCGGGTCCTTGATCGTCTCCAGAATCCCCACCGTGCATCCTTCCCGCTCGCCATCGAACGGATCGAGTCTAGTTCGACGGAGGCCGGGTGTTACCAGGGGTCGCACTGAACCTCCACAGACCTTCTCCGTAACGACATCTATTCCGCTTTACCCGTCGCCGCCTCCTGCCCTACTCTCATGATCTCGCGAGGGAGTCCGCTTTGAGGCGTTCGAGCCCCTCGCCACCTTTTTCTGACCCTGTTTCTCTGTCCGCTGGGGATGCCCACTCATGATTCGCATAAGCCTCCGTGCTGCCGCCGTCGCGGCCACGGCGGCGGCCACCGTCCTCTCCCTCGCCGGCACGGCGGGCGCGTCCCCGGGCAAGGCCGCCCGGCCCATGCCCAGGGGCCAGGCCGCGCTGACTGCCAACCCCCTGTACAAGACGGGCGAGTTCGACTTCCCCGAGTGCTCGGAGCTGTCCCGCCGCCCCGACGACCTGGACACCTACCGGGTCTACCTCGACCACCTGCTCGACTGCCTCAACAAGTCGTGGGCCGAGGAGTTCCGGCAGGCCGGGCTGAGGTTCTCCCCGCCGAAGGTGCGCTACATCACCAAGAGCGTGCCGACGGGCTGCGGCAAGTACCCGGCGGGCTACGCCGCGGGCATGTACTGCCCCAAGAACGACACCATGTGGATCCTGCTGTACAAGTCGCAGCTGTCCGACCCGACCGAGTTCAACCTGTTCACGGTCATCGCTCACGAGTACGGCCACTACGCGCAGGACCGCGCCGGCATCCTGCCGGAGGTCTACCGGCGCTACCGCACGGTGAGCAAGAAGCGGGCCTACGACCTCACCCGCCGCGTCGAGCTCCAGGCCGAGTGCTTCTCCGGCGCCTTCATCGGCAGCGTGTGGCACTCCCTCGGCCGCGACGAGTTCGACTTCGAGGAGCAGCTCGACTGGATCACCGGCGACGCCGCGCACGGCAAGGCCCGGAGCATCCGTTACTGGCTCAAGCGCGGCTGGATCGGCAACGGCCCGAAGGCGTGCGACACCTTCAGCGCCCCCGCCCGTACGACCGCCTGACGGTTCCGCCTGACGGTCCCCGTCAGGCGGGGCCGAGACGCGACAGCGCCTCCAGGGGGTCGGCGAGCACCTGCGTGAAGGCCAGCTCGGCGGCCCCCATCAGCGTCGCGTCGTCGCCCAGCGCCGTGGTGCGCAGCCGCAGCCGCTCCCGCGCCGCCGACAGCGTCCCGGTGGCGATCCGGCTGCGCACCTGGGCCGCCGAGCCGAGGTAGATCTCCCTGAGGATGCCGCCGAAGACGACCATCTCGGGGTTGAAGACGTTCACGAGGTTGGCGACGCCGAGGCCGAGCCAGCCGCCCACGTGGGCGAGGGCCTCCTGGGCCCGCACGTCGCCCCGGTCCGCCGCGTCGACCACCGCCCGCACCGCGTCCCTGCCGATCATCTCGCCGTACCGGCCGGCGTGCTCCATCAGGGCGGGCTCCCCCACCTCGGCCTCCAGGCAGCCGCGGGAGCCGCAGCCGCACCGGCGGCCGTCGGGGTTGACCACCATGTGGCCCACCTCGCCGCCGTACCCGCCGTGCCCGCCGAGAAGCTGGCCGTTCACGATGATGCCGCCGCCGATGCCCACGTCTCCGTGCAGGTAGACCAGGTCGCGGCAGCCGATCCCGATCCCGCGGGTGTGCTCGGCGAGCGCGCCGAGGTTCGCCTCGTTGCCCACCGCCACCGGCATGCCGAGCGCGAGGCGCCGGGTCAGCTCCTCCCGCAGCGGCGTCTCCACGGCGCCGATGTTCGGCCCGAGCCTGACCACGCCGTCGGAGCGGCGGACCACGCCGGAGACCCCCGCGGCCGCGCCGACGCAGATCGTGTCCTCCCGCGTCCGGCGCCGCATCTGCCGGGCGAAGCCCGCCAGGGTGCCCGCGACCTGCGTCAGGTCGAAGGGCCCGCGCTCCCGCCTGGTCTCGCGGCGGTCGAGGATCACGCCGCCGAGGCCGATGCGGGCGGCGGCCAGCCGGTCCACCCCCACGTCGAAGGCGAGCACGTAGACGCGGGCCGTCTCCGGGCGGACGACCAGGGACGGCCGCCCCGCCCTTCCGGTGTCCCTGGGCAGTTCCTCCCGGACGAGCCCGGCCGCCGTGAGGTCGGCCGTCAGGGCCATGATGGTGCTGCGGTTGAGCCCCATCAGCGAGGTCAGCTCGGCCCGCGAGGTGGGCCCTCCCACGTGGACGTGCCGCAGCAGCGTCCCGAGGTTGTGCTTGCGGATCTCCTCCTGTGAGGGACCTGCGCGCATCATCGGAACGGCCTCGGACTTCCGTGGGGGGTGGGGGTCAGAGGCCCGGAAGGCCTCTGGGACTTGATCGGAGAGCGGAGCCCGCCCTGTCAGCGGCCGGTGGCCGCCGAGCGTTTGCGGGACAGCGCGTCCACACCCGCGGCGAGCAGCAGCACCGAGCCGGTCACGACGAACTTGACGCCGGCGCTGTAGCCCATCAGGCCCATGCCGTTCTCGATCACCGCGACCACCGCGCCGCCGAGCACCGCGTCGAGCGCCCGGCCCTTGCCGCCGAAGAGGCTGGTGCCGCCGATGACGGCCGCGCCCACCGCGAACAGCAGCACGTTGCTGCCGCCCGTGTTGGGGTCGACCGAGTTGGCCCGGGACGCCGCGATGATGCCGCCGATCGAGGCCATGAAGGAGCAGATGACGAAGGCGGAGATGCGGATGCGGTCCACGTTGATGCCGGCCCGGCGGGCGGCCTCGGCGTTGCCGCCGACGGCGTAGATGTGCCGGCCGTACGCCGTGCGCCGCAGCACGAAGGTCCAGATGATCAGCAGGATGACGATCAGCGGGACGACGATCGGCACGCCCTTGAGCGACACGATGGCCGTGCGGCTGCGCTCCAGGTTGAGCATGTACACCGCGGCGCCCGCGATGACGGCGAGCGCCGCGACGCGGGCGGCGATCACCGCCATGGGCGCGGCGACCAGGCCGCGCGCGGCCCGGCGGCGCGCCTGCACGAACTGGATCGCGGCGTAGGCGGCGACGCCCACTGCGGTGGCGATCCAGCCGGCGGCCGGCGGCACGTTCTTGTTGGCGATCGCGAGGATCGTCTCGTCGCGGATCGAGATGTTGGTGCCGTTCTTCACCAGCAGCAGGACGACGCCCTGGAAGGCGAGGAACGCCGCCAGCGTGACCACGAAGGACGGGATGCCGAGCTTGGCCACCAGCGACCCGAGGACCAGGCCGATGACCGCGCCGGTGACCATCGCGGTCAGCACCGCGAGGTACCAGGGCCAGCCCTGGAAGGTCAGCAGCACGGCGAGCACCGCCGCGCAGACGCCGCTCGCGAAGCCGGCGGACAGGTCGATCTCGCCGAGGAGCAGCACGAAGATCAGGCCCATGGCGATGACGGCGACCGCCGCGCCCTGGGTGAACAGGTTGGCGAAGTTCAGCGCCGACAGGAACGACGGCCGCAGGACCGAGAAGACCACGCACAGGATGATGAGACCGAAGACGGCGGGGAGCGCGCCCAGCTCACCGCCGCGCACCCGCTCGACGTAGCCCCTGACGTGCGTGCCGATCGCGGAGTCGGCGTTCTCCTGCTTGGGGAGCGTTTCGGTTGTCATGATGCCGCTCCGATGCCGTTCCCGATGCCGAGCTCCCCGCTGCGCCCGGAGGTGATGAGTTCCACGACCTGCGAGTGGGTCACCTCGGAGGCCTTCACCTGGGCCGCCATCCGTCCCAGGTAGAGCGCCGCGATCCGGTCGGACACGGCGAAGACGTCGTTCATGTTGTGCGAGATGAGCACCACCGCGAGGCCCTTGTCGGCCAGGCGGCGGACCAGCTCCAGCACCTGGGCGGTCTGCGCCACGCCGAGGGCGGCGGTCGGCTCGTCGAGGATGACGACCTTGCTGTTCCACAGCACGGCCTTGGCGATGGCCACCGTCTGCCGCTGGCCGCCCGAGAGGCTGGAGACGTGCTGGCGCAGCGACTTCACGGTGCGCACCGAGAGCCCGGCCAGGGTCTTGGCCGCCATCTCCTCCATCGTGTCCTCGTCCAGGACGAGCCCGCTCTTGCGCTCGCGGCCCAGGAACATGTTCTGCACGATGTCGAGGTTGTCGCAGAGGGCGAGGTCCTGGTAGACGATCTCGACGCCGAGCTCCGCGGCGTCCCTGGGCCCGCTCACGTGGACCCGCTCGCCCTCGAAGAGGTACTCGCCCGAATCGATCGGGTGGATTCCGCCGATGCACTTGACCAGCGTTGACTTGCCGGCGCCGTTGTCGCCGACCAGTGCGGTCACCTCTCCCGGATGGACCGAGAAGGCGACGTCGTGAAGGACCTGCACGGGGCCGAAGCTCTTGTTGATGCCGCGCAGTTCCAGGATCGGTCCCTGGGACACGATGGGCTTCTCCGTAGATCTATGGGCCGGTACGGCGCCGTCCTCGGGGCCGCCTCTCGCCGCTCCGAGCGGTGCGGGGCGCCCTGGAAGGGGCGCCCCGCACGGTGCTCGTCGCGGCTCAGCCGGTCACCCCTGGGGGGTTCGCGCCGCCGTACGCACCCGGTGGGTGGGGTGGGTTAGCTGATACCGGCCTCTTTGCACTTGTCGGCGAAGTCGCCGGTGCACAGCTCGTCCTTGGTGACGAAGCCGTCGGCGACGACGTCCTTGACGTTGTCGAAGTAGATGGCCTGCGGGTCCAGCAGCACCGACGGCACGTCCCGGTTGCCCTCCGGGTCCTTGACGGAGCCGCTCACCGAGGGCTGCTCACCCTTGGCGAGGCCGATGGCCAGCTGGGAGGCGGCGTCGGCCTCCTTCTTGATGGCCTTGTAGACCGTCATGCACTGGTCGCCGGCGAGGATGTTCTGCAGGCCCTGCACGGTGGCGTCCTGGCCGGTGACCGGGACCTTGCCGTTGAGGTTCTGCTTCTTCAGCACCGAGATCGCGGCGTTGCCGAGACCGTCGTTGGCGGACAGGACACCGGCGATCTTCGGCTCCTGGGTCAGCATCTGCTCGAAGATCGTGCCGGCCTGGGTGTTGTCCCAGTCCGGAACCGACTGGTCCGGGCCCTTCTTGTAGTCGCCCGAGTCGTACTTCGGCTTGAGGACGCTGTCGTAGCCCTCCTTGAACAGGGTGGCGTTGTTGTCGGTCGGCGAGCCGTTCAGCTCCGCGATGATCGGCTTGTCGGCCTTCTTGTCGGTCAGGCACTTGACCAGGCCCTCGCCCTGCAGCTGGCCGACCTTGTTGTTGTCGAACGACACGTAGTAGGCCGCGCTGCCGCCCAGCGTGAGGCGGTCGTAGTCGATCGTGGCGACGCCCTGCGACTTGGCCTTGTCGAGCACGGCCTTGCCGGTGCCGCTGTCGAGGTTGACGATCATCAGAACGGTGGCGCCGTTGGTGATCATCTGGTCGGCGATCGTCTGGAAGGCGGACTTGTCGCCCTGCGCGTTCTGGATGTCGTACTGGACACCCGCCGTCTTGAACGCCTCCTCCAGGTACTTGCGGTCGGCGGTCTCCCACCGGGCGGACGACTTGCTGTCCGGGAGGATGACGCCGATCTTGCCGGCCTTGGCGTTGTCCGCGGCGGAGGGCGCGGCGCTGCTGCCGCTCTGGGCGGAGGTGTCACCGCTCTCGCCCCCGCAGGCGGTGAGACCGAGGGTGAGCGCCGCGGCGGCGGCGCCGATGCTGAGGATCCCCTTGCGCATGATGCGTGGGTCCTTTCTCTGACTGGGGGTCTATGAGGGGGTGCGGCCGAGCCCGCGCCTTCCCGACGTCTTCGCAGATCCTTCGGGGTCGAGGCGCTCCGGCCACCCGGTACGGCAGTGGCCGGGTCACGGCGTTCACCGCTCCAGGGAATGTTGTTTGAGACAACGTAAGCCCAAAGCCCAGGTGGTGAAAGACACAGGACGGTAACGTTTGTTGTCCGCAGTAACAATCAAGAAACGTGGGATCAACACACGAAGGCGTCCGCCCGCCCGGCCGGAGCCGGTCGGACGGACGCCGGTGTCGGCGATGCCATGGACGGAGGCGTCACCGGTCGGACGGTGAGGTGGTGCGCTTCCAGAACCGGGCGCGCCTCCCGGAGACATGGGATCTATCCGACAGGCAGACGGTACGAACCGCCCCTTCCACGGTCAGGCGCCGGCACCGCCGCCGAGCCGGGCGTGGCGGCAGGCCCGCGGACACGGCGGCGGGAGCCGTGGAACGCACGTCTCCCGCCTAGATAGCACATGCGTGCTCAAGCCTCATCCCGACGATGTGTCATACACACGTTTCATGGGATGACTAGGTCTACTGCTCAGTCCTTCAGGCCGTAGACCCGGGCCGCCGTGCCCCGGAAGACGGCCTCGCGCTCGGCGTCCGGCAGCCCGGCCTCCGCGAGCAGCGCCGAGACGGTCTCGGACCAGCGGGAAAGGGAGCCGGCGAGGAGGCAGACCGGCCAGTCGGAGCCGAACATCAGGCG
The DNA here is from genome assembly GCF_014161435.1 of Microbispora sp. H10949. Taxonomy (NCBI): domain Bacteria; kingdom Bacillati; phylum Actinomycetota; class Actinomycetes; order Streptosporangiales; family Streptosporangiaceae; genus Microbispora; species Microbispora sp. H10949. The sequence goes on along the minus strand of NZ_JABBWZ010000003.1, from coordinate 98,361 downwards.
GCCGGGGCCGAATGCGTCGAGCGCCACGTCGACGTACGGCCGCAGTGCGGCGGCGTCCCAGTCGTCCCAGACCGCCTCGGTGATCAGGCCGGAGAGCTTGGCCGTCACGTTGGGCTCGGCGGCGAGCTCGCGGACGAGCCCCGCCCAGGGTTCGACCTCTCCGGTCGCGACCGGGGGTTTCGCCAGGTGGTCCAGGACGAAGTTCAGCTCCGGCAGGGCGCGCACGGTCTCGATCGCGGCGGGCAGCTGGTGCGGCACGACGAGCAGGTCGTAGACGAGCCCGGCCGCCGCCACCTCCCGCAGCCCGGCGCGCACGTCGTCCCTGGCGAGCCAGCGCGGGTCGGTTTCGCCCTGCACCAGGTGGCGGATCCCGCGCAGCAGGCCGCCGCCGGGCGAGGCGGCCAGGGCGGCGAGCTCGGCGGCGAGATCGGGCCGGGTCAGGTCGGCCCATCCCACCACCCCGGCGACGGTCGGCGAGTCCGCCGCCAGCGCCAGGAACTCGCGCGTCTCCTCGGCGTCGGGCAGGACCTGCACGAGCACGGACCGGCCGACGCCCGCCCCGGCCGCGGCCGAGTCGTAGTCGGCGACGGTGAAGTCGCGGTGGATCGGAGCCATCTGCGGCGGCTCCAGCCAGGTCTGGGGGCGCCGGGACAGATCCCACAGGTGGTGGTGGGCGTCGATCCGTGCGGCGGATGTCTCAGAAGAAGTCACAGGAGGAGTCACAGTGCGTCGTAGGCCTCTCGTGCCAGTTCCCTCAGTGGTCTGCCGGTGGCCTCGGCCAGCGCGGCGAGGTCGTCGTACTCGGGCTTGACCCCCCACGGCCCGTGTTTCATCCGCACGTCCCGGCCGTGCAGGCGCACGGTCTCGAAGTGCCGGGGCAGCGCGACCTTCTCGACCACGCTGCGCCGCAGGCCCAGGCTCCCCGTCTCCGCGAGGACCAGGTTCTGCAGCTCGCCGGCCAGCTCGGGGGGCGCGAGCACGTGCAGGACGTGGGCGGGGCGGCCCTTCTTCATCACGGCGGGCGTGACCCACGCGTCGGCCGCGCCCGCCGCCAGGGCGCGCTCGACGACGTGCCCGAGCACCTCGCCCGTCACGTCGTCGAGGTTCGTCGACAGGACGACCTGGCGGCCGGGCCCGGTCACCGCCTCCGGCTCGGCCACGGGCTCGCCGAGCACGGCGACGGTGACGTTGGGCCGGTCGGGCAGCACGCGCCCGCCCGCGCCGTACCCGGTGGCGCGCAGGACCATCTCCGGAGCCGGGCCGTACGTCGTGCCCGCGGCGCCCAGCAGGGCCGCGCCGGTCGGGGTGACCGCCTCCCCCGCCTCCCCGCCCCGCACCCGCGCCCCCTTCAGGAGGGCGAGCGTGGCGGGGGCCGGGACGGGCAGCACGCCGTGACGTGTGCGGACGACTCCGGCGCCCAGGGGCAGCGGCGCGCAGTGAACACGCGTCACGCGCAGGTCGCGCAGCGCCGCCGCGCAGCCGACGATGTCGACCAGCGTGTCGTGCCCGCCGAGCTCGTGCAGGTGCACCTCGGCGACCGGCTCGCCGTGCAGCGCGGCCTCGGCCTCGGCGATCGCGGTCAGCGCGGCCTCCGCGACGGGCAGCCCGGTGCGGGCCGCCATCGCGAGCAGTTCGGCGGCGCGGCGCTCGGTGGCGTCGTCGTCCACCGTCACCAGCGCCCGGGTGGCGGTAAGCGCGCCGGTGCGCACCCGCTCGGCGTCGAGCCGCCAGCCGGTCAGGCCGGTCTCGGCGACCGCCCGCCGTACGGCGTCGAGCGAGGCGCCGGCGTCGAGCAGCGCGCCGAGCAGCATGTCGCCCGCGAGTCCGGTGAACGGGTTCAGGTAGAGGATCATCGGGGCTCCTCGCCCGCCGGAGACACCTTCGCCGGGGAGGCCCTCCTGGTCAGCCGGTACGCGGCGAGGGCGGCGCCGAAGCCGGAGTCGATGTTCACCACGGTCAGCCCGGCGGCGCAGGAGGTGAGCATGGCCAGCAGGGCCGTCACGCCCTCCAGCGCGGCGCCGTACCCGGTCGAGGTGGGCACCGCGATCACCGGCGTCTCGACGAGACCGCCGACGACGCTGGCGAGCGCGCCCTCCATGCCGGCGACGACGATCACACTGTCGGCCGCGCGCAGGTCACCGGCCGCGGCGAGCACCCGGTGCAGCCCGGCCACCCCGACGTCCCTGATCAGGGTGGTCCGCAGGCCCAGCGCGGAGGCGACGGCCGCCGCCTCGGCCGCGACCGGGCCGTCCGCCGTACCCGCCGTGACCACCGCCACCGTGTGCGCGACCGGCGGCGCGGGCCGCCAGACCAGCAGCCGGGCGCCGGGGTCGTACGCGCCGCCCGGGACGTGCTCGCGCACCTCGGCGGCGGGGCCGGGCTCGACCCGCGTCACCAGGACCGGCCCGGTGTTCCGGGCGAGCAGCGCGGTGACGATCCCGGCGATCTCGCTCACCCGCTTGCCCGGGCCGTACACGATCTCGGGCAGCCCCTGCCGCGCCTCGCGGCCGAGGTCCACCCGGGCGTAGCCGAGGTCGAGTGCCTCACTCATACCGGTACGACGTACCCGATGGTCAGCAGGAGGTTGGCGTAGAGCCGGTCGTCGCCGGTCGCCACCGCGAACGCGACGTCCGGCTCCTTCGCGGCCTCGTAGAAGCCGAACCTGGGCAGGACCTGGATCGGCAGGGAGGGGCCGAGCAGCTCGCGGTAGCGGGCGAACACGCCGGGCTCGCCCCCCTCATCGGGCCGCATCGCGTGCACGGCCTCCAGCGGTACGGCGTCCACCAGGAGTTCCAGGACGTCGTCCACGCGGACCAGCCCGGGGCGCAGGTTGAGGTGGATCACCGGGGCGCCCGTACGCACGTTGGTGGCGTGGGCGTAGTTCGCGTCGGCGAGCAGCACGCGCGAGCCGTGCCCGGTCGCCGCGAGCGCGGCCAGCAGCGGCGGGTGGATCAGGGGATAGCGGAGCACGCTCACTCTCCCGCGAGGTAGGGGATCGTCATCGGCCCCTCCGGCAGCACGCACACCCGCCCCGGCAGGGCCCGCACGGTGGCGGCGATGTCCTCGGTCCGCTCCAGGTGGGCGGCGGCCAGGTCGGCGTCGCCGAGACGAGCCGTGTGCATAATCACCCGGGCCTGCCGCTGGATGCGCGCCTGGATCTGCACCTGCCACTGGTCGGGGATGGTCTCGGTGCGGCGGGAGATCTCCTCGAACAGCGCGTCGGGCGAGGCCGCGGAGGTGAGCACCTCGCGGTAGGAGCCGTGGTCGGGGAACCCGTCCCGGCACTCGGCCGCGCAGATGATCGTCCCGCCGGGCCGGACGACCTGGGCGGCGGCGCTCATGCCCTTCACCGACTGGTAGAGGTTCTGGTCCAGCGGGAAACCGGCGTTGGTCGTGACCACCACGTCGAACGGCTCGGCGACCGGCCGCATCGCGGCGGCGCGGGCCGCGGCCGTGGCGGCGGCGTGCATCGGCGCGAGGTCGCCGCCGAACGCCCGGACGATCTTCTGCTCCCGGTTCAGCACGACGTCGAGGGCGAAGGTGACGCCGGTCGCCGCGGCGATCGCGCGGACGTCGTCGTGGACGGGGTTGCCCTCGATGATCCCCCAGGTCGCCCGGGGATCGCCGATGCGGGCCGCGTCGTGCAGGGTGAGCACGGTCTCCAGGGCGGCGAGGCCCGGCGCGACCAGCTTGGGCCCGCCGGAGAACCCGGCGAAGAAGTGCGGCTCCACGAACCCCGTCGTGATCCGCACGTCGGCGTCGGTCCACTCGCGGTTCAGCCAGACCGGCACGTCCTTGCCGTGCCGGCCCATCCACCGCAGCGAGGACGCGTCGCGCGCGTCGTGGTTGACGATCCGCACGGCGTCCACGACCTCGTCGCCGAACATCGCGCGCAGCTCTTCGGGGGTGTTGCCGCGGTGCGTGCCGGTGGCGACCAGGATCACCACGTCTCCGAGGTCGACCACCCCGTCCAGCTCGTCCAGGATCGCGGGGATCATCAGGTGCCTGGGCTGGGGCCGGGTCCCGTCGCAGGCGGAGATCGCCACCGTCTGGCCGGGGCGCACCCGCTCACGCAGCGGTGGTCCCGCGACGGGTTCGCGCAGGGCCCGCCGCAGTTCGGCGGTCTCGTCCGGGACGGCGGGCCGAGCCACCGGCGCGATCACCGTGGTCCGGTCGCCGGGGAAGTCGACGGCGAGGCCGTAGGCGCCGTAGGCGAGGTCAACCCGCATGGCCCAGACCTTCGAGATCGTCCCAGAGGGCGTCGGGGATGTCCGCCGCCGCCAGCTCCAGGTCCTCGGTGATCTCCTCCGCGCTGCGCGCGCCGATCAGTACGGTGTCCACGGCCGGGTGCCGGTGCGGGAACCGCAGCGCCGCCGCCGGCAGCGGCACGCCGTACGACTCGCAGACGCGGGCCATCTCACGCGCCCGGTCGAGCACCTCGGGCGGGGCGGCGGCGTAGTCGTAGGTGCCGCCGCCGGCCAGGACGCCGCTGTTGAACACCCCGCCCACGACGACGGCGACGCCGCGCCGCGCGCACTCGGGCAGCAGCTCCTCCTCCGCCGACCGGTCGAGCAGCGTGTAGCGCCCGGCCACGAGGACCACGTCGACGTCCGTCTCCCGGACGAACCGGGTCAGCATCGCGGTCTGGTTCATCCCGGCGCCGATCGCGCCGACGACGCCCTGGTCGCGCAGCTCGGCCAGGGCCGGGAACGCCTCCCCCGCGGCCTGCTCCCAGTGCTCGTCGGGGTCGTGGACGAACACCGCGCCGAAGTGGTCGAGCCCGGTGCGCCGCATGCTGTCCTCCAGCGAGCGCAGCACGCCGTCGCGGCTGTAGTCCCGCACCCGCACGTACTGCGTGCGGCCGGGGAAGCCGTCCTCCTCGCCCTCACCGGGCACCAGGACGCGGCCGACCTTGGTGGAGACGATCGCCTCCCCCGCTCCCCCACCGGGCAGGCCGCGCAGGAAGCGCCCGAGACGCTCCTCGGCGAGGCCGGTGCCGTAGTGCGGCGCGGTGTCGAAGTAGCGGATGCCCGCCGCCCACGCGGCGGCCAGGGTGCGCTCGGCCTGCTCCTCGTCCACCTGCGCGAACAGTCCGCCCAGCGGCGCGGTGCCGAGCCCGTACGGCCCGAGGGACACCTTCACGAGCCCACCGGCCGCAGTCGCAGGCCGGCCATGCCGCCGTCCACGGCCAGCTCGGTCCCGGCGGTCGACCCCGCCCTCGGGCTGGCGAGGTACGCGACGGCGTGGGCGACCTCCTGCGCCGTCACCAGCCGGCCGTGCGGCTGGCGGGCGGCCAGCGCGGCCCGTTCGGCGGCCGGGTCGGGGGCGGCGTCCAGCAGCCGCCCGACCCAGGGGGTGTCGACGGTGCCGGGGTTCACGCAGTTGACGCGGATGCCCTCGCGGATGTGGTCGGCCGCCATCGCGCGGGTCAGCGCGAGCACCGCCCCCTTGGACGCGGAGTACAGCGCCCGTTGCGGCAGCCCCGCGGTGGCGGCGATCGAGCAGGTGTTGACGACCGCCGCGTGCGGGGACTCCCGCAGGTGCGGCAGGGCCGCCCGGGTGACGCGGGCGATCCCGACGACGTTGAGATCGAACACCCGCAGCCATTCGGCGTCGTCGTTGTCGGCGACGGTGCCCGCCGCGCCGATGCCCGCGTTGTTCACCAGCACGTCGATCCGGCCGTACCGCTCGGCCACCGCCGCGACCGCCCGCCGTACGGAGGCGTCGTCGGTCACGTCGCACGTGAACTCGGTGTCCTTGAGGTCCAGCACCGCGACCCGGGCGCCCCGCGCGGTCAGCTCCTCGGCGACCGCCCTGCCGATGCCCGAGGCGCCGCCGGTGACCACCGCCACCAGCCCCTCGAACTCGCTCATGCCTGCCCCATCCGCTGGCGCTGCCGGCCGAGTCCGTCGACCTCCACCTCGACCACGTCGCCCTCCCGCAGGTAGGCCTGCGGGCCGCGGCCGAGCGCCACGCCGGCGGGGGTGCCGGTGTTCACCACGTCGCCGGGGTCCAGCACCATGAACTGGCTGAGGTACCAGATCACGTGGTGCACGCCGAAGATCTGGTTCTTGGTGTTGCCGTTCTGGCGCTGCTCGCCGTTCACCCACAGCCGCAGGCCGAGGGCCTGGGGGTCGCCGACCTCGTCGGGCGTCACCAGCCAGGGGCCGAGGGGGTTGAAAGTTTCACACGACTTGCCCTTGTCCCACTGGCCGCCGCGCTCGTTCTGGAACTCCCGCTCGGAGACGTCGTTGGAGATCGCGTATCCGGCGATCAGACCGGCGGCCTCCTCCGGGGAGGACAGGTAGCGGGCGGTGCCGCCGAGGACGACGGCCAACTCGACCTCGTAGTCGGTCTTCACGCTGAGGCGGGGAACCAGGACCTCGTCGTCGGGGCCGACGACGGTGTTGGACGCCTTCATGAAGACCACGGGCTCGGCCGGGAGGGCGGCTCCGGTCTCCTCGGCGTGGTCGGAGTAGTTCAGGCCGATGCAGACGACCTTCCCCGGCCGAGCCACCGGCGCTCCGACCCGCTCGTACGGCTCCGCCTCGGGCAGCGTGCCCTCCGCGAGGGCCGTCCGCACCCGGTCGACGCCTCCTCCCGCGAGGAACGCGCCGTCGATGTCCTTCGTCAGTGACGACAGGTCCAGCACCCGGTCGCCGGGGCCCATGACACAGGGCCGCTCAGAACCCGGCGGACCCACCCGCAACAGCTTCACGATCCGTCTACTCCGACTGGTTCACAGGGGCAAGTGTGGTGCCGAGCCTGTCAGATTCATCGGGTTGAAGTAAAGCCGTTTGGTGGGATATTTGCCGACTTACTTGACCTCAGGTGGGCGTGACCATACTGTTCGAATCACATTCATCGGATCATTTGGAGTTCGCCCATGCCGACGATCACCTCGGTGAACGTGATCGACATCAGGTTCCCGACCTCCGCGACGCTCGACGGGTCGGACGCCATGAACCCGGACGGCGACTACTCCGCGGCGTACGTCGTGTTGCAGACCGACGGCGACCTCGCCGGATACGGCCTGACTTTCACCATCGGACGGGGCAACGACCTGTGCGTGGCCGCCGCGCGGCAGATCGGAGCACGGCTGACCGGCTGCGACGTCGACGAGCTGGCCGGGAACCTCGGCGGCCTCTACCGCCAGATCATGTCCGACAGCCAGATGCGCTGGCTGGGCCCGGAGAAGGGGGTGGTGCACCTGTCCGCGGCGGCCGTGCTGAACGCCGCCTGGGACCTCGCCGCCCGCCGGGCCGGCAAGCCGTTGTGGCGGTTCGTGGCGGACATGACGCCCGAGGAGCTGGTCGCCGCCTGTGACTTCCGCTACCTGTCCGACGTGCTGACCCCGGACGAGGCCGTCGAGATGCTGGCCCGGCTCGCCCCCACCCGGGAGGAGCGGATCGCCGAGCTCGCCGCGCACGGATACCCCGCCTACACCACGACACCCGGCTGGCTCGGCTACGACGACGACAAGCTGCGCCGCCTGTGCCGCGAGGCGGTCGCCGACGGCTGGACCCACGTCAAGCTCAAGGTCGGCGCCGACGTGGAGGACGACGTACGCCGCCTGGCGATCGCCCGCGAGGAGATCGGCGACCTGACCCTCATGATGGACGCCAACCAGGTGTGGGACGTGCCCCAGGCCATCGAGTGGGTGAACCGGCTGGCGCCGTACGAGCCGCTGTGGATCGAGGAGCCGACCAGCCCCGACGACGTGCTCGGCCACGCGGCCATCCGGAAGGCGATCGCGCCCGTCGGCGTGGCCACCGGGGAGCACGCGCACAACCGGGTCATGTTCAAGCAGCTCCTGCAGGCGGGGGCGATCGACTTCTGCCAGATCGACTCGTGCCGGCTCGCGTCGGTCAACGAGATCGTCCCGATCCTGCTGATGGCGGCGAAGTTCGGCGTGCCCGTCTGCCCTCACGCGGGCGGGGTCGGCCTGTGCGAGCTGGTCCAGCACATGTCGGTGGTCGACTATGTCTGCGTGAGCGGCAGCCTGGAGGGGCGCGTCCTGGAGTACGTCGACCACCTGCACGAGCACTTCGTCGACCCGGTCCGCATCGAGCGGGGCCGCTACCGGCTGCCCGACGCGCCCGGGTACAACGCCCGCATGTACGACGAGTCCGTCGCGGCCTACCGCTACCCTGACGGGCACCGCTGGGGAGGCTGACGTGGAGGCGCCGATGACTGACCGCCCGGGCGACTTGGACGACCCGGCCGACGACACGGCGGACCACACGGCCGACGGAGCCGCCGACGACGCACTGGAGCGGCTGACGGCCCGGCTGCGCCGGGAGGACGCGCTCGTCGTCGCCTACTCCGGCGGCGCCGACTCGGCGCTGCTCGCCTTCGCCGCCGCCCGGGTGCTCGGGCGGCGGGCCCTCGCCGTCACCGCCGTCTCCCCCAGCCTGGCCGCCTCCGAGCGGGCCGCGGCCCGCGCGTTCGCGCGGCGCCACGGCCTGGCCCACCTGGAGGTGTGCACCGACGAGGCCGAGCGGCCCGAGTACGCCGCCAACGGCGCCGACCGCTGTTATCACTGCAAGTCGGCGCTGTTCGACGCGCTGGGGCCGCTGGCGGCGGCGATGGGCGCCCGGGTCGCCCTCGGCACGAACCTCGACGACCTCGGCGACCACCGCCCGGGGCAGCGGGCCGCGGCCGAGCGCGGAGCCATCGCGCCGCTGGTGGACGCCGGGCTGACCAAGGCCGGAGTGCGCCTGGTCAGCCGTACGCTCGGGCTGGTCACTGCGGACAAGCCCGCCGCGCCGTGCCTGGCCTCGCGGGTGAGTTACGGCGATCCGGTCACGCCGGAGGTGCTGGCCAGGGTCGAGGCCGCCGAGGCCGCGCTGCGCGACCTCGGCTTCCCGGTGTGCCGGGTGCGCGCGCACGCGGGCGGCACGCTCGCCCGGGTCGAGGTGCCGCGGGACGAGATCCCGCGCGTGACCGAGGCGCGCGAGCGCGTCGACGCCGCCGTACGCGGCGCCGGCTTCACCTTCTGCTCGCTGGATCTCTCAGGTTTCGCGTCCGGGCGGCTGAACGCCCTGCTCCCGCTGCTCCCCTCCTGAGGGTCCTGTGGTGGACGCGGTGGTGGGCCCAGTGGCCGGCGCGGTGGCGACCACGCGGGTGCGGGCTCCGTCGAGGGCGAGCCGGAAGACCGGCGCGATCGTCCCGCCGAAGGCGGCGCGCGCCTCGGCGGCCCCGGCCCGCAGGGGGTCCGCGCCGCCGCCGATGGACCGGTAGTTGACGAAGCTCACGACGCGGAGATCGGGCAGCACCAGCCAGGCGTACGCCTGGTCGGGCTCCTCCGGGGGATTGGCGGCCACCAGCCCCGACCCGTTGAGCGGCGCGTACGGCCCGGTCAGGCGGGGCGCGACGAAGCCGTAGAGCCCGGTGGGCGCGCTTCCCGGCGGGTGGAACGAGTGCCGCTGGGTCGAGAAGAACAGGTAGTACGACGAGTCGCGGACCACCACGTGCGGCCGTTCGATCTCGTGGTTGACGCCGTCGGCCACGAGAAGGGGGGGCAGCAGCGACCAGCCGCCGTCCCGCGCTTCGGCGAGGGCCACCGCGCCCATGTAGCCGCCGTCTCCGTCGTCCACAGCCGCTCCGCCCGCGGGCGCCGCGGCGGATCCCGCCACGGACGCCGCCACGGACGCCGCGACGAGGAGGTACTCACGCCCGTCGGCCGGGTCGCGGAACCAGCCCGGGTCGCGGAAGGCCCTGATCCGCCCGGGTCCCCCGTCGATCTCGTCGGCCGGCAGGTAGGCCCGGCCGTCCGACCGGAGGACCTCCCGGTGCCCGGCGGCCCGGTCGAGCAGGACGCGGCCGCCTTCGGCGACGACCACGGCGGGCCGGGTCTCGACGACGCTCTGGAGGAACGTCGGGCGTGCCTCGCCCCGCCGCCCGGCCGCCGTGTAGAAGACCGACACGGTGCCGTCGGGGCGGCGGACCGCCGATCCGGACCACTCGCGGCTGCCCGGCGAGGCGCCGTCGGCGAACGCGGGCCCGAGGTCGTGCCAGCCGTCGCCGTCCCTGGCGAGCAGCCGGATCCGGGCGTGGTCGTGACGCTCCTCCGGATGACCGGCGGCGGGCGCGGAGAGGGCCATCCACAGCTCGCGGCCGAGGACCACGGAGATCGATCCGTCCTCCTCCTGGATCGGCCACAGGTCCCAGACGTCGTCGCCGGGCAGCACACGCGGCGGGGCGGGCGTGTGGGCGGGCGGCGCCGTCGTCTCCGGCGCGAGAGTCAGCGGGCCGGTGGTCAGCAGGTCGAGATGCCGCCGCGTCCAGCGCGCGGGGCCGTCCTCGTTCACGCGGTTCATCCCTTCAGCGAACCCTGAAGCAGAGCCGTGACGAAGCGGCGCTGGAAGATCAGGAAGATGGCGAGTGTGGGGGTCAGGATCAGCAGCGAGCCCGCGCACAGCAGCGGGATGTCGGTCCCCCACTGTCCCTGGAAGGCGCCGAGCGCCCCGGACATCGTCCGTTTCAGCGGGTCGTCGACGAGGACGATGGCCAGCAGGAACTGGTTCCAGGTCCACAGGAACAGCAGGATGGCGAGGGACGACAGCGCCGGCATGGCCAGCGGCACGTGGATGCGCCAGAAGAGCTGCCAGAGGTTCGCCCCGTCCATCCGCGCGCTCTCGGACAGCTCGTCGGGCATGTTCACGAAGTGCGCCCGCATCCAGAACACCGCGAACGGCATGAACAGCCCGATGAGCGGCAGGATGATGGCCCACCTGGTGTTCAGCAGGCCCATGTCGCGCACCTGGTAGTACAGCGGCGTGATGATGCCCTCGAAGGGGAGCGTCAGCCCGAGCACGAACGTCAGGAACACCACGTTGCGTCCCGGGACGCGGAGGTGGCCGATGGCGAAGCCCGCCAGCGTCGCGAGGAGCAGCGCGACGGGCACCACGCCGAGGACGATGAGCGTGCTCGACTTCACCAGTTCGCCCATCCGCGCGGCCTGGAAGGCCGTGACGAAGTTGCCCCAGTGCGGGTCGGAGGGCCAGTCGAGACCGGACGGGTAGCTGCCCGGGGGATGCAGGGCCGTGACGAACAGGCTGGCGAACGGCATGAGCGTGGCCGCCATCAGCAGGACGAGCAGCGCCCTCCCGCTCCACGTCTCCCCGCGTCCGACGATCATGAGGTTCTGTCCTTCGTGAGCCACTGGATGGGAATGGCGACGACGATGACGAGCACCATGAGCACGACGGCGAGAGCGGAGGCCGTGCCCACCTGCCGTTCGGAGAAGGCGAGGTAGTAGATCTCCAGGCCGGGGACCATCGTCGCGTTCCCCGGGCCTCCCTGGGTCGCGACGTACACGATGTCGAAGCTCGCCAGGGCCGCGATCACGGTCACCGTGACGCAGACGCCGATCTCCTGCCGCAGGCTCGGCACCGTGATCGAGACGAACTCGCGGACCGGCCCGGCGCCGTCCATCCGGGCCGCCTCGTACAGCGCCGGATCGATCTTGCTCATCCCGGACAGGAGCAGGATCGTGCACAGGCCGAGGAGCACCCACGCGCCGATCACGCCGACCGCCGGCAGGGCGGTGGAGAAGTCGCCCAGCCAGGCGCGCGTCACGCCGCCGAGACCGATGTGCGACAGCAGCTGGTTGACCAGGCCGGTGGACGACAGCAGCCAGCTCCACGTGATGCCCGCCGCGACGAGCGGGATGACCTGCGGCAGGAACAGGACCGTCCGGGCGACCAGCGCGAGCCGGCTCGCCGCGATCCGGCGGATCGTCGAGGCGATCACGAGGCCGAGCACGACGGGGATCAGGCTGAAGAAGACGATCAGCTTGACCGCGTTGAGGATGGTCGCGAACAGGTCGGGGTCGGTGAACACCTTCCCGTAGTTGCCGAGCCCGACCCAGGTGGACGAGCCGATGCCGTCCCAGCGGTACACCGAGTACTGGAAGGTGAGGACGATCGGCCGCAGCACGAAGACCGCGTAGACGGCCAGCGCCGGAGCGACGAACAGCCAGCCGACCCAGCTCGGGGTGCGGAGCCCCGCCGCGCGGGCGGGGCCCGGTCTTCTCGTCTTCGGAGTCCGCCGTGCCATCGGCGCTCAGCTCCCCCCGACCTGGCTCGTGTAGTCGCTCTGCACCGACTTCAGCAGCCCGTCGGGGGTCTGCTGCCCGGCGACCAGCTTCTGCAGCTGCGGGGTCCAGCTCTTGGCGTAGATCGCGCCCGTGGCGTTGGCGATGAAGTCCATCGCGCCGTTGTCCTTGCCGATCTTCGCGCCCGCCTCCAGGGTGCTCGCGGTGACCGTGCCCGCTTCGACCTCGGGCATCGCGGCGTCCGCGGGGCCCATCGGGTGGGATCCGCCGACCTTCACGCCGATCTCCCGCGCCTTCGCGTCGGTCGCCACCCAGTTGAGGAAGAACGCGGCGCAGTCGGCGTTCTTCGCCCGGGAGCTGATCCCGAAGGTGAGCGGCGCGGACATCGCGGCCTGGGCGCCGCCCTCCTGCTCCGGCGGCATCAGGAAGAAGCCCACGTCGCCCGGCATCTGCTTGTCGAGGTTCCCCGACTCCCAGTCGCCGTTGAACATGAAGAGGCCCTCGCCCTTGATGAAGCGGCTCATCATCGTCGCGTAGTCGACGGCGTTGACGTCCTTCCAGAAGTACCCGGCCTTGATCCACTTCTCCAGGTGCCGCGTCGCCTGCAGGTTCGACGGCGTGTCGATGGTGGCTCCCGGCTTCTGGAAGATCCAGTCGTTGATCGGCCCGGGGGGACCGTAGGCGGCCATGAGGTCCTGCAGCGGGAAGGCGAGCCCGCCGGTGGCTCCGCCGTTGAACTGGGCGATGGGCTGGACGCCCGCGCTCTTGGCCTTCGCGAGGGCGTCGTCCAGCTCCGCCAGGGTGGCCGGGGGCGCCGACATGCCGATCTTCGCGGCGAGCTTCTTGTTGTAGAAGACGCCGGTCATGCTGAAGTTCAGTCCCATGGCGTACAGGGAGCCCTCGCCGCGGGTCTTCCCGCCGGGGGCCATCCGCATCTGCTGGAGCTGCGACGCCGGCCAGGTGTCCCAGCCGAACGCCTTGGCGTAGCCGTCGAGGTTCTTCAGCAGGTTGTTCTTGACGAGCTCGGACACCTGGGGAAGCCGCATCAGGTCCGGCGGGTCGTCCGCCAGGACGCGCGGCGCGTTCTGGGTGATGACCGCGAACTGGTCCTCACGGATGTTCCACTTGACGTTCGGATGCTGCTTGGTGAACTCGTCGGCGAGATCCTTCGGCAGCGGGAATCCGGTCTCGAAGTAGCCGTTGAGCGTGACCGGCGCCGTACCGCAGGTGGGCGCGGACGAGGGGGACGTGCCGGTGGCCTCCGCCTGGGGGGCGTCGCCGCCCGGGGCCCCGCACCCCGCCGCCAGCGCCCCTCCCAGCGCGACCGTAAGCACCGCTCCGTTCCATCGGCGGATTCGACGCGACATGTGCGTCTCCTTGGGTTGCTCGGGTGTGGTTACTCGGGTTGGGTTGCTCGGGTTGGTTGCGTGAACGGACCACTCGGGGATCCCCTCGACGGCTGACGCCGGACACCCCGGGGTTCGGTTTGCTAAATCGGATTAGCAATGCGGTAGTCTCACCATACGCGTCGCGGGGTGTCAACCCCCTCACAGCACAGGAGGTCGCTCGGTGAGCCCACGACGGGTCACGTTGGCGGACGTCGCCAAGATCGCCGGCGTCTCGCCGACCACCGCGTCGCTCGTGTTGTCCGGACGCGGGCGGGAGCTGCGCATCTCTCAGGATGTCGAGCAGCGTGTGCTCAAGGCCGCGGCCGAGTTGCAGTATCGGCCGAACATCGTATCCGTAGGCCTACGAACCGGGACAACTCGGACTATCGGCTTCGTTTCGGACACGATCGCCACGTCGCGGCTCGCCGGCGACATGATCAAGGGGGCGCTGGAGGCCGCGCGGGAGCGCGGCTTCATGCTGTTCATCGGCGAGACGGAGGGAGACCCCGAGCTCGAACGTCTCCTGCTGCAGGCCATGCACGACCGTCAGGTGGACGGGCTCATCCTGGCCGCGATGTACACGCGGACCATCAGGGTGCCCAAGGGGATGGGGGCCGCCCCCGCCGTGCTGCTCAACGCGCTGCCCAAGCAGCGGACTCCGCTGCCCTCGGTGCTCCCCGACGAGGTCGGGGCCGGCCGCCGCGCCGCGCGGGTCCTGCTCGACGCCGGCCATCGCGAGGGCATCCATCTGATCGGCGCCGGTCCCGGGCGGCGTGACGTTCCCCGGGGAGGCGGCGTCGCGGCCGTCGAGCGGCTCATCGGCATCCGGGAGGTGTTCGGCGAGGCGGGGGTCAAGGTGGCGGGCTACCACGTCTGCGCCGACTGGCAGCCGGAGTACGGCCTCGCCGCGACCAGGGCGCTGCTGGAGGGCGAGCGGCCGCGCGCGTTGATCTGCTTCAACGACCGGGTCGCCCTGGGCGCCTACCAGGCGCTCGACGACTTCGGGCTGAAGGTGCCCGGCGACGTCTCGGTCGTCTCCTTCGACGACCACCCCATCGCCGCGTGGATGCGCCCCAAGCTCACGACGGTGGCGCTCCCCCACTACGAACTGGGCCGTAAAGCGGTGGACGTCCTGTTCGCGGAGATGGGCCGTGACGGTGACGACGCCGTCCGGGAGGGCGCCGTAGGCGAGGGCGCCGTACGCGAGGGCGCCGTACGCGAGGGCGCCGTACGCGAGGGCGCCGTACGGGAGGGCGAGGTGCACCGGGTGCCGATGCCCGTCCGCCTCCGGGAGTCGGTCGCCGCGGCGGCGCCGTGATCCGGCGGCCGCGCGAAGGCGTTCCGGCAGCCGTGCCCGGGCTGCCGGAACCCCCTCAGTTCTGTGACTTGCCCCCGGTCAGCCGGGAGATCGCCAGGGCGGTGAGGATGATCGCCCCGTTGAGCGCGTCGATCCACTGCGCGGGCACGCCCGCGAGCGTCAGGACGTTCTGGATCATGTAGAGCAGCAGGATGCCGGTGAACGCGCCGAACACCGTTCCCTTGCCGCCGTTGAGGCTGACCCCTCCGATGACGGCGGCCGCGAACACGGTGAAGATCGCTCCGTTCCCCTGGGAGGCGGCGACGGAGGCGAGCCGGCCCGACAGCATCAGCCCGCCGAGCGCGGCCAGCGCGCCGGCGGAGATCAGCGTGATCCACAGCACCCGGTCGGTACGGATGCCCGCCGCCTTGGCGGCGTCCACGTTGCCGCCGATGGCGTACAGCGCGCGGCCGAACCGGGTGAACCCCAGCAGGACGATGCCGGCCGCGAACAGCAGCAGGCAGATCCAGATCGACGCGGGCACGCCGAGCCACATCGTCGAGCCGAGGTAGGTCATGGACTCGGGGAGGTTGAAGAAGGTCTGCCCGCCGGAGATGCCCGTCAGGAGGCCGCGCAGCACGATGAGCATGCCCAGCGTGACGATGAAGCCGTTGAGCCCGAAGCGGACGATGAACAGCGAGTTCACCATTCCGACGAGCACCCCGACCAGGAGGGTGATCGGGATCGCCCACGCCCCGGACAGCAGCCCGAGCCCGTGTCCCGCCCCCGCCGCGACCGTCAGCCAGGCGGCCACGCCGGGAGCCAGCCCAAAGGTCGACTCCAGCGAGAGGTCCATCCTGCCGGCGACCAGCACGAGCGTCTGCGCCAGGACGAGCAGCGAGATCTCCGACATCGTCTGCAGGATGTTGATCAGGTTGTCGGCCTGCAGGAAGATCGGGCTCACGATCTGCCCGACGATCGCGATCACGATGATCGCGGGGACCAGGGCGAAGTCCCGGAGCCGCGCCAGCGGAATCGGGGAGCGGCGCCCTCCCGTTCCCGCGTTCTCCGGCGGCGCGGAGCCCTGGGGGTGGCCCGTCCCCGGGTGGGCGGCGGTGGTCTCAGGCATCGAGGTCGACTCCTTCCATGGCGGCCACCATCTCGTGGTCGTGCCAGCCGGCGGCCAGGTCCGCGACGACCCGGCCGTGGAACAGCACGAGCACCCGGTTGCACAGCCGCAGATCGTCAAGTTCATCGGAGGCGATCACGACGCCGGTGCCGTTCCCGGCGATCTCCTCGACCTTTTCGAGCAGGAACTCCTTCGACCGGACGTCGACCCCGGCGGTCGGCGTGATCAGCACGAGCAGGCGGGGGTCGTTCGCCAGGGCGCGGGCCATCACCACCTTCTGCTGGTTGCCGCCGGACAGGCCGGAGACCGGCAGGTCCGGGCCGGGGGTCTTGATCGCCAGGTTGGTGATCATCTGGCGGGCCAGCGCGTCCTTGCGGCGGCCGCTGACGAACCCCGCCGACCCGAGCCGCTCGGGCACGGTCATCGTGGTGTTGTCGGCGATCGACATCAGCGGGACGAGCCCCTGGTGATGCCGGTCCCTGGGGACGAATCCCACGCCCGCGGCGAGCGAGTCCGGCACGCTCCCCGGTCGCGGGCGCTCACCGGCCACCTCCATGGTCCCGGCCTGCGGGGCCCGCAGCCCCACGATGGTCTCGGCGAGCTCGGTCTTCCCGCTGCCGCCCAGACCGGCCAGGCCCACGATCTCTCCCTCGCGGACCCGCAGGTCGACGTCCTGGTAGACGTCGCCGTCGCTCAGGCCCCGGACGTCGAGGACCACCGGGGCCTCGGCCGCGACCGGCGGGCGGACGGCGTGCTCCCGCAGGCCGGCCGCCTCCCCGGTCATCGCCGCGACCAGCTCTCCCTGCGGCAGGTCGGTCACCGGCGCGGTCAGGATGTGCCGGGCGTCCCGGAACACGGTGACCGTGTCGCAGATCTCGTAGATCTCCTGCAGGTGATGGCTGATGAACAGGAAGGTCACTCCCTGGTCCCGCATCGCCCGCATCCGGTCGAAGAGCCGCGAGATCGCCGCGCCGTCGAGCTGCGCGGTCGGCTCGTCCAGGATGATGAACCGCGCGCCGAACGACAGCGCCCGGGCGATCTCCACGAACTGCCGCTGCTCCACGCCGAGCTCCCCGGCCGGCCGGCGGACGTCGACGTCCACCGACCAGGCCTCCAGGAGCTCGGCGGCCTTCCGCCACACGCCCTTCCAGCCGACCAGCCCGAACCGGTTGCGATCGTGCCGGTTCAGGTACAGGTTCTCCGCCACGGTCAGCTCAGGGATGATCGTGGACTTCTGGTAGACGCAGGCGACCCGTTCCCGCCACGCGTCGCGGTCGGACAACCGCGGCGCGGGCGCCCCGGCGAAGCGGACCTCGCCCTCGTCCGGCGCCTGCAGGCCGGTGAGGATGGAGACCAGCGTCGACTTGCCCGCGCCGTTGCGGCCGACGAGCGCGTGGGTCTCCCCCTGCCTGATCGTGATGTGGGCGCGGTCCAGCGCCGTCGTCTCGCCGTATCTCTTGGTGACGCGTTCCGCCTCGGCGACGGGCGGGCCGGAGTGGACCGGCTCGCCGTCGCGGGCGGGCGAAGGGCTCGCGGGCCCTGCCGCGAAATCGCCCATTGTCATGCCTCTCAGCTCAGGTTGTTGCCCCACAGCGACTTGTCGTCGTGCTTGACGCTGGGGATGTCACCGTACGTACCGCCGTCCGCGGTGACCAGAGGCGCGGAGAGCTGGTCTTCCAGCAGACCGGGCCGCACCTCGATGATGTTGCTGTCGTGGTCGGTCTTGCCCGGCTGGAAGGTCTTGCCCTCGGCCGCCGCCTGCGCGTACGACAGCGCCCACTTGGCGTAGAGGTCCGCGGGCTGCGAGACGGTGGCGTCGATGTTCCCGGAGGCGATGTCCTTGAGCTCCTGCGGGATGCCGTCGTTGGAGACGACGAAGACGTGCTTGGGGTCGTCCGGCGGCACCAGGATGTTCCGCTGCTTCAGCACCTGCAGCGTGCCCGCGAGAGCGAAGCTCGACTGCATGTAGACGCCCTTGATGTCCGGGTTCGCGGTGAGCCTCGTGGAGAGCTTCTGCGCGGCCACGGCGCCGTCCCACTTCGTGGCCTCGCCGAAGACCGTGATGCCGGGGTAGTTCTGCTTCATGCAGTCGTTGAACGCCTCGGTGCGGTCACGGCCGTTGATGGAGGCCAGGTCGCCCTCCAGCATGACCACCTTGCCCTTGCCCTGAAGCTTCTCGCCCAGGAACTTGCAGGCCTTCTCGCCGTACGCGCGGTTGTCGGCGCGCACGACCATGAACGCGTTCCCCGTGTCGGGGCGCGTGTCCACCAGCACGGCGGGGATCTTCTTCCCCTCCAGCTGCTGCAGCGTGGGGGCCACCGCGGCGGTGTCCTGCGGCGCCATGACCACGGCCTTGACGCCCTGGCCGATCTGCGTCTGCACGTTCGCGGCCAGCTTGGCCACGTCGTTCTGGGAGTTGGTGGTCTTGAGGTCGACGCCCAGTTCGCCGGCGAACTTGGGCACGTACTGGATGTAGGAGTTCCAGAAGTCGGTGTCCGACCGCGGGTAGTCGACGCCGACCACCGGCTTCACCGCCGTGTCCGTACCGCCGGAAGCCGCGCTCCCCTCGCCCCCGGAACCGCCGTTCCCCCCGCACGCGGCGGCGAGGAAACCCGACATGGCCAGAATCAGCCCGGCCCCGAAGCGTCTGCGTCTCATAGTCTCTCCTTCTGCATCGCCACGACGGGCCTGCCGTGACCGACCGCGCCCGCGGGCTCGATCGGGCCCGCGCCAGGGACGCGCGAGCCTCCGGCGAGGCTGCCCTCGTACGTGCTCATTATTGACAGAACATGGGATGTCTTTCTATGGCCAAAACCATGTCAGTGTCCAGACCTCCCGGCGTCGGAATCGCCGAAACCCCTGAAATTCGGGGTTAAAGTCCTGCTCCCCGGCCGGAGTGCAACCGGTTCCGCAGCTCGGTGGGGTAGGGAGGCCGGGCCGAATACATCGCATGTTTGCCACCACCGCCGGAGGCCGCGACGTGACCTTCCGTGGGTCTCGGCACGCCGCCGTCCCTTTCCGGCCGTCCCATATCCGGCGCTCCCGGGCCAGCGCGGCACCGGGCCGTGTGGCTGTTCACGACCCCCGCGTACGAAGATTCGGGTATGTCGTTGACCGAGCAGGCGATCGAACGCATCCGGCAGCTCATCAAGGACGGGACCCTGCCCCCGGGCGCGCGGCTGCCGCCGGAGCAGGATCTCGCCGCCGAGCTCGGGCTGTCCCGCAACCTGCTCAGGGAGGCCGTGCGCTCTCTCGTCACCACCCGCGTGCTGGAGGTGCGCAGGGGCGACGGCACCTTCGTCACGAGCCTCAAGCCGGAACTGCTGCTGGAGGGCGTCGGCCTCGCCGTGGAGATGATGCGGGGCGACGACCTTCTCGAGATCACCGAGGTGCGGCGGCTGTTCGAACCGGTGGCCACGGCGCTGGCCGCCACCCGGATCACCGCCGCCCAGCTCGCGGAGGTGGGACGCCACCTCGACGCGATGATCGCCGCCCAGGACGACGTGGAGCTGCTCAACCACCACGACGACGCCTTCCACCGCGCCGTGTTCGCGGCCACGGGCAATCGATCGCTGTGCGCCCTGCTCGCCGGCATCGCCGGCCGGACGCTCCGCGCCCGCGTGTGGCGCGGACTGGTGGTGGAGAACGCGGCCGGCCGGACGATCGCCGAGCACGCCGCCATCTACCGGGCGCTCGCGGACGGCGACGCACCCCTCGCCCAGGCGGCCGCGCTGCTGCACGTGAACACCACGGAGACCTGGCTCAGGGAGAACCTCGGCCGTCCGGTGCCCGGCCTTGCGGGCGAGCCGCCGGAGTGACCGCACCGGCGGCGAGAGCGCGCCGTGAAACTTACAGACATCCCATGCCTTTGTAAGGCCGGCCGTCATGCCGGGCCCGGCGCCGTGGCGCGGACGACGAGGGCGGGCCGACGCCGGCCGCCAGGGCCCGCGGCATGCGCGAACGTCGCCGAAGAGGTGTGGCCTGACCCCCCTCCGGCATGGCGGCGGACCGCGGGACAGGCACCGGTGAGTGGCCGCCGGTCGCGTTGGGTCTGGACAGGCCTCCCGGCCCGTCCTACAAAGACATCCCATGTCTTAGCAGTAACCCTCGTGCGCGGCACCCCACAGGACCCCCTCCCCGAAAGGCACGCCCATGTCTTCGCCTTCGTTCCGGATGAGTCGCCGCCAGTTGCTCGCCTCCGCCGCGGTCGCCACGGCCGCCGGTGTGCTGAAAGCCGGCCCCGCGTGGGCCACCGCCGGCCCGCAGAGCTACAGCGCGAGCTGGTCCTCGGTCGACCAGCACCCGCCAGCCGCCGAATGGTTCCAGGACGCGAAGTTCGGCATCTACTACCACTGGGGCGTCTTCAGCGTCCCGGCGTACGCCAACGAGTGGTACCCGCGCAACATGTACAACAGCGGGTCGAACGAGAACAACCACCACAAGAGCGTCTACGGCGACCCGTCGGCGTGGCCGTACCACAACTTCATCAACGGCGCCCGGGACAAGGCCGGCAACTGGGTGCAGTTCGCGCCGAAGCTGAAGTCGGCCGGCGGCAACTTCGACCCCGACGAGTGGGCACAGCTCTTCGCGGACGCCGGCGCGAGGTTCGCCGGGCCGGTGGCCGAGCACCACGACGGCTACTCGATGTGGAACAGCAGGGTGAACGAGTGGAACTCGGTCGCCACCGGTCCCAAGCTCGACCTGCTGCGCCTGCACGCGGACGCCATCCGGGCCAAGGGCCTGAAGCTGCTGGTGGCCATGCACCACGCCTACAATTTCACCGGCTTCTACCAGTGGGTGCCGGCACAGTCCAGCACCAGCCTCAAGAAGCTGTACGGCCAGCTCGACAAGACCACCGAATACCAGCTCTGGTACGACAAGCTCAAGGAGATCATCGACGGCTACCAGCCCGACGTCATCTGGGAGGACTTCAACCTCAGCCAGATCCCCGAGTCGTACCGGCTGAACTTCCTGTCGTACTACTACAACCAGGCGGTCGCCTGGAACAAGGACGTCGTCGCCACCTACAAGGACGGGTACAACACCCGGGGCGAGGTGGTCGACTACGAGCGCGGCGGCCCGGCGGGCATCCAGACCCCCTACTGGCTGACCGACGACAGCATCTCCAGCTCCAGCTGGTGCTACACGAACGGCATCGGCTACTACTCGCTGAACGCCATGCTGCACTCGCTGATCGACCGGGTCAGCAAGAACGGCAACATGCTGCTGAACATCGCGCCCATGGCCGACGGCACCATCCCCTCCGGGCAGCGGTCGATCCTGCTGGGCATCGGCGACTACCTCAAGCGCTTCGGCGAGTCCATCTACGCCACCCGGGCCTGGGCGGCCTTCGGCGAGGGTCCCACGCAGATGGGCGGCGGCTCCTTCACCACCCCGCGCGCGGGCACCGCGCAGGACATCCGGTTCACCCGCAGCAAGGACAACACCGTCCTGTACGCCACGGTGCTGGGCTGGCCGGGCGCCACGCTGAACATCGCGACGCTGGGCTCGAACCGGATCAGCCTGAGCAACCTCGCCTCGGTGCAGCTGCTCGGCTCGTCGGCGGGCCAGTACACCAACCTGCCCAACCGCACCCAGGACGGCTCGGGCCTGCACATCTCGATGCCCTCGTCCAACGCCCCGTTCACCGCACCCGCGTACGTGGTCAAGCTGACCTTCAACGGCCAGATCCCCTCCCTGGGCTCCGGCGGCACCCCGACCGGCTACGTGCGGATCGCCAACGTGGCCACCGGACTGGTGCTGGACAGCGGCGGCAACGTGGCGTCGGGGTCGAACCTCAAGCAGTGGAACTGGGACGGCAGCAACAACCTGCAGTGGCAGCTGGTCGACCTGGGCAGCGGTTGGTACCGGATCGTCAACCGCACCAACGGCATGGTCATCGACAGCTGGGGCAACACCGCCAACGGCGCCAATGCCAGGCAGTCGGCCTGGAACGGCGGCAACAACCAGCAGTGGCGCCTCAACGACGTCGGCAACGGCCGCTACCAGATCATCAACCGCGGCACCGGGACCTCCCTCGACGGCATGGGCTACACCACCGCCGGCTCCGCCGTCGGCATGTGGACGCCGAACACCAACGCCAACAACCAGTGGACCGTCACCGGGGTCTGACCCGCCGGGCGGCCCGCCCTCACGGGGACGGGCCGCCGTCCTCGGGGCACGTGCGCGCTCACCGGGCGAGACTCTGGCCGAGGAGCGCGCACGCGGAGACCGCCGCCACGGCGAGGACGGCCCCGCGCACCCGTCCGCCGTCGAGATAGCGCCGCAGCGGCCCCGACGCGGCGTGGCCGAGCAGGACGAACGGCACCAGCGCCGCCCCCGCGACCAGTGCGCGGGCCGGCAGCCTGCCGAGGAGGCCGAGGATGACGAGCGACTGCGCGGCGCTCAGGCAGAAGAACGTCGCCAGCGTCGCCCGGATCTCCGGGCCGCGGGCGCTCTGGTAGACGAGGGCGATCGGCGGCCCGCCGATCCCCGTGGCCGTTCCGGTGATGCCCGACAGGAACCCGGCCGCGGTCAGCGTCGCGCCGTTGCGGGGCACCGCGACGGCGCGCGCCGTCAGCACCACCGCGGCCAGCACCATGACGCCGACCAGCACGCCCAGCGTCGCCGTGCTGACGTAGACGATCACCAGGGCCCCGGCGGCGCTTCCCGGCAGCCTGCCGAGGAGGGCGAAGCCCGCGCCCCGCCACTCGGTCCGGCGCCACTCCCGGGCCAGCGTGAACAGCGGCATCGTCATGTTGACGACCTGCACCGCGCCGGGCATCACCGTCGGGTCGAGCAGGGTGATCACGGGAGCCGCCACCAGGCCGAGCCCGAACCCCACCCCGCCCTGCACGACCGCCCCGGCGAAGACGGCCACTCCCGCGACCAGCAGCAACGCCGCCTCGTGATCCATGGCGGGACCCTAGCGGGGGCTCCCCGCGCCGCGGCAACCGGTTATCCGGCCCGGGAACTTAGACAATCACCGTCAGTAATCAATATATGTTGCGAGAGTAATCAAAGGGTCCGTAGACTCCCTCACAGCGACAGCGCCATAGCGCTTTCTGTAGACCCCTTTGTAGACAGGATCGTAGCCTCGCAGTATGGGCAGCGAGCAACGCCACACGACGATCCGGGTCAGCACGCTTACTCGCGACAAGGTCGCGGCAATCGCGAAGCAGGAAGGCAGACCCATGACAGCAGTGATCGACGACGCGGTCGCCGAGTACGAGCACAAGAAGTTCTGGGAGGAGATGCGAGCGGCGATCGAGCGGACCCGCCGGGAAGATCCCGAAGGGTGGGCCGACTATCTGGCGGAGACCGCCGTCTTCGACCGTGCCGCCGCGGACGGGCTCGAGCCCGAGGACTGGTCCTCCCACCTCACCCCGAAGGAGCCTGATGCGGATAACACGCGGTGACCTCTGGCTGGCCGACTTCGGCCGGCCGACAGGTCACGAGCAGGGCGGGCAGCGGCCCGTGGTGGTCGTGAGCGGGCGCGTGCTCAACGACGTGCATGTGGGCATCGTGCTCACGGTGCCGCTGACCACAGCCCAGCGCGACTGGCCCAGCCATGTCGAAATCGACCCGGGCACGGGCTTGAAGAAGCAGAGTTGGGCGATGGTGGAACAGTTCCGTGCCGTCTCCGTCCAGCGGCTGACTCGCAGGATCGGCTGGGTGGAAGAGCCGGCCCTGGCGAAGATGCACACCGTCCTCGGCTATCTCATGAAGCCGTGAAGCGCGTCTGACGCAAGCCGGCGACCTGGCCACGAAACCAGGCCGCCGGCTTGCGCCGAACGTGTCAGCTCTTGGCGAGCAGGGAGCGCAGGACGTACTGCATGATGCCGCCGTGGCGGTAGTAGTCGGCCTCTCCCGGGGTGTCGATCCGCACCACGGCCTGGAACTCGACGTCCCCGGCCCGCACGGTCACGGTGGCGGGGGTCGCGCCGGCGTTCAGCTCCTCGACGCCGACGATGTCGAAGGTCTCCTCGCCCGTCAGGCCGAGCGACTGCGCCGTCTCGCCCTCGGGGAACTGCAGCGGCAGCACGCCCATGCCGATCAGGTTCGACCGGTGGATGCGCTCGTACGACTCGGCGATGACGGCGCGGACGCCGAGCAGCGCGGTGCCCTTGGCCGCCCAGTCGCGCGACGAGCCCGAGCCGTACTCCTTGCCGGCCAGGACGACCAGCGGGATGCCTGCGGCCTGGTAGTTCTGCGAGGCGTCGTAGATGAACGCCTGCTCCCCGCCCTTGGTGAAGTCGCGGGTGAAGCCGCCCTCCACGCCGTCCAGCAGCAGGTTGCGCAGCCGGATGTTGGCGAAGGTGCCGCGGATCATCACCTCGTGGTTGCCCCGGCGGGAGCCGTAGGAGTTGAAGTCCCTGACCTCGACGCCGTGCTCGCGCAGGTAGCGACCGGCCGGAGTGTCGGCCTTGATCGATCCGGCGGGCGAGATGTGGTCGGTCGTGACCGAGTCGCCCAGCTTGGCGAGAACCCGGGCGCCCCTGATGTCCGTCACCGGCTCGGGCTTGGCGGGCATGCCGTCGAAGTACGGCGCCTTGCGGACGTACGTCGAGTCGGAGTCCCACTCGAAGGTGTCACCGGTCGGGATCGGCAGCGACCGCCAGTGCTCGTCGCCCTTGAACACGTCCGCGTAGTCGCGCAGGAACATGTCCTGGCCGATCGACTCGGACACCACGGCCGCGACCTCCTCGGGCGCGGGCCAGATGTCCTTGAGGAAGACCGGCTGCCCGTCGGCGCCGACGCCGAGCGGTTCGTTGTTCAGGTCGATGTCCATCGTCCCGGCCAGCGCGTACGCCACGACCAGCGGCGGCGAGGCCAGGTAGTTCATCTTGACGTCGGGGTTGATGCGCCCCTCGAAGTTGCGGTTGCCCGACAGCACGGCGGTGACCGCGAGGTCGTTCTCCTGGATCGCCTCGGAGATCTCCGGGTCCAGCGGGCCGGAGTTGCCGATGCAGGTGGTGCAGCCGTACCCGACCAGGTTGAAACCGAGCTTGTCGAGGTACGGCTGGAGGCCGGACCGCTCGAAGTAGCCGGTGACGACCTGGCTGCCCGGGGCAAGGGAGGTCTTCACCCACGGCTTGCGCGCCAGGCCCTTGTCCACGGCGTTCCTGGCGAGCAGGGCCGCGCCGAGCATGACGTACGGGTTGGACGTGTTGGTGCAGGAGGTGATCGCGGCGATGGTGACCACGCCGTGGTCGATCTCGAACGAGGCGCCGTCCGCCGGCGTGACCCGCGTCGGGCGGTGCGGCCGCTCGCCGTTACGCCGCACGGCGTGCGGCACGTCGCCCGCCCCGCTGTGGGAGATCGCGGGCGAGTCGGAGGCCGGGAACGACTCGGCCGACGCCTCGTCGGCGGGGCCCTCGATGCATTCGTCCGTGACGTACGTGCGCACCGCCGCGCGCCAGGCCGACTTGGCGTCCGACAGCGGGATGCGGTCCTGCGGGCGCTTCGGCCCGGCGATCGACGGGACGACGGTCGCCAGGTCGAGCTCGATGTACTCGCTGAAGACGGGCTCGGGGGCCGAGGGGTCGAGCCACAGGCCCTGCTCCTTGGCGTACGCCTCGACCAGCGCGACCTGCTCGGGCGAGCGGCCGGTGAGCGTGAGGTAGTCGGTCGTCTGGCCGTCGATCGGGAAGATGGCGCAGGTGGAGCCGAACTCCGGGCTCATGTTGCCGATCGTGGCGCGGTTGGCCAGCGGCACGCTGCTGACGCCCTCGCCGTAGAACTCGACGAACTTGCCGACGACGCCGTGCTTGCGCAGCATCTCGGTGATCGTGAGCACGAGGTCGGTGGCGGTGGCGCCGGCGGGCAGCTTGCCGGTCAGCTTGAACCCGACCACCCGGGGGATCAGCATGGAGATCGGCTGGCCGAGCATCGCGGCCTCGGCCTCGATGCCGCCGACGCCCCAGCCGAGGACGCCGATGCCGTTCTCCATCGTGGTGTGCGAGTCGGTGCCCACGCAGGTGTCGGGGTACGCCCGGCCGTCGCGGATCATGACGACCCGGGCCAGGTGCTCGATGTTGACCTGGTGGACGATCCCGGTGCCCGGCGGCACGACCTTGAACTCGTCGAAGGCCGTCTGGCCCCAGCGCAGGAACTGGTAGCGCTCGCGGTTGCGCTCGTACTCCCGGTCGACGTTGCGCTGGAAGGAGTCGGGGTGGCCGAAGTAGTCCACGATGACCGAGTGGTCGATGACCATCTCGGCGGGGGCCAGCGGGTTGATCTTCGCGGGGTCCCCGCCCAGGTCGCGGACGGCCTCACGCATGGTGGCGAGGTCCACCACGCACGGGACGCCGGTGAAGTCCTGCATGATCACTCGGGCCGGGGTGAACTGGATCTCCACGCTCGGCGTGGCGTTCGGGTCCCAGCCGGCGAGCGCGCGGATGTGGTCGGCGGTGATGTTCGCGCCGTCCTCGGTGCGCAGCAGGTTCTCCAGCAGGATCTTCAGGCTGTACGGGAGGCGCGCCGACCCCTCGACGGCGTCCAGCCGGTAGATCTCGTATGACGCGTCACCGACGCGCAGCGTGTCACGGCTGCCGAAGCTGTTCGCGGACACGAAGTTCGCCTCCCCAGGGTTCCGGGCTTGTTCACAAGTTCGCTATGCATCCTCCCGCACCGAAGGAACACTCCTGACAATGAGGTCGCCCTTACCTGTGCGGCGCGAGGATGTCTCGACATCAAGATATCTCCCCGGATATCTCGACATCAAGTTACTTGTGAGTAGGTATCCGGATTTCGCGCCTCCGCAGGCCGCCGGCCCGCGCTCAGGCGGGCATCAGCCGCAGGCAGAGCAGCGCGATCACCACGATCGACAGGGCCGGGCCGAGGAACTGCTTCTCGAAAGCCCTGCCGGTCTTGATGCCGATGTCGAACGGCAGGAGCCAGCGCCCCTTGATCGGCCATAAGACGGGACAGCCGCGCTCGGTCAGGCAGTCGCCGATGACGTGCACGAGGCAGCCGACCCCGATGGCGATCCCCAGCCAGGAGTAGGTGACCCCGAGCGTCATGAACGTCAGGAACAGCGCGGCGGTCATCCCGACGTTCACCACCGCGGAGGTGAGCGTCTTGCCGGGCACGCCGAGCCCCACGGCGCGCAGCGCCAGGCCGATCATCAGGACGACCAGGATGTCGCGGCCCACCGCGTAGCGGTCGCCGAGCAGGTGCGCGCCCACCCCGGTCACGACGCTGAACAGCAACGAGTGCGTCGCGTGCCGGTGCCCGCCGCTCACGAAGTTGACGCCCTTGCTCAGCAGGTATGTCGCCGGGCCGAACGTCTGGGCGATCGTGGCGCTCGGATGGTCGAGGTCGGGCAGCATGGCCGCGCCCGCGCAGACCACCGCCCCCGCGACGAGTTCCGGCGGGGTGAGGATCGGGCCCGTCAGCGTCGCCAGTTCCGCATGGCCCACCGCGCCCGGCAGCGCCACCAGGGCCGGCGCGACCGCGAGCCACACCGCCGCCCCGCTGAGGGCGTGCGAGTGCCCCATCATGTCAAGATCACGCCTTGAGACTGTACGGCAAAGCACCGACAAAATCCGCGAAGCGCCCACGAGGCGGGAGCTGTGTCGGGCTCTCGTCATCGGTGCCGCGGCAGCCCCGGAGGCGAAGAACGCGGCGGAACGGGCCGCCGCGAGAAAAGGGTGCGGGATCGTCCCGCTCCAAGAGCACCCCCCAGCCCTCCCAGAGCAGAACGATCCCGCCTGTGGCAGATAACGCTACGGTCTCGGCCGGTGTTCCCCGCAACCGGAAAAAGTTCCGGGTGAGCTACATCACTCTTCCCCGCATGCGCCAGGAGAACAATCTCGATATATCGTTGAGGCATCGAGAACGGATCGGAAAGAAGGGACACGCGATGAGCCAGGCACACACGTTCGGCGGGCCCTGGGCCGGCCACGACCCCCGGGACGCCCGGGACGCGCTCCGCGACGAGATGCGCCGCCACCTGCGGCGCGCCCTGCGCCGGGCGTACGCGAACATGAAGGAGGCGGCCATGTGGCACCAGGAGCATCAGGAGACCGGTCCGCACGAGCACCGGCACAGGGGCGGCATGCGGGGGCGCGGCCCGTGGGGCGGTTTCGGTCCGGGCGGCCCTGGCGGCCCGTTCGGGCCGTGGGCGGGCGGGAACTTCCCGTTCGGCGGCCGGGGTTTCGGGCGGCCCCGCAAGGCCAAGCGGGGTGACGTGCGCGCGGCGATCCTCGCCCTGCTCGCGGAGGAGCCGCGCAACGGCTACCAGATCATCCAGGAGATCGCCGAGCGCAGCCAGGGCGGCTGGAAGCCCAGCCCGGGCGCGGTGTACCCCGCGCTCCAGCAGCTCAGCGACGAGGGCCTGGTCCGTGCCGAGGAGACCGACGGGCGCAAGACGTTCCAGCTCACCGAGGCCGGCCGGGAGTACGTCGCGCAGCACGAGACCGAGGTGCGCGCTCCCTGGGAGGAGATGACGCCGGACATCGGGGACGACGTCCACGAGCTGTTCGGCCTGTCCCGGCAGGCGGCGTCGGCACTGTTCCAGATCGCCCAGTCGGGCAGCGACGGGCAGATCAGGCAGGCCAGGCAGGTCCTGACCGAGACCCGGCGGCAGCTCTACCGGATCCTCGCCGACGGCGACCCCGCCGAGGAGTGACCATGGCATTCCCCGACGACACCGGCGGCGGGCGCGGCGGCGGGGCCGGCCGGCCCCCCGCCGGCGCCCTGCGCATCGGCGACAGGGAGCGCGACGAGGTGATGCGGGTCCTGCACGACGCGTTCGCGCAGGGCCGCATCACCCGCGAGGAACTCGACGAGCGCCTCGACGCCACCCTCGCCGCCCGTACGGAGGAGGACCTGCGGCGGGTGACCGCCGACCTCCTCCCCGACGTCCGGGCCGACTTCCGGACCGGCTTCCGGACCGGCTTCCGGAACGCGGCTTCCCTGCCCGGATCGCCGTACCCCGGGCATCACCACCACCGCCACGGCTTCCCCGCGGCCTGGGGGCCGTACGGCGCGGCCCGGGGACCGTACGCGGCGGCCTGGGGGCGGCCGCCGTACGCGGCGCCTTGGGGGGCGGCGTGGGGCGCGCCCCGGGGGGCCCACTGGGCGGGCGCGAGGCGTCCGAGGGTTGGGCCGCCGGTCCTGCCGATCGTGGCCGCGGTGGTCCTCGTGGTCGCGTTCGTCACCGGGTTCGCCTGGCCGCTGTTCCTGGTCGCCAAGCTGCTGTTCCTGGCCTGGCTGGTGACGACGGTCCTCCGCCTCGCCCGGCACCGGCACCGGCCGCACCGATCACGAATTGGGCCTTGACCCGGCATCGGCGGAGGCCAACGATCGACATGTCGCCCTCGGGGGAGAGATTGCGGCCACCCCGATGAACGGAGGGTGATATGCAGGCAGCCGAGCCGGAACCCGAGGTGGTGCCGCAGACCGAGCGAACGGCGGGGACGAGGCAGATCAGGATCAGGTTGCTGGACGCCGCGGAGACGAGCGCCTGCAGCAACTCGACGGGGAACTGACACGCGCCACACGTCCGCGGAAGATCGACGCGCGCCACGTTCCTCGATCCGGGCCGGGGCCGGGCGCGCTCCGACCACTATTCGGCTTCGGCCGAGGAGGCCCCATGCCCGGAGAAGCGTTCGAGCACGTCAGAAAGGTCGCGGGAGAAGTCCTCCCCGCGGCGGAGTACCGGACCGAGCTCTACGAGCACCTGCGGGAGGTGGAGGGTGTGGTGTGGAAGCTGGAACGCGCCCAGCACTTCCACGAGCCCGACACGCCGAGCTGGGTCGCCATGGTGAGCGGAGACTGGGACCGGGCGCTCGCGCTGATGGGCGAGATGCGCTTCGCCGACGATCTCCCGCCCCGGGCGGAGCTACGCCGCCTGCGGATCGTGGAGACGCCGCCGACGCCGTACCTGCAATGGGAGATCGTCCTGCTCGCGGCCCGCACCCGGGCGGGTGAGCGGGCGAGGGCGCTGCACGCCCGGTCGGTGCGGCACCTGGAGGACCGCGGACCCCTGCCCGAGCTGCTCATCCTCGGCCCGGGCCTGATGTACGAGGTCCTCTACGACGATATGGGGGCGCACGTGGGCGGCCGGCGGATCACCGACCCGGCCGTGATCGACGAGTGCGCCGAGATCATCGCCGAGCTGTACGCGGAGGCGGAGGACATGGTGGCCTTCCACGACCGTGAGGTGGCGCCCCTGCCGCCTCCCTCGCCCTGGCGCATCCTCTCCCACCCGGGCCACCCCTGAGACTCGCCCGTTCCGGCCGGCGGGACAGGGCTCAGGCCCCGTCCCGCTGGTGCTCCTCCAGCACCGTGCGCAGGATGGCGAGCGTCCCGGCGGTCCGTGCGAGGTCGGCGGCCGGGACGGCGGCGGTGCGGGCGGCCAGCTCGGCCTCAAGGGTCGGGCGGGCCGCGGCCAGGAGCCGGGACCCCTCCGGCGTGAGGCTGAGGACGGAGGACCGCCGGTCCTTCGGATGGGCCGCGCGCACGCACAAACCCGCGCTCTCGAGCCGGTCGACGGCCTTGCTCACGGCTCCGACGGTGATCCCCACCTCGCGCACGATGTCGAGCACCCGGCACCCGGGGCGGCCGTCGATGATCTGCAGGAACTCGAACTGACCCAGGCCGATGCCGTGCTCGGCGCGCAGCCGGTCGCTCACCGCGTTGTACAGGCGGGTCTCGACGCGGACGAGATCGGTGAACAGGCGAGTGATGTCCGTCACATCAGCCGATTCAATTGATTCCAGGGAATCATCTTCTCCGGAATCGACTTGGGGACCACATGTGCATTCCACGGAATGCATCGTCTCACCCCCGACATCATGGAGGTCCGGATGACCCGCCTGCAGCGCGAGGCCGTCGACGCCCTGCATCGCAACGCCCCCGCCCCCACGAACCCGACGCTGGCGGAGCAGCGCGCCGGATTCGCCCAGGCACTCTCCCGGCCCCTGCCCGGCGACGTCGCCGCGCACGAGACCGTGCTCGCCGGCCGTCCCGCGCTCGACCTGACCCCGGCCACCGCCACCGGCCGCGGGCGGCTGCTCCATTTCCACGGCGGCGGCTACGTCCTGGGGTCGCCCGGCACGCACGCGGGAGTCACCGCCCAGCTGGCGCGCCGTGCCCGGCTGCGGGCGACGTCCCTGGACTACCGGCTGGCCCCCGAGCATCCCTTCCCCGCCGCGGTGGACGACGGCCTCGCCGCCTACCGGGCACTGCTCGACGGGGGTGTGCGACCGGAGGAACTGGTGCTCGCCGGGGACTCCGCGGGCGGCGGGCTGGTCGTCGCCACCCTGGTCGCGGCCCGCGACGCCGGCCTGCCGCAGCCGGCCGGCGCCGTCGTCTTCTCCCCCTGGGCCGACCTGACACTCGGCGGACAGAGCATGCGCACGAAGAAGGACGCCGACCCGATCTTCACCCGGCAGGCGATCCAGGCGTTCGCCACCCCCTACCTGGCGGGTCAGGATGCCGCCCAGCCGCTGGCGAGCCCCGTGTTCGCCGACCTGCGGGGCCTGCCCCCGCTGCTGGTGCAGGCCGGCTCGAACGAGCTCCTGCTGGACGATGCCGTCCGGCTCGCCGGACGCGCGGCCGCCGACGAGGTGGCGGTCACGCTGCGGGTCTGGCCGCAGGTGCCGCACGTCTTCCAGAATCACTTCGGCCACCTCGACGAGGCCGACGAGGCGCTCGACGAGGCCGCCCGCTTCCTGTCCGCACGGGTGCAGGCCGGGCACGGCGCGCAGGCGGACCGGTGCCTGGACCCGGAGGAGCCTGAGAACCCTGAGGAGCCCGGGGCGGGCCGTCCCTGACCGCCGCGGTCGATCCCGTCAGGCCCGCGGTGGGCGCAGGCGGGCCATCTCGGCCGCGATGGCCTCCAGCCTCCAGTGGGCGTTCAGCCCACTGGGGTTGGGCAGCACCCACAGCGCCGTCCCGCCGATCGTCTCCTCCTGCGGGCCGATCCGGGCGGCGGGGCGCGCGAAGGCGACCCGATAGGCCGACACCCCCGCTATCGCCAGGACGCGGGGCCGGACCTCCGCCACCAGCCGCGCGAGCCGCTCGCCGCCCACGCGGAGCTCCTCCGGGTCCAGTTCGTCGGCACGGGCGGTCGCCCGGGGCGCGATGTTGGTGATGCCCAGCCCGTACGACGGGAGCAGGTGCTGCTCGGACGGCGCGAGCCTGCGCGGCACGAGCCCGGACAGGTGCAGGGCGGGCCAGAACCGGTTGCCCGGTCGCGCGAAGTGGTGACCGGTCGCGGCCGAATAGAGGCTGGGGTTGATCCCGCAGAACAGCACGTCGAGCCGGGGGCCGAGCACGTCCTCGATCGTCGCGTTCCTGGCCGCCTCGAGGTCGGCCTTGGTGGGGGCCATGCCGCGATGCTAGTGCCGCCCGCTCCTGGGGTGCGGGGGTCAGACGGCGAAGAGCAGGGCGGCACTGATGAGCACGATCACGGCGGTCGCGAAGTGGATGCCGAAGGCGACCGCCCGGGTGCCGCCGTTGCGCAGCACGATCAGGGTGTCGCCCAGGGGCAACAGAGCGACGATCAGCATGTACCAGGCCTCGGCGCGGGCGCCGGCGAAGGCCAGCAGGGCCAGGCCCAGCAGACCGTAGCCCCCGTCACGCAGGCCCTTGATCGTCAGGTAGGCGACGTCGCCGTCCTTCTTGGCCGGGACGCCGTAGCCGGCGGCCGCCGCGTGGGGCGCGAGCAGGAAACGGGCTCCGATGAACAGGACGAACAGGTTGAGGACGACGGCGAGGCCGTACGCGATGGGGGTGAGCATGTCTCTCTCCGGGAACTAGCAGCGCTAGGAACAATAATGACGCTAGCAGAGCATCGACATAAACGCTAGCGCTGCTAGAGTTCGGACATGTCGATCCAGTCACGCAGGGAGCGGGAGCGCGCCGAGCGGGAGAAGCTGATCATCACGGCTGCCCGGGAGCTGGCCGAGGCCGAGGGCTGGGAAGCGGTCACGACCCGGCGGCTGGCCGAGCGCGTCGAGTACAGCCAGCCGGTGCTCTACAGCCACTTCAAGGGCAAGGACGCGATCATGGCGGCCGTCGCCGTGGAGGGCTGCGCCGACCTGGCCGTGGACCTGCGCGCGGCCAGGACCGCGGCGCCGGACGCCCGCCGCGCCATCGCCGGCGTCAGCGCGGCCTACATGGCCTTCGCCGACCGGCACCCGGCCCTCTACGACGTGATGTTCAGCCAGATCGTCCCGCTGCCGTTCGCCACCCCGGAGGCGCCGCCCGCCCTGCAGGCGGCCTTCGGCGAGCTGGCCGAGGCCGTCCGCCCCTACTCGGGCGGCGACAGCCTGGGCGCGCTGACCGAGACCTTCTGGGCGGCCCTGCACGGCCTGGTGACCCTCATGCGCGGCGGGCGGCTGCCGCGCGAGCACCACGAGCTCAGGCTCAGGCTGTTCCTGGCCCGCTTCACGGGCTGAGCCCCGCCGCCGGGCCTCGGGAAGCCCGAGGCGGTCGCCCCGCGCCCTCGCCGGCAAGGAGGACGCCCTCCTGTACGACGAGGAGCAGCGCGTCCGGTCCCCGGTGCGGGCGGCCCGAGAACGGCCGGCGGAACCCGGCCCCCGGGTACGGCTCCCGTCGCGTGAGCGGAAGGCCGTACCCGGGGGCTGTCCGGTCTCACAGACGGGGGTCGACCGGCTCCGACTCGAGGGCGAGCACGGCGAAGACCGCCTCGTGGACCCGCCAGAGCGGCTCCCCCTCCGCGAGGCGCGCCAGCGCCTCCAGCCCGAGCGCGTGCTCCCGCAGCGCCAGCGAGCGCTTCCTGCCGGTGAACCTGCGGCGCAGCAGGCCGAGCGACTCGGTGTAGTCGGGGCCGTAGACGATCCGCAGGTACTCCCGGCCGCGCACCTTCACGCCGGGCTGCGCCCTCACCGGCCGCGGCGCGTCCTCGGGCCTTTCGCCGGCCGGGCCGGCCTCCCGGACCCCGGCCGGAGGCGCCCCGGCCACCTGAACGGGGGTGAAGGACGCGGGCTTGACCACCATTCCCTCGCCCCCGGCCTCGGTCAGGTCCGTCCACCACGCC
Organism: Microbispora sp. H10949; assembly: GCF_014161435.1. Taxonomy (NCBI): domain Bacteria; kingdom Bacillati; phylum Actinomycetota; class Actinomycetes; order Streptosporangiales; family Streptosporangiaceae; genus Microbispora; species Microbispora sp. H10949. The sequence continues at coordinate 64,470 of NZ_JABBWZ010000003.1, read as the reverse complement.
ACGGCCGCGTCACGTTCCTCCGGTACGCCCAGGTCGACGAACCGGTGACGGGTCGCGGTGACGAGCGGGGAGTCGATCAGGCCGAGGGTCTTCAGGTGCCATTCGTGCGGCTCGTCCACCGCCGTCGCCCTGCCCTCGCAGGCGAGGATCTGGAACGGTGCGAGCCGTACGCCGTCGAGACCCGAAACCGGCCCGCAGTAACGGGCATAGGCGTCGCGGAACAGGGCAGCGTTGTGAGCGCGGCGGCGGGTGCGGTCGAGCAGAGCGCCTACATCCAGGCCACGTTCCGCCGCCGTCTCAAGCATCGCGACCGCCGCGGGCAGCGACGCCCGCGCGGCCGCTCCCACCGAGGCGTACTGGTCGCGGATCAGGCCCTCGGCCTTGGCCGACCAGGGCAGCAGCTCGCAGTCGAGCGCCACCCAGTCGGTGTCCAGCGCCACCCACAGCGGCGCGCACGCCTCGCGCAGCCGGTCCACCAGTTCCGGCATGCGCGTGTCGAAGAAGGGCCGGCCCGTGCGGGTGTAGACGCTGCCCGCCGTGCCGTCGGCGATTCCGAAGCGGCGCGCCGCCGCCTCCGGCGTCCGCGCCAGCACGGCGATCGCCCGCGAGCCCATGTGCTTCTCCTCGCACAAGACCCGTGTCACCCCCGCGCGGGCGAACTCCTCGAACGCCTCGGCCGGGTGCTCCAGGTAGCCGTCCAGCGTGGAGGTCTCCGGCGGCGCCATGGTCGGCGGAAGGTAGACCAGCCACCGCGGGTCCACGGCGAACCGGCTCATGATCTCCAGCGCGGCGCGGGAGTTCTCCTCCGCGATCCTGATCCGGCCGCCGAACCGCGTCTCCACGAAACGGGTGCCGTCCACGTCGCCGATGTCGAGCACTCCCGGGTCGCGGGCGGGCGTCCGCGCGGTCAGCGGGCGCACCGGCTCGTACCAGACCTGCTCGGCCGGGACCGACACCAGCTCCCTCTCCGGGTAGCGCAGCGCGGTCAGCCGCCCGCCGAAGACGGCGCCGGTGTCGAGGCAGATCGTGTTGTTGACCCACTCCGGCTCGGGCACCGGGGTGTGGCCGTAGACGACCATCGCGCGGCCCCGGTAGTCGTCCGCCCAGGGATAGCGCACCGGCAGGCCGTACTCGTCGGTCTCCCCGGTCGTGTCGCCGTACAGGGCGAACGACCGCACCCGTGCGGAGGCACGCCCGTGGTAGGCCTCCTTGAGCCCGGCGTGCGCGACGACCAGCCTGCCCCCGTCGAGGCGGTAGTGGCTGATCAGGCCGTCCATGAACGTCCGGGCGGCGGCGCGGAACTCCGCCGGCTCGGCGTCGAGCTGCTCCAGCGACCGCTCCAGGCCGTGCGCGACCCGCACCTTGCGGCCGTCCAGGGCCCGCACCAGCTTCCGCTCGTGGTTGCCGGACACGCACAGCGCGGTGCCCGCCGCGACCATGCCCATGACCAGCCGCAGCACCCCGGGCGTGTCCGGGCCGCGGTCGACGAGGTCGCCGACGAAGACCGCCGTACGGCCCTCGGGGTGGACCGCGCCGTCCGGCCCGACCTCCCAGCCGAGCCTGGTCAGCAGCGACTCCAGCTCCGCGCGGCAGCCGTGCACGTCGCCGATGACGTCGAACGGCCCGGTGAGGTGGGTCCTGTCGGTCCACGCCTTCTCGCGCGTGACGGTCACGTCGTCGATCTCGTCGCCGCTAAGGACGTGCACCCGGCGGAAGCCGTCCCTGGAGATCTTGCCGAGCGACCGGCGCAGCTCCCTGCGCTGCCGCGTGATGACGTGCGGCCCGAAGGCCCGGTCGGGGCGGGCCGCGTTGCGGGCGCGGGCCACCTCCTCGGGCACGTCGAGCACGATCGCGTCGGCGAGCACGTCGTGCGACCTGGCCAGCTCGATCAGCCGCTTGCGGGCCTCCCACTGCACGTTGGTCGCGTCGACCACCGTGAGCAGGCCGCGCCGCAGGCGGACGCCCACGATGTGGTGGAGCAGGTCGAACGCCTCGGACGTCGCCGTCTGGTCGTTCTCGTCGTCCGAGACCAGGCCGCGGCAGAAGTCGGAGGAGACGACCTGGGTGGGCGCGAAGTGCCGGGCGGCGAACGTCGACTTGCCGCTGCCGGAGACGCCCACCAGCACCACCAGCGACAGCTCCGGCACGCTGACCTCCGTCATGGCCGCTCCTCCCTCCTGCCGAAGACCGCCATCTGGGTCGGCGGGCCCACCTCGGGGTCGTCCTCGCCGACCGGCCGCAGATCGGCCGTGTATCCGTACGCCGCGCAGACGCCCGCGACCCACCGCGCGAACTCCGCGCGGGTCCACTCGAACCGGTGGTCGGGGTGCCGCCGGTCGCCCGCCAGGAACTCGTACCTGATGTTGTGCTCCACGTTGGGAGTCGTCACGATCACGTGGGACGGCCTGGCCGTGCCGAAGACCACCCGTTCGAGGGCGGGCAGCCGCGGCGGGTCCACGTGCTCGACGACCTCCATCAGCACCGCGGCGTCGTACCCGGCCAGGCGCGCGTCGGTGTACGTCAGCGAGCCCTGGAAGAGCGTGAAGCGGGCGCGCACGGCGTCCGGCATCCGGTCGGTGCGCAGGCGGCGCCCCGCCAGCGCGAGCGCGCGGGCCGACACGTCCATGCCGGTCACCCGGGTGAGGGCGGGGTCGCGCAGCAGGACGCCGAGCAGCTGTCCCGAGCCGCAGCCCAGGTCGATCACCGAGCGTGCGCCGATCTCCGTCAGCACCGCGGCGACCGCGTCCCGGCGCAAGGTGTTCAGCGGCACCCGCGCCTCGGCGGGCTCACCCCCGGCACCGCTGTCGTTCCCGAGACCGCTGTCATCGCCGGACCGCCCCGTGATCTCGGGGGTCTCGGGGGTCTCGGGGGTCTCGGTGCCCGGCTCCTCCTCGACCGGTGGCTCCAGGGCCTCCTCGACGTCGTCGCCGACCTCCGCCAGGCGCGCGAACGCGTCGCGCGTCAGCGCGTTGCGCCGGCCGAGGTAGCGCCGGGTGATCAGCGCCTTGTCCGGATGCCCGGCGAGCCATCCCTCACCGGCGCGGACGAGCTTGTCCACCTCGTCGCCGGCCAGCCAGTAGTGCTTCGCGTCGTCGAGCACCGGGAGCAGGACGTACAGGTGGTTGAGCGCGTCGGCCAGGCGCACCCGCCCCCGCAGCGCGAGCCGTACGTACCGGGAGTCGCCCCATTCGGGGAAACCGGGATCCAGTGGTACGGCCTCGGCGTCGACCTCCCAGCCCAGCGGCGCGAACATCCGCCGCGCGAGGTCGGCCCCGCCCCGGCAGGGCAGCGCGGGCAGCGTGATCTCCAGCGGGATCACCGAGTCGGCGAGGTCCTGCCGGGAGGCGCAGCGGCCGGTCCGCGCGGTGCGGAACACGTCGGCGAGCGCCGACGCCAGCAGCGACGACGCGGCGTACGGCCGGTCGTTGACGTACTGGCTCAGCGAGAAGTCGGGCGAGGACGAGCCCCGCGAGCGCGCCAGCCGGACGGGGTCGACCTCCAGGAGCAGCGCCGCCGTGCAGCGGTCCCCGTCCGCCTCCGGGTAGAAGACCCGCGCGGTGCCGAACGACCGCCCGAACTCCTGCACCCGGCCGGGATGCTTGTGCAGGAGGTAACCGAGGTCCGTGGCGGGCCGCAGGGTCGTCGTGATCGTCAGGAGCACCCGGCAAAGTGTGCCGGATGCCCCCTTTCATCGGCCACCGGCTTTTCAGACGTGCGGCAGCACCTCGGTGGCGATCAACTCCAGGTGCTCCAGGTCGTCGAGGTCGAGGATCTGGAGGTAGAGACGCTCCGCGCCCATCTCGGCGAACCGGCCGATCTTGTCGACGACCTCCTGCGGGGTGCCGGCCAGGCCGTTGACGCGCAGTTCGCCGACCTCCCGGCCGACGGCGGCGGCCCGCCGGGCGACCTCCGCCTCGTCCCGCCCCACGCAGGCGATCTGCGCCGCCGACAGCAGGACGGTCTCCCGCTCCGCCGCCTCGCACGCCGCCCTGACCCGGTCGAAGGCCGCGGCGGTGTCCTCGGGCAGGAGGAACGGCACGTTGTACTCGTCGGCGAACCGCGCCACCAGCCGCGGGGTCCGCTTGGCGCCCCCGCCGCCGACGATCAGGGGCGGCCGCGGCCGCTGCGCCGGCTTCGGCAGGCCGGGCGAGTCCACCAGCCGATAGTGCGCGCCGTCGAAGGAGAACGGCTTCGCCGCCGCCCACAGGCCGGTGACGATCTCAAGCTGCTCCTCGAAGCGCTCGAACCGCTCACCCAGCGGAGGGAACGGGATGCCGTACGCCGTGTGCTCCTCCTCGAACCAGCCGGTGCCGAGGCCCAGTTCGACGCGCCCGCCGCTCATCTGGTCCACCTGGGCGACGCTGATCGCCAGCGGGCCGGGCAGCCGGAACGTCCCGGCGGTCACCAGCGTGCCCAGCCGGATGCGCGAGGTCTCCCGGGCGAGCCCGGCCAGGGTGATCCAGGCGTCGGTGGGGCCCGGCCCCGGGTCGCCGTCCCCCATCCGCAGGTAGTGGTCAGACCGGAAGAAGGCGTCGAATCCGAGGCGTTCGGCCGTCTGCGCCACCCGGAGCAGGTCGTCGTAGGTCGCGCCCTGCTGCGGCTCGGTGAAGATCCTCAATTTCATCCGTCCATTATCCCGCATTCGGGATATCCCGCCTCGTGAGCCCCGGCTCGCCGAAGCGCGTGAGGCACGGCCGGGACCGGATCAATCCCGCACGAGCAGCGCCTCCATTCCGGCTGCAGCTCCGACACGTAGCGGTACAGCATCGCCCGGGACACGCCGAGGAGCTTCGCGATGCTAGACACGGTCTCCTCGGGCTGGGCCAGCAGCCGCCGGGCCCGTGCCACCATCTCTGCGTCCATCGCTGGCGGGCGGCCGAGGCGCTGCCCGCGCTCTCTCGCAGCGGCGAGCCCCTCCTGCGTGCCCTGCACGATGAGCTCGCGGATGAACTCCGCGAGCCCGGCGAAGACGTGGAAGACCAGCCGGCCGCCGGGGGTGGTCGTGTCCAGCGCCTCGTGCAACGCGACGCCCGCCCTCCCTTGCCCGGGGAGGGACGGGCCCGTGTGGAGGCTGTACGGCTCGCCGTCGGCGGCCACCACCTGCTGTCCGCCCGCATCTACCTACCCGACGAACCGGGCGACGAGGTGATCGCCGTGACCCGGGCAGGGCGGTGCGTCACCTACGTCCGCACTTGGAGGAGCTGGCCAGTGTGGTCGACCTGACCACCCTGCGCATCCAGTAGCTCAGCCCGGGCAATTCTGAGGCGGCCTCAACTCTTCCCCTCCGTATTCATGCGAAAGAGGGGGATCAGTACGACGGCGAGGCACAGGAGGACGATACTGGCGCCACTACCGAAGAAGGTCCAGGCGTTGCGCCAGTGGCTTCCCAGCGCGACGAGGGCGAGGATCTCGCCGATGAGAAACACCACGGCGATCGCGATCTCAGTGATCACCCACCGGTCCTGGACGCGCTCGTTCCTCTGCCATTCCCGCCACACCTGCACTTCGCTCTGCGGAGTTTCTCGCGTGATGGGGTAGGGGAACCTCACCTGAGGCTGGAGCTCGTCGAGCTTACGGTCGTACCACCGGAGGATCAGCCCTACCTCGATGGTCAGGGCGATGAGCAGCGTCGGGAGGACCTGCGCGACGGTGGCGTAGAACGCTTCGGATCCCATGGACATTCTTCGTGGGCACTCGCGCGCCTGTTTCTGCCGCAGGTCCGAGGAGGGCACGTGCGTCGATGGCCACCACGCGGTGTTGAAGGGCATCCCACCATTTCGCCGGAATGACGGTGACGCCGGCGGTATGGCAGCAATCCTCGCGCATCCGTTCCGGCTGGACGGCTCCGGCCGCGTGGCAACCGCAGCCGGCGGCCCGGTGGCCGACCGGGTGAGGTGCCGGGCCGGCCGGAGAGCCGCTTTCAAGATCGTGCGCTCTCCATGCGTCATGATCTTGGTTTCTGCTGGGTGACGCTGGGGACTCCTGGACGGTAACCACCAGCATCACAGCATGTCAGAGCCTAGATCACATCTTTGACCAGGAGCGCCACGCACTCCACGTGGTGGGTCATCGGATACTGGTCGAACGCCCGCAGGTCCTCCAGGTGGTAGCCGTACGAGGCGAACCAGGCGATGTCCCGCGCCAGGGTGGCGGGGTCGCACGAGACGTAGACGATTCGCGGGGCCTCCAGGCGCGCGACGCGCTCGACGACCGGGCGGCCGAGGCCCGCGCGGGGCGGGTCGGCGACCACCAGGTCGGCCCGCTCGATCCCGAGCCGGTCGAGGGCCTCCTCGACCTTTCCCCGCTCGATCTGCGCCTGCGGCAGGTCGCGCAGGTTGAACCGGGCGTCCTGGACGGCCTGCGGATCCGACTCGACGCCGAGCACGGCGCCCTCCGGGCCGACCGCCTCGGCCAGGCCGGCGGCGAACAGACCGGCGCCGCAGTAGAGGTCGAGGGCCCACTCCCCCGGCTCGGGACGGCCGAGGTCGAGCACGGCGCCGAGCAGTGTGGCCGCCGCGCCGGGGTGGACCTGCCAGAACCCGCTCGCGGTGACCCGGTAGTCCCGCTCCCCCACCCGCTCGGTCAGCGAGGCCCGGCCGCGCAGCGCGCGGGTCCCCCGCCTGCCCTCGTCGAGGAGGACCGCGGCGTCCACGTCCGGGATCGTCGCCCTGCGGTGCGGCAGGGGCTCGACGATCACGGCCCGGTCCCCGCCGGAGGCCGCCACCACCTCCACCGAGGAGGCCCCGGGCCAGGCGAGCCGTTCGGCCCCGGCCTCCTCGACGGCGGGATGGGCGATGAGGCAGCCGGTGATGTGCTCGATCTCGTGGGACCGGTGCCTGCGCAGCCCGGCCGAGCCGTCCCGGTCGACGGCGAACTGCACCCGGGTGCGCCAGCCGAGGCCGTCCGGCGCCCCCGGCACCTCCTCGACCACGACCTTGTGGTCCAGCCCGGCCAGGCGCCGCAACTGCTCGGCGACGACGTCGGCCTTGAGCCGGCGCTGCGCCTCCAGTGACGCGTGCTGCCAGTCGCACCCGCCGCACCGGCCGGGGCCGGCGAACGGGCAGGGCGGCGTCACCCGGTCCGGTGAGGCCTCCAGGATCTCGACCGCGTCGGCCCGCAGGAACCGGGTGGTCTCCTCGGTGACCTCGGCCACGACCCGCTCGCCCGGCAGCGCGTGCCGGACGAACACGACCCGGCCCTCGTGCCTGGCCACGCACCAGCCGCCGTTGGCGACGGCGCCCACGGTCAGTTCGAGCCGCGCGGGGTGCGTCTCTCCGGACTCCTGCGGTGCCGTGCTGCCGTTCCCGTTCATCCGGCCGGCCCCTTTCGTATCGGTCATGCCCCGACCTGCGCGTCCTTCGACGGCTGCTGGTAGGAACGGCGTGATGCGCCGGGCGCGGACGGCTCCCTGCGTCGCTTGAGCCGGTCGGAGGAGGCGAGCTGCCACGGCACGCTCGTCACCATCACGCCGGGCTTGAACAGCAGGCGGCCCTTGAGCCGCAGCGCGCTCTGGTTGTGCAGCAGGTGCTCCCACCAGCGGCCGACCACGTACTCCGGGATGTAGACGGTCACGACGTCGCGCGGCGACCTCCGGCGCAGCGACTTGACGTACTCCAGCACCGGGCCGGTGATCTCGCGGTACGGCGAGTCGAGGATCTTCAGCGGCACCCCGATGCCGCGCCGCTCCCACTCGTCCTTGAGCTTGCTCACCTCGCCGGCGTCCACGCTGACGGTCACGGCCTCGATGCTCGACGGGCGGGTCGCCCTGGCGTACGCGAGGGCCCGGAGCGTGGGCTTGTGGATCTTGGAGACGAGGACGACCGCGTGGTTGCGGGCGGGCAGCATCGACTCGTCGACCTCGGTCTCCTCCGGCGCGGCGAGCTCCGCGGCGACCCGGTCGTAGTGCCGCCTGATGCCCTTCATCATGAGGAAGAGCAGCGGCATCGCGAGACAGACGATGTACGCGCCGTGGGTGAACTTCGTCGCCAGCACGACGACGAGCACCAGCCCGGTCATGACCGCGCCGAAGCCGTTGATCACCCGGGCGCGCATCATGCGGAAGCGGGCCTTCGCGTCACTCTCGGTCCTCAGGTGCCGGGTCCAGTGCCGGACCATCCCGATCTGGCTGAGGGTGAACGAGACGAACACGCCGACGATGTAGAGGTTGAGCAGCTTGCTGACGTCCGCGTCGAACGCCCAGATGAGCAGGCAGGCCCCGGCCGCGAGGATGACGATGCCGTTGCTGAACGCCAGGCGGTCGCCGCGGGTGTGGAGCTGCCGCGGCAGGTAGCGGTCCTGGGCGAGGATCGACCCCAGCACGGGGAAGCCGTTGAACGCGGTGTTGGCCGCCAGGAACAGGATCAGCGCGGTCACCGCGGCGATGACGACGAACAGGGCCGAGCCGTCGCCGAAGACGGCCGAGGCGACCTGCGCGATGATCGGCTGCTGGTAGTAGCCGGGCCCCGCCGGGTGCCCGTCGATGATGAGGTCCCTGGCCACGGTGGCCGGGTCGGTCACCTTCACCCCGGACTCCAGGCCGAGGAAGATGATCCCGCCGAACATCGTGACCGCGATGAGGCCCATCATGAGCAGCGTCGTCGCGGCGTTCCTGCTCTTGGGCTTGCGGAAGGCCGGGACGCCGTTGCTGATCGCCTCGACGCCGGTCAGCGCGGCGCAGCCGGAGGAGAAGGCGCGCAGCACCAGGAACGCCAGCGCGAACCCGGCGAGGTCCGTCTGCTCGGCGAGGAGCCGGTAGCCCGCCGTCGGGGCCCGCAGCTCGTCACCGAGCAGGAACACGCGGAACAGGCCCCACAGGATCATGCCGATGACGGCGGCCATGAAGGCGTAGGTGGGCACGGCGAACGCGACACCCGACTCCCGGATGCCGCGCAGGTTCATGATCGTCAGGAGCACGACGATGGCTATCGCCACCAGTGGGCGGTGCTCGGCGACGAACGGGATCGTCGCGCCCACGTAGTCGGCGCCGTTGGCGACCGACACCGCCACGGTCAGCACGTAGTCGACGAGCAGGGCGCTCGCCACGGTCAGCCCGGCGGTGGGCCCCAGGTTCGTCGTGGCCACCTCGTAGTCGCCGCCGCCGCTGGGGTAGGCGTGCACGTTCTGCCGGTAGGACGCGACCACGACGAGCATGACGAGGACGACCGCCGCCGCGACCCACGGGCTGATGGCGTAGAGACTGACCCCGGCGAGCGACAGGATGACCAGGATCTCCTGCGGCGCGTACGCGACCGAGGACAGCGCGTCACTCGCGAAGACCGGCAGCGCCACACGCTTGGGCAGCAGCTGGTGGTGGAGCTGGGTGCTGCGCAGGGCACGCCCCACGAGGAGCCGCTTGACAAGATCTGGCACCTTGGACACGTCTGTTGAGCCTAGTCCCCCCGCGCCATGCCCGGGTCATGCGGTGTACGGCATGGGCGACATACTGTCTCCAATAGGAGTCCGCCACACACCCACGGCGGGGGAGCATGCATATCGTGATCATGGGATGCGGGCGGGTCGGTTCGACCCTGGCCCACATCCTGGAGGACAACGGCCACTCGGTCGCGGTCATCGACCGCGACCCGCAGGCCTTCCGGCGGCTGCGGGCCGGGTTCCGGGGCCGCAGGGTCACCGGCATCGGCTTCGACCGCGACGTCCTCGAGGAGGCGGGCATCGCCTCGGCCGCCGCCTTCGTCGCCGTGAGCAGCGGCGACAACTCCAACATCATCTCCGCGCGGGTCGCCCGCGAGATGTTCGGCGTGGACAACGTGGTCGCCCGCATCTACGACCCCCGCCGGGCCGAGGTCTACCAGCGGCTCGGCATCCCCACCGTCGCCACGGTCCGCTGGACCGCCGACCAGATCCTGCGCCGGGTGCTGCCCGAGGGTGCCGAGCCCCTGTGGCGCGACCCGACGGGTACGGTCGTCCTCGCCGAGGTGGCCTTCCACCAGGGCTGGATCGGCACCCGGGCCAGGGCGATCGAGGACGCCACCGGCGCGCGGGTGGCCTTCGTCAACCGGATGGGCGAGGCGCTCGTGCCCAGGGACGCGACCGTGGTCCAGGAAGGGGACATCCTCCACCTGGTCGCCGCCGAGAACGACATGGACCGGGTCAACAAGGCGCTGTCCGCCCCGCCGTCCGACGAGGAGCACTGATGCGCGTCACCATCGCCGGCGCCGGAGCCGTCGGCCGCTCCATCGCGGTCGAGCTTCTGGAGAACGGCCACGAGGTCCTGCTCATCGACATCGACCCCCGCGCCATCAAGATCGACAGCGTGCCGCGGGCCGAGTGGCTGCTGGCCGACGCCTGCGAGATCTCCTCGCTGGACGAGGCCGGGCTGAACGGCTGCCAGGTGGTCATCGCCGCCTCCGGCGACGACAAGGTGAACCTCGTGGTCTCGCTGCTCGCCAAGACCGAGTACGGCGTGCCCCGGGTGGTCGCCCGCGTCAACCACCCGAAGAACGAGTGGCTGTTCAACGAGTCGTGGGGCGTGGACGTCGCCGTCTCCACCCCGCGTCTGCTGTCGGCCCTGGTCGAGGAGGCGGTCAGCGTCGGCGACCTGGTGCGCCTGATGACCTTCCGGCAGGGCCAGGCCAACCTGGTGGAGCTCACCCTCGCCGAGGACGCCCCGGTGGTGGGCCAGCGGACCGGCTCGGTTCCCTGGCCGGTGGACTCCGCCCTGGTCGCGATCCTGCGGGAGGGCCGGGTGCTGGTCCCCTCGGCCGACGACCCGCTGGAGGCGGGCGACGAGCTGCTGTTCGTCGCCAGCCAGGAGGTCGAGCAGGAGCTCACCGAACTGCTGTCGGCCCACGACCGCTCCTGAGCCGTACGCCGGCCGCGCCGCCCGCGGCGGGCATCGCCCCGGGCGGCCGGTCCGCCGGGAGGGTCAGACGGAGGGCTGGGCGGGCGGCTCGATCGGCGTACGGCCCCGGGCGAGCACCCACACCATCGCCGCCAGCCCGGCCACCTGGAGCGGCCAGCCCAGAACGATCTTGCTGACGCCGAGCGCGGTCACGTGGTCGGCCAGGTAGAGCGGCAGCTGCACCACCACCCGCAGCAGGCAGGGCAGCATGAGCAGCCACGTCAGCCGGGCGCACAGCCGGACCAGGGCCGGCTCGTTGTGCCAGGCCGTCGGGTCGCCGGTCACCGAGCCGATCAGGAAGCCCACGATCGGCCAGCGGACCACGATCGACAGCAGCATGCCGGCCGCGTAGGCCCCGTTGTAGAGGATCCCGGGCAGGAAGACGTCCTTGGCGTCGCCGGTGCGGGCGGCGAAGAACGCGCCGATCCCGATGCCCACCAGGCTGTTGAGCACGAACTGCGGTGTGGTCCGCTGCGCGATCCGCACCACCAGGAGCGCCACCGCCGAGGCGATGCCGACGATCAGGGAGGTCTTGAGGTCCTGGGTGGCCATCCACGTGCCGGTGAAGGCGATCGTGGGCACCGCCGCCTCGACGATCCCCCGCTTGCCGCCCAGCGCCTTGCTCATCTGGGCACGAACGGCCGCCTCAACGGTGGCGTGCGCGGCGGGGGCCGTCATGTCCGCTGTGCTCATACGGTCTCCTGAGAGATCAAGGGCCACCAGCCGGGCGCAGCTCGTAGCGGGGGTTGAACATGACCTTCCGGCCGTCCTGGACGCTGATCAGTCCTTCGGCCCGGACCACCCGGCCGGGCTCGATCCCGGCGATCTTCCGGCGGCCGAGCCAGACGAGGTCGATCACGTCCGATCCGTCGTACAGCTCGGCCTCCAGGGCGGGCGCGCCGCCGCGCGGGCGCAGGGTCACGGTGCGCAGCGTGCCCGCCACGCACGACCGCTGGCGCTCGCCGCACCTGGCGATGGGCGTGGCCCCCTCCTGCTCCAGGTCCTCCTGGAGCTCGGCGGCCTCCAGCTCGGCCTGGCTGGTGGTCAGCCGCCGCAGGAGACCCCGCAGTCCGCCCCGTCTGGCAGGCTCCGGCGTGTCCATCGGTCGCTCACCCGGCTTCCTCGCTCGCTGTCCCCACGGGGGGACCCATCGTCTGGCTCCACCCCGGGTGTCGTTCCCGGGCCATGCCTCCCCGCAGCATACGTGAGAACGCCAGCCGGTCAGAAGGACGGCATGGGCAGGGCTTGCCCCCGATTCGTCAACGGCCCGCGGGCGCGGTCCCGGCGTGCCGGACCGCCCGGCCCGGCGGCGACGTCCCGGCGGGCCGGGCGCCGCCGTTCAGCGGATCTCGCTGATCTCCGGGCCGCGCTCGAACGGCCGCAGTTCATCCCGGTGGGGGGCCTGCTCGTCGGCGGGCTGCCGGTCCACCGGAAGACGCAGCGGGATCACCTCTCTGGGCGGCATCGGCTCGTCGCCGCGGACCACCACGATGCCGCGGACCACGTCCTCCAGGACGTCGCCGGCCTCCCCGCCGGACGCCGCCGGGCCGCTGATGACGGCCTGCAGGAACCAACGGGGGCCGTCCACGCCGAGGAAACGCACCGGCTGCGGCTCCGTCTGGCCCTGCGCGGGAGCCCGGCCCACGAGCTCGGGGCCGAAGGGGCCGTCCCGCTCCTCCAGGGCCCCGCCCGCGGCGGTCACGTCCCTGACGGCGTCGGCCCGCATCTCGTCCCAGATGCCGTTCCGCTTGGGCGCGGCGACCGCCTGCACCTGCAGCAGGCTCTCCCCCAGCAGGACGATCACCCCGGTGATCTGGTCGCCGTCCACCCTGAGCTGGATCTCGAACCGGGGGTCGACGGGCAGGCGCAGGCCTCCCAGGTCGACCCGTTCGGCCTCCGGATAGTCGTCCGCCGCGTCCCAGGGGCCCGCCGCCCGCGCCGTGGCGGGGCCGTCCTCCCGCACGACGGCCGGTGCGGTCTCCTCCTCCGCGCGTCGCCGGCGTCGAAACACTTCGCTCACTCTCCTCGTGTCCTGCGTGTGCCGGGCATGTGCGTGCCCGGAGCTGTCAGCTCCCCGTCGAGCCGAACCCGTTCGTGCCCCGTACGGAGCCGGGCAACCGGTCCACCTCGTAGAACGCCGCACGCTCCACCCGCTGGACGACGAGCTGGGCGATCCGATCGCCCCGCCGGAACCGTACGGCGTCCTTGGCGTCGGTGTTGATCATCGTGACCTTGATCTCGCCCCGGTAGCCGGCGTCGACCGTGCCGGGCGCGTTCACCAGCGTCACGCCGTGCCGGGCGGCGAGGCCCGAACGCGGATGCACGAAGGCCGCGTAGCCGTCCGGCAGCGCGATCGCGACGCCGGTCCGCACGACGGCCCGCTCGCCGGGCAGCAACTCGACGTCCTCCGCCGCGTACAGGTCGGCCCCGGCGTCGCCGGGGTGCGCGTACGCGGGGAGCGGCAGGCCCGGGTCGAGCCGGTGGATCAGGATCTCGACGCTCATGCGGCGGCCTCGGCTCCCCGGGAGGGGACGGTGCCGCGTCCCGGGACGGCGCCTCCCGGACCCGGGTCCGCCGGAGCCGGCGATGTGGCGTTCGGCACAGGGCTGCTCATGAGGCAAGACCCTACCCGTTGCGCTGGGGCGACACCGCCTCTCCCGCGCCGGAGGACGGGGGCGCCGTCCCCGAGGGCCGGTCCGCCTCCCCCTCCCCGCCCCGCGCGGCCGCGGAACCGGCTGTGAGCTCGGCCACGGGTCCGGCGTGGCCGGGCTCCGGCGCGGGCGCGGCGGGGCCCGGAGGGCCGTCCGGGGGGCCCGCGTCTCCCCCGTTCTCCGATGACTCGATGGCGCGCCGTTCCGAGCGCAGTTCCGGCAGCGCACGGTAGATGACCGCCGTCAGCGGCACGGCCACGGCCGCCCCGGCGATGCCGCCGAGCACACCGCCGACGGCCAGGACGAGGATGATCGCCAGCGGGTGGAAGGCCAGCGCGCGGCCGACGATCAGCGGCTGGAGCACGTGGTTCTCCAGCTGCTGCTCGACCACGAGGATGCCGACGAACACCAGGGCGTAGACCCACCCCTGTGAGCCGAACGTCACGAGCGTCGCGATCGCGCCCGCGAAGAGGATGCCGACGATCGGGATGAAGCTCGCGAAGAAGATGAGCACGGCGAGCGGGGCCCAGAGCGGCACCCGCATCCCGGCGAGCACGATGCCGATCACGATGCCGTGGATGGCCGCGACGGCGACCGTGCCGTGCACGTAGTGGGAGATCGTCACCCAGGCGGCCCGGCCGGCCCGGTCGACCCGGGGCGCGGCCTGGCCGAAGCCGCGCAGGAACCAGGCCCAGATGCGGTCGCCATCCTTAAGCAGGAAGAACGTCACGAAGAGCAGCAGGACGATCGAGGCGAGGACCTCGACGAACGCGGTGGCGCCGGTCAGCAGGGTGCTGGTGATCTGGCTGCGCTGCTCGTTGACCTGCCGGCTCAGCTGGTCGACGATGTCGGCGATCTGGGCCTCCTTCAGGTGAAGGGGGCCGTGCAGCAGCCAGTTCTGCAGGTTGCGCGCGGTGAGCTGGATCTGCGCGACCAGCCGGGGGAACTCCTCGTTCGCCCGGGTGCCGATGAGGATGCCGATGCCCACGATCACGGCGAGGCCGAGAAGCATCGTGATCCACGTCGCGTAGATCGGCCGCAGCCCGGCCTCCCGCAGCCGCCTGGTGAGCGGGTACAGCAGCGCCGCGAGCAGCAGCGCGACGGCCACCGGCAGGACCACGAAGCTGATCCTGCCGATGATCATCGCCAGCACGTAGACCGCCGCGCCCACCAGCAGCAGCCGCCAGCTCCACGCCGCCAGCGTGGCGAGTGTCGGCGGCACCCCCTCGGGGGATCGCCTCTTAGACGGGATCACGGCTCCAGCCTGGCATGCCCGGAGGTGCGGCGCGCAGTCGTTTTACCTTCCGTCTGCCGGCGGCGCGTCAGGCGGCCAGCTCCGCCACGGCGTCGAGGGGTCCGTCGCCGGGCTCCAGGACGAACTCCTCGACGTTGCCCGCCGCGCACAGGTCGTCCTGGGCGAGCCTGACGAGGTCGGCCTGGTCCCCCGACACGGTCAGCCGGGACACCTCGGCCCGCATGGACCGCCGGGCCTCCGACTTGGCCCGCCGCACCCGGCGCAGCACCTCGGCCACCGCGTCCAGCACCGCGGGGTCGCCGCGCTCCGCCTCGGGCAGGTCCCGCGGCGACGGCCAGGCGGCGCGGTGCACCGACCCCTCCCGCCACCACGACCAGACCTCCTCGGTCACGAACGGCAGGAACGGCGCGAACAGCCGCAGCAGCACGCCGAGCGCCGCGCGCAGGGCGGCGACCGCCGACGCGTCCCCGGCGTACGCGCGGGCCTTGACCAGCTCCACGTAGTCGTCGCAGAACGACCAGAAGAACCGCTCGGTCCGCTCCAGCGCCCGCGTGTAGTCGTACGCCTCGAACGCCTCGGTGGCCTCGTCGACGACCGTCCGCAGCGCGGCCAGCATGGACAGGTCGACCGGCTCGACCACCTCCCCGCCGCCCTCGGACCGGAAGCCCAGCACGAACTTCGACGCGTTCAGGATCTTGATCGCCAGCCGCCGGCCGATCTTGATCTGGCCCGTGTCGAAGGCGGTGTCGGTGCCGGGCCGGCCGCTCGCCGCCCAGTAGCGGACCGCGTCGGAGCCGTGCTCCTCCAGCAGGCCCATGGGCGTGACCACGTTGCCCTTGGACTTCGACATCTTCTTGCGGTCGGGGTCGAGGATCCACCCGGAGATCGCGGCGTGCCGCCAGGGCAGCCCGCCGTGCTCCAGGTGCGACCGCACGACCGTCGAGAACAGCCAGGTACGGATGATCTCGTGGGCCTGGGGCCGCAGGTCCATCGGGAACACACGGCGGAACAGGTCGTCGTCGCGCTCCCACCCGGCGGCGATCTGCGGGGTCAGCGAGGAGGTCGCCCACGTGTCCATGACGTCGGGGTCGCCGGCGAAGCCGAGCGGCTTGCCGCGCTGGTCCTCGCTGTAGCCGGGCGGCACGTCGCTGGAGGGGTCGACGGGCAGCGCCCGCTCCGGCGGGGTGATCGGGGCCTCGTAGACGGGCTCGCCCTCGGCGTCGAGGGGATACCAGACCGGGATCGGCACGCCGAAGAACCGCTGGCGCGAGATCAGCCAGTCGCCGGCCAGGCCCTCCACCCAGTTGTCGTACCTGACCCGCATGTGCGGCGGGTGCCACTCCAGTTCCCCGCCCCGGTCGAGCAGCGCGCGGCGCAGGGCGAGGTCCCTGCCGCCGTTGCGGATGTACCACTGCCGGGTGGTCACGATCTCCAGCGGGCGGTCGCCCTTCTCGTAGAACTTCACCGGCCGCTGGATCTTGCGCGGCTCGCCGTCCAGGTGGCCGGACTCGCGCAGCATCTCCACGATGCGCTCGCGCGCGCTGTGCACGGTCTTGCCGGCCAGCTCGGCGTACGGCCCGGCGGGTACGCCGTGCGGCGGCTCGGGGAGCAGGCGGCCGTCCCAGCCGATCACGGGCCGGGTCGGCAGGTCGAGCTCGCGCCACCAGGTCACGTCGGTCACGTCGCCGAAGGTGCAGATCATCGCGATGCCCGAGCCCTTGTCCGGCTCGGCCAGGTGGTGGGCCACGACCGGCACCTCGACCCCGAAGACCGGGGTGCGCACGGTGGTGCCGAAGAGCGGCCGGTAGCGCTCGTCGTCGGGGTGGGCGACCAGGGCCACGCAGGCCGGGATCAGCTCGGGCCGGGTCGTCTCGATCCACACGCGCTCGCCGAACCCCTGCTCACGCTGCGCGGGCGACAGGTCGAAGCCGATGCGGTGGAAGGCGCCCGGCCACTCCCGGTCCTCCAGCTCGGCCTGGGCCACGGCGGTGCGGAACGTCACGTCCCACAGGGTGGGCGCCTCGGCGACGTACGCCTCGCCCCGGGCGAGGTTGCGCAGGAACGCCCGCTGCGAGGCGGCCCGGGCGCCGGCGTCGATGGTCGCGTAGGTCAGCGACCAGTCCACCGACAGGCCGAGGCGGCGCCACAGCTCCTCGAACGCCTTCTCGTCCTCGGCGGTCAGCCGCTCGCACAGCTCGATGAAGTTGCGGCGCGAGATCGGCGCCTGCCGCTTGGCGTCCGGCTTCTCCGGCGGCGTGAAGTCCGGGTCGTACGGCACGGAGGGGTCGCAGCGGACGCCGAAGTGGTTCTGCACCCGGCGCTCGGTGGGCAGGCCGTTGTCGTCCCACCCCATCGGGTAGAAGACCTCGCGTCCCCGCATCCGCTGGTAACGGGCGATCGTGTCCGTGTGCGTGTAGGAGAACACGTGCCCCACGTGGAGGGATCCGGACACGGTCGGCGGCGGGGTGTCGATGGAGTAGATCTCGTCCCTGCCGCGGGACCGGTCGAACCTGTAGGTCCCGTCGGCCTCCCAGCGGGCTACCCATACCGCCTCCAGGCCGTCGAGAGCAGGTTTCTCGGGCATGGTTGCGGGGAGTCGCTGTTCGGTCATGCCACCACATGGTATGGCGTGGCGCGCCTCCCCGAGGGGAGACACTAAGGTCGTTATGGAGGAGGAATCATGGCGGACACGGCTCGGGCGGCCAAGCGAGAACTCGGCCTGTCGGAAAAGCCCGACATGCAGTGGCGGATCATCGGCGGAGTGCTGGGCCTCGCGGTGGGCTTCGCCTCCCGCAAGGTGCTGGCGTACGCCTGGGAGAAGGCGACCGGCAAGGAGCCCCCGGCGAGCGCCGACTCCCCGGACATCGGCCTCGGCGAGGCGATCGCCTACGCCGTCGTGATGGGGCTCGGCATCGAGGTCACCCGGATCGTGGCGACCCGGGCGGCGGCCAGGAAGTGGCGCTCCTGGAAGGACGCCGCCCGCGACCTCACTCCGTAGGCGCGGGCGCCGGCTCCCCGGACTCCAGGGCCGTGAGGAAGTCGCTGGCCCACCTGTCCACGTTGTGCGAGGCGACCCTGCGCCGCAACGACCGCATCCGGCGGGCGAGCTCGTGCGGGGTCGCCCGCATCGCGGCCAGCATCGCCCGCTTCATGCCCGCGATGTCGTACGGGTTGACCATGTAGGCCTGGCGCATCTCGTCGGCCGCCCCGGCGAACTCGCTCAGCACCAGCGCGCCGCGCAGGTCGTGGCGGCAGGCGACGTACTCCTTGGCGACGAGGTTCATGCCGTCGCGCAGCGGCGTGACGACCATGACGTCGGCCGCGCAGTACAGGGCGGCCAGCTCCTCCTTGTTGTACGACTGGTGCAGGTAGGAGATCGGGTGACGGCCGAGCATGCCGTGCTCGCCGTTGATGCGGCCCACCCGCAGCTCGATGTCGTTGCGCAGCCGGATGTACTCGGCGACCCGCTCCCGGGTCGGCGTCGCCACCTGGACGAACACCGCCTCGCCCGGCTTGACCGAGCCGTCGTCGAGCAGCTCGCCGAACGCCTTGAGCCGCTGGCCGATGCCCTTGGTGTAGTCGAGCCGGTCGACGCCGAGCAGCATGTGCTCGGGGTCGCCCAGCTCGGCCCGGATCTCCCTGGCCCGCTGCTGGACGCGCGGCTCGCGGACGAGCTGGTCCAGCTCGCCGAAGTCGACCGAGATCGGGAACGACTCGGCGCGCACCGTCCGGTCCTCGAGCTGGATCTCGTTGCGCAGGTACTGCACGCCGAGCAGGCGGCGGCACAGGCGCAGGAAGTTGGCGGCGCCGCCCGGCCGCTGGAAGCCGACCAGGTCGGCCCCGAGCAGGCCCTCCAGGATCTCGTTGCGCCAGGGAAGCTGGTAGAACAGCTCGCCCGGCGGGAACGGGATGTGCAGGAAGAACCCGATCTTCAGGTCGGGCCGCAGCTTGCGCAGCATGGCCGGCACGAGCTGGAGCTGGTAGTCCTGCACCCATACGACCGCGCCGGGGGCGGCGGCCTCGGCGGCGGCCCGGGCGAACCGGTCGTTGACCGCCTTGTAGGCGTCCCAGAGCACCCGGGAGTAGATCGGGGTGGCGACCACGTCGTGGTACAGCGGCCACAGGGTGGCGTTGGAGAACCCCTCGTAGTACAGCTCGACCTCGAGCTGGGACAGCGGAACGGGGATCAGGTGCATGCCGTCGTGGTCGAACGGCTTGAGCTCCTCTCCCGCCGCGCCGGTCCAGCCGAGCCAGGCGCCGTCACGGCGCTGCATGACGGGCGCGATGGCGGTCACCAGCCCTCCGGGGCTGCGACGCCACTCGTTCTCACCCACGCGGTCCACCGGCAGCCGGTTCGCGACGATCAGAAATGAGCTGGTGCCATCACGCATGAACCCCTCCAGGGTCGCCTGTGACCACCATACGGAAAGCCACCAGGCGACCCCATACCCGTAATGACGTGCACAATTCACAGCTGAAACTGTGAGAATGATCTCACGCAGCTCACGGGGGTCCGCCAAGTGGTTTAGACCAATCGGTGACACTTCTCTACCCGGAACATCGGGACGGCCGGAGAGTGCCGATTGGGATGGTCACCTGGACCGGCCGCCGTCACCGAGGGGTGCCGGACGGCGGGGAGACGGTGGAGGGGACGGCGGAAGGAGCGCGGGCGGGGGAACGGGGGTCAGCCCGGCGGGAGGGCGTGCCCGCGGAGCAGGTCCGCGCGAACGGCGGCGGCGAGCTTCTTGGTGGCGGCCCGGTTGAGGGCGGCGCCGGCGACCGCCCCGGTGAGGAAGGGGCCGAGGGTGGTGAGATGCCGGCCGAGTGTGCGCATCAGCCGGTTGCGCAGCGCGGTTTTCGCGGCGGTGCCGAGCGCGATCGTGGCCGAACCGGGGGCGAGGGGATTGACACCCCGCTGTTTCGACCAGGCGAGCGCGTACGCGGCCGCCCTCTGGGTGCCGTTGCCGGGCACCTGCACGCCGTACACCTCGTGGAGTTCGGCGAGAAGCTTCACCTCGATGGCCGCCACGACGAGCGTCTCGGCGACGATCTGGGCGGGCGCGGACAGCAGCAGGGGCGGGGCGGCGAACTCGGCGGCGGCGAGCGCTCCGCCGACCGCGCCGACCGCCGTGGTCGCCTTGGCGGCGGTGCGGACGAGGTCGTCGGCGAGCTGATCGCCGGTGAGCCCGTAGTGGTGCTCCCGCAGCGTCGCCAGGTCCCTGATCGGTAACCGCGGGGCGATGTTCATGAAGACGTCGGCCAGCCATCGGCCCCGGCCGGTCCCGCGCTCGCGCGCCTTTCCTGCGGACTTCGCCAGGGCCTTGCTGAGGCGGCCGAGCAGCCGTCGCCGCTCGGCCCCGTCCGTCTCCTCAGGGGCCACGAGTTTGCCGACCAGGTCGGCCACCTCGTCGTTCGATCGATCCGCGTCTGAAGTCACGGACCCTCCTCAGGGTCTCCTAGGCGGCACACTCGCGGCAGACCTGCTGGCCGTTCTTCTCCGAGGCCAGCTGGCTGCGGTGGTGCACCAGGAAGCACCGCGAGCAGGTGAATTCGTCGGCCTGCCGAGGAATCACCCGAAGCGAGAGCTCCTCGTTCGACAGGTCCGCCCCCGGCAGCTCCAGCGACTCGGCCAGATCGGTCTCGTCGATGTCGATGCTGCCCGACGACTTGTCGCTCCGGCGCGCCTGTAGTTCCTGAAGGCTGTCCTCGCTGAGGTCGTCGTCGGTCTTACGCGGGCTGTCGTAGTCGGTAGCCATCTGCTACTCCATCCCCCTCATCTATCTGCCTGCGCTCATGTCGCGCGTCTTAACGCTCGGGAGGCCGGTGTTGTGCCCGCGGGGGCCGGGAAATCGTGCAATCGGTACCCGCTTGAACGAACACTGAACCTCCCGACACGGGTGGCGTGCACCGCCGGGGACTGCGGTTAGCCAAATATGGCGAAAACCACAGTATCGGCGGTATCCCCACCGTGTTCGACGGCACATCCAACCACATGTACGGCGCGCACGCTCCATCAGCGCGCCGACTGCGGCATCCCCGGAGAAACCCCGTTTCCGGAGAGTCGCACCGTCACCACGAGCCCGCCCCCGTCGCGGGGAACGGCGACGACCGTTCCGCCGTGCGCCCGGACGATCGCGCGCACGATGGACAGGCCGAGACCCGCGCCTTTGGCGGATTGGACCCGGTCGGCATTCAGCCGCCGGAACGGCTCGAACAGGCTCTCCACCTCGTACGCGGGAACGTGCGGTCCCGTGTTCGCGACCTGAACAACCGCACCCCCGTCCACCATTCCCGTACGGACCCATACTTTTCCGTTGGGACCAAGATTGTGCTTGATGCCGTTCTCGACGAGGTTCGAGAGGCAGCGTTCGACGAGAACCGGATCACCCGTCGTGGCGGCGGGATGAAGGTCGTGTTCGACCGTGACCCCTTCCTCCTCGGCGAAGGCGGCCAGTTGCTCCACCGCCGTCCGCGCCACCTCCTGCACGTCCACGGGCTTGCGCACCGACAGCTCCCGCTCGCTGCGGGCGAGCAGCAGCAGGCCCTCGATGAGCCGCTCGTTGCGGGCGGTGGTGCCGAGGAGCGTGCGCCCGAGCACCTTGAGGTCGTCCGACGCCTCGGGGTCGGACAGGGCCACCTCCAGCACGGTGCGGTTGATCGCCAGCGGCGTGCGCAGCTCGTGCGAGGCGTTGTCCACGAACCTCCGCTGGGCGTCGAAGGCGGTGTTGAGCCGGGTGAGCATGGCGTCGAACGTGTCGGCCAGCTCCTTCAGCTCGTCGTCGGGGCCCTGGAGGTCGATGCGCTCGTGGGCGAGGGAGGTCTCCGACAGCTTCCGCGCGGTGACCGTCATCTTCTTGATCGGCCGCAGCGCCCGGTCGGCCACGACGTATCCGAGGATCAGGGCGAAGATGCCCACGCCCAGCAGCGCCAGCAGCGACCGCTGCAGCAGCTCGCTCCGCGCCGCCGCGGTGGCCTCCGCCTGCAGGTTGGCGTAGTTGTTGTTGAACTCGTCGATCACCTCCTGCGGCACGCTCGGCGGCAGCAGGATCTTCGGCACGCTCTGCCACCCGACGTTGATCGCATGCCCGACCAGCACGTACATGACCATCACCAGCAGCGCGCCGGCGACGAAGACCAGCGCGGCGTACGTGAGGGTCAGCCGCCAGCGGATGCTGACGCGGTTCTGCAGCGACCGCATCTCGTCGAGGATGTTGGCCCGCTGGACCGGGTGGGCGACCAGGGGCGGCGGGCCGTCCCAGGCGGGCGGCCCGCTGGGCGGCGGCGGAACCTGGCTGCGGTAGGGACCGGTGCCCATAGGGTCCGACATCCGGCCGGGCGTCACAGCCGGTAGCCGACGCCCGGCACCGTCTCGATGACCGGCGGGTCGCCCAGCTTCTTGCGCAGGGTCATCATCGTCACCCTGACCACGTTGGTGAACGGGTCGATGTTCTCGTCCCACGCCTTGTCGAGCAGGTCCTCCTGGCTGACGACCGCGCCCTCGGCGCGCATCAGCTCCTCCAGCACCGCGAACTCCTTCTTGGTGAGATGGATCTCCGCGCCGTCCCTGGCCACCTGGCGCTTGCCGGGGTCGAGCCGGATGCCGGCCCGCTCCAGCACGGGCGGCAGCGCCGGCGCGGACCGGCGGCCGAGCGCGCGCACCCGGGCCACGAGCTCCATGAAGACGAACGGCTTGGCCAGGTAGTCGTCGGCGCCGAGCTCCAGCCCCTCCACCTTGGCGTCCACATCGCCCGCGGCGGTGAGCATGATGATCCGCGAGGCGGACCGCTCCGCGACCAGGCGACGGGCCACCTCGTCACCGTGGACCTTCGGCAGGTCGCGGTCGAGCACGATCACGTCGTAGTCGATGTATCCCGTCTTCTCCAGGGCGGCGGCGCCGTCGTAGGCGACGTCCACGGCCATCGCCTCCCGGCGGAGGCCGGTGGCGATCGCGTCCGCGAGCACCCTCTCGTCCTCCACCACTAGCACGCGCATCAAGGTCCTCCTCGCTGGTACGGACGCCTCATTGTGGCCATGACCGGCGTAAGCCGCCGGTAAGCGGCCCCGGCACTCTACGTGACGTAGAGCACAGAAATTCACAGGTTTGCGCTCGGCCCCGTTATGGGTATGGCCCCGGGCACCCTCCATTGTCGTGTGCCGGGGTAGGCGCGTCTCTCCTGAGCGGATTCCGCGCCGGCGTCCCCGCGACACGTTCGCCCCCTGAGAAAGAAGGTGAGATGGGCGAGTTCACGACCACGATCGAATCCAGGCTCGACCAGGCCTACAAGGGTCTTGAAGAGGCCACGACGAGCGGGGACGACTTCCTCGCCGACACCCTCACCGCCGAGATCGAGGACCTGCACCGCCTCGCGGAGGATCACGGCGTCTCCATCAACCGCTGACCGCGCCATCACCTGACGAAGGGGCCCGCCGTACGGCGGGCCCCTTCGACTGTGCCGGGCCGTGTGGAACGGCGTGGTGGTCAGTCCCGTTCGGGATCGAGGGGGACGAGCAGGTCGTGCAGCTCCTCGAAGAGCCCGGGCGCGGCGCACAGCACCATGTCGGGGCTCACCTTCCTGCCGTTCAGGCCGCCGAGCCGCGCCCCCGCCTCGGCGGCGACGAGACCGGCCGCGGCGTGGTCCCAGTAGTTGGCGCCGCGCTCGTAGTAGGCGTCCACCCGCCCCGCGGCAACGGAGCAGAGGTCGATCGCGCAGGAGCCGCCCCGCCGGATGTCCCTGACCCTCGGCACCACCTGCGCGACCACCTCGGCCTGCACGCGCCTGCGGGCGGCGCCGTAGCCGAAGCCGGTCGCGACGAGCGCCCGGTCGAGCGGGACGCCGGTGTTGCAGCGCAGCCGCTCGCCCCGCAGCCACGCGCCGCCGCCCCGGCGGGCGGTGAACAGCTCACCGCGCGGGACGTTGTTGACCGCGCCCGCGACGATCTCGCCGTCCACCTCGACGCCGATGCTGACCGCCCAGTCGGGCACGCCGTACAGGAAGTTGACCGTGCCGTCGATGGGGTCGACGACCCAGCGGACCACGCCCTCGCCGGGGGTGTCGCCGCCCTCCTCGCCGAGGATCGCGTCACGCGGCCGGGCCTCGGCGATGCGGGCGCGGATCAGTTCCTCCGCGGCCCGGTCCAGCGCGGTGACGACGTCGGTGGGGCTTGACTTGGTGGCGAGCACCTCGGGCCGCGCGGGCCGCTTGGCGAGCAGCATCTGGCCGGCCTCCTCCGCTATGCGGGCCGCCAGCTCCAGCAGCTCCTCCTCCCGAACGCGGTCGTCCCGCCGCTCCCGCTCGTCCATGCCGGTGTGCCCCCTCCTGAGTTCGTGATCGTGGCCGCCCGCCGGAACGGAACGGCCACGGATAACTCCCACATCCTTCCAAACCAGGATCGGGAGCTCTCGGACGGTCACCGCAGGGAGGCCGGGCGGCGCCACTCCTCCCCGAGCACGTGCTGACCCAGGAAGGCCAGGACGGTCTCGTACCACGCGATCGCGTTGCCGGGCTTGAGCACCCAGTGGTTCTCGTCGGGGAAGTAGAGGAACTTCGCCTCGACCCCCGACCGCTGGAGGTCCCACCACAGCCGCAGACCCTCGCCGATCGGCACGCGGTAGTCCTTGTCGCCGTGGATGACCAGCATCGGCGTCCTGATCTCGCCGAGCCACCGATGGGGCGACAGCCTCTCGTAGCTGGCCGAGCCGGGCGCGCCGAACTCGCGCTGCCAGTAGTCCGCGCCGTCCGTGGTGCCCGCGAACTGCTCCAGGTTCCACAGGGAGGCGTGCGTCACGATGGCCCGGAAGCGGTCGGTGTGCCCGGCGACCCAGTTGGCCATGTAGCCGCCGAACGACCCGCCCATCGCCGCCGTCCGCTGCTCGTCGATCTCCGGCCGTTTCAGGCACTCGTCCGTGATCGCCATCAGGTCGGCGTGGGTGACCGGGCCCCAGTCGCCCCAGCCCCGGTCGATCATGCCCTGGCCGTACCCGGTGGACAGGCAGGGGTCGGGCAGCAGCACGGCGTATCCGTGCCTGGCCATGAGCCAGGGGTTCCAGCGCCAGCTCCAGTCGTTCCAGCTCCCGAGCGGCCCGCCGTGGATCCACAGCAGGAACGGCGCGGGGTCCTCGGCGGTCGCCTCCGCGGGGACGACCAGCCAGCCCCGGATCTCGGTGCCGTCGTCGGCCGTGGCGGTGACCTCGGTCAGGGTGCCCGGCAGGTCGAGCGCCGGAACGGGCGAGGGCAGCGCGGTCACGGTGCCGTCCGGGTCGATCCGCACCGGCACGGGCGGCGAGTCGACCGCGCCGCGCAGGGCGTAGACCTCGCCGCCGGGGGCCGGGCACAACTCGGCGTACGCGCCGTCGTCCAAGGTCAGCCGGGTCGTCGCCGAGGCGGCAGGCCCGTCCAGGGAGACGCGGAAGACCGGCCGGCGGCCCCGGTCGTCGGCGGCGACGAACAGCTCCGCCGACGAGGGCGCCCACGCGACCGACGCGGGGAAGATCTCCTCGGCGACGGCCCGCCCCTCGCCGGTGGCCAGGTCGATCACCCACAGGTCGACCGTGGCCGAGACCTGCTCGGTGGCGTGCCGCTCCCGGCTGCAGGCGACGTGCCGCCCGTCGGGCGACACCACGACCGGCCCGCCGAAGTCGTGGCCCGGCGAGGTCGCGAGCGTCCGCCGGGACCCGTCCGCGAGGTCGATCGCGACCAGGTCGGTGCGCCCCGCCCCGTTCGGCAGGAACTC
Organism: Microbispora sp. H10949; assembly: GCF_014161435.1. Lineage (NCBI taxonomy): Bacteria > Bacillati > Actinomycetota > Actinomycetes > Streptosporangiales > Streptosporangiaceae > Microbispora > Microbispora sp. H10949. The sequence goes on along the minus strand of NZ_JABBWZ010000003.1, from coordinate 38,972 downwards.
CCGCCACGCGGTGATCACGGCCGAGCCGTCGGGAGTGACCGCGAAGGAGGCGTCGCGCAGCGCGCCGCCCGGCTCGGGGGTCAGGTCCCGGACGTCCTCCAGGCCGTCCCGGGCGGCGCGGCCCGCGAAGAGCCGGGGCTGCGCCGGGCCGAGGTCGTGGTCCCAGAAGCGGATCGGGTAGCCCTCGTGCAGGATCGCGCTGACGCCGTCGTCCTCGCGGCCCTTGCGGCGCTCCTCCTCGGTCGCGGCGTCGCCGGGCAGCACCTCGGAGGCGTAGACCACCACGTCACCGGCCGCCCGGACCGCGCCGATCCCACCGGGGCGGGTGGCCAGCCGTACGGGCTCGCCCCGCTCCGGCAGCAGCCACAGCGCGGGCGTGTCGCCGCCCGGCTCCTTGACCGTCTCGTCGGGCCGCCGGGAGACGAACAGCAGGCCTCCGTCCAGCGGGCTTCCGCCGGGGGCGAACTCCGCGCCCGCCTCCCCCTTCGCCGACCGCGTCAGCCGGTGCGGCTCACCCTCGGGGGTGAGAGGGATCTCCCACAGCGCCGTTCCGTACGACCTGCCGTCGGGGTTGAGGGACTGGACCACGGAAACGAGCCGGGTTCCGTCGGGTGACAGCCGCAGCGACGCCACGCGCGGCAGGGCCATGTACTCGCGGATGTCGGGAAATTGGGTCACCGCTCGAACCTACTCGCCCGGGCCGACCGTCTCGACCCCCCACTAGTGTTGTCGTTCATGGGGAGCACCACGGGGTACGACGCCCTGCTCGTCGTCTCGTTCGGGGGGCCGGAAGGTCCCGAGGACGTCATGCCGTTCCTGGAGAACGTCGTACGCGGCCGGGGCGTGCCGCGTGAGCGGCTGCTGGAGGTCGAGGCGCACTACCAGCGGTTCGGCGGGGTCAGCCCGATCAACCGGCAGTGCCGCGAGCTGATCGACGCGCTGGACGTGGACCTCCCGGTCTACTGGGGCAACCGCAACTGGCATCCGTTCCTGGAGGACACGGTCCGGCGGATGAAGGAGGACGGCGTCCGCCGGGCGGCGGCCTTCGTCACCGCGGCCTACCGCTCCTATTCGAGCTGCCGGCAGTACCTCGACGACATCGCCCGCGCCCGCGCCGCCGTGCCGGGGGCCCCCGAGATCGTCAAGCTGCGCCACTACTACGACCACCCCGGGTTCGTGGCCGCGATGGCCGACCACACCCGCGAGGCGCTCGCCGCGCTCCCCGAGGACGTGCGGACCGGCGCCCGGCTCGTCTTCACCGCGCACAGCATCCCCGTCTCCATGGCGCGCACCGCCGGCCCGTCCGGCGGCGCGTACGAGGCCGAGCTGCGCGAGACCGCGCGGCTGGTGGTCGAGCAGGTGGACGCGGGACGGCCGTGGGACCTGGTGTGGCAGAGCCGCAGCGGCCCGCCGCAGGTCCCGTGGCTGGAGCCGGACGTCTGCGACCACCTGGAGGCGCTGCACGCCGAGGGCGTGCCGGCCGTGGTGCTGGTGCCGATCGGGTTCGTGTCCGACCACATGGAGGTCGTCTACGACCTCGACACGGAGGCCGCCGCCCTGGCCGGAAAGCTCGGCCTGCCGCTCACCAGGGCCGCGACCGCGGGCACCCACCCGCGGTTCGTGTCGATGGTGGCCGAGCTGCTCGCCGAACCCGCGCCCGCGCCGTGCCCGGGCACCTGCTGCCCGGCCCCCGCCCGCCGGCCCTCCTAGTGTCCTGAGTCAGGAGGCGTACGAGCGGGCGTAGGCGTCCGCGAGCGACAGCACCTTGTTCACGTAGTCCCAGGAGTGGTTGTAGAACCACACGGACTTCCTGAGCTTCTCGCCGCCCGCGCCCGCCCCGTTGGCGCACAGGTACTTGGCGGCCGACGGCACCGCGTCGTAGGGGCTCCAGATGTCCGCCTCGCCGTCGCCGTCGCCGTCCACGCCGTACGACTTCCAGGTGGCGGGCATGAACTGCATCGGCCCGAGCGCCCCGGCGGACGACGGGCCGTTGTTGCGGCCGTGGCTGCTCTCCACCTGGCCGATCGCGGCGAGGACGGTCCAGGAGAGGCCGGGGCAGACGGTCGCCGAGCGCTGGTAGAGGTCGAGGTAGCTCTCCGGCCGCCCCACCAGGGCCTGGCCCTGCGGCGTGGCGGCCTTCGGCCGCTCGCTCTCCGGGCCGATCCGCACGACCTGCGCGCCCTTGCCGAGCAGGCGGGCGACCGAATCCCGGTCCACCTTGCCGGGATCGCCGTGCACGAGCACCACGACCCCGGCGGGGAAGCCGAGACGCCGTCCCACCTCCTGGCTGACCAGCCCGTCGATGTCGGGCAGCCCGAGCGAGGCCGAGGCGGCGACCCGCAGCCGGGGGCCGCCGTCGATCTGGTAGTCGACGCCCAGCCGCACGCCGAGCCGCTTGATCGTCCCGCTGTCGGCGACCAACTCGCCCCGGGCGAGCCCGCTCCACACCTCCGGGTGCTCGGCCACCCGCTTGGGCGTCCACGAGCGGAACTGCGCCGGGTCGACCGCGAGCAGCCGCAGGGCCGTACCGGAGACGTGCACGGCGCCGCCGTCGGTGACCGCCACCTTCTGCACGTGCGGCAACTTGGCGATCTTGCGTAGCGTCCGCGCCGGAACCGTGGCCGGGGAGATCGCCAGGAGCTGCGGCGGCGTGACCTGCACGCCCGGCCCGCCCGCGACGGGCGCGCTCGACGGCAGCGTGCGGTCGGGCACGAGGGCGGCCGTGGTGGCCCGCGCGGCCGGGCGCGCCTTGTCCGGGCGCGGCCGGTCACCGGCCACGTCGCCGGCAGCGAGCGCGCCGGAATCGGGCCAGGTCACGAGGGCGGCGACACCCATGGCGAGCACACTGACGATCACGACCGCGAGCCCGGTGACGATGGGACGGATGCGCCCGGTAGCGTAGGAAGAGCGGGAACGCACAGTCAGACCCCGCACCTCCGGCGACGGAAAATCACTTGCCCCATGATAGGCGGGCAGGCGATGGTCGAAACCGGAAATAAATGACGTCCGCGTGCCTCAGGAGTTCTCACCGGAACTTTCCGCAGGCCGCCGCCGCTGTCCGAACGGCCGGCCCGGACGCACACGCACCATCGTGCCGAAGGGGAAACACCAATGGTCGGGCCGTATCGAGGGCTGTTCGGCACGCCCGGAGTCAAGGGCTTCGTTCTCGCGGGGTTCGTGGGGCGGGCGCCCATGTCGATGCTCGGCATCGGGGTCATCCTGCTCGTCAACGCCGTCACCGGCTCGTACGCGACGGCCGGGGCGGTCGCGGCGACCGTCTCGGTGGCCTTCGCCGTCGCCGCGCCCCTGTCGGGGCGGCTCGTGGACCGCTTCGGCCAGTCGCGGGTGCTCGTCCCGTTCATCCTCCTGCACGCCGCCTCGATCACCGCGCTGATGCTGTGCGCGCACGCCCGGACCCCCCAGTGGGCCCTGTACGCGGCGGGCGTGGCGTCCGGCGCCACCGGACTGTCGCTGGGCTCGATGGTGCGGGCGCGCTGGTCGCACGTGCTCGACGACCCCTCCCGGCTGCACACGGCGTTCTCGTTCGAGTCGGTGGCCGACGAGCTGATCTTCGTCGGCGGCCCGGCGTTCGTCACCGCGCTGACGACGGGCGTCAACGCCTACGCCGGGCTCATCGCCACGATCGTCCTGGCCGTGTCGGGCACCCTGGTCTTCGCCTGCCTGCGCGGCACCGAGCCCCCGGTCGTACGGCACCAGAGGTCGGGCGGGTCGCCGATCGCGATCCCGGGGGTGGCGCTGCTGTCGGCCGTCTTCCTCGCCATGGGCGCGGTGTTCGGCTCGATCGACATCATCACGGTCGCCTTCGCCGACGAGCACGGCAACAAGGCGGCGGCCGGGCTGCTGCTCGCCTCGATCGCGGCCGGCAGCATGATCTCCGGGCTGTGGTTCGGGTCCCGGAACTGGAAGATCAGCCTGCGCAGCCGGTTCGTGCGAGGGTTGTCGCTGTTCGCGGCCGGGTTCACCCCGGTGCTGCTGATGGACGACATCCGCGCGATGGCCCTGGCGCTCTTCCTCGCCGGGCTGTCGATCTCCCCCACGCTGATCACCGGGTTCTCGCTCGTCGAGCGGATGGTCCCGGCCGGGCAGCTCACCGAGGGCATGGCGTGGATCTCCACGTCCATCGGCCTCGGGGTGGCCGTCGGCGCGTGGGCGGGCGGGCGGCTCACCGACGCCTACGGCGCGTCCAACGCGTACGGCTTCTCCTACGCGTGCGCACTGCTCGCGGTCGCGGTGGGTCTCGGCGGGTCGGCGCTGGCCCGCGTGCGGCAGCGGGCCGGCTGACGCTCCGCCGTCCGGGCTGTAGGCAGCGGGGGCGTTCATGAGTAGTGTTCGCGTTCACTGCCGGGCACTGGAGCACAAGAGCATGGACGCCTTCGTCAACTGGGCGCGCAACCAGTCGGTCACGCCCGCCGAGACGCGCACCCCCGCCTCGGCCGCCGAGGTCGCGGACGCCGTACGGGACGCCGCGAGAACGGGCCGCCGGGTCCGCATGACCGGCACCGGGCACTCGTTCACCGGGGTGGCGCTGACCGACGGCGTCCTGCTGCGGCCGCACGCCCTGACCGGGGTGCTCGACGCGGGCGACGGCTGGGTGAAGGTGGCCGCGGGCACGCCGCTCCATGCGCTGAACGAGGAACTCCACCGGCGGGGGCTCGCGCTCGCCAACATGGGCGACATCACCGCGCAGACCGCCGCCGGGGCGATCCAGACCGGAACCCACGGCTCCGGCAGGCACACGGGAGGGCTCGCCGACCAGGTCGCCGAACTGGAGATGGTGCTCGCCGACGGCTCGGTCGCGACCGTGCGGGAGGGCGACCTGTTCGACGCGGCCCGGGTGGGGCTGGGCGCGCTCGGCATCCTCACCGCCGTCACGTTCCGGGTCGAGCCCGCGTTCCTGCTGCGCGCCAGACGGGAACCGATGGCGTTCGGCCGGATCCTCGACGGGCTCGACGACCTGACCGGGGCCGACGACCACCTCGACTTCTTCTGGCTGCCCCACACCGACACCTGCCTGGTCAAGCGCAACAACCGCGACGCCGGCCCGGCCCGGCCGCCCACGGCGTTCAAGAGGTGGCTCGACGAGGTCTTCCTGGAGAACACGGCGTTCGGCGCGGCCTGCGCCCTCGGCGCCCGCCTCCCCCGGGCAGTGCCCGCGATCAACCGGGCGTCCGCCCGGCTGCTGGGGGCGTCGGAGCACGTGGACGCCTCCCACCGCGTCTTCACCTCCGTCCGCGAGGTCCGCTTCCTGGAGACGGAGTACGCGATCCCGCGCCGCCACCTCGCCCGCGCCCTGCGGGAGGTCCGCGACCTGCTGGACCGGTCGGGCCGGCCGGTCACCTTCCCGGTGGAGGTCAGGGTCACGCCGCCCTCGGACGCCTGGCTGTCCACCGCGTACGGCCGGGACTCGGCGTACATCGCCTGCCACGTCTACCGGGGCGCGCCCGACCCGGAGTACTTCGCAGGCGTCGAGGAGATCATGACCCGGCTGGAGGGCCGGCCCCACTGGGGCAAGCTGCACACCCGCGACGCGGACTACCTGCGCGGCGTCTATCCCAGGTTCGACGACTTCGTGGCGCTGCGGCGGGAGATGGACCCTGACGGGCTGTTCGCCAACGATTACCTCGACCGGGTCCTCGGCGCGTCGCGGGATGGCTGACCCCATCGCCGCGTAAAGTCCCTCTCCACGGTCCGGCGTCTTCCGCGTGTCGCGTTGCCCAAGCCTCCCCCGGGGCAGGCACATTGCGGAGCACGGGCAGACCGGAGCCCGGCGCGCCACTCGAACCGAGGGAGCAACGCAGTAATGAGACCCTCCCGCAGGTCCGGCCGCACGGCGTACGGCACGTGCGCCGTCGCCAGGCCGTACGGACGGGCCGTGGGCGCGCGCCATCCGAGACACGACCCGCACTCTCGCGTTCCGGGTGCCGCCTTTCCTCTGGTCGATCATGACCGACGGGTTGCGGCGAAGTGAACGTCAAAAATGTGACCGGGGTCACAACACCTGCCTCGCCTCCTGGCGAGGCGATGTTCGGACATGCCGGGTACGGTGCTGGAAGGCAACCGGTTCACGCGAGAGACTCAAGGGTCCGGGGGAAGACAGAGCACGACGACGAAGGGACTCGCATGCAGGAGCTCCGTCTCGTCGCGGTGAGTGAAGACGGAACGTACCTCGTCCTGGCGACGGCCGGGCGGGGCACGCGCTTCACGCTGCCCGTCGACGACCGGCTCCGTGCTGCGGTTCGCGGCAACTTCTCCCGTCTCGGCCAGTACGAGATCGAAGTGGAGAGCCCGTTGCGTCCCAAGGAGATCCAGGCGCGCATCCGTGCCGGCGAGACGGCGGAGGAGATCGCGGCCACCGCCGGGATCCCGGTGGAACGAGTCCGCTGGTTCGAAGGGCCCGTTCTCCAGGAGCGCGAGTACATGGCCCAGCAGGCCCAGCGCGTCCCGGTCCGGATGCCCGGCGAGACCACCCCCGGGCCGACGCTCGGCGAGCTGGTGGCCGAGCGGCTCACCCGGCGCGGCGTGCCCGCAGACGAGATCGACTGGGACTCGGCCAAGCGCGACGACAACCTCTGGCGGGTGCGGCTCGGCTTCGTCTGGAACGGCCACACCCGGCACGCCGAGTGGCTCTTCGACCCCCGCCGCCGCCACATCACGCCCAACGACGACGAGGCCATGCGCCTGTCTGCCGCCGAGTACGTCGAGCCGGACCAGGCGGACGACGCCACCGTGCGGCCGTTCGTGCCCCGGCTCGCCAGCAAGCTCGCGCCCGTGCCGCCGCTGCCCAACGAGGTCCGCAGCCGCGACGAGTCCGCGTTCCGTCCCGAGCCGGTGCGCTATGAGCCGTCGCGTCCCGAGCCCGCGCGTGCCGAGCCGGTGCGTCCCGAGCCCATGCGCGCCGCCGAGCCGGTGAGATATGAGCCGCCGCGGGCCGAGCCCGCGGCCTTCGTCGAGCCCGCCGCTTTCGTCGAGCCGCTGCCGCGGCTGGGCGCTCCGCTGCGCCCGGAGCCCGGGCGGCAGCAGGACCCCGCCGCGCGGCGCGGCGACGGACGGACGGATCCGTCCGAGGAGGAGCTGGCCGCCTACCGGCCGGAGCTCACCCCGGTGCCCTTCCGGCTGCCGCAGTCGCTGATCTCCGCGCCCGAACCGGTCGCCCCGCCCGCCCTTCCCCCGGCCCGCGACCCCTACGACGCCGCCCCGCCCGCGCCCCCCGTGAGCCGGGACGCACATGACGCGGCCCCGCCCGCTGTCCCGGACGCCGCGGCGTACGCGCTTCCCCCTGCCCGAACCGAACCAGACCCGGACTCCATCGCGGACGCCGTACCGACGGCACGGACCGAACCCGAGCCTTCGGCCGCTCCTGCCACCTCCGCTCCGTCTGCGGCACAGAGCGCCGTGGCGGACACTGCGCCGCCCGCCACGCCTGCGCAGGCCGCAACGCCCGCCCTGCCTCCGGCCGAAGCCGCATCACCCGCTTCGGTGCCGGACGCCGCCGCGAGCGCCGTGCCTCCCACACAGACCGAACCCGCAGCGCATCCCACGCCTGCCGCCTCCGCGCCCCCTGCGGCACAGAGCGCCGCCGCGGCGGGCACTGCGCCGCCCCCCACGCCCGCGACCTCGGTCGCGGAGGCGGAGCGTGGCGCGGACGCGCCCGTGCCGCCGCGGCTTACGGCCGCCGAGGATGGCGCTGCCGGCGACCGGACGGACTCGGGTGCGGACGTGTCGCCTGCCGTGCAGGCCGTCACGCCCTCCCCGGTGCCGGACGCTCACGTCAGCGCCGCAACCGGCTCCCGGACTGCCGCCGACGACGCCCCGGCTGCCGCTACGACACCCGCCCCGAAGGCGGATGCCGATGCTCGCGAATCGGACGCCGGTGTCCGGCCGGTGGGAGAAGCCGCGACACGCGACGTCGAAGCACCCGCCCCTTCGCCTGTCAGCGTGCCGTCTGCCGACGCTTCAGCAGCAGCCGCCCCGGCGACCACCGCGAGCGCGGACAGCGACGCTCCGTCCGTCCAGGACCCTGTCACCGATGCGTCGCAACAGGCGGAGACCGTTGCGAAGGCGACCGAGGCGCCGAGCACCGCTACTGACACAGCCACGGACGCCACGACCACAGCCATCGAGAGCGCGGACGCGGCCGATGGCAGCACTCCCAGCGCGCCGGGTGGCACAGCACCCGAAGCATCGGCTGAGGACACGACCTCCGGCGGCCCGGGGAGCACCGACGCGGCGAACGCCGGCGTATCGGACACCGACACCGCCATGGCCGGCGGGACGGCGCACACCGACGACAGCGCCTCTGCCACGGCGGAGAGACCGGTGGTGGCCGACACCGCGACTGCCGAAGTCGCAACGTCGGCCACGGAGACAAACACCGCGGCAAGCGCTCCGGCGGACGCCGGGACGGAAGCCGCGGCCGACAGCGCGGCGGACACCGCCGTTCCGCCTGCCGTAGCTGCTGCAGCGGAGCCTGCCGCGGATGACACGGTCCAGGAGACGCGGCCCGCCGTGCCCGCGCCTGCGCCGCCTGCTGAGGCGGCCACCCCGGCCCCTCAGCCGCGCCCACGGCAAGCGGGAGACCGTGCGAGAGACGAGGCCAAGGGCGGCACGAAGGAAGGGCTGAAGGACAGCCCGAAGGACACCGCCAAGGAGGGTCCGAAGGAGTCGAAGCCGGAGACTCCCGCCCCTCCGGTGCCGAAGCCCGCTCCCCCGCGTCCACGCAAGTCGCGCGGCCGGCGGGCGTCCGTACCGACCTGGGACGAGATTATGTTTGGTGCCCGCAAGCAGGACTGACAAGCGCGACAGCGCTCTGCCGACTGCTACGCGCTCATCGCGCCATGTTCAAGGAGATGATCTTGGTTGTGCAGCGAACCTCCCGGTGTTTCTGCACAACCGGAGGTTGGCTGCAAAAAGCCTCTTCTGTCGTGTCATCTTGCGTACGCCCACCTGCGGCTTTACGGTGGGGTCCTCATCGCCCCTACGAGGGGTCGCAACCGGACCGGGACAACTGGGTGCGGGTGGGAAAGGTCGTGTCCTCATCGCCCCTACGAGGGGTCGCAACTTTGCCGTTAGGCTTGCGTCAACGTGTAGGCGTTGAGGTCCTCATCGCCCCTACGAGGGGTCGCATCTTTTCCCCGACTGTGAACTTGACGTTGTCACCGGGTCCTCATCGCCCCTACGAGGGGTCGCAACTCCTTGATCTCGACCAGGTCCATCCTGATCTCCTTTGTCCTCATCGCCCCTACGAGGGGTCGCAACGCGTGGAGCGGGGCGGCGCTGCCGCCTCCCGGCACCTGTCCTCATCGCCCCTACGAGGGGTCGCAACCCGAGCAGTTCGGCGCGTTCGCCTCTGTCGCGCGGTCCTCATCGCCCCTACGAGGGGTCGCAACCCGACTTTGGCGGGTGCGGCGATGCGGACGTCGTGGTCCTCATCGCCCCTACGAGGGGTCGCAACTTGGCCTCGTCTGCCTGCGCGTTACGGCGCGGGTCCAGTCCTCATCGCCCCTACGATGGGTCGCAACTCAGGTAGGGCGTTGGCAGTGGCGCGGATGCGGCGTCCTCATCGCCCCTACGAGGGGTCGTAGACGCAGCTCAGGCACCAGGGCCAATGAGAACGGGTGGCCCAAGTCGGCGGCGGTGACCTGGGCCAGGACTTCCGGGAGGAGGTGCTACTGGACGGTCTTGGCCTCGAACCGCTTGGCGGTCCAGTCGAGACCGGCCTGGCAGACCTGCTTGACCCAGCCGCGTACGAGCGTCTCCGCCTCGTCGGATCCGACGCCGAACTGCGTTGCCGTCCAGGCGACCAGTTCGCTGTCCGGCTTGGAGGCGGCGGCGCAGATGCGGGCCAGCAGCAGGCGCACTGTACGGTCGCCCTCGGTGAGGATGACGGAAAGGGCCTTCCGCGCCATCGTCTCCTCCTCGGCGCGGATGACGAGGTCCTCGGGGCTCGACTCGGGAACGGTCTGCCACGGCAGGGGCTGGTCGTCGTGGAGATAGAGAGCCACGTTGGCCATGAAGAAATCGCGCCGCAGCGACCGCAGCAGGTCGAGTTCCTTTCTCAGCAGGCGCCGTGCGGTAGCCAGATCCAGGCCGAGCCGGTCGAGCATCGCAGCGGGAATGGCGTGCGGATCCTGGTGCCCGTTGCGGAGCCGTACGACCGCGTCGACGAGCAAATCGAACGCGGCGGAGTCCGCTCGGAGGGGCGCCGCCCACTTGGCCTGCTTCAAGTCGCGTTCCGGCCGGGCCGAGGCGCCCCGGGCGACCGCGTCCTCGCGTCGCACCTGCGCCTCCAGGTTCAGGAGCCGATAGTGAACGAGCTGGGCGCGGGCGGCGCGCACCCCGGTCGGCTCCCCCGCCGTCGGCCGGCGGCACAGAAGACGGGCCAGCCGGTCGACATCTTCCGCAGCGGCCGTCGGCGACGTCACCCATTCGACGATCGTCAACATCTCGCGCAGCGGCTCGCCCGCACGAGTTCGGCGGACCTTGCCCTGCAACACCTCGCGTAGGTCCTCGAATCCGGCGATTTTCTGGTCGCCCATCGTCTGTTCGCATTCGTCGCACCAGCGGTCCACGTCCACGCCGCTACAGGGGCGGCCATGGTGCCGGGCTCTGATCAACGGTCCGCGTGCGGCGTCGCGGAGCGCAGGCCAGACGAGTGAGTGGTAGGCGTGAAAGGCGTCGGCCTCAGACAAGGACGCGATGGCACCGAGCTTCATAGGAAATGCCCCTCCGAGGCATGACAAGAGAACACGCCGGAAAAGGCGGTCTCGTGACGGGTGGCCTCGAAATCGAGGCCCTCAGAGGGAGCGACATGATGCGCTCGAAGCTCGCGGGCGTCTGCCGTTGAACGGAATCAGGCTGCCAACCTGGAGTGCGTCCGTCAAGCGGTTTCGCGAGATATCCCTTCAAGCAGAGCAATGACCTTCTTGTGGAATTCGAGCAATGTTCTGTCGCCATCGGCAGGGCTGTTCAGTTCCCCGACGGCCCGGCGGAGCAGCGCTCGCACCTCGCCAGGTCTCCGGCGACGCTCTCGCTTCTGCCGATCCAGGCCGTGCCCGTGTACGCCCTGGTTCGCGAGCTTGCCGAGGTCGTTCAATGCTGAGGACGCAGTCCGCATCGACTGCCACAGCCTCCACGGGAACAGCGCTGGACGTAGCGCCTCCACGGCGAGGTAGGCCGTCGGCAGCGACCTGCGGGGGTTGTCAGCGACCTCGGCGATCAGCGTCAGCCGTCTCCGAGCGACGGCCAGTCGCTCGTGCAGCGTCCACATGTCCGGTGCAGGACCGAACACGAGATTCTCCAATTCGGCGAGAGCCGGGTCGACGCCTCGAAGGACGTCCGATCCGCGCCTGACCAGTCGGCGTGCCGTGCGCAGGTCGAGCCGTTCGACCGCGCTCACGGCGAGACGGGCGAGCACCCGGTCGGCGCCCAGGCGGCCGAGAATGCGCTGACCTGGGCGGACTTCGACTCCGGGACCGCCGTGTGCCCCGGCGACCGGTAAGCGGGCCAACTCCGTGACCCACAACGGGCACGCAGCCGTCATGGACCATTCCACCGCCGCCGCGATCATGCCGTAATTCGTCATCGGCGGCCCGGGGTTGAGCGCGAGAACGACCTCGTCTACGTCACGCAGGCTTTCCGAGCCCGTCAGGCCGGTCGGCTTCGCCTCGGACGCCAGCGCGGCGACGACGGTCTCCCGCACATATTCCAGCCCTCCTGTGACCCCCTCGATGACCCGCACATCGGCGTCCGCCGCGATGTCCGCGGCCGCGCGAGCGAGCCGGTGCGCCCGCGCAAGGCTTTCGGGGCTGGCCAGCAGCCGCAGCCGCACTACGCCCCTGCGCAGCAGGCGCTCCTGCCGTCGCCGCAACTCGGCGAGAACGGCGTGCAGCGCCTGCAGATCCTCCAGGTCCCTGCCCTCACGATCGAGCCCCACAGCCAGCAGCCCCAGAACGTCTCCGCTGCCCAGCACCGGCCAGCAGAGACCGCCTGTGGCCTCGACCAGGCTCCGCCCCTGGTCTCCACGCTCCCACTCGTCGGCCGCGGCGATCAGGGTGGGCGGCAGCGGCCCTGGTTCGAGCCGCTCCGGCTTCAGGTGGGCCTGGTGGGTCGAGGCCAGCGCGTAGAGCTCGATGAGCTCCGCGTCCCTGAGCATGGCCGCGCAGGCGCTTCCGGTCTCCGCCCTCAGGTCACGGGCGACCGTTCGAAGCCGACCGGCCAGTCCTCCCTCTCCGTCGGCCCTGCTCCCGAGCGCCTCTATCAGCGCCGCGAGGCGATCCCGCGCAGGGGCGTTCAGGTCTTTCTCCCGCTTGTACAGGTTCCTCAAGTGACCGGCGAACCAGGCGCGGAGCAACCCGTAGTCAGCCGCCTCGCCACGGCCGAGCCGCTCGAACAGCGCTGCCTGTGCCGTCGGCCATGTCTCCGCGAACTTGTCGAGCCGTCCCCTGCTGACACCCGGAACCGGTGTGGGGCGCTCCCGGAGAGCGTCCGCGTAGCCGGTGTCGCCGGCCTGCCGTGCCGCGAGCAGCCTCCAGAGTGGCCGATCTCCTGGAGTCAGGTCCGCGAGCGCGTCCCAGAAGCGGTAACGGACCAGCCATGACACCAGATGGCGGTCCGGTTCCTCCGGGCGCTCCAGCGCGTACGGCTCACCCGGAGCGTCGACATGAACGATGTGGGCCGGCCGACGGGCCACCAAGGCACCGCAGAGGGCACCGGCGCTCAGCGCGAAGGCCCCGGAACCGCACGTGATCAGGATCTCGGCTGTCTCGCGTCCCGCGAGCCACGAAGCCACAGCCCGCGAGGTCTCAGCGAGTCCGGGAGCCTCCACCCGTACGACCGCCACAGTGTCGGCGGCAAGGCGTCTGCCGCAGAGACCGGCCTCGGAGACGAGTCGTGCCCGCATCTCGTCGGCGTGGTCGGCAAGCGTCTCGCCGTGCGATCCGACGGGAGTCGTGGTGCCGAGCAGTACGACTCCGGCGAGATGGATGTCGGCCGCGGCGAAACCGTCGAACAGCTTGCGCAGCGGACGGCGCTGCTTGCCGACGGACTCCGGGTCACCCTCCAGGTCGGGGATCACCTGGTCGAGACGTGGCGCACCCGGCCGGCCCAGGTCGCCCCCGCCCACCGCGTGGACGAGCAGCACACCGTCGGTCGCTTTCACGTGCGAGCCTCCCAGGCATTCAAGAAGGAAAGTCCCGCCGACGGTATCCCTTCGCTCTGACAAAATTCGCCGACGAAGCAACCGTTCGCCTCATTATGCGGTCACACCGCCCGGGCCGCTGATGTGAGCGTCAGGAACTTACCTTTTACCGGATTTTCCGGGTTTTGATCCGTCTGCCTCCTTTACGCGATAAACAGTGAGAGGCGTTCCAGTGGTCGGGGACGGGAGAGAACGTCCGCGACCGGAGGCGATCTTCTTTCCGTCCAGACGTTCGTTCTCGGTGAACCATTCGTAGTTCTGCCCACGGGGATCCGGGGGTGCGGGGATCTCGCGAGGGAGCCACTGCGGCCGGATCCTGGGGTAGTGCACCGGCAAGCCGGGGTTCCCGCGCATCACGGCCATCAGGGCATTCCTGATCGACGTCATCTGGGGGAGGCCATCGGTCAGACGCTCGAAGGCGGCTTTCGCCCGGGCAAGAGCGGTCATCGGATCGCCCTCCGGGAGGACCGCGGACAGGGACCGGTAGAAGGCGGCGTACTGCTTCCCGGTGTGCAGGGCCGTCGCCTCGGCGTCGATATCGAGCCGGACGCTGCCGAAGCCGAGTGGACGGCCGAAGCCCAGCCGGTGAAAGTGCCCCGGAGGCAGGGTGAGCAGCCAGACGAGTGCCCCGAGCTCGACCTCATCAAGATCGCGGACGTCGATGGTGAACCGGAAGACTGTCCTCGGCCGTACCCAGCCCTTAATCGACCGATTCTGGCCGTCGCGCTGCTCCTTGCCGTGTTTCGTGCGGTATTCCTTCTCGCCGGGAGCCTCGGAGCCCGTGTCATCTGCGGGCTCCCAGGGCCGCCGGTATTCGCGGTAGCGGCCGAGCACGCGGACCTGTGCGGGGTCTCGCTTGCGCTGCCCCTCGCTCCAGTGCGTGGTGCGGTCGAGCCCGGCGTGGTGCCAGTAGGCCTTCCGGCCACGCAGCCCCCGCCCGGGCCGGTAGAGGTCCTCCTTGGCGATTCCGTCCGGTACGGGACGCTCGGGCCGATCGGCGGACTCGGCGACGTAGAACCGCCCCTGCTGTGGCTTCGGGCTGCTCAGGATCGATAGCGGCATCCCGTCGCCGTCGAACCGCTCCACCGCCTCGGCCGCGTCCTGCTCGCGCACCACCGGCCCGATGCGCAGCCGCCCCCGGTACGCCGATCGCCTCACGCCGCGCCCCTCAGGAGCCACCCACCCGAAGACCCGGTCCGCCGGCGAGAGCCGGTCGTAGCAGGGGGCCGGGTGCAGCGACTCGGGCAGCAACTCCGCCGGGGCGGCGGCATAGAGATCGCGCGGCACCAGGACCGGATAGAGCCGCTCGACGCGCCCACTGCTGTCCAGATGCGCGTAGCAGACCGTCTTCGGCTTCAGCGTCAGCCAATCCTTGTCATAAATGTGCGGGCTCCAGGCGAGCTGGCCGGGTCCGTCGCCGATCCGTTCCCAAGGTTCCACGCGTCTGCCGTCGGGCCCTCGCCGGCCGAACAAATCTTTGTGCGCTTCCTGGTAGCTGCAGATGAGACGGTTCCAGTCCTCGGCCAGTTCACTCCACTCACGGGCCAGAGGCAGCGGCCGACGCTTCTCGCCGGGTTCGAGCGGCTCCAGGTAGAAGAGCCGCTCGTGGGTCTTGCGCTCGATGGTGGAACCCGTGACGTAGGCGATGCCCTGCACCAACCGTTGGCCAGGACGTAGGTCAGCCGCCACCCCCGGGCGGAGAACCCGCACCACTTTGGTGCGGTTCTTTCCGCCTGCGATGACGGCCGTCACCTTCTCCAGGTGCCTGGGCGGGTCCTTGAGAATGGCCTGTCCGTCCTTGTCGTACATCTCCATGGCCGCGATCTCGAACTTGCCGATGACGCCCTCGGCCACGACGGATACGGGCACCATCTTCAGGGCGTAGCCGGCGTCGCGGCGGAAGGCGAGCGGGGTCGTGTGGTCGCCGAAAACGCCGAACCGGGAGTTCGTGATGGTCTCGTACGCGGCCCGGAGCATTCCTTTGACCGAGGTCGCGGGCAGGTGCGGGCGGCCGTCGCGGAGCAGCACCGGATACACACGGTGGTCCTGTGCGCCCTCGGACGGCGGCCGGGACCGCGAGGTCGCGAGGAGTAGCAGCGGCGTCTCGACCGTCAGCCGGACGCCGATGCACCCGGTCCAGCACTCCTCCCGCAGTCGCTCACGCGACGGCGGCGGGCCGTCGGCGAGCCCTTCGGGCAGACCGTCGCGGTCGTACGACGGGACGAAGGTGTAGGGGTTCAGGAACTCGTCGGCCATCAGGCGGCACCTTCCACTTCTCGCTCTGACGCCTGGTAGGGCTCGAAGCCGAGCAGGCGTTCCTCGGCCACGTAGGCGTTGCCGTGCTCCGGATCGACGGCGACGTACTCGCGGGCCGCCAGCCGTACGCGCCCATGCCGGACGGCGGTGAGCGCGGGCACGTCGCGGACGCCGACGCGGGCCGAGGAGAGAGTGGCCCAACCGTCCGCGGCGTCCTGTACCGCGCCCCAGACGAGGTAGCGAGCCTCGATCGTCCTCACTGCGGGCAGCGGGTCGAGCCTGTCACCGAAGGAGCCCGGCAGCAGCTCCTCGTCCTCCGCGAGCACCACCGCGGACGCCGACGCCGACTCCATCCAGCGCAGCTCGACATCCGGGGCGAAGACACGCGCCTCGTAGACCGCCGCCAGGTCCGCTGGTCCATCGCGCGTGACGCAGGTGTGCCCGACGACACGGGCCACCTGGTACGCGGACGGGCTGGTCAGCAGGGCACATGCGCCGTCGAGGCCGGTCGCCTCCAGCGCCTCGGCCAATGTGACCCCGAACGCGGTGACAGCGTGCAGAGCGACGGCACCGGGAGTGCCGTAACCGGCTGTGGGATCTTTCGTCATCACACCTCCTGTTCCAGGTAGTCCGTCCACGCCCGGCCGATCTCGCTGGCCGCGGAGCCGCCCAGCACGTCGTCGAGCGAGGCCTGTTCGGGCCATCGGCCGCCGGTCAGGGCGACCTCGGTGACCTCGATGTCCCCGAAGCCCCGGTTGACCAGCGCGCCGAGCGGGATGCGCCCGGCGGCGAGATCGCGCAGCGTCAGGAGCAGCAGAGCGAGGGCGGGGTCTCGGTCGTCGCCGAGCCGGGTGAGATCGACGGTGAGCCGGATCGGCCCCCACTCGACGGCGTGTGGTTCCAGCACGCCGAACAGACGTCCGTCGGCGGCGCCACCTGTCCACCTGTCGAGAGCGACATGGTCGGCCTTGGCGATGCCGTGATCTTCCAGTCGGTCCAGCACCGCCTCCGGCAGCGAAGCCCTCTCCTCCCCGTCATCGGCGGAATCCCCGCGCGGAGGCTCGTCGCCCCCGGTGACCGTCCGCCACAGGGACTCGGGGATGGTGACCTCGGCGGTGCACTCCTCCGCCCGCAGCGCCCCCATCCGCCGGTCCGGCGTGTCATCCCGTGCCGCGCCGAACAGTGCTCGTATGGCCGGCAGCCGGTCGAGCCGGGCGCGAAACGCGGCGCTGTGATCGGCCGCCGACCCGCTTGGTGGCGTCTGCGCGAAGGCCGCATCAGGGCCTCGGGCGGTGTGTTCCACCAGTTCCGCATGGGCCCGCAGCGCGCCCTTCAGGGAGGCGCCCGGCAGCGCCAACGTCAGGTGGCGGCGGCCGACCCGGGTCGTGAGCGGAAGGGTGCCGACGACCAGCCCGTTCGACGTGCCCCGCACCATCACGGGGGCCAGTGGGCGCCAGGCGACCCGCACCTCCAGGACGTCGCGCCGCGGCGGCAGGTCCGGCGTGGCGGCTTCGCGCAGTGACGCCGGCGAGCGCCGCCGCGCCGGGTCGTCCCTGAGCACGGCGAGCAGCCCTTCCGGCGAGTCCAGCCGGTCCGCGACGATGTCGAGGGGGTCGTCGAGCAGCCGGACCATGCCGAGGCCCCTGCTCGTGGCGGCTCCCACCCGGATCTCGCCCGCCTGCAGAACGTCGAGCAGCGCGACCATCCACGCCTCGTCCGACTCCGCCTCGGCGTCCGTCCCGGACTCGACGTCGATCTCCAGCCGGACGAAACATCCCGCCGGAACGACGGCTCTCCCGTGCAGAATCTCCTGCGCCGCCGCGCCGGTCACCCGGTCGATGCCGACGGACGGACGGAACTCCAGGAGTGCGGGGTCGAGCGGAGACGCGGGGAGGCCACGCTCGTCCAGGCGGTGATCGGACGTGACCAGGGCGTCGGCCACGATCACGCGGCTGGCCCTGCCCTCATCCGTACCCTCGACGATGTTCCCCCACAGGCCGGCAAGCGCGGCGCTTTCGGGCCCTGCTCCCCGCGACCAGCTCCGCAGCACTCCGGCGAGCGACGTACCGGGCACGTAGAGGCGGCCGAGCCCGTCGAAGGCGATCGGCAACGGCGCGGTGGGCCCTTGCAGGAGCGCGCCCCCAAGGCTGTCCGAGAGACCACCGACATGCAGTGGAGACTCCGTACGCAACCAGCCCCGGACCCTCACCCGACGGCTCACACTGCGACCCGTCCTCGCGCTCATCGCCCTCCTCCGGTGGCTGTACGGATTGCGTCTTTGCCGGTCGCCGCCTGCTCTCGTGCGTGCGCGGCCACGCAGGCGGTGATCAGTGCGCGCACCGACTCGGCGTGCAGTTCGGCCCGCAGTACGGCGGCTCCGTCGCGGGTCACGGTGAGTTCGTCCTCAGGCAGGCCGAGCAGAGTCCAGACCTCTTCGGGATCGCGGATGAGCCGCCTGAGAAACTCCACCCGCTCCTCCGGCCAGGGGCGGCGCCCCTTGTTCTTCCTGGTGAGCCAGACCAGCCGGTGCAGCGCGCCCTCGGTCGATCGCTCTCCCACGACTTCCCGCAGTCCACTGAGCTGGGTCGTCGTCACCCCGTCGGGAAGGATCGCCGACCGTCGGCCCGGATCCACCATGACGACCTCGCACCTGCGGCCGATCTCGGCCCGCCACGCCGCCCGTTCGTAGACTCTCCCGGCGTCGTGACCATCCTCGTCAGGCCGCAACGGCCCTCGCGCCTCTTCGGTAGCGGGCACCGGCTCGACGGCGATGCCCTGATCCTCGTCCGGTCCCGCGTCGGCCCCACTGCCGGCAACCGGCCGGTCGCGGAAACTCCGCAGCAGCAGATCGTGGTCGATTTCAAGCTGTCCGAAGCCCTCGGCCCGGCGCTCCCCCAGCCCGGCCGCGCGCAGCTCGTCCAGTGCTTCCGGGGTGATGGGCCCGCCGGTGACGGTGAAGGTCATGCAGCTTCCGGCGGACAGGCCATAGAGGGTGGCCCGAGGCAGTCCCCAGCCCCGATGCCAGCTTTCCGTCCGGTGCGCCCCCAGCGCCGTGGTCACCCGCCCATCCGCTAAAGAGCTGGTCAGCGGGATCAGGCGGACGCCGGGCGACCCAGCTACGGCGAGCGCCCGTTCCAGGGCGCGGGCGACGTCGCCGGGGTGGGTGCTCGGGCGCAGCCGTTCGTCGCGAACCAGCAGATCCGACAGCAGCCATACGCGCAGCAGCCCAGGCTCGGGACCGCCGCCGCCACGCCCAGGCGGCGTGGCCTTCCCGCCCTCCGGGTGGAGGCTCATTTCGTCCCCGGGAGGCGCTGAGACGGCGCGCGCCTCGACCCGCACCTGGCCGTAGTCGTCCTTCGACGACCGCCCGACGCGCCAGCGCCCGGACAACCGTCCCTCCCAGCCCGGCTCCAGGACGCCGCGCCGCACCCGGACTTCGGCGCAGAGCACCGTCCCTGCCGCGAGTGCCTGGTAGATGTAGACGCCGCCCACGTCACGGGTCGGTCGTTGGACGTCGTCGCGGATCGTGTTGTGCATGCGGAGCGTGAAAGCGGGACTGACGACCGTGCCCGCCTCAACGCCCTTGACGGCGATGTGGCCCTCCCGGTAGGACTTGCCCTCCGTGGTGTCCCCGGCCATCCGGTTGCCGGTGACGATCTGCCCGGCACCCTTGGCGTGCACGAGGACTCGGGGCACGGGAAGTGTGCGCCCGCCGTCCGGCGTCATCGGGGTGGCCGCCGTGACCACCAGATCGCCGATGCGCACCAGCGCGTGCGCCGGGCCACCGATGCGACGCGCCACCTCGGGCATGAGGCACCAGCCGGGCAGGTACGCCTGCCCCTCCACCAGGTTGCCCTGTACGGTCGCGCCGGCCAGCACCGGCGCTGTCACAGTGATCAGCAGTTCCGCACGGTCCCAGCCGCGCTCTGCTGTACGTCGCGGTGACGGGAGCGGGCGCTCGTCCGGCATCCCCGCTGGCGAGTCGGGAGGAGGGGCGGGTGGTGTGCGGCCCAGCGCGGCGAAGTCGAGGTCCAGTCCCGTATCGGGCGATCGGAGGGTCAGGCGGCAGCGTCCGGAACCGCGCCGCCGGTTGCCGCCGATCCCCTCGATCAGCCGCGCCCCGGCGGCGAGGAGCGCGATCGCCGTCTCCCGCTGTGCCTGGTCCAGCTCTTCGAAGCCGCGAAGCTGCCCCCGGCCCGTCAACGTGACTCCGCCTCGGGCCGTCTCCACGAAGCGCAGCTTGCGCGTCTCGGCGGTACCCGTCACCGGGTCGATCGCGACGCCGGGTTTGCGAAACGTCGCCGCCCACGCCACCCGTGGCCGTCGGAGAAGCAGATCGGCGAGCCTTTCGGGCAACTTCAGCGGGCCGTCGAGTGCGAGGGCCGCCGGTCGCAACGCCCGGCCCGCGCCGCCGCCTCTGCCGTACGCCCCGGAATCCGTGCCGGAACCGCTGGCGGGACCACCGGTCGTGTCGCCTGGCGCTTGACCACTGGCCGTGGAAGCGGGTGTCGAGCCAACGGACGCCGAGCCGTCCGGCGCGTACTGGCCGCCGAACAGGAACGTCACCCAGTCGTGCCACACCCCGGCCGGGCCGCTGTCGAGCGCGTTCGCCGCCACTTCGCAGGCGTCCCGCCACACTCCCGTCAGGGTCTTCGCCGGAACGATCGGTGCGGCCGGACCCGTCATCTGGCCGCTCTCGACCGGGACCGCGTCCCGCTGCACGAGCCGGTCGACGTAGCCCGGTGCTCCGGTCCCCGTGCCGACCTGCCAGTCCGAGATCAGGAACAGCTCCAGATCGATGTTCATCGGCTTCTCGCTTCCAGCACCGTCGCGTGCTCCCCGTCGTCTCGTGATGTCGCCGCTGTCCGCGCGGTGGTGAGGAACGGCTGGGCCGCCAGGGCGTCGAGAAAGCCGGTCGCATCCTGCCCGGTGAGATCCCCGCACAGGTCGGTCAGCGCGTCCAGCCGGTGCTCGTCCTCGCGGTACCGCGTACGCAGCAGGCCGAGGCGGGCCCTGGCGACGTCCGCTCCGAGAGACACCGCCTCCCGCAGGTCGTGAACGGCTGCGCGCGGCACGAGGGCCTCACCCGACGCGGCGTGCGTACCGGTGAGCGCGGCTACCCGGCGTTCCAGGTCCGCCCAGCGCCGTCCCTCCGTACGCGGGTCCTCGCAGCCCACACCCACGACGTACGGCGAGCGGTGCGGGGACGCGCCGCCCGAGCCGGCGACGGTGACCGACCGGCGGATGCGGTCAAGGTCGGGGGCGGAGCTTTCCAGCAGTACGGCGAAGGCCAGAGCCGAACCCACGTCCCGGTCCTGTTTGGCCTCCCTCGTGATCAGCTCCTCGGCGAGGTCGTAGGTGAACCTGAACGGATAGTTGCGCTTGACGATCGCCACTCCCGCCGCCGCGCCGAGGTTCGGCAGGCCCTTCACCCGCAAAACCGGAAGAAGGTCAGGGTCGTCGGCCGTGGCCCGCTCGAACGCCTCCAGGTAGTGCCGAGTGAAGCCCAGAGCTACCTCGCCCTCACAGAGCACGGTGAGATCGTCGCCCCCGAGCACCAGCGGCAGGACAAGAGGCACACCGGCGATGGTGCGGTCCGGGTGCTCGTCGGCCGTTCGCCGCAAGGCCGTACGAAAGGCCGTGAGCGCACACCGATCCACCGCACGCGACAGCCCGCGCAGCAGGTCCGCGTACGCCTCATCCCCCGGCTCTGCGGACTCCGACTCTCCAGTCGCCCGGTCGCCGGAACCGGAATTGCCAGAACCGGAGCTGCCGGGTCCGGGGCTGATGCCGAGGTCACGGAAGATCCGGCCGAAGCCGTTCCCGTCGGCGTGGACGATCGACACCCACTCGGCCTCAAGCCCAAGCCGGTCGACGATCTTCCGCATCGTCGGTACATCGCTGCCGGCATCCCGGGCCAGGCGGTCCAGCGCCGCGGGGAAGTGGGCCAGCTTGGCCATTGAGGCCGCGGACCTGGGCGACGGGCGCTCTCCCGGCCCCTCCCGACGCAGTTCGGTCGCCGGTTGCCCGCTGGAGCCGCACTCCTCCATGAGCGGCAATCGCAGGAACCGGGCCTGCGGACCGGGCCTGGCCTCCTGCGTCGCGGCGAGCGCAGTCCGCGCGGCGCGCAGCCCTGCGGCCAGCGTTCCCGCCTCGCCTCCCTTGCGAAGCTCGTGAACTACGCCGCAGACGTCCAGCCCTGGGGCCTCCACCAGCGCTCTTGTAGTGAGCGCCGCGACCAGGCGGCGGCCGGCGTCCGGATCCGCGACGAGCAGGGTCACCGCCCCCGCGCCCGCCGTGAGCAGTTCGGCCTCGTGGCCGTGCCGCAGCCGCCAGTCATCCCGGTAGCCGCTGAAGACCTCGCGAAGCGCCTCGGCGGCCCATTCCCCGTTCACCCTGGCGATCAGGTCGGACGCGCCGACTGTCTCCTTCCGTTTGCGGGACGAGAAGATGTAGCGCTGCTTGCCCGCAGCGTTGACCACAACCAGATACATGTTCCGCCTCACTTCGCGGTCTGGTACGGATGCGGGACGACCTTGACCTCGTGATCGAACAGCCAGCCCAGCGCGAAGGCCACGCTGACCGGCGCGGCGATGAACAGCCGCAGCCGAAGCTCGCGATATCGCGGCCGAGTGAGTGTCCAGGCCCGCCAGGCCGCGTACACGTGCCGTACGGCCAGCTCGAAGTCGGCGAGCGACTCGGGCAGGTTGGCCGGGCCGCCCTCGACGACGAGTGCGGCCCGGCACCGCTCCCACCTGCCGTCGGTGTCCAGGCAGCCCTCCCGGGCGGCCCACAGCGCCTGGGTGACCATCAGCGGGTTGTCCGCCAGGTGGACGACGAGCGCGACGGCCGTGCCATCGGTCACCTCCTCGAACTCCGGCGGCTCGGTGACCTTGGCCAGTCGCGCCGCCCGCACCGCCTCTGCGGAACTGAGCGGGTCCTTCAACCGGCCGCTCATCCGTACGGCGGCGAAGAAGTCGGACCCGTCCCGTTCCGCACGCTGCGGCAGCACCGGCACTTCCGCCAGGTCCGCATCACCGCCGTGCGCCTGCTCGCTGCCGGCGGCCGGACGGGCGCCACCACCGAACGCGCGTAACCGCCGCTGCACGTTGAACTTGAACCGCGCGCCCAGCTCGAACGCGTCGGGCAGCGCGGCGTTGATGTAGAGCGAGACCGGGGTGGCGGGATCCGACTCCGACAGCTCGGTCAGCCGGGCCGTGACCAGTTCGTATGCCAGGTCGAGCGTCTGCCTCCGCGCCTCGCGGGCCTCCGCTTGCTCCTCGACGTCGTCGCCCGGCGAGGGAGCCGGAACGTCGCGCCGCACTGTGAAGCAGGAGTCATGGTGGCGGCGCGCGTGGTCGGCGGCCGCGGCGCTCCACTGACCACTCCACGGGCCCCGCCACACGCTCCTCGGCAGGGAGATCACTATGCCGACGCCCCTGCTGCGCTGCTGCCAGAGATTGATGCCCGCGAACGTCGCGGCGGCGACCACGCACAGGAGCGTCAGGAACGACCGCTGGTCCCCCAGCCAGCTCTTGATCACATCAGGCACGGTGCCAGCGGCCACCGCACCCGCGACACCGGCGAAAGCCGCCACCATCCAGCGCGACGCGCCTTCCAGCAGTGGCCTCGCCGTACCTCCACCGGCCCCGACCGGGAAACGCCCCATCCGCTCTCGCCCTCTCGCCCGTGATCCGCGCTCTCACCCCCTACAGATGGACGAAAACGACAGGCCCCGGCGGCCTGCCTGAGTGATCACCGAAGTGGACCCCTGACCCGGCAACGGACATCACAGTGCGAGCCCCTCATAGGGGGCGATAAGGATTTCAGGGCGGCGAGGGCACACACAGCACAATTTGGCGGTTATGGCTCCCCACAGGGGCAATGAGGACAGCTGTGATGTTCGACCCGACCCGCGCGGTGCTCGTCGGTTGCGACCCCTCGTAGGGGTGATGATGACGCGAACCTGGCCCAGCTTCTCGGCCCGCGGCTGATGTTGCGACCCCTCACAGGGGCGATGAGGACTCTTTCCGGGCGCAGCTCCACCACCGCCGCGTGTTCCAGTTGCGACCCCTCGCAAGGGCGATGAGGACTGGCGCGCTTCCGCATCACCTCCACACCCCGCTTCCTGCAGTTGCGACCCCTCGTAGGGGCGATGAGGACTCTGCGGCACCACGCTGTGCCTGGCCGGGTATGCCTGTTGCGACCCCTCGTAGGGGCGATGAGGACCGCGGTCCGCAAAGCCAGCCCTCGGCGCAGCATCGGGTTGCGACCCCTCGCAGGGGCGATGAGGACCCCACGGTAAAGCCGCAGGTCGCGGGGCGCAAGAGTGACTGCCGAGAGGGCCGTTTTGCAGCGAACCTTCGGTTGTGCAGGAAACCCTGGAGGTCTGCTGCAAAAGCATGATCAAGGCCGTGGCCATGATGGGATCGGCTACGACACACCGAAAACGGGAATGCGGACGTGGAGCTCTCGAAAGTCGTTGACCACTCCGCGCCCTTGCCGATTTCATTGGTGGGCACGCCCTGAGACGGCCCCCATACCGAGAGAAGTCGAATGCCCCTCGGACCCCGCTTTCGCCGGGTTGCGACCTTGCAGCGCCCATTCGTGGATCGAGAAGCCGCTTTCGCGGCTTTTGATGAGGAACTCTCCCGGATCGGGCAAGAGCCTCGTGTCCTCAACATCATCGGCGTCGGCGGAATCGGCAAGTCGCGGTTACTGCGCGAGTTCGGCGAACGGGTCAAGGCGTCCCACCGGATCGCTTCGCTCGACCTGCAGGTGCCCGCTCACCGGCAGCAGGAGGACGCCCTCGCCGTACTCCGCATGCAGCTCGGCGAGCAGGGTGTCCGATTCGACCGCTACGACATCGCCTACGCGGTGCTGTGGCAGCGCCTTCATCCGCACCTGGCTCTCACCCGCGCGGAGTTGCCGTTCGTGGAACGTAGCGAGGTCCTGACCGAAGTTCTCGACACCGCCGCCGGCGTACCCATATTCGGCACCGCGGTAGGGCTGCTGAAGCTTCTGGAAAAGGGCAACAGCAGCCGTAAGCATCGCCGCCGTCTACGGGAGAACGAGATTCTCCGGCAACTCGACACGCTTCCCGGCGCGGCGCTGGTCGACGCCGTCACCTTCATGTTCGCTGAGGACCTGCGTGCCAGTAGTGAAGACAAAGCGTACGTGATTCTCGTGGACGCCTACGAAGCTCTGGGCCGTTCGCCCGGCGACGACGCTTGGCTTCGCGACCTGGCGGCACAGCTGGATCGTGGCCTGATGGTGATCGCCAGCAGGGAGCGGCTGAACTGGGAGGTCCACGATTCGGACTGGCGGCGCGTCGTCCGGGACTTTCCTGTCGAAGGGCTGCCGATGGAGGCGCGGCTGGAACTACTGGCCGACGGCGGCATGAGCGATCCCGTCCAGCGTCGCGTCATCGCACAGGCGAGCGTAGGGCTGCCGTTCTACCTGCACCTGGCCACGGACAGCCAGGCCGACGGTCACGCGATCTCCCAGGATGAGATCGCTCAGCGTTTTCTGCACCATGTGACCGCCGAGGAACGCCGCTACCTGCAGTTGCTCAGCGTGACCCGGACCTTCGACTACGAGCTGTTCCGGGGTCTGGCGGCGGCCTTTCACCTGCCCGGGAGCAGGCTGGCGTGGGAGGGCCTTGTCGCCTACTCCTTTCTGTACCCGGCGGGCAATGGCTGTTTCCATCTGCACCAGCTCATGGCCGAGATGCTGCGGGCACGACTCTCGGCAGAGATGATCAGCGAAGCCCACCGCACCCTTCACGTTCTCTGGAGCGGGCGAGCCGAGGATCCCGCCGGCATCCGCGAGCTTGTCTTCCACGGCCTGCACGCGCACGCGCTGACCGCCGAAAAGCTGCTGCTGTACGCCGACCGCATCACCGCCCGTGGTGGAGCCCGGGGAGTCAGCGGCCTGATCTCGGATCTGCGGGCCTATCTCGACGGGCCTAATGGCCGAGCCGATCCCGCTCTTGAGGAGGCCGCTGCCTGTCTCGCCGCCGAGGCGGCCGTACTGCTCGGTGACTCCGACCGGATCAACGAGTTGACGCCCGACGCGCCCTGGCGGCTGGGAACGGAGCCCGGCGCACGTCTCGCGGTCGCCGCCGCCCATGGCCGGCGAATAGCCGGACAGACCGCACGCGCTCTACAGATTTACAGCGACGTCCTGGCCGTACACGACGGACCGGCGAGGCGTCCGGCCGGTCTGTGGGCCGCCGACCTGCACATGGCTCAGGGCCGGTTCCGGCGGGCCTTCGAGCTGGCGGAGCAGGTCACGAGAGAGTGCCCTGACGACGACCTCGTGCTCCAGGGTGACCTGGCCCGGCTACGTCATCTGGCGCTTCGCTTCTCGTACGACTTCGTCGCCGCGGAAGGGCATCTGGGCGAAGCGGTGCGACACTACGAGCAGGCACAGACCATCATCGGGACGGCGCTGGTCGCGACCAATCGAGCGGAACTGCTGGCATGGACTGATCCGACCGCCGCGGTCGCCGTCGCGAGGAAGGCCGTGGAGGTCAACTCCGAGATCGGCGCCATCCACGAAATCGGTAAGGCCTACAGCGCTCTCGGCCAAGCCCTGCTGACGCTCGGGCGTCACGCCGAAGCCGGCGAGGCACTCGACGCCGCCTGCGTGGCCCTGGAGAAGGCCCGCTATCGCTCCGGCCGGGCCCGCGCCGAGCTTCTGCGGGCGTGCCTGCACCTGCGCCGTGGGGAGCCGGACGACATGGCGATCTCAGCGCGCTGGGCGGTCGACGAGCTCCTCAGCGTGGAGGTCTACCCCACACTGATCGTCGTCGCCGACCGTCTGCTGGAACTCGTGAACCGGCCGGATGAGAAGGTGAAGGCCGCCGCCCAGCGGGCCTGGGCCGCGATTGAACCGGTCGACTCCCACGACGCGTTGGAGGATCGCATGACGCACTACCTGCGAAGGTTGCTGGGATGACGGGGGACGTCTACTGGGCCGCGTACGAGGCCGCTCTGAAGGCGCCGGGGAGCAGCGGGTTCTACAACAAGAACGTTCGCATCGACACCGCGTCGGGCCCGGTGATCGTGCGAATCCCCCTGCACGAAGCCGACGAAGTCGACTTGCGGATCTGGCCGGAACATGAAGTCTTATCGATCATCGCGCCGTATGTGACTCATGCTCCCCGGCTGCTGCATGTTTCGGCATCACCCGCGTACCAGATACACGAGTTCATCCCCGGCCTCGTCGTGGACGATGTGGCGCCGCGCGGTGACCGTGTCCCTCCCGTCGTCCTGGACGCGGTGGTGGAGTTGTTTTCGCAGCTCGCGAGGTTGCCCCGCGAGAATCTCCCCGACCTACCGCAGACGTGGCCGACCGACGGGGACACGTCTGCCTTCGCCAACGTCCTGTCCGACACCACGCAGCGCGTCTACGACGCCTTTGTCGACGAGTTCGCCTGGCTGTTCGCGGAGCTGGGTATCCCCGCCGATCCGCTCGCTGCGGCGCGAGCACGATGGCCGGCCATGACCGCACGCCCCTTCCGGCTCCTGCATTCCGACGTGCACCGGAAGAACATGATCGTCGATGGCGCGCGCACGATCTTCCTCGACTGGGAGCTCGCCCTCTGGGGTGACCCGCTGTATGAGCTCGCCGTGCACTTCCACAAGATGGCCTACCAGGACGACGAACAGGAGGCCGTGCTCGGCCGGTGGCTCGTCGCGATGGCGCCAGAGCTGACACGGGGCTGGAAGCGAGATCTGGATGCGTACCTCGCCCACGAACGGGTGAAGTCGGCAATCGTCGACACCATCCGCTACAGGCAGCTCATCTCTTCCGGGAGGCTGATGCCCGCAGAAGAGCAAGACCTGATCGACAAGCTGCTTGCCAAGCACGCCGCGGCGGCGGCCGTCTGGGGTATCCCTGAGCCGGTGTCCCGAGAGACGATCGAGAAGGCGGTACGACGAGGTTGACCCTACCCGTCATCTGTTAGAGATCCACCTCATGGCTGATCGTGGTCCACACACTCTCGAACCACGCCCGGGCCTGGGCGACGTACTGCGAGGAAGTCGAGGAGGGGTCATCCGTCAGCGAATGGTGGAACAGCACGGTGTCCCTGCCCATGACGTCGTAGAGATCCTTGCGCTCACCATCAAGGCGAGCCGTGTGGCGGACGACGGGGTAGAAGCCGAAGAACACCTGCTCATGGTTGATCACGTACAGCTTGAAGAACGGCGTGGCCGCATAGGCGCGCACCTCCACCGACGCGTTCCGCACGAGGCCGAGATCGGCGAGTTCGTGCACGCTGTCGGCCACGAGCTGGACGCTCCGCCGCAGAATCCGCCGAGTTCGCTGCATGACGTCGGTTTCGTCGGCAGGGCCGTCGACAAGGCGCGGCAGGAGCATCGGCTGCTCCATGTCCGGGATGAGGATGCGTAGCGAGATCGAGTCGGGAGTAAGCCTCCCGATGCGGACCTTGTCGAGCGGCTCCTGGAGCACTCCCGCCAGAGTCTCACCTGAGAACCCGGCGAAGTCGAGCGAGACATCCCCCTGCTCGAACGCCCGCTCCAGGTGCGGACGCAGTTCGACGGGACGCTCGGTCCGCTCCCGGACGAAAACACCGCTCCCCTGCCGGGAGACGACGAGCCCTTCGTCCCGCAGAAGCCGGATGGCCTGCTGGACGGTCATCCGTGCCACGCCATAGGTGGCGGCCAGCTCCGTCCCGGAGGGGAGCTTCTCCCCCGGCTCGAATGTCTTGGTAAGGATCGCCGCCCTGAGTGCGTTGGCCACCTGCTTGTACGGCGGTCGCGGATCGTCGGGGTCCAGGCTCATCACACCGGAAGTCTAGGTTTACCTAGCCTGCCTAGCTGGGTTTTCGCTAACTCCCTTGACAGGGAAGTCACGGAACGTAATCGTTCAAGCATGCCTAGGTGACCTAGACAAGTTCCCCCGCCAGAAGGACAGGCCAGATGACCGATGACACCAGCACCCTTTCGCCCAAGCGCTCCGGTGAGGTGCGGCCGGAACTCGTCGACGCGACGATCCGGCTTCGCCCAGGTGGTCTCGCCTGGCGACGTACCTTCCCCGGCCGCTTGGAGCAGGTGTCCCGCGCCCGCCGCTTCGTACGGTTCCTGCTCGAGGACTCACCTCTGGGCGACGACCTCGAGCTGATCGTCGCCGAACTCGCCGCGAACGCCGTCGTACACACGAGCAGTGGCGAGCTTGGCGGCACATTCATCGTCGAGGTCACCCGGAAGCCCCAAATCATCCGCATCCCCGTCTACGACTGCGGCTGGGGCGGCACCCCCAGCTTCACGCAGCGGAAAGGGGATGAATTGGCCGAGCGGCAACGAGGGTTGGCCATCGTCGCCGCCCTGGCATCGCGGGTCGGCTTCCGCGGCACGCAAGCCATCGGCCACGCCGTCTGGGCCGAACTCCTAACAACCGACCCCGAGACCAGCAACCGCGACCTCGCCTCTCGCAACCAGTCATAAACCGCGATGGGCGGGCCGACATGCTGCCAATCGGCATGGACGTCGCCAGTCAGCCATTGCGACCCCCCAGGGGCGATAAGGACTTATGGAGATGCCGGCCTATGGCGAGCCCGGCCGGATCGAGGTTGCAACCCTCGCAGGGGTCACGAGGACCGCCATCCAGGGCCTGGCCGACGCCGGATTCGTCATGTTGCGACCCCTCGTGTGGGCGATTAGGACGCCCACCTGGAAAGAGGTCGCGACCCGGTACGGGTTCAGGTTGCGACCCCTCGTAGGGGCGATGAGGACCCCCACACCCCCGGAGATCCCCCCATGCCTCGCATGTTGCGACCCCTCGTAGGGCTGATGAGGACCGATGCGCCCTGCACGAGCTACGCACCAAGGACATGTTGCGACCCCTCGCAGGGGTGATGAGGACGCCCGCTCTGCACGTCCGGGCGCTACAACCTGTGCCGGTTGCGACCCCTCGTAGGGGTGATGAGGACCCCTATCTTGAGATGTACGGTGCGGCCGGGCATCGCGCGTTGCGACCCCTCGTAGGGGCGATGAGGACCGGTCCCCTGGATGACAGACGTGAGACCGGTGTACCCGCTGTTGCGACCCCTCGTAGGGGCGATGAGGACACTTCGAGGACCCGAACGGCGGGTCGTTGAATTCGAGTTGCGACCCCTCGTAGGGGCGATGAGGACCCGTGGCAGCCGAAACCGAGGGGCTGGGTGCTGTGGGTTGCGACCCCTCGTAGGGGCGATGCCCACGGTAAAGCCGCAGGTCTTGGGGTGCAACAGCGGCTACTGAAAGAGCCGTTTTGCAGCGAACCTCCGGTTGTGCAGGAAACCCGAGAGATCTGCTGCAAAACCATGATCGACAGGGTCGTCGTCATGACGGAAAAAGCGTAATCCACCCTCGCGCCCGCCGTCGTCATCCCGTCTCGTCCTCCAGGTGGGCGCGCCACGGAGAACGCCGAGGTCAGGCACCGGTCTCGGCTTTCGTCCATCTGTGTTCCACGAAGGCAGACGCAAGGAGGAGAGCGGTGAGAGTACGGATCGAGGTGGCCACGGCGGCGACCGAGCTCGCGTGGGCGAAGGTGCTGGCTCCCGGGCGGTCCCTGGCGTACGACCTGCTCGCGCGGGAAGCGCCGGACCTGGGCCGGCAACTCCACGCGCAGGGAGCGGGGCCGTACGGCATGGTTCCGCTGGGGCACAGCGCGCCGGTCTTTCCCCAGGCGCGGCGGCGTCGCGGGGCGTACGCCCTCGGAGGCCGCGGCTGGGTGGAGCTGGGCAGCCCGCTGTTCGAGGTGACCGCCGCGCTGGCGCAGGGAATCAAACGGCGGGAGCTGCTCGACTGGGGCGGCGCCGCGTTGCGGATCCTCAGCGTCGCACCGGTCGAGCCTCCGTCGTACGCGTCGGGGCGTGGGCGGTTCCGGACACTCACCCCCGTCGTCATGAAGGGCACCGGCCGGGAAGAGTCGGGCCAGCGGACCACCCGGCAGGCGTGGCTGCTGCCGACCGATACCGAGTTCCCCGTGTTCTTTCAGCGCAACCTCCGGCGGAAGGCGGAGACGCTGGGGCTCGATCCCGAGGTGTCGCTCACCGAGATCTCCTGGATCGGCGCGAAGCGCTCCTTCGCCGTCGGCCAGGGTGCGAAGCCTGGCGCGCCCGTCGAGGTGGAGTTGACCGGGCCACCCGACACTCTGCGGGCCATCTGGAGCTGGGGTCTCGGCGCGGCCAACGCGGCCGGTTTCGGCTGGGTGGCCGCTTGAGCCACGTCGACCACGACGATGGGAAACGTCCGGTGCTGACCGCGCATCCCCTGCAGCGGGTGGGCGCGTACGCGCTGGCGTTCCTCGGCGGGGCGCGCACACCGGAGCATCTGGCGCCCTCGGCCTTCGACGACGCCGTCGGCATCCTCACCGAGGACGCCCTCCGGGCGGCGCTCGTGCGGGACACCAAGCACGACCAAGGCTTCTGGCTCAAGGCCAGCATGTCGTTCTTCCCGAACTCGAAGATGAATCATCCGAGCAACGCCAAGAAGGACGACGAGGAGATCCGCACCGCCGTACGGGCCTGGCGCAGGTGTCCCGAACCTGGCACATGGCCGGAAGCGGCGTGTGTCCTCTGCGGGCGGGCGGCGGTCGGTTTCTACGGCAAGAAGGACGTCCCTCTGGCCGAGAGCGACGTCTACCGCAACACCACACCGCGCGGCCATCAGGGGATGGCGTTGTGCTGGCCGTGCCTGTGCTGCTTCTACGCCCTCCCGTACGGCTGCCGTCTCACTGGCGGACCCTCCATCGCGCTGCACAGCTGGGACGAGCGGTTCATGTCACGGACGGTGTCCCGCCGGGTCGAGCGGAGCCGGCAGTTCATCGCGCTGGGCACGGCCGACCCTCGGGGAGGGTCCGATCGGGAGACGCTCGCGCTGCGCGCGTTGCGCGACCACGACGACCGGTTGACGGCGGGCGTGGAATTGCTGGTCTTCAGCAACAACAACCGGGGACAGACCCTGGAAATTCAGTCGATGGACCAGCCGCTCGCCGAATGGCTGCGGCTCTCCGCCCGGCTGCCAGCGCGAAGGCGGGGTTTCCGCGCGTTGCTCCGGGCTCACGCCAGGCCGGGCCGCCCGGGCGTCGTCGGCCTCGCTCGCAACGCCTTCCGATTCACGGAGCTGATCGCCGGAGCCTGCGCGCGCTACCTGACCCGGCATCTCGACCGCGGCGTGATCAGGAGCGACTCCGCGGACCTGGCCGAACTGTGCTTCTCCCTAGTGATCGAGGTGATGCGGATGAACCAGAACGAGATCGACGAGATCAGGGCCGCCGGAGGGCAGGTGGCCGCGTGGCTGACGGCGGAGAACTCGGCCGGGAAGCTCCGGGAGTTCAACGCCACCCTCAAGGAGCCCAAGCGCATGCGGCACTGGCTGATGCGCCGCAACCTCGACGCCCTGCTCGATTCCCGCACCTCGGTGGCAGGGCCTCTGATTACGGAGGAACAGTTCCGGCTCCTCTTCGATCCCGAGGTGGAGCAGGCGTGGTTCCATCGTCAGCTTCTGGTCGTGTCAGTCGTTCAGCGGCTCCACGAGCAGGGCTTCAGACCGGCCGACCGGGCGGAGATCGCGGCGGAGCTGGCGGCCGAGGAGCAGGACCAACCCGAAGATCTCGTGTTCGCGTCG
The DNA here is from genome assembly GCF_014161435.1 of Microbispora sp. H10949. Lineage (NCBI taxonomy): Bacteria > Bacillati > Actinomycetota > Actinomycetes > Streptosporangiales > Streptosporangiaceae > Microbispora > Microbispora sp. H10949. Next base: position 6,860 of record NZ_JABBWZ010000003.1, on the reverse strand, counting down.
GACGAGAAGGAGTCGTAGATGAGCTACCTGGTGGGAAAGGTCGTTCCTGGACATCGTGGCGGGGGCGCCGAACAACGGGCTGGGTGAGGACAACGTGGCCCGCGTCAAGCAGCTTCGCGTCGGGCGCGACGTGCATCCGTACGTGTCGGCGCAGGCGTTCCGGCGCTGGCTGCGTGACTCGCTGCCCTCCTCTGAGCCTGTGTCGCCGGTCATCCGGTCGGGCAGCGGGCAGAAGCAGCAGGCGTACACGAGGGGCCGGCCCGATCTCTACCTGGACGACGACCTGTTCGGCTACATGGTGGCGGTCAAGAACGACAAGGCGAAGACCTGCCAGCGGGAGACGGTGCTCGCCACCGGGACGTTCGTGTCGGTCGCCCCGCGCGCGCCGGAACGCGACTTCGGCACGATGAGCCGTGGCTTCGCCGCCGGGGAGAACCCGGTGCTGCACGGTCATGAGTTCTACAGCGCCGAGCTCGCCGGTGACGTGCTGCTGGACCTGCCCAGGGTCGGCGTCTTCGAGATCGACGGCAGCGGGCTGAAGGTCGCCCTGCCGGAGCCCGCCGCCAAGGAGGCGCGCGAGCGGGGCGCGGAGCCGGTCACGTTCCGCGGCTGTGAGGCCCTGCGGCTTCCGGTGGAGGAGCGGCGCCGCCGGGCCGCGCTGCTGCTGCGGACGCTGGCCGCCGTACGCGGCGGAGCGAAGCAGTCGATGCACTACGGCGACCGCACGCCGGCGCTGGTCCTGCTCGCGCCGCTCAAGGGTGGGATCAACCCTTTCACCAGGGTGCTGGGGGTCCGGAACGGCCGGGCCAGGTTCGACCCCGCCGTGCTGCGCGCGGAGATGCAGGCGTGGGCCGACGAGCTGGACGGGCCGGTCATGCTCGGGTGGGCGCCCGGGTTCCTAGGCGACCAGCGTGATCAGGCATGTGCCGAACTCGCCGACCTGATCGCCGCCGATGACCTGGTCGTCGATCATCCGCGGATCCTGCTCGGGCGGCTGGCGGAGCAGATCGAGCGAGGCGAGCGGGACACGTGGTTCGAGGATCCGAAGGCATGACGGCGACGGAATCGCCGGATGAGGTGTCGCCCAATGTGCCGCCGACGATCCAGGCGCTGGAGGTCACGGTCACCGCGCCGCTCGTCTCCTTCCGCAACCCCCTGTACGCAGGGGTTCAGGTGGCGCTGCCCTGCCCGCCGCCCTCGACGGTGGCCGGCATGCTCGCAGCGGCGGCAGGCGGATGGGGCTGTGTCTCCCTGGAGACGCGCTTCGCGATGGCGTTCCACGCCCGCGGCGTGGGGGTCGACCTGGAGACCTATCACCCGCTGGACGCGTCGGGGAAAAAGGCCGATCCGACGCCCCGGGAGCGCGGTTTCCTCTCCGGCGCGACGCTGACCGTATGGCTCACCGATGAGATCGGATCGTGGGAGCGCAGACTCCGCAGGCCGGTGTGGCCGCTGCGGCTGGGCCGGAGCCAGGACCTGGTCAGGGTGACCACGAGGCGGGTGGCGCTGTGCCCGGGCCCCGGCCGCCAAGGCTCGGCCGTGCTGCCCGAGGGCGTCGCCCCTGTGCTCGCCGGAGCGCTGCCCGCCGGGACGTTGCTGCGGCTGCCGACCGCGATCTCGCCAGACCGGCAGCGGACCTGGGACGGGTACCACTTCGACGCCTCCGGACGCAGCGACCTGCTGATCTGCGCGGAGTGGTCGGACGAACAGGGCCGGGCGGTGGTGCCGCTACCTCCGGTCCATCCCGGGCATCTGTCGGCGGTGGTGTGAGGTGGGGTTGGGTGACTTGCTCGCCAAGAGCGACCCGCCGGAGCGGCTGACCGCTCACCTCGCGGCCACCCTGGAGGGCGCCGCCGCTGTGCGCCGCCGGGTCGGAGCGATTGCCGTGCCGGCTCGGGTCGCCGAAGGGCTGTTCTGGCCGGCGGTCTGCCTCGCCGCACTCTGCCATGACGCCGGGAAGATCCCGTACGGGTTCCAGGCCATGCTCAGGGGGCGCATCAGATCCTGGGGCGAACGGCACGAGGTGGTGTCGCTGGGCTTCCTGCCGGGCCTGATCACCGACGAGCGTCTGCTCGTGTGGGTGGCCACCGGCGTCGCCACCCATCATCGTGCCCTCGACGGCGGACACAGCTCGCTGGTCCGGGCGTACGGCGGCGCGAGTGAGCAGGAGTGGCGCGACCGCTTCGAGCCGGTTCCCGGGGACGTCGCCGGTGAACTGCGTGAGTGGCTCTACGAGACGGCTTGGCAGGCGGGACTGACGACGGCGCCCTGCCCGGATGGGCCCTTGGACGTCATCGCGAGTGCGCGGCGGGTCTTCGACCTGCTGCTCGACCAGTGGGAGATGCCGGCGTCCGCGGACGAGGGGCTGACGGCGGTGCTACTCCAGGGCGCGGTGACACTGGCCGACCACGTCTCCTCCGCGCACAGCACGTTGGACGCGTACCAACCGCTGGGGGCGGACTTCCGGCCGCTGCTGGAGAAGGCGTTCGCCGACCGCGGCCGGAACCTGCGCCCGCACCAGACCGGCGCGGCGGAGATCGACGGGCATCTCCTCTTGCGTGCCCCGACCGGCTCGGGGAAGACCGAGGCGGGCCTGCTGTGGGCGGCGGCGCAGGCTACGGCGATCACTGAGGCGACCGGTGGCGTGCCGAGGGTCTTCTTCACCCTGCCCTACCTCGCTTCGATCAACGCCATGGCGGTACGGCTGGGCACGCTGCTGGGCGACGAGACGCTGGTGGGGGTGATGCACTCCCGGGCCGCCTCCTACCACCTCGCCGCCGCCATCTGCCCGGAAGACGGCGAGGACGCACAGGCCGACGCCGCGCGGAAGGCCGTCTCCCGGGCGGCGGCGACCCGGCTGTTCCGGGAGACCGTGCGGGTCGGCACGCCGTACCAGATCCTGCGTGGCGTGCTGGCCGGACCGGCCCACGCGGCGACGCTCATCGACGCCGCGAACTCGGTATTCGTGCTGGACGAGTTGCATGCCTACGATCCCCGGCGGCTCGGCTACATCATGGCGACGGCGGGTCTGTGGGAGCGGCTGGGCGGGCGCGTCGCCGTGCTTTCCGCCACGCTCCCGGACGCCCTGGCCCACCTCTTCCGGGACACGCTGCGACGGAACGTCCATCTGGTCGAGGCGTCCGCGGCGGGTGCGCCACGACGACACCGGTTGGCGCTGCGGGACCGGCATCTGACCGACCCTGACTCGGTCGACGAGATACGCGGCAGGCTGACGCGTGGCGAGTCGGTGCTCGTGGTGGCCAACAACGTCGCCGACGCCCAGCACCTGTTCGGCGAACTCGCACAAGAGACCGAGGTCGCTTACCTGCTGCACGCGCGCTTCCGCCGGATGGACCGCTCGGCCATTGAGGCGGCGATCGCCGAGCGCTTCGGCACGGGCCGTCCCCGGCGTCCGGGGCTGGTGGTCGCCACCCAGGTAATGGAGGTGAGCCTCGACGTCGACTTCGACTGCCTGTTCACCTCGGCCGCACCGCTGGAGGCGCTGCTGCAGCGGTTCGGCCGGGTCAACCGAGTCGCCGAACGGCCGCCCGCCGATGTCGTCGTGCATCAGGCGGCGTTCGCTCCGAGGCGGGGGCGGGGCGAGGACCACGCCGACGGCGTCTATCCACGGGAGCCGGTCGAGGCGGGCTGGGTCATCCTGGGCCGCCATGACGGCGCGGTGGTCGACGAGGGGGAGGCGAGGCTCTGGCTCGACGAGGTGTACGGCACCGCCTGGGGCCAGGAGTGGCACGACGAGGTGCTCCGGCACCGGACGGAGTTCACCGACGCCTTCCTGAACTTCGCGCATCCGTTCAGCAGCCGAGACGACCTCGGTGAGCGGTTCGACGAACTGTTCGACGGGACGGAGGCGGTCCTGTCCAGCGATCGTGACGCCTACAAGGCGAGTCTCGGCCAGGTGCCTGACGTCAGGGCGGCCGGGCGTCTGCTCGCCGAGCGCTTCCTGATTCCGATACCGTTCTGGGCGGCGCCGCTGACGACCTGGGAGAAGCGCCTCGGGGTGCGGATCGTGGAGGCCGACTACGACGAGCGGCTCGGCCTCGGCGAGATCCGCGGACCGGCCGCCCGTGAGTATCAGGCGGGTGAGGTGCTGTGATCGGCCCCGAGGACGTCGGCGGCGTGCACGTCAAGTACCTCTACCACTGCCGACGCCAGCTGTGGCTCTACGCACGGGGGATGCGACCCGAGCAGCTCAGCGCCACCGTCCAGTTGGGCGAGGCGGTGCACGAGACCTCCTACACCCGAAGCTCCCCGGTCGACCTGGGCGCGGCGAAGCTGGACCACCTCGACGGCGCCGCCTGGGTGCACGAGGTCAAGTCGTCGTCGCGGCCGAGCCGAGCCGACGAGGCGCAGGCCCTGCACTACTGCTACCGGCTGCGGGCCGTCGGCGTGGACGCGCAGGGCGGAATCCTCCATTACCCCAAGACCCGTCGCACCAAGCGCCTGCCGTACACGGCACAAGCCGCGGAGCAGGCCGAGGCCGACATCGCCGAGGTGCTGGCCGTGGTGTCCGCGCCCGATTCACCGCCGCTGCTCGCCCGGTCCGCCTGCCGAGGCTGCTCCTACGCCGACTACTGCTGGAACGAATAGATGCCAACCGCCGCCCGTACCTATTGGCTCACGACGTCCTGCCGGATCCGCCGCAAAGATCAGTCTCTGCGGATCGAACGGCCCGAGGGGGCGCCGGTCCACATTCCGGTGACCGACGTGCGCGACATCGTCGCCTGCGAGGCCGTCGATCTCAACACCTCCGTGATCAGCCTGCTCAACCAGTACCGGATCAACGTGCACTTCCTCAGCCACTACGGGGACTACGCCGGTTCGCTGCTTACCGCGGACACCAGCGTTTCGGGGCAGACGGTGATCGCCCAGGTGGGGCTGGCCGCCGATCCGGCGTCCTCCATGGAAATCGCCCGGGCCATCGTCGCCAGCACCGCGGTGAACGTGCGCCGGGTCGTCGACCGCAAGCTCCTCGACCGGCCGATGGCCGTACTCGCAGCGTCGATCACCGATGCCACCACACGAGAGCAACTCATGGGCGCGGAGGGCACCTTCCGCCGCTCGGCCTGGGCCGTACTGGACACCCGCCTCCCGGACTGGCTGCGGCTCGACGGCCGCAGCCGCAGGCCTCCGCGCAACGCGGGCAACGCCTTCATCAGCTATGTGAACGGGATCGTCTACGCGCGGATGCTCTCGGCGATAAGACTGACGCCGCTGCACACGGGCGTGGCTTTCCTGCACAGCACGATGGAACGCCAGCGCCACTCCCTGGTGCTGGATCTCGCGGAGGTGTTCAAGCCGCTCTTCGCCGAACGGCTGCTCCTCCGGCTCGCCGCGCGAGGTCAGCTCAAGCCCGCCCATATCGAGACGGACATCAACCAGGCGATGCTGAGCGAGACGGGCAGGAAGCTGGTCGTCCAGACCGTCAGGGACGAACTGGCTGTGACGATTCAGCACCGGTCACTGGGCCGCAACGTCGGCTACGACGAGTTGCTGTATCTGGAGGCGCTTCAGCTCACCCGCAGATGCCTGGAGGGCACGCCGTACAAGCCGTTTCGGATCTGGTGGTGAGACGACGTGTACGTGGTCGTGGTCTACGACACGCTGGCGAAGCGCAACGCCGCCATCCTGCGGCTGTGCCGGCAGTACCTCCACCATGTGCAGCGCAGCGTGTTCGAGGGAGCGCTGAGCCCGGCCCAGCTCAAGAGATTCCGCCATCGAGTCGAAGAGGTGATCGACCAGTCGTACGACAGCGTTCTCGTCTTCACCTTCCCACCCGGCACCTCCCCCGAACGCCAGGAATGGGGCGGCGCCCAGCCCGCCCCCACGGACATCCTGTGAAGCACCCCTTGATCATCATGCTGATTGCAGCAAACCTCCCGGGTTCCGTGCACAACCGGAGGTCCACTGCAAACTTTCGCCTCAACCAGGCGCTAAGATCCAGCCCGACCTGCCGCTTTATGGTGGGGTCCTCATCACCCCTACGAGGGGTCGCAACCCGATCGCCGCGTACGTCAGCCCTTGGGCGCGTAGCTGTCCTCATCACCCCTACGAGAGGTCGCAACATGGGCGTAGCCGCCGCACAAGGCATGTGGCACCGGTCCTCATCACCCCTACGAGGGGTCGCAACCCTAGCGCCCGCCAGTGTGTCACCGCGACGCCATCGTCCTCATCACCCCTACGAGGGGTCGCAACGTGACCGGCACCCGACTGCCGGTCTGGGTGAGGCAGGTCCCCATCGCCCCTACGAGGGGTCGCAACCGAACCGCGACGGTCAGTGTGTCGGACGTGCAGGGCAGTCCTCATCGCCCCTACGAGGGGTCGCAACCCGACCCAGACGAGGATCGCGTCCACAGTGCCTTCGTCCTCAGCGCCCCTACGAGGGGTCGCAACCTGATCCTGTCGGCGGATCCTGAAAACTGACCCCCTGAGGTACTCCGAAAACTAACCCCCTCCGAGACCTTGGAGGGTGCTGAAGGTGGAGGACTGGGCGGAGATACGCCGTCTGCATCGGGCAGAGGGCGTGCCCATCAAGGAGATCGCCCGGCGGCTGGGCGTGGCCCGTAACACGGTGCGGGCGGCGTTGGCCTCGGACCGGCCGCCGAAGTACGAGCGGGCCCGTCGCGGCTCGGTGGCCGATGCCTACGAGCCGCAGGTGCGGGCGCTTTTGCGGGAGTGGCCGAGGATGCCGGTGCCGGTGATCGCGCAGCGGATCGGCTGGCCGTACTCCGAAGGGCCGTTGAAGAAGCTGCTGGCGCGTATCCGCCCGGAGTATGTCGGCATCGATCCGGTGGATCGGGTGACCTATCAGCCCGGCCAGCTCACGCAGTGCGATCTGTGGT